>CAXYJY010000017.1:0-68801 GCA_964277755.1 uncultured Hymenobacter sp.
AAATTACTCTGCTAATGATAAGCTTCGACTCCGCTGCGCTGCGCTCAGCATGACAGTCCATTTTATTGCCTATCAATTGTTTGCTCGCCTATTTACTCGCCTCACCTTCCTGGCCCAGCGTGTCGCAGGTCCAGTGGGTAGCGGCTTTTTCCTTCGGGGCCTGGCTGGGGGCGCCGGCTTTGCGGGCGGCCAGCATGGCTTGCACCAGGCGCTGGCGCTCGCGGTCGCGCTGCTGGCGCAGCTCGGCGTCGCGCTTCAGGCTGAAATACTCGCGGCCGTCTACGAAGGTGTTTTCGGCTTTGGCGTAGATGCTCAGCGGGTTGTCGTTCCAGAGCACCACGTCGGCGTCTTTGCCCACCGCGATGCTGCCCATGCGGCTGTCGAGGTGCAGCATGCGGGCGGGGTTGATGGTGACGAATTCCAGGGCCTCGGTTTCGGGCACGCCGCCGTACTTCACGCTCTTGGCGGCTTCCTGGTTGAGGCGGCGGCTCATTTCGGCGTCGTCCGAGTTGATGGCCACATTCAACCCGACGCGGTGCATGATGGCGGCGTTGTAGGGAATGGCGTCGCGCACCTCGTTTTTGTAGGCCCACCAGTCGGAGAAGGTGCTGGCGTTGATGCCGTGCGCCTTCATCTTGTCGGCCACTTTGTAGCCTTCCAGAATGTGCGTAAAGGTATTGACCTTGAAGCCCATGCGGTCGGACACGCCCATCAGCATGTTGATTTCGCTTTGCACGTAGCTGTGACAGGTGATGTGGCGCGTGTCGTGCAGGATTTCTACCAGCGCGTCCAGCTCCAGGTCGCGGCGCGGGGCGTCGGCCTTGGCCTGTTGCGCTTTCGATAATTTATTGTAGGCCAGCCACTCTTGCTCGTACTGCTTGGCGCGGGTGAAGGCGTCCACGAACACCTGCTCGGTACCCATGCGCGTCTGCGGGAAGCGCGAAATGTTGAGCTCGCCCCAGTTACTTTGCTTCACGTTTTCGCCCAGCGCGAACTTGATGAAGCCCGGCGCGTCGGCGATTTTCATTTCCTGGCCGGTCGCGCCCCAGCGCATTTTTATCAAGGCCGACTGCCCACCGATGGGGTTGGCCGAGCCGTGCAGCAGCTGCGCCGCCACCACGCCGCCCGCCAAATCGCGGTACACGCCCACGTCTTCGGGGTCAATGACATCGCCAATCCGCACCTCGCTCGTCACGGCCTGGGTGCCCTCGTTCACGCCCTCGGCAATGGCTAGGTGCGAGTGCTCGTCAATAATACCCGGCGTGAGGTGCTTGCCGGTGCCATCGATGGTGCGCGCCCCGGCCGGCGCGGCCAGGTTTCGGCCGATTTTCTGAATCTTGCCGCCGCTCAGCAGCACGTCGGTATTCTCCAGCTTGCCGGCTTTTTCGCTGGTCCACACGGTGGCGTTTTTAATCAGCACCGTTTCCTGCGCGGGGGCCGCGCCGAGGCCGTAGGCCCCCATCGGGTAGGTGACGGGGCCGAGCACCAGCGGCTTGGGCGCTTTGGCCGTGTCGAGGCGCGCCTGGCGGCTGGCTTCGTCGAGGCGGCGGGCGCTCCAGGTTACGGGGATGCCCGGCGCATTCAGCCCCTGCGCCAGCAGCCCATCGCCCCGGAAGGTTTTGGTTGCGGCATCGTAATACCCGCTGAGGCGGGTAGCCCCTTCGTTGGCGGGCGGGCGGCTGTCGTTGTTGGGTTTGGCCGGCTTTTTCTTGGTTTTGTCTTCCGGGTTGAAAACTATCGTCGCCAGCTCGGTGCTCACCATGATGCTGCCGCGCACGGTGTCGCCAGCCGTGGGTACCACTCGCAGCTCGGGCGCTTCGGGCTTGCTACCCTGGATGAGCAGGCGCAGGTCGGCGCTGATTTTATACTCATCTTTCAGGATTTTATCGGCCGTTACCAGTTGCAAGGCATACACGCCCCGGTAGTCGGTGGGCAGGGTACTAAGCTGGTAGCGCTCGCCCTGCACCCAATTGTCGAGTAGCACGTTATCATCGGCCAGCAGCGGGCGCGAGCACACCAGGAAGTTGGCTTGCAGGCCGGGGCGCAGGCTGCCTACTTCGCCTTCGGCGCGCAGCAGGCGGGCGGGCGTGGCCGTGAGGGCTTGCAAAATATCCTGCTCGCTGAGGCCGTAGCGGGCGGCCTTGCGGAGGTTGGGCCAGAACTTGGTTTTGTCCTTGAGGTCGGCCGCCGTGAGGCAGAAGGCCACGCCCGCCTGACGCAGGCGGGCGGCGTTGGCGGGAGCCTGCTCCCAGTGCTGCATGTCTTCGAGGGCGATGCGCTGGGCATCGTACACATCCTCAACCTGGTACGATTCGGGAAAATTGACGGGTACCACGAAGGTGGCCCCGGTGGTTTTCAGCTCGGGCAGGCGCTGGTACTCGTCGCCCCGGCCCTTGATGATGTACTGCACGCCCGCCTCGTCGCCCACTCGGTCGGCGCGCAGGGCCGAGTTTTTGTCGCGTACCTCAAACAGCGCGGGCAGCGGCTTTTGCTGCGTGAGGGCCAGCAGCGACAGGTTTTGCTCGCGGCGCGGGTTGCGCTGGTTCCACTGCGCGTCGAGGTAGGTTTGGCGCAGCAGCGCGATGCTGCCCATCAGCGAGCTGGGGTAGTCCTGGGTCGATGTGCCTTTGTCAAAGGATAATCCGCTGGCCGCCCGGTCGAGCAGCAGCACCTCATTTTCCTTGCGGTCGGAGTTGAGGCTCACCAGCGCCGCCGTGCCGCGCATGAGGCCGTCGGGCTGCTGCGTGAGCACCGCCCCAAAGCCCAGCGCCCGGTAGGTTTTGGCCTGCTCGGCATTGACCTTGAACAACTCGGCGGCGTTCACCTCGGGGTGAATGGCCTGGTTCCAGTCGAAGGCGCCGGCCTTTTGGGAGTCGAACTGCGGGCCGCCGCGCCGGCCCTGGCGCTCGGGCGCTTTGGCCTCGGGCACGCCGTAGCTGGTAAAAATATCGACCAGACCGGGATACAAGTACTTGCCGCTCAGGTCTTGCACTACCGCGCCGGCCGGTATTTTCACCGTAGCCGATGGCCCCACGGCCACGATTTTCCCTTCCCTTATTACCAGCGTCGCGTCCTTGAGCTGGGTTTGGTAGTCGGTTTGGATGGTGGCGTGGGTGAAGGCGTAGAGGCCGGGGCGCTGGTCGTACACGCCATTGCGCGGGAAGGTGCCGGGCTGCGCCAGCGCGGGCTGCGCCGCGCCCAGGCCCAGCAGCGCCAGCCCGAGGCGCGGGGCATTTTTACAAAGGAAAGTCAACGTGCAGTCGATAAAAAGAGAGCCGGAATAAGTTGCAGTTTGCCCGGAAAGCTGCTGCGGCCGGTAAGGTAGCGAAAGCAGCCGATACGGCCTCGCATAACCACCGGCGAAAGGCTGCGTAAGCCTAGCCCACAACCCTTTTCCCCTCCCCTATCTTATGCGTAAAGGCACCACTGTTAGCTGGAAATACGGCACCGGCACGGCCACCGGCAAAATTGAAAGCGTCCACAAAGAACACATTTCGCGCAAAATCAAAGGCAGTGAAATCACCCGCAACGGCACCGCCGACGACCCCGCGCTCGTGATAGTGCAGGAGAACGGCGACAAGGTGCTCAAGCTGCAAAGCGAGGTGAAGACCGCAGATTAAAACGGATTTTTAGGATTTAACGGATACGCCCGCTGCGCGGGCTGATTGTTGGGTTGCGCGAGTAGATGATAAGCTGCGTGTGCAATTTGAGTTGTTAGGGCATCGAGTAAATGTGCTTTCGCTGTTGAGCGACAGTCCATTCACCCGATGCCCTTTCACTTGTTGCGCTATGCCCAAGCTTACTACGCTACTGTACTTTAGCTACCTACTACTCCTGGGTTTCTGGGGCCGCGCCAGCCTGGCCGCGCCGCCCGATGCCGTGGTGCGCGGCTTGCCCGGCACCAGTCGCTACGAAATCTACTACCACAATATCTACCTAGCCAGCAAAAGCGGCCCTATCCGGCCGGGCAGCGTTTGTTTCGTTCATTTCAACGAGAACAGCTACTCGCCTACGTTGGCTTATTTCCCAGCTTTCAAACCGGGGCGAAGGCCCGGGCAGCGGCAGCCGCCGCCCGGGCAGTACTATTTCAAGCCGCCGACGCTGGTAGTAATGCCCGGCGACACGGTAGATATTCTTTTCAACGAGCTGCGCTATACGTTCGAGTTTCGGGGCCGCCACTAGGCCGAACTCGATTTTTGCCACAAAGTATGGCAAAGCGCCGTGGGCCTGGATAGCTTCTTCTTCGAGATGAATGTACCCCACAGCAAGGTGCCGCTCGACCAGTTTTTGCGCGACTGGTCCCAGCTCAAGCGTACCAGCGAGGCGCTGATTGCCGAGCTTCAGCGCACGCCCGGCATCCGCCCCGAAGTAGCTTCTTTGCTCGCCCAAAACCTGCGGCTGCGCATATTTCGAACGCTTTTGCTGCCTGCCAGCTATCAGCTCCCTAAAGACCCGCTGCGCGTGCTCACGCCCGCCTACGTCGATTCGGTGACGGCAGGTAGTGGCATTCTCACGGTGTATGAGCGCCGGGCCCCTACGGCCTGTCCGGCGGGCTTGCCCCCGACATTGAGCGCGTATGCGGCCTACCAGTGCCTGCGGGCGGGCCGGCAGCCCATCGTCAGCGCCCGCTACACGATGGCTAAGCAAATTTACCAGGGCTTTCAGCGGGCCTGGGCCTGTCATTATATTCTGGAAACGGCACCCCACCACGTAGATATCCGGCGGCTGCTGGCCGACTACCAAATCTGGGTAGCACCCTACACCGAGTTTGTGCGCGCCCTGAAAGGCGACCCCACCGTGCCCCTGCGCTCGTACCGGCGCGAGGTTTTCACCGACTCGCTCGACGCCCCGGCCGGCCCGGCGCAGCCGCTGGCGGCGCTGCTGAGCCAGCACAAGGGCCGCGTGTTGCTGCTCGATATATGGGCCAGCTGGTGCGCGCCGTGCCTAGAGGAGCTGCCCGCCTCGGCCGCCGTGGCCAAGCGCTACCAGACGCAGGGCCTGAGCGTACTCTACCTTTCCATCGACCGCGATGCGAAGGACTGGCGCAAAGCGCTCGGCCGGCTGCGCGGCGGCCAGGCCAGCCATTTTCGCTTTACCAACCCCGTCACGGCGCGCTTACTGCGCGAGTTTGAGATAACCGGCGTGCCACACTACCTCGTACTCGACCGCACGGGCGCGATGCGCTCGCCCGATGCCATCCGTCCCAGCGATGAGCGCTTCGCAGCGTTTATCGAAGGTATTCTGGCGCAGCCGCTGCCTTAGCTTATTGCCGAAAAAGCCCCGCCAGCACGCAGCTGACGGGGCTTTTTGATGCAGACAACTTCTTGCCTAGTACTCGCTACCTGGCGAGTTGGGCTTGATGAAAGCTTCTTCGTCCATCTCCTTGGGCACCACCACGATGCCTTGTTGCAGCTTCGAGTTGCGCTTGCCGTAGATGAAGTACACCAGGAAGCCCAGCGCCATCCAGGCGAAGGCCACTTGCAGGGTGAAGGTATCGAGGGCGTAAATCATGCCGCCGCAGATGATGGCGCCCATGAACGGCACCAGCGGGAAGCCCACCGTGGAAAGCGGCGCGCGGAACGGGCGCGGCTGCTCGGGGTCCGACTTGCGCATAATCCAGATGCCCACGCTCACCAGCACGAAGGCCAGCAGCGTGCCAAACGACGTGAGGTCGCCGGCCAGCGAGCCGGGCACGAAGGCCGCGAATGCGCCCACGAACACCAGCAGCACGAGGTTAGACTTGTAGGGCGTGCGGAACTTGGGGTGCAGCTCGGAGAAAGCTTTGGGCATCAGGCCGTCGTTGGCCATCGAGAAGAATACGCGGCTCTGGCCCATGAGCATTACCAGGATAACCGACGTGAAGCCGGCTAGGATGGCCACCGTCACGGTGTTGGCGAGCCAGCCGTAGCCAGGCATGTGGTTGGCGATGGCGTAGGTCACGCTGGCTTCGCGGCCCTTGGTGGGGTCGGCAAACTCGGTCCAGTTGGCCACGCCCGTCAGCACGTGGCCGAACAGGATGTAGAGAATGGTGCACACCACCAGCGAGCCCAGAATGCCGATGGGCATGTCGCGCTTGGGGTTTTTAGCCTCCTGCGCGGCCGTGCTCACGGCGTCGAAGCCGATGAAGGCGAAGAACACGATGGCCGCGCCGCCCACGATGCCGCCCACGCCGTGCTTGAAGTAGTCCTTATAGGAAATCAGCACCTTGCCGGTTTTGTCGAGCACGTCGGGCTGGTTGGCTGGGATGAGGTAGGGCGTGTGGTTGGCGGGGTTGATGAACTGCCAACCTACGGCGATGAATACCAATACGATGGCCACTTTCACGACCACGATTATGGCATTGAAGGTAGCCGACTCCTGCGTGCCTTTGATGAGCAACAAGCTGAGCGCCACGATAATGAGCAGCGCCGGCAGGTTGAGCCAGCCGCCCTCGGCCGGGGCGTGGCAGAGATTATAGGGTATCTGCATCCCGAATATTTCCAAGAGCTTATTGAGGTACTCGCTCCAGGCAATGGACACGGTAGCCGCCCCCAGGGCGTACTCCATGATGAGCGCCCAGCCGATAATCCAGGCCACAAACTCGCCCATCGTGGTGTAGGCGTAGGTATAGGCCGAGCCGGCAATCGGAATCATGGCCGCAAACTCGGCGTAACAAAGCCCGGCAAAGGCGCAGCCAATGGCCGCCACGATGAACGCCAGCGTAACGCCTGGCCCCGAGGCCTGGGCAGCGGCGGCGGCGGTCCGCACAAACAGGCCCGCCCCGATGATGGCGCCCACGCCCAGGGCCACAAGGTTGGCCGCGCCCAGCGTGCGCTGGAGGCCGCCGTGGCCGGAGTTGGCTTCGCCCAGCAGCTGAGCAAGCGGTTTCTTAGCAAAAATACTCGGCATGAAGTAGAGGTTTGGGGGGAGGAAATAGTAACGAGTGGTTAGCGTTTCGATAATGCTGGGGTACAGCACGGCGGGCCGAAAATACGCGAAACTTTGCGACTACCGCAGCCCGGCCGGCCCCGGCCAGACTGGCTGGGCTGGGCGCGGTGCGTAAACTTGCGGGCGCGCCACCGCCTGGCCCGGTGCTTGCCTAGTCGATACGCCCCTCTTTTTCATTATTTTTCTTCCAGTTTTAATTATGCAAAAGTCGCTTATTCTCGCCGCCTTCCTGACGTTGGCAGCCACCGCCACCCGCGCCCAGACTACCCCGCCGCCCACGCCCGCCGTGCAGGCGGCCGTCAACAGCCAGGTAGCGCGCCTGACCCAGGAGCTGGGCCTCTCGGCCGAGCAGCAGACCCGCCTGCGCCAGGTGTTGCTCCTCACGCGCCAGCACATGGATGCCGACCGCACCGCCCACCAGGGCGACCCCGCCGCCCTCAAAACCGCGATGGCCTTCGACCGCGCTAAGTCGGAGGAATTGATTCAGGGCGTGCTCACGCCGGCGCAGTATGCTAAGTACCAGCAGAACAAGGCCGCCCGCATTAGCCAGCTGCACACTACGGCGCACTAGGGGCAATCGCCTTTCCGTCGATAAAAAAGCCCTTTTCAGCGTTTGAAAAGGGCTTTTTTGTACCTATTCGCCGCGTTGGCGCGCTCCTTGTAAGTATCCTGGCATCCGCAAGATGGCGCGGCTGCGCTTCCGGTTTTCTTCTTTCCCCTTCCGCTTTTTATTCGTTATGAAAAAGTCCCTGCTTTTGCTGGCTTCTATGGCCTTCGCTACCGCCAGCTTTGCCCAAACTACCACCCAGCTGCCCACCCACCGCGTGCATCGCATGGGCGACCATAAGAAAGGCGACCACCAGGCCAAAACACCCGAGCAGCGCGCCGACCGCCACACCGCCATGCTCACCAAGAAGCTGGGCCTCACCGCCGACCAGCAGCCCCAAGTGCGCCAGATACTACTGGCCCAGGCCCAGGAGGCCAAGGCCCTGAAAGAGCAGTACCCCACCGCCGACCAGCGCCAAGCCCGCCACGAGGCCATGAAAGCCGGCCAGGCCAAATACCAGGCCCAGCTGCAAGGCGTACTGAAGCCCGACCAGTACAGCAAACTCATGGCTATGAAGCAGGAGCGCCACCACAAAGGTGGCAAGCACGGCGACAAGGCCAAAACCAAAGCGTAGGTTGGTAGTAGCGCGAACTACAAAGTTCGCGCTACTACACCCGGCTTAAACCTTCGGCCCCGGCCAGCTTCCAAGAGTTTCTAGTTTTCTCTTTCTCAACTCATGAAAAACGCCCTTTTCCTACTCGCCGCCCTGGCCCTGACCTCGGCCGCCCAGGCCCAAACCACCCCCGCCACCCAAACGGCACCCCTGAACCGCGCCGGCCGCACCCCCGAGCAGCAGGCTGAAGCCCAGGCCCAGCGCCTGGCCAAAGAGCTGAACCTGAGCGCCGACCAGCAAGCCAAAGTGCAGCAGCTGATGGCCACCCAGCGCCAGGAGATGCAAACAGCCATCCAGAATGCAGGCGGCGGCCGCCGCGCGATGGGCCAAGCCATGCGCGCCGGCCGCGACAAATTCAACGGCCAGCTCCAGACCGTGCTCACCCCCGACCAGTACACCAAGTACCAGCAGATGCTGGCCGAGCGCCGCGCCAAAATGCAGGAGCGCCGCCAGGGCGGCGGCATGGGCGACGACCTCAACTAGCCAGCCGCCTCGCTCACGAAAAAGCCTCGTTTCGCCCGGAACGAGGCTTTTTGCGGCTTGGCCGGTACGGTAGCAGAGGCTGGCAGCCGGGGCCAGACCGGTGGCAACCGGGACTGATGCAGCCCGACGCAGCCGCCGGAAACCTAGGCGCGGGGCCCACGTTTTTTTGGCTTCGTATTCTTATATTTGGCCTGTCTACCTATCTTGGCCGCCAAGCAGTCAGCAACTTAACTCGGCGGCGGCCGCTCCATCTCAATGCCCCTCCCCAGTAGTAGCACCCCCGCGGTGCAAATTCAGCAGTTTTACGACAAAGGCCTGGCCCACGCTTCTTACGCGGTGCGCGCTGGCCGCCAGATGGCCGTTATCGACCCCGGCCGCGACCCCCAGCCTTACTACGACTTCGCCGACGAGCACGACGCCGAGATAGTGGCGGTGATTGAAACTCACCCCCACGCTGACTTTGTGAGCAGCCACCTCGAAATAGCCCGCGAAACCGACGCTACCATCTACTGTAGCAAGCTGTTGGGGGCCACCTACCCCCACAAAAGCTTCGACGACGGCGACCGCCTCAAGCTCGGCACCGTGGAGCTACACGCCCTCAATACCCCCGGCCACTCGCCCGATAGCATCAGCGTGCTGCTCCTGGATGAGGCCGCCCAAACCCGCGCCGTGTTCACCGGCGACACGCTGTTTGTGGGCGACGTGGGCCGCCCCGACCTGCGCGAAGATGAGGCCGCCGGCGGCCACGCCCGCGAGGCCCTCGCCGCCCAGCTCTACCAAAGCACCCGCCAGAAGCTGATGGCCCTGCCCGGCACCACCAAGGTGTACCCCGCCCACGGCCCCGGCTCGCTGTGCGGCAAAACTACCAGCCCCGACCTCGACAGCACCATTGCCAAAGAGCTGACTACCAATTACGCCCTGCAACCCATGTCGGAGCAGGAGTTTATCAAGGTGTTGCTCGAAGACCAGCCGTTCATGCCCAAGTACTTCGGGCACGACGTGCAGCTCAACAAACGCGGCGCGCCCAACTTCGAAGACAGCGTGCGCTCGGTGCCGCGCCTGAGCTCGGGCGCCACGCCCGAGCCCGGCGTGCTGCTCATCGACACGCGCCCGGCCGCCAAGTTTCGCGCCGGCCACCTGCCGGGGGCCATCAACCTCATGGATGGCGGCAAGTTTGAAACCTGGCTGGGCTCGGTAGTGGGGCCGAATGAAAAGTTTTACCTACTGGCCGACACGCAGATACAGCTCGACGCCGTCATTCGCAAGGCCGCTAAAATCGGCTACGAAGGCAATATCAAAGGCGCGCTACTAGCCCCTACTACCCTACCCGCCACCAGCCCCGACGTGGACGTAGCCGAGGCGCACAAGCACCCCGAGCGCTTCACGGTGGTAGACATCCGCAACCGCACGGAGGCCGAAAAGTCGCTGTTTAAGAATGCGCTACTCATCCCGCTGCCCGAGCTGCGCGAGCGCGTGAGCGAGATTCCGGCCGATAAGCCGGTGCTAGTGCATTGCGCGGGTGGCTACCGCTCGGCGGCGGGCGCAAGCATCATCCAGAATGCCTTGCCTGGCGTTCTAGTGTACGACCTTAGCGAAGCGGTGAATGAGTTTCAGGCTGCCTCATTGATTGAAGGAAAAGCTCATATTTCAGGAAATCCGCACTACGATTAGCCTCTACCAGCAGGTATAGAAATTTTCGTCTTACGAATACAAGCTGATTAGTAGCTTATTTGGCTACTCTGGTAAATTCGCCCGCTAACTGGCACAAGGTTGGGTACAGGGCCGCCACCTTTTCCCGAATGCGCTCGCGCACTCGGGAAAAGGTGGCGGTTTTTTTATTGTCCAGCCCTGTGGGCTGTTTTCAGAGGCATGAATAATTTATCGTTACCCGCACCCCCAAAGCCTGGCCTGTGGTACTGGCTACTTCGCGCTACTGGCTTGGAGGCCTGGTTTCAGCAGGCCCCGACGGCGGCCCACGCCGGGCGCGAAGAGCGCCTGATATTACTAGTGGCGCTACCCAATACCACCCGCCTCACGCGCTCGGCGCACGCCGCCTTGCTGGCCGAGGCCTTGCGTGAGTGCCAGCCGGCTATCGCGGCCAGCGGCGGGGCAGCGGGGCCGTATCAGCTGGGTAGCTTGTTACTTACCTGGCCTGCCGCCAGCGCTTCGATGGTCCCGGTCACGGCCCTTTACTTCCAGCTGCGCGACTGTGTGCGCCGCCTGGCGGGCGCACCCTTGCTGGCCCTGAATGGGGCCGCCGGCCTGGGCTGGGCCACGCCCGGCGCAGCGGCTGCCCCGCGCCAGTACGAGCCTGCCAGCCTGCGCGAAGTGGCCGGCCTGCTGCACGAAAGCCAACAGCTTGGCAGCGAGCTGCTGCTGGCAGCGGCGCTGCACCAGCGCCTAGCGCCGGAGGCGGCGGGGCCGTGCGCACTGCACGTGGCCTTCAAGGTGCCGGGGCACCGCTACCCGGCCACCGTATACCGGGTGGTGGCGCCGGCGGCTGCGCTGGGAAACGAAAAACTACTGGCCAGCGCGAGATAATTGCGTGCCTGCTTTACTAAAAAATATTTGCAGCGAAATAACCTTACGGTAAAGCTTTTATCAATTTTTCAGCGTGGAGCTTGCAGACGGCAAGCAAATATTTTGCGGCTTCGCGCGTCTGCTGGCGGCTGGCGGCATTCTGCCCCGGCTTTTTACATTTGATTTATTAGCGCCTTTTTGGCGCGCCGTGGCTTTCGGCGAGCGGCTTTGTTACCCCTGAGCTTTAACTACCTAGCCTGCGACGCCGATACCCCGGCCCACGCGCTGCCGGCTCCTTCCCTGGGCATTCCTCACTTTTATCCCTTACATGAAAGATTTTAACGGCCGGCTGGCCCCCGCCGACGGCAAGCTCGGTATCCTCATTCCGGGCCTGGGCGCCGTGGCTACCACGCTCATCGCGGGCGTAATGGCCGTGCGCAAAGACATTGCCCAGCCGGTGGGCGCGCTCACCCAGATGGGCAATATCCGCCTCAACCGCGCGACTGATAATTACCCCAAAATCAAGGATTTCGTGCCACTGGCCGACATCAACGAAGTGGAGTTTGGCGGCTGGGACGTGTACGAGGCCAACGTATTTGAGGCCGCGCTACACGCCAAGGTGCTGGAGCCCATGCTGCTGCACGCCGTGAAGGAGGAGCTGCAAGCCATCCGGCCCATGAAGGCCGCCTTCGACCGCAACTACGCCAAAAACCTCGACGGCACGCACGTCAAGGAATTTATTACCAAGCTTGACTTGGCCGAGCAAGTGCGCGCCGACATCCGCAATTTCAAAGCTGAGCGCGGGTGCAGCCGCCTGGTTATGGTGTGGTGCGGTTCGACCGAAATCTACCACGAGCCCTCCGAAACGCACCGCACGCTGGCCGCCTTCGAGGAAGGCCTGCGCCAGAACGCCGCCAACATCGCGCCGAGCATGATATATGCCTACGCCGCGCTAAAAGAGAGCGTGCCCTACGTAAACGGTGCCCCCAACCTGACCGTGGACGTGCCCGCCCTGCTGGAGCTGGCCGCCCTCAACGGCGTGCCGGTGGCCGGCAAGGACTTCAAAACCGGCCAGACCCTGATGAAAACCATCGTGGCCCCCGGCTTGCAAACGCGGGCGCTGGGCGTGAAAGGCTGGTTTTCGACCAACATCCTGGGCAACCGCGACGGGCTGGTGCTCGACGACCCCGACAACTTCAAAACCAAGGAAGTGTCGAAGCTGAGCGTGCTGGATGATATTTTCCACCCCGAAACCAACCCGGCGCTCTACGGTGACATGCACCACAAGGTGCGCATCAACTACTACCCGCCGGCCGGCGACAACAAGGAAAGCTGGGATAACATCGACATCTTCGGGTGGCTCGGCTACCCGATGCAGATTAAAATCAACTTCCTCTGCCGCGACTCGATTCTGGCCGCGCCGCTGGTGCTTGATTTGGCCTTGTTCATCGACCTTGCCCAGCGCGCCGGCATGAGCGGCGTGCAGGAGTGGCTGTCGTTCTACCTGAAATCGCCCCAGACCGAGGACGTTAGCCAGCGCCCCGAGCACGATATTTTCAAGCAGCTCGTGACCTTGCACAACACCCTGCGCGAGGTGATGGGTGAGCCCCAGCTAGCCGACATCGCCGAACCCGCCGACCTCACCGAAGCGTCGGGCTCGCTGTAAACCAGCTACTAGCGTGTTCAAAGCCATTGCCAGCGTGCTGGGCATCGGGTATATCAAGGGCGGCGGCACGGTGGCCGCCGCCGCTTGCTGCCTGGCCCTGTACCTGGCTCCCAACCAAGTGCTTACTACCGACCCAACCCTGGCCGGCCTGCTCACGGCGGGCCTGCTAGGGCTGGGCACCTGGGCCGCTCACCGCGTGGAGCCGGCCTGGGGCAAGGACAGCTACCGCGTGGTGATAGACGAGGTAGCCGGCGTGTGGGTGGGGCTGCTGGGCGTGCCGCTCACTGGTCCGCGCTTGCTGGTGGGGCTGGTGCTGTTTCGGTTTTTTGACATCGTGAAGCCGCTGGGTATCCGAAGTATGGAGAAGCTACCCGGTGGCTACGGCGTAATGCTGGACGACGTGCTGGCGGGCGTGTACACGCTGGGGCTCATGCATTTGGCGCTAGGGCTGCGATGGCTGTAGCCGTGGAATGCCAAAGGGTAAGAACTGTCATTGCGAGCGCAGCGAAGCAATCGCACCAGAATGGCGGCGCTGAACAGGTGCGATTGCTTCGCTGCGCTCGCAATGACAGATGCCTCTTTGCTTTTCTTCGATGAATTTCCGCCGCTTTCTTAAAGCCCAGGCGGCCTCGCTGGCCGGCTCGGCCGTCGATTTTCTGACTACTATTTGCCTGGTCGAAGGGCTGCACGCCGGGCCGGTGGCGGCGTCGGTAGTGGGCAACGTGGCGGGCGGCGTTGCTAATTTTTATCTCGGGCGGCACCAGGTTTTTAACGTATCGCAGCACCGCGCCGCGTCTCAGGGCGGGCGGTATGCCGTGGTGTGGCTGGGTAGCCTGCTGCTGAACGCGGGCGGCATGTACTTGCTCGCCGACGTGGCCCGCGCCAACTATCTGCTCGCTAAACTAGTAGTATCGCTGCTGGTGGGCTTCGGCTTCAACTACCCGCTGCAACTGCACTTCGTATTTCGCTCTAAATGAATCCGCTGCTTACCCGGCCTTTTTACTGCGTGGCGCTGCTGTGCCTGCTGCTGCTGCGCGGCGGGCCGGCCTGGGCACAGGCCACCACGGTGAGCGGCACCGTCACGGATGCCAAAACCCGGCAGCCGCTGCCCTTCGTGAGCGTGGCCGTGCCGGCGGCCGGCGTGGGCGTGAATACCGATGAAAGCGGGCATTACGAGTTGCAAGTACCGGCCCCGAATACGGCGGTCGTGTTCGCCTACCTCGGCTACCGCTCGGTTACGAAAACCATCACGCCCGGCGCGCCGCAGACGCTCAATGTGGCCCTGGCCGCCAGTTCGGCCACGCTGGGCGAGGTAGTGGTGAAGGGCACCAAGCCGCCGCGCTACAAGAACAAGGACAACCCGGCCGTGGCGCTCATCCGGCAGGTAATCGAGCACAAGCCCGAAAACCGGCCCGAGAGCTACGCCTTTGTTACGGATGATAAGTACGAGAAGATGGCTTTCTCACTCAGCAACTTATCGGACAAGTTCAAGAATCGGAAGATTTTCAAGAACTACCAGTTCTTGTTCAAGAAGCAGGATTCGGCCGCTACGGGCGGGGTGAATATTCTGCCTATTTACCTCGAAGAAAAGCTGAGCCGCGAGTACTACCGCCAGAGTCCCGAGGCGCGCAAGGTAGTGGAGCTGGGCAACAAGCAGGTGCAGTTCGACAAGCAGTTCATTGATAATGAGGGTATCAGCGCGTACTTCAACCGGATGTACCAGGACGTGGACATCTACGCCAACAACGTGGCGCTGCTCGGCAACCAGCTGCTGAGCCCCATCGCGGGGGCCGCGCCCACGCTCTACGAGTACTACATCACCGACACGCTCAAGCAGCACAATCCGCAGCTTATCGAGCTGACCTTCAACCCGCGCAACCGGGCCGACATGCTCTTCAAGGGCAAGCTTTACGTGACGATGGACGGCCACTACGCCGTGCAGCAGGCCTACCTCACCATCGACCGCCGCATCAACCTCAACTTCGTGAAAAGTCTGGAGGTGCGGCTGGAGTTTGCCGAAAACCCCGACCGCCGCTACCATCTCAGCAAGAGCATTCTGGACGTGGATTTTGGGCTGACGCCCGGCAAAGGCTCGGGCTTTTACGGCCGGCGCACGGTGCTGTTTACCAATTATTTGATAAATCAGCCGATACCGGATGCCGTGTTTGCCGGGCCGGAAAAGGCCGCTACTACCGCCGATAGCACCAACAACCGCACCGAGGCGTTCTGGCAAAAAAACCGGCCCGACAGCCTCTCGGCCGTCGAGCGCACGATTTACAAAAACGTCGATACCCTTCAGACTATCAAGTCGTTTCGGCGCACGCTCACGCTGTTTACCTTTCTGTTCTCGGGCTACAAGGGCTTTGGGCCGTTTGAGGTGGGGCCGGCCAATACCTTCTACAGCTTCAACCCCGTCGAGGGCTTCCGGCTGCGGCTGGGCGGGCGCACCACTACCGAGCTCAGCACGCGCATTTTCTTCGAAACTTACGCGGCCTACGGCTTCAAGGACGAGAAGTGGAAATACTTCCTGAGCTCGACTTACTCGCTGAATAACAAGAGTATATACAAGTTTCCGCAGAATTTCATCCGGGCCAGCGTGCAGCGCGAAACGCGCATTCCGGGGCAGGACTTGGAGTTTGTGCAGGAGGACAATTTTCTGCTGTCTTTCAAGCGCGGGGTGAATGACCGCTACACTTACAACGACGTGTACCGGCTCGACTATGTGCATGAGTTCAGCAACCACTTTGCTTACACGCTGGGCTTCCGCAGTTTGCAGCAATCGCCGGCTGGCGGCCTTTACTACCGTACCGCCGACGCCGATAACCCGCGCACCGTACCAAGCCTGACTACCAGCGAGGTATCGCTCACGCTGCGCTGGGCGCCCAACGAGCAGTTTTACCAGGGCAAGCTTTACCGCACGCCCATCATCACGCCCAACCCGGTGTACACGCTGCGCCTGACGACGGGCCTGCCCGGGCTGCTGGGCGGCGAGTACAGCTACGAAAATATCCTCGCCAGCGTGGCTAAGCGCGTGTACCTCTCGCAGTTGGGCCACGCCGACGTGAAGCTCGAAGGCGGCTACATTATCGGGCGGGTGCCGTGGCCGCTGCTCGACATCCACCGCGCCAACCAGACGTTTTCGTACCAGCTGAACTCCTACAATTTGATGAATTTTCTGGAGTTTTCGAGCGACCACTACGCCAGCTTGTTCATCGACCAGAATTTTAACGGCTTTATTTTCAATAAGCTGCCGCTCATTCGCCGCCTAAAGCTGCGCGAAGTGGCCTCGCTGAAGCTGCTCTACGGCGGCGTGCGCGCCGAGAATAACCCCGACCAAAACCCCGGCCTCTACGAGTTTTTGCGCGCCGACCGGGGCCACGGCGAGCAGCAGGCCTTCTCGCTGGGCCGACAGCCCTACGCCGAGGCCAGCGTGGGCGTGGCCAACATTTTCAAGCTGTTCCGGCTTGATTTGGTGAAGCGCCTCACCTATCTCGACCGGCCCAACGTGGCCGAATGGGGCATTCGCGGGCGCTTCCGCATCGATTTTTAAGCTGCCCGCCGCTCTATGACGTTTGACAAGCTTCGCGACGCCCTTCAGCAAGGCATCTATTTAATTATCAACCCCTTCGTGCGGCTGCTGATTAAAATCGGCTTCACGCCCAACGCCGTGACGCTCACCGGCCTGCTACTTAATATAGGCGTGGCCGGGCTTTTCATCGCGGGGGCGGAGGCCGGCAACCGGGGCGATTTGCGCTACGTGGGCTGGGGCGGCGCGCTCATCCTCTTCGCGGGTCTCTTCGACATGCTCGACGGGCAGGTGGCCCGCCTGGGCAACATGAAAAGTACTTATGGCGCGCTATTCGACTCGGTGCTTGACCGCTACAGCGAGCTGTTCACCTTCCTGGGTATCTGCTACTACTTGGTGGCGCACCACTATTTTCTGAGCTCGCTGGTAGGCTTCCTGGGCCTCATCGGCTCGATGATGGTGAGTTACACGCGGGCGCGGGCCGAGGGCTTGGGCATCGAGTGCAAGGGCGGCCTCATGCAGCGCCCCGAGCGCGTAGTGCTGGTGGGCGTCAGCGCGTTGGCTTGCGGGGTAGCCTCGCACTGGCTGGGCGGCGACTACAAGATTTTCGTACCGGGCGTACCGTTTCACGTGTTTGAGACGATGTCGATTTTTACCTTCCCGCTGGCCGTGCTAGCGGTGCTGGCCAACGTCACGGCCGTGTCGCGGCTGCTACAAGCCAAGCGGGCGCTGCTGGCGCAGGAAGCGCAAGTAACCGCCGCGCCGGCCGCTACCGCCAAGCCAGCCGCGGCGGCCGTGCTGCTGATGCTGGGCTTACTGATGGGTAGCCTGCGTGCCGATGCCACCGCGCCCGCCCCCGAGCCGAAGTTTCCGGTGCCGAACGGTATTCCCAACCAACTATTCTACCTCCAGCGCGACCCCAATACCAACACGGTTATCTACCAGCTCAATGTAGATGGCGCTGGTAAAGTAGATGAGGACGAGCCCATTCGCATCTTTTGGATACGCTACGCCGAGCAGGGCCAGCAGCAGGATTTGAATTTCATCCAGCGCAAATTCGCCTACGGCGTGAAGGCTAAGAAAATCGGCCCCGACAAGTACGAGCTGCGCTTCGCGGCTTATAGCAAGCGCCCCTTTTACCTGATGAAGGCCGGACCCGACCACGCCTTCCACGTGTACACCGCCATCGCCAACAAGCAGAGCGTACTGGACCGCATTTTCCTGCGTATCGAGGGCGGCACCTTTTGGGTGCCCAATGTGAAGTACGTCGAACTGAAAGGCTCTAACCCTGCTACGCGAGAGCCAGTCGTAGAGCGGTTTCAGGTGTAGTCTTCATACATGACGAACCAAACTCCTTCTGCCGCGCCCCTCCCGCCGCGCCCCTCCACCGGACGCGGCCGTTGGCTGGTACCGGCGCTGTCGGCGGCCTACCTACTGTTCTCCTGCCTGCTGATTGGCTTCCGGCCCGAGCAGCTGGTGCTGGTGGGGCTGTGCAACGGCTGCTACTTCCTTTCCGATACCACGCGCCGGTTCATCACTGGCTTCTCCATTTTCGTGGTGTTCTGGATATTGTATGACTACATGCGGGCCTTTCCCAACTACGCCTACCGGGCCGTGGACGTGGCCGGCATCTACCACGCCGAGCAACGCTTTTTCGGGATAATGAGCGAGGGCAAGCTACTCACGCCCAACGAGTTTTTCTTACTTCATAATCACCCGGCGTTCGACCTGCTGTGCGGCATTTTTTACCTCTGCTGGGTACCGATTCCGCTGGGCTTTGCAGGGTATTTGTTCTTTGCCAATCGGCGGCTGTTCTTCGAGTTTTCGCTGACGTTTTTGCTGGTTAATCTCATCGGGTTCACCATTTACTACCTGCACCCGGCCGCGCCGCCGTGGTTTGGGCAGCAGCACGGGCTGGCCTTCGTACCGCTCACGATGGGCAGCACGGCGGGCCTGGCGCGGTTTGACGCGCTGGTCGGGGCGGGCGTTTTTCAGGGGATTTATGCCAAGAACGCCAATGTGTTCGCGGCCATGCCCTCGCTGCACTCGGCCTACCCGGTAGTGGTGTTGTTCTATGCGCTCAAGAATAAGAGGAGCGCATTTAACCTGTTCTTTCTCATCATTATGCTGGGCATCTGGTTTGCGGCCGTGTACACCAGCCACCACTACGTGCTGGATGTGCTGGCGGGCATTGCGGTGGCCCTCACGGGCATTGGGGCACTGCGGCTGCTCATCGCCCGCAGTGCGGGGTTTCGGCGGCTGCTGGCGGCCTTCGTTGAGGCCACGGCTCCGGCTGGCTAGCCGTCATGCTGAGCGCAGCGGAGCGAAGTCGAAGCATGACGGCCGTTGCCAGACACTAAAAACTAACCGCTACTTCACCACTTCTACCCAGCCCTTGAGGGCGGGGCCGGTGGGCAGCGTCAGCAGGTAGTAATAGGTGCCGGGCTGCACGTCGGCGGCCTCGCCCCAGTTGTTTTGGTAGTTGGTGGCGGCAAATACCTCGCGGCCCCAGCGGTTGAAGATACGCAGCACGTTGCCGGGGTACAGGGCTAGGTTATCGACCACGAACCGGTCATTTTGCTGGTCGCCGTTGGGGGTGATGATGTTGTAGGTGCGCAGCGGGTTGCTGAACTCCACCACGGCCGTGTTGGAGCGGGCCAGCAGCGGCGCGGCCCCGGTGGCCACCACCCGAAACTCGTGGCGGAAGCCCGCCGCCGTGCCCACCGTCGTGGCCGACGTATTGGGCACAGTGGCCTGCAAAGTCGTGGCGGGCAGCGTATTCAGCAGTACCCAGGGGCCGCCGTCGAGGCGGCGGTAGAGTTGGTAGCTTTGCACCGCGAAGCCCACGTAGGCATTCCAGCGCAGCACGGCCGCGCCCTGATTGCTACCACCCAGGCCGGGGCTGGCGCTGGCCTGGAGGCGGATGGTTTGCACTACCGGGCTGCGCAGCACCGTGCCGCAAGCGTTGGTCAACTCCAACTGGTACTCGTAGCTATTGGCCGCGGCGTCGAGGCCCTGGTCGGTGTAGAGCGTGGCCGTGGCGGCAAGCGTGCCCACCTGGGCAAAACTGCCCACGCCAGCCACCCGGCGCAGCACCCGCACGCTGGTCCCCGCTACGCCAGAAGTTGCCAGCGGGCTTACCTCCACCCGCGTGTTATCGGTTTCGACTACCGAGGCTACTTGCAAATTCACGCTGCTGGCATCGGGCTGCACCACGAGGCGCTGCACCGGGCCCACGCAGCCCGCCGCCGAAGTGGCCTGCACCTGCACGCCGTAGCTGGCCGCGCCGGCCGCAAACTGCACCGTGGCCTGGCTGGTGCCTTGCCCGGCCGTGAGGGTGCCGCCGGTTACGCTCCACTGGTAGGTAGTGCCCGCGAGGCTGGCCACGCTGTATTGCTGGGAAGTGCCAAACGTACACACTGCCGCCGAGCCAGTGATAGCGCCGGGGTCGGGGGCGGGCAGCACGGTCACGTCTACGGTGCTGGTTTGCACGCAGCTGCCGACGGTCGTGGTCAGCGTGTAGCGTTGTACTACGGGCTGATTGGTAGCATTGGTCAGCGTGGCCGTGGGGTTAGGCACGGTGGTGCTGCTGAGGCCGGTGGCCGGGCTCCAGCTGTAGGCATAGCCGGGCAGCGTGAGCGATGGCCCCAGCACGACGCCCACGCCGGGGCACACGCTGCTGGCGGTGCCGGCATTGGTGGCGGTGGGCACGACAAAATTCTGGTTGATTACCCCCAGCCAGGCCGTGGTGCCGGTGCCCGTGAGCGAGGTAGTGCCGGCCGCGAACGGGCCGCTGAACGAGCCACCTATCAGCAGGCGGTCGGTGCAGCCCTGCGCCGCCACCGACAGCGACAGTGCCCGGTCGGCCCCGGTGCCACCCGCCCGTTGCAGGGCCAGCCAGGTGCCCGCTGTGTCGAGCGCGGCCACGAACACGTCGGCCGAGGTGGTGGTGCCGAAGCCGCGCAGCAGCCCACCGCCAAAGTCGGCGGTGGTAGCGGTGCTGGCCGCGTAGTCGCCCGCGATGTAGACGCGCGCACTAGGGCCGCGCCCGGCCACGTCCACGCTCCAGCAGTTGTCTTCGCCGGCGCTGCTCCCCATGCGCTTGGCCCAAAGCCAGTTGCCGCTGCCGTCGATGGCGGCCACGTAGGCATCGGAGCCGGCCGCAGTGCCGTAGCCGGGCAGGGCCGTGGTGCCAAAAGTAGCCGTATTGGTAGTGCTACCCGTGAACGTACCCGTGGTGTAGATGCGGGTGCTGGCCCCGCTGCCCGTGGCCTTGGCCCCATAGCAAAAATCGTAGCCCGTGCCGCCGGCCCGCTGGGCCCACAGCCAGGTGCCGCTGGCGTCGAGGGCGGCCACGAACAAATCGGCGCTGCCCGAGGCGTTGTAGCCGGCCAGCTTAAACGACCCAAACTCGGCCGTGACGGTGGTAGTGGCGTAGTAGGTGCCCAGCATAAAGACGCGGGCCGAGGCCCCAGAGCCGGTGGCTACCAGATTGTCGGCCATCTCATCGGCGGTGCCGGCGGCGCCCAGGGTGCTGCCCGCCCGGCGGGCCCACAGCCAGTTGCCGCTGGCGTCGAGCGAGGCCACAAACAGGTCGTTGCCCAGCGAGGTGCTGTAGCCCGGCAGGCTGATGGTGCCAAACTGCATGGGCACCGTGGTGCTGACGCTGCAATAGCCGCTGATGAACACCTGCGCGGCCGTGCCGCTGCCCGCCACGGCCAGGCCAGGCGCGAAGTCCTGCCCGCCCGCGCTGCCCGCCCGCCGGGCCCACAGCCAGGTGCCGTTGCCATCGAGCGCGGCCACGAAAATATCGGCCGTAGCTATACTGGTAGCGTAGCCGCTGAGGGTGAAGGGGCCAAAATCAGCGGTCGAGTTCACCGTCGTCATGTAGCGGCCCGAAAGGAACACCTGCGCCGTGGCCCCACTGCCCACTACCGCCAGCCGGTAGCCGATGTCGTTGAGGTTGCCCGCGTTGGTGAGCGTGCTGCCGGCCCGCCGCGCCCACAGCCAGGTGCCGGCCGCGCTGCGCTTGGCCACGAATGTCTGGCCGTTGCCCACGGCCGTGAGGCTCAGACTGCCCAGCCCCAGCGTGCCGGTGAAGTTGCCGGCCACATACTCGTCGCCGGCCGCGTCGTAGGCCGTGGCAAAAATGCTCCCGTTGCCGGTGAGCTTATCGGCCCGCTGCCACGGCAGCTGCTGCGCGTGGGCCGGGCTCAGCGCCAGCAGCCCGCCCAGGGCGGCCAGCAGCCCGCGCCCGGCCAGGCGGCGGCCCCGGCCGGCGGCAGCAAACAGCTGCACAATCGTCCAGGTTAACACCAGATTATCAAGGGCCAACGCAGTGCCAAAGCGCTGGCTACCGGCAGCCGCCAGCCGTTTAAGAATAGCAGTAAAATGTTGCTTCATTTACTTGATTATGATTGAAAAATGAACAATGCCAGCTTGGCTGGTGCGAACATAAGTAGGAATATAGTCAGCTTCCAATTGCACGCTGCCCGCGTGAAGAAATCGAGAATCTTGTTTTAAGCTAAGTCTACCGTATTCGCGTGCCCCGTGCCGGGCACTGCCAGGAAATTCAGCCTATTTTTTAGTGTGCTTTCTTCGGCTGCGCGCCAGCTTTCTGCCCTTGCTTGCAGCGACCTTGCTGCGGAGCTTTAAGGCTGGCTTGCTGTCGAGTAGACTGCGTACACCTGCTCTACCGGCCGCAAAAGCCCGCGCTACCGTATACCGGGATTTTGAGGCTGCTATGAGTGCCTGCCGTTCCTCCGCCAGTTGGCGGGCCGCTGTCTGGCTAAGCCAACACAGTAGCCCGCACCCAAAATCCAGCACCCGACTACCCGACCGCCCCCGCCTTACCCGATGCTTTTAAAACTGCTATTTCACCCTTGGTATAAATACTCACTGGCGGCCGGCCTGCTTCTGGCCGGGCTTGCGCCCCCGGCCCTGGCCCAGCGTGCGCCGACCGGCCCCGACAGCATTACGGTGGCCATCGAGCCCGATTACCTGCACGTGTCGGCCGCGCACCGCTTCTTGCTGGGCAACAGCTACCGCCGCGAGTGGGCCGCGCCCGTGCGGATGCGCGTGTTTCATTTAAATCAGGAGAAAGGCGGCCTCACCATCGTGCAGCGCGGCGGTGGCCTGCAAACCAAGTCGCTGCGCCTCAAAGATGCCAGCGGGCAGCAGTGGGTGCTGCGCACCTTGCAGAAGTACCCCGAGCGCGGCCTGCCCCCTACCCTGCGGCCCACTATCGCCAAGGATATTTTGCAGGACCAAGTGTCAGCCTCACACCCGTACTCATCGGTGGTAGTGCCGCCGCTGGCCGAGGCGCTGGGCATTCCGCACGCCAACCCCGAGGTAGTGTACGTGCCCGACGACCCCGCGCTGGGTGAGTACCGCAAGGACTTCGCCAACCAGGTTTTCCTGTTTGAGGAGCGCGAGCCGCTCGACGCCGACAAAACCGACAACACCGAGAAAGCCCAGGCGCGCCTCCAGAAAGACAACGACAACTATGTAGACCAAGCCACCGTGCTGCGCGCGCGCCTGCTCGACATCCTGCTCGGCGACTACGACCGCCACGAGGACCAGTGGCGCTGGCAGCGCGTGGAAGACGGCCAAGGCACCCGCTACGAGCCCGTACCGCGCGACCGCGACCACGTATTTTACAAGCCCACTGGCCTGTTTCCCAAAACGTTGTCGCTGCACCTGTTCATGGCCAACGTGCAGGGCTACAACGACCACATCCGGTCCATCAACCGCTGGAACGCCAAGGCCAAGACCTTCGACCGCTACTTCCTGAACGCGCTGAGCGAGGACGACTGGAAAACCCAGATTGCCTACGTGCAGCGCCACCTCACTGACAGCCTCATCGGGCAGGCGGTGCGCCAGCTGCCACCGAATATCTACCAGCTGAGCGGCCCCAAACTGGTAAAAGACATCATTGCGCGGCGCAATATCCTGGAGCAGCAGGCGCTGCACTACTATCGCTCGCTGGCGCGGCTGGTCGAAGTTTCGACCTCCAACAAGCGCGAGCGCGTGGCCGTGACGCGCCTGCCCGGTGGGCGAGTGCAGGTCACGATTAATAAGCTCAGAAAGAACGACAGCCTGGGTACCGTGCTGTACCAGCGCACCTTCGACCCGGCCGATACCCGCGAGGTGCGTTTATACGCCTTGGGCGGCGACGACCAGTTTGCGGTGCGCGGCGCGGCGCGCACGCCCATTCGGCTGCGGCTGATTGGCGGGGAGGGCAAGGACGTTTTCGCGATAGCGCCCGAGGTGCCGCAACGCGGCCGGCTGCGCATCTATGACCGCGCCGACGAGCCCAACCAGCTGCCGGCTGCCGGCCAGGCGCGGCTGATTACGGCTACCGACACGGTGGTGAACAGCTTCAACAAGGCCAGCTTTCAGTACGACTATGTGCAGCCGCTGCTGAGCGTGGGCTACAACCGCGACTACGGCGTGCAGCTGATTGGCAATTTCGTGTACCAGAAGCAGGGCTTCCGCAAGGCGCCGTATGGCTCGCGGCAGAGCTTGCTGGTGAACTACGGCCTAGCCAACCAATCGCTGCTGCTGGGCTACACCGGCATTTTTAAGCGCAAGGTGGGCGAGAACGACCTGCTGGTAAACGTGACCTCGCTGGGGCCAAACTACACCAGCCACTTCTTCGGCGTGGGCAACGAGTCGCGGTTTGACCGCGACCCCGACGACGCCATCCGCTACTACCGCAACGACTACAACCTCGTGACAGCCGACGTGCGCCTGAGCCGCACCTACCAGCGCTGGCAGCTGAGCGGCGGCCTGCTAAGCCAGTACTACAACAGCGGCCGCGACAAAAACACCAACCGCCTGCTCGCCGCCTACGCCGACCAAAACCCCGACCAAGACGTTTTCCGGGCCCAGACCTACACGGGCGTGGCCGCCGGCACTACCTTCGACACCCGCGACCGGGCCCTGGTGGCGCGCCGCGGCGTGCTCTGGACTACCAGCCTCACGGCCCTGCACCGCCTCGACGCCGACCAGCACACCTTCGCGCAGGCGCTCAGCGAGTTCAGTTTTCACTTCGCCCCCGGCCGCGACTCCAGCCGCCTAGTTGTCGCCAACCGTACGGGCGGCGGGGCCACGCTTGGCGACGCGGCGTATTTCCAGCAGTTCAAGCTCGGCGGCACCAACAACCTGCGCGGCTTTTATTTCTGGCGCTTCACCGGCAAGCATATCGCCTACAACAACTTGGAGGTACGCATCAAGCTCGCCGATTTCACTTCCTACCTGGCCCCCGGCACGCTGGGCCTGGTATTGTTCAACGACGTGGGCCGCGTGTGGACGCCCGGAGAGGCCTCGCAGCGCTGGCACGCCGGCTACGGCGGCGGCGTGTATTTCCTACCCGCGCAGCTTGCCTTGCTGCAAGCCGTGGTGGGCTTCTCGAAGGAAGGCGCATACCCTTATATCTCGGCGGGCGTACGGTTTTAAGGTGAGGTAGAAATAACCTTTTAGCCGCGCACCAGGCGCCCATCCTGCCACAGCGGCAGGATGTCGGGGTACACATCGGGCTTCATGCAAAACACAAAGTCGTCGTGGTATTCGAGAGCGTTGAGGCGGCGCACGGCGGCCGATTCCAGCAAATAGTCGGGCCAGTTAGGCTTGGCGTGCTGCCACAGGTGCAGGGCCGCGATGGCGGCATCCGACCACGCGATGTCGTAGCCCAGCGGCTGCAACTGCTCGGCGAGCGCGCCCCCGAAAGCCGTGTCTTCGAGGCAAAACTGGCCTTTCCAGCCGGCGCACACCACTACCACGTCGAGCTGCTGCGCGGCGATGAATTTCACTACCGCGCTGATATTCAAGAATGAGCCGCACACGATGGCCGCCGCGTCGAGCGAGCGGCGCAGGGCCTTGGTGCCGTTGGTGGTGCTGATGGCCAGCGTGCGGCCTTTTACCGGAAAGTCGGGATTAAGAAAGCCGAAAGGCGAATTACCCAGGTCGAAGCCCTCGGCGGCGATGCCATCGCGCTCGGCGGCCGTGATGCAGCCCCGCTCGCGGCCCAGCGCGGCGCACTCCTCCAGGCTGGCCACAGCGAATACTTCGGTCACGCCCTGGTCGAGGGCCGTCACGATGGTGCTGGTAGCGCGCAGCACGTCCACGATGACGGCGATTTTGCCGTGCAGGTCATAGAGCGGCAGCAGCTCGGGCGAAAAACAAACGTCTAGTTTCAAGATACTTGGCTAGTTATTGTAAAAAGCGTTTGTCATGCTGAGCGCAGCGAAGCATCTCGCGTGGCGCAGTAATCTCAACGCAAGAAATTACTGCGCCACGCGAGATGCTTCGCTGCGCTCAGCATGACGGTTTAATTTTTCTCTACGCCTCCTCCGTACCCGGCACCAGCGGCAGCTTGCTTACCGTGGCGGGCAAATTCTTGCCGCGCACTTGCACGAAAATGGGCGTGCCCGGTGTGGCAAACTCCGTTTTGACGTAGCCCAGGCCGATACCCCGGCTGAGCGTGGGCGACTGCCCGCCGCTCGTGACCTCACCGATGGCCTGGCCTTCGGCATCGACCAAGGGGTAGTGGCTGCGGGGCAGGCCGCCGGGGCCGTCCATCACGAAGCCCACCAGCTTGCGTTGCACGCCGGCGGCTTTCTGGGCCTTCAGTGCGTCGCTGTTGGTGAATTCCTTAGTGAATTTAGTAATCCAGCCCAGGCCGGCTTCGAGCGGCGAGGTGGTGTCGGTGATGTCGTTGCCGTAGAGGCAATAGCCCATTTCGAGGCGCAGGGTGTCGCGCGCGCCCAGCCCGATGGGCTTGATGCCGAAGGGCTTACCGGCTTCCATAATTTTAGCCCACACGTCGGCGGCGTGCTCGTTGGGCACGTACAGCTCGAAGCCGCCCGCCCCGGTGTAGCCCGTGGCCGAGATGATGACGCCAGGCGTGCCCGCAAACGTGCCCTGCGCGAAGCTGTAGTACGGAATGGCGCTCAAATCCACGTTGGTAAGCGACTGGAGCGCGGCGGCGGCCTTCGGGCCTTGCACCGCGAATAGGCTCAGCTGGTCGGACACGTTTTCCATTTCCGCGCCCTGAGTGTTGTGCTGTTGCAGCCAGCTCCAGTCTTTGTCGATGTTAGAGGCATTGACTACCAAGAAGTAGTCTTCCTCGGCCATTTTATACACGAGCAGGTCGTCCACGATGCCGCCCTCGTTGTTGGGGAAGCACGAGTACTGCGCCTTGCCGGGCACGAGCTTGCTGGCATCGTTGGAGGTAGTGCGCTGGATGAGGTCGAGCGCCTGCGGGCCGCGCACCCGAAACTCGCCCATGTGCGACACGTCGAAAATGCCCACGCCGCGCCGCACGGTGTGGTGCTCTTCGAGGTCGGAGGAGTAGCGCACGGGCATGGCGTAGCCCGCGAAAGGGACGATTTTGGCCCCGAGCTGCTGGTGGGTGTCGTGCAGGGCAACGGTTTTGAGCGGCGTGGCTTCCATTGAAAAAGCGGGCTGGTAAAAAGTAAGCGGGGAGAAAACAGGCGAGTAGCGCGCCGCGCCGTACAAGTCCGTAACCTGAAGGCTGGGCTAGCTTTGCCGGCCACGAAATTAGGGCCCGCCGGCCCAAGCGGCCGGCTTCTTCACTTGCCACGTTCAGTTATTGTATGAGTCCCGAAGCCATCAAGCAGGATTTTGAGTCGGCTATTATCAAGCACATCTCCTTTAAGGCCCGGCTGCGCTCGTTTTTGTATGGCAATGCCAGCGCCGAAGCGCCCCTGCGCGACCCCGAGGCGTGCAGCCTGGGCCAGTGGATAGCCAGCCGCCGGCAAGGGCCCTACGCCCATGTGCCCGGTATGAAGGAGCTCGACCACGAGCACCGCCTCATCCACGCGCGCGCCAACCACCTAATGGATTTGCGCCTGGCGGGCCACCAGGAAGAAGCCCTGGCCGGCTTCCAGGTGGTGCAGCAGCAGGCCGACCACATCGTGGCGCTGCTGCGAACCATCGAGGCCGAACTGCGTACTGCCGGGGTTTGAGGTGGGGCGGGCTACGCTACCTAATGTTATGAAAATCACCCTTACCGCCAAGCTTTTCGCTGGCTTTCTGCTGCTGATGGGGCTGTTTGCGGCGGTGCTGCTGCTCAACTTTCAGCTGGCCGGGCAGGTGCTGCGCAATTCGCAGCGCGTGGAGGCGTCGCAGCACATCTCGGCCGATGGCACCACGCTGCTGCGCAACATCATCGACATGGAAACGGGCTACCGCGGCTACCTGCTCGTGGGCAACGAGCAGATGCTCGACCCCTACTACGCCGGCGAGCGCGACTTGCTCACGCGCTTTGGCCAGCTGCGCGACCAGCTGACCGACGAGCCCGAGCAGCGCCAGCGCCTCGACACCACGTACCGCCTATTTCGACAGTGGACTACCTACACGCATCTCATAATAAAGGAAAAGCGCGCCGCCCGCCAGCGCGACCCCTTGCAGCGCGGCCTCGACAACCTGCCCCACGCCAACCTGGTAGAGGGCCTCATCGGCAAGCAGGTGATGGACGCCATCCGGCACCAGATGATGCAGTTCGACAAGGTCGAAAACCAGACCCGCCTCGTGCAGCGCCAGCGCCTCACCGACAGCATCACGCAGGCGCAGCGCCTGGCGGCCCTCATTACGGGCACGGGGCTGGTGCTGGGCCTGTTGTGGGCCGTGTACATCGTGCGCCTGCTGAGCCGCCGCCTGCGTAGCATGATTACGCTGGCCCGCCGCCTGGCCGAGGGCGATTATAAAACCCAGATAGTTGACAACGAGCACGATGAGCTAAGTGAGCTAACCGGCGCGCTCAACGGCATGGCCCACACCATCGACCAGAATATCAGCCAGCTCGAAGGCCGCAACCAAGAGCTCGACCAATTCGCCTACGTCGTGTCGCACGACCTGAAAGCCCCGCTGCGGGGCATCGAAAGCGCCTCGCGCTGGATAGAAGAGGACATGGGCCAGGACAACCTGCCGGCGCACATCCGCGAGTTTCTGGCGCTCATGCGGCAGCGCGTGCACCGTATGGAAGGCCTCATCACGGGCATCCTGGCGCTGGCGCGGGTGGGCCGCGTGGCCGAGGCCAACGAGCCCGTATTCGTGCGCCAGCTACTACGCGAAATTACCGACACGCTGGAGATGCCCGACGGCTTTCAGTTGGAGCTGCCGTTCTTCCTGCCCACCATCGTCACCAACCGCACCCAGCTCCACCAGGTATTCAGCAACCTGATTTCCAACGCCATCAAGTACCACGACCACCCCAGCACCGGGCACATCCACATCGGCTGCGACGACGTATCGGGCGAGTTTTACCGCTTTTCGGTGCAGGACGACGGGCCGGGCATCGCGCCCGAGTACCATGAGCGCATCTTCGTCATTTTTCAGACGCTGGTAGAGCGCGATGCCTTCGAAAGCACCGGCGTGGGGTTGGCCATCGTCAAGAAAATAGTGGAGCGGCAGGGCGGCCGCATCTGGGTCGAGTCAGCCGAAGGCAGCGGGTCCACGTTCTTCTTTACCTGGCCCAAGCAGCCGGCCGCCACTACTGCCTCGGCAGCCGTGGCCCAGGCTACGGCCACGGCCCAGGCAGCGGCCCGGCCGGCCATCGCCCCCAGCAAGGCCTGAAATTACCGCATCCCTGTCACCCGCCGCCGCTCATTACGTATTCAGTCAAAACAGCGCGCGAGCGCCCGCTCGCTTTCCTTTTGCTTTTCCGCGCCATGTCGCCCCTCGATAATTCCTCGCTTAGCTCGGCCAGCATTCTGCTCGTCGAAGACGACCAAATGGATGTGATGAACGTGCAGCGCGAGCTGCGCAAACAGCACATCAACGTGCCGCTCACGCACGCCCGCAACGGCCGCGATGCCCTCAACATGCTGCGCGGCGAAAACGGCGAAGCCAAAATCGCCCGCCCCAACCTGGTGATGCTCGACCTCAACATGCCGCGCCTCAGCGGCCTGGAGCTACTCAAAATTTTGCGCGCCGACCCTGAGTTTCACGACCTCAACGTGTTTATTATGACCACCTCGGACCTGGACACCGACCGCCTGGGTGCCAAAGACCTCAGCGTAAGCGGCTACATCATCAAGCCCCTCACCTTCGATTCCTTCGGCGGCGAGGGTGGCGGCACGGTCGACAGCTTCAGTTTGTTTCTGGATTTGCTGAAGCTGAAGCAATAGCTTTTCATTTAACAGGTAACATTTATCAGTGAACAGCCCGCCTGACGCCTCCTTTGTGGCACGTCAGGCGGGCTGTTGAATGATTAAATGTTAATTGATAATTGTTAAATGAGTTTAAACCCCGTTCGGTGGTGTGGCGAAACGCCGTGCTCGCGTAGCGCGGCGCGGTGGGCGGCGGTGGGGTAGCCGGCATTCTGCGCCCAGCCGTAGGCCGGAAACTCAGCAGCCAGTTCGTGCATGCGCTCGTCGCGGAATGTCTTGGCCAGGATGGAGGCCGCCGCGATGCTGCGGTAGACCCCGTCGCCGCCGACGATGCAGGTGTGCGGCAAACTGGCGTGGGGCCGGAAGCGGTTGCCATCGACCAGCAGGTGCGTAGCGGGCACGGCCAGCGCGGCTACCGCCCGGTGCATGGCCAGGTAGCTGGCCTGGGCAATGTTAATCTCTAATATCTCGGCGGGGGAGGCTTCGGCCACGGCCCAGGCCACGGCGTTGGCGCAGATGTCGAGGCGCAGGGCCTCGCGGCGGCGGGCCGTGAGCTGCTTCGAGTCGTTGAGAAAAGTGGGGTTGTAGTCGGGCGGCAAAATGACGGCCGCCGCGAATACCGGCCCGGCCAGGCAGCCGCGCCCGGCTTCGTCGAGGCCCGCCTCGTGGGGCTGGCCAGTGTGGGTAGCGAGAAGCACTTTGGGAATTATGAGTTTTGGGTTCTGAGTTTTGAGTTGTCAAAGAACGGTCTTCTTACCAACTCAAAACTCAGAACCCAACACTCATAACTCGCTTAGAACTCCAGCGTTTGCAGGAAAAATACGTGCCGCACGGCCCCGTTTTGCGACCTAATATTCTGAAAGCCACTGGCTACGTACTGCGAGCCAATCCAGGGCTGAATGTCGGGCTGGTAGGTATCGAGCACCTTTTCCTTCACGCCGGGGCCGGCCGTGAAGAGCTCCACTTTCAGGTCGTTGGGCGAGGCCTCGTCCTGGTTTACGAGCTTGTAGTGCAGGCCCTCTTCGGTGAGGTAGGCCAGCACCAGGCGGCCGTCGGGCAGCGTGAGGGCCCGCACGGCTTCTTCGAGCTGGTCGTGCAGCAGCTCGTTTTCAACGACATAGGTATTATCCCAGAGCAGGCTGCCGCGCCGGTCAAAGCCGCACACCAGCACGTGCGTGGTCCGAAAGCCCACGAGCGCCCGGCCCGCCGCGTTGGAATAAGCCCCCGTATAGTAGGGCAAAGGCAGGTTGCTGTAGTTGCTGAGCGCGGGGGCCGTGCCCATGCTGCCGTAGTTGTAGCGCGGGTAGTACACCTCGGCCACCAGCGTGTAGCCGCCGTCGGGGCGGGGCTTTAGCTCGTGCAACAGCAGGCGGTAGTGCCAACGCAGAGGTGCCAGTTCCTCGGCCTCGCGGCGGGCGGTGCGGTCGCGCAGGCGGGCCTCCTTGCCGGGGCCAAGATAGTCGAAAAAGTGCCGCAGCCGCCGAAAATCGTAGAACTTGAGCGCCGGGCGCGGGTCGGCGGGGTTGGCCGGCGCGGCGGTGAGGTCAGTAGTGAAAAGACCTTGCGCAAACTGCGGCCCGCGCAGGCCGTAGGTGCCGGCCAGCAGCCGGGCGCTGGTGTCCTGCAACGGGCTAAGCTGGGCCGTGATGAGCGTGCGCTCGCTCTCAGTCTGCACCATCTCGGAGCGCAGCAGCTCGCCGCCTTCGGCCGATAATTGCTTGAGCATCAAGCGCTGCTTGCGGCCGTTGGTTTGGCTGGCCACAAACTCGGCGCGGCCGGCCGGCGCGTCGGCCACGCTGGTAAATTCGGAGCTGATGGACTCGTAGAGCGAAGGCAAAAACTGGAAGCTGCCGCTGGCCACGTCGAGCAGCAGTACGGTCTGATGCTGGCCATCGTCGAGGGCCACGGTGGCCAGCAGCTTGCCATCCACGGCGCGCACGGCGGCGAGGTCGCGGCTCTTCTTGGTTTTAAACTCCTGCGAATGCACCCGGCCATCGCGCAGGCTGTAAGCCAGCACCAGCAGGTTGCCCGGCTCCTGGTGCGAGCGGCACACGGCGTACAGCACGCCGCGCTCGGCGCACAGGCGCGCCACGTCGTACTCGTCGGGAATCTCGACGGGCTGCTCGCGCCGGAGCGTGAGACCGGCGCGGTAGTGCGCCAGGGCATACTGCGGTTTACCGAAGGTTTTGGGCTGGCGGCGCAACAGCACTACCACGGCCGTGTCGGCGGGCATGGCCTGCACCCAGGCATCCTCGCTGCTGTGGTCGAGCAGCAGTTCGGTGCGGGCGGTTTGAGCTGGGGCACCGGGCGGCGGGGCGGGCATGGTCACGGTGGCCTGCGCCCACGCGGCCAGCGGCGCAACCCACAATAAGAGAGCGGAAAACTGTTTCATGAGAGGGCGGGGGCGGGAAAAAAGGATGAGCCGGGGCCGGCAGAGCAAGTCTTACGAAGATAACTACGGCAGATTCCTATCCGGTGAAGGGAATTAAAAATTAAAAATGATAAATTAAAAATTTGGCTGCCAGATTTTTAATTTATCATTTTTAATTTTTAATTCCCTTCAAAACCGTGCGCTAAGTCAGCAACTGTTTTACCTATGCCCGCCCCAGCAATTCCTTTTTACTGCCCTACGCCGCTCCGAGTTCGAGCACCAGGTCAAACTCCTCAGGCCGCATGGGCGTCACCGACAGGCGCGACTGCCGCAGCAAACCCATCTGGCCGAGACGGGGCTCGGCCTTGAGGGCGGCCAGCGGCACCGGGCGGGCCAGCGCCTCGTGCGGGCGCAGGTGCACGGCTACCCAGGGGCTGCCGGCTTCGGCGGTGGCATCGGGCGCGGCGGCAGCGTGCACCAGGGCCACGCCCACCACGGCTTTTTCGCTCACGCTGTGGTAGAATAGTACGAGGTCGCCGGGCTGCATGGCTTGCAGGTTGTTGCGGGCCTGGTAGTTGCGCACGCCGGTCCAGTCGGTGCCGCCGTCGCGGGTAAAGTCGGCCCAGGAATAGGCCTCGGGTTCGGATTTTACGAGCCAGTAGTTCATGGCGGCAAAGGTCGGGAAGCAACACAGAGAACACCTGTCCTTGCGAGCGCAGCGAAGCAATCGCACCCGAACAGCGCAACTCAACAGGTGCGATTGCTTCGCTGCGCTCGCAAGGACAAGCGTATTTATTACCTCGTTACGGCTAGCGAATAACCTCCACAGTGGGCCGCTCGCGCAGGCGGCGCAGCTTCAGCAGGCCGCCCTTATAGCTCAATACCTCCAGCTCGTAGTCGGGCGCGGGCGGCTTCAGGCCGGGCAAGTGGATGAGCAGGCGGCCGGTAGTGGTTTCGCTCCAAGTGCCTTCCTCGGCCAGCAACCCACCGCCGGGGGCTAGGTCGAAGCGCGTAAACCGCCCGCCCGGCGCCAGCCGGAAGCCCGGCCGCCCGCCGGGCCGGTATTTGAAGCGATAGGTGTTGCGGCGGTAAGCCAGCGTGTCGGCGCGGCTGCTTTCGGGCAGCAGCAGCCAGGTGCCGCGCAGCTGCGCCAGCTCGGCCGAAGCGGGCAGCCCGGTTGGGTGCTCGGAGTGGCAAGCCAGCGCCAGCGCCAGCGGGGCAGCCCTAGCCAGGCGAGCAAGGTAGTGAAAACGCATAAGTGAAACCAATAAGAGCTACCCCCAAGTACGCACGCGGCCAGCGCGCGGCTACTCGGGCGCGGGGCCGCCCGGCTTGCGCCCAAACAGCGCCTGCAAATGGCTGAGGTTGGCAATGACCAGCACGGTAGTGAAGTAGGAAAGCGCCATTTCGACGATGGCGCAGCACTGCCCCACGGCGGTGGCTGGGTGCAGCTCGCCGCCCCCGGCCGTGGTGAATTTACCCAGGCTGAAATACACGAAGGTCAGCAGCTGCCGCCACTCGCCGGGCGGGCCGGCGGGCATGGCGAAGGAAGTAGGGTCGATGCGAAACAAACAGTAGTAGTCGATGCCGAACGAGAGCACCACCAGCAGCACGTGCACCAGAAAAAAGCCCGTCATGTAAGTGAGGTAGTAGGGCGAGGCTACCGACTTGCGACTCCAGCGTAGCAGCGCCCACACGAAGTAGGCCGCCTTGGCCAGCAGCAGCACCAGCAAGAGCAGCATATTGAAGCGCTGACTGGCAACCTCATATAAATCAAATAAAAACAGTAGTGCCCCGCCCAGAATAAGGGCAACGAACAGTAGCGTGGCACGCACAATCGGGAAGCGCATAGAAGCCGGATATAAGCCGAGCAAAACCCCGCGCCGCCGGGCGTCGGGCTCCCGAAGCTACCGCCGCAGCCTACAATCTATCACCCCGCTGCCCGCCCGCCGGGCGTACTTTTGGGGGCGGCCGGGCCGGTTTTCAGCGTGGCCGCAGCGGCCGAAAATTGCGTACTGCTACTCCCCGCCTGCCTTTTCGACCCTACTTTCAGCCCTGCCCCGTGGACAACCGCGCCCTCATTCGTGCCTTTCGCCTTACCGCCCAGCTGCTGGAGCTGCACGACGAAAACCCCTTCAAAATCAGGGCCTACGACGGCACCGTGACCGCCCTGGAGCAGCTTGAGTTTCCAGTGTCGGAAATCGACCGCCCCGGCCTGCCCGACCGCACCGGCCTCTCCAAAACCCAGGCCGCCAAAGTAGCCGAGCTGCTCGATACCGGTACCTTCAAGGAGCTGCAAGAACTACTCGACAAAACCCCGCCCGGCGTGGTGGAAATGCTGGGCATCAAGGGCATTGGCCCTAAAAAGGTGCGCGCCCTGTGGCGCGACGCGGGCCTCGAAAGCCCCGACCAGCTGCGCGAAGCCGCCGAGGCCGGCCGCGTGGCCACGCTCAAGGGCTTCGGGGCCAAAACCCAGGAAAGCATTCTGGCCGCGCTGGCCTTCACCGACCAGAGCGCGGGCAAGCTACTCTTTTCGCAGGCCGAGGCGCTGGCCAACGACCTCACCGCCCGCTTGCGCCAGGTGCCCGGCGTGGCCGAAGCCGCCGCCACCGGCGACATCCGCCGCGCCCTCGAAATCGTGGAAACGGTGGAAATCCTGGCAGCTGCGCCCGACCCCGCGCCCATCCACGCGCTGCTGAATGCCGCGCCCGGCCTGCGGGCCGACGTGCGCCGCTCGGGCCCGTGGGTGTGGGCCGGCACCGCCGTGGAGGGCGGCGTGGGCATCGTGGTGCGCGTGGTGGCCCCGCAAGACTTTGTCAATCAGCTTTTTCTAACTACCGGCACCGAGGCCCACCTGGGCGCGGCGCTGCCCGGCGCTACCCCGCTCGCGCCGCGCACGCTGCGGCAGTGGGCCAAGCGCGAGCAGTTTGCCAGCGAAGAGGCTTTATATGAAAAAGCCGGCCTGCAATACGTGGTGCCCGAGCTGCGCGAAGGCCTGGGCGAAATCGAGTTGGCCGCCGAGCGCAAAATCCCGAAACTGCTGCAAGACAGCGACTTGCGCGGCTCGCTGCACAACCACAGTACCTACTCGGACGGCAACCACTCGCTACGCCAGATGGCCACTTTCCTGCGCGACGGCGGCTACGAGTACCTCGGCATCTGCGACCACTCGCAGGCCGCGCACTACGCCAATGGCCTGGGCCCCGAGCGCGTGCGCCAGCAGCACCGCGAGATAGACGAGCTGAACGCCGAGCTAGCGCCATTCCGCATTTTTAAAGGCATTGAGGCGGATATTCTGGGCGATGGCTCGCTGGACTACGACGCCGAATTGCGCAACTCGTTCGACTTCATCGTGGCCAGCATCCACTCCAATTTGAAGATGGACGAGCGCCGCGCTACCGACCGCCTGCTGGCCGCCATTGCCAACCCGCACTGCACCATGCTGGGCCACCCCACCGGCCGCCTACTGCTGCGCCGCGCCGGCTACCCCATTGATTTTAAGGCTGTAATCGACGCCTGCGCTCAGCATCAGGTTATCATCGAAATCAACGCCAACCCCTGGCGGCTCGACCTCGACTGGCGCTGGGTGCGCTACGCGCTCGACCAGGGCGTGCAGCTCAGCATCAACCCCGACGCCCACCACACCGACGGCTACGCCGACATGCGCTACGGCGTGCTGGCCGGCCGCAAGGGTATGTTGACCAAGGAGATGACGTTTAATGCCAAGAGCGTGAACGAGGTGGCGGCGTACTTTGCGGCGCGGAAAGCCAGGTAGTAACGAAATGAAAGAACTGTCATGCTGAGCGGAGCGCAGCGGAGTCGAAGCATCTCTACCGCTTCGTTGCTAGCGTTAGGAGTTAGTGCTGAGGTAGAGATGCTTCGACTCCGCTACGCTCCGCTCAGCATGACAGCCTGACGAACCAATGAAAATCCTCGTTCTGCGCTTTTCCTCCATCGGCGACATCGTGCTCACGACGCCGGTAGTGCGGCAGCTGCACCAGCAGGTGCCCAATGCGCAGGTGCATTTTGCCACCAAGCCCGCCTACCGCAGCCTGCTCGAAGCCAACCCTTACGTGGCTAAAACGCACGTGCTCCGCGGCAGCCTGGGCGAACTGGTGCGCGAGCTGCGCGCCGAGCGGTTCGATTTCATCGTGGATTTGCACAACAACCTGCGCACGCGGCTTATCCGCTTGCAACTGCCGGGCGTGCCGGGCCGGGCATTCGACAAGCTGAACTTGCAGAAGTGGCTACTGGTCAATTTTAAAATCAACAAACTGCCGCCCGTACACATCGTGGACCGCTACCGGGCGGCCGCCGCGCCGCTCGGCATCCGCGACGATGGCGGCGGGCTCGATTACTTCATCCCGCCCGGGCAGGAGGTAGACGTAGCCGAAGTACTGCCCGAAGGCTTCCGGCCGGGTGGCTACGTGGCGGTGGCCATCGGGGCGCAGCACGCTACCAAGCGCCTGCCCGTGGACAAGCTTATTGAGCTGGTAGGCAAGCTACAGCGCCGCCCGGTGGTGTTGCTGGGCGGGCCGGAAGACGAGAGCACCGGCCACGTCATTGAGCTGGCTTTTCATCCACCCAGCCACTCAGCCACTCAGCCACTCATCTACAACGCCTGCGGGCGGTTTTCGCTACATCAGTCGGCTTCGCTGGTGCGGCAGGCGGCCTTCGTAGTGAGCCACGACACGGGGCTGATGCACGTGGCGGCGGCGTTTAAGAAACAGGTTTTCAGCGTGTGGGGCAACACGGTGCCGGAGTTTGGCATGTACCCCTACCGCACCGCGTTTCAGGCGCTGGAGGTACCGGGGCTACCCTGCCGGCCGTGCTCCAAAATCGGCTTCGCCGAGTGCCCCAAGGGTCATTTCCGGTGCATGTGCGACCAGGATTTAAACCTGGATTTGCCGCCGCTGTAAGCTGCTTTCAGCCTGGCCGACTGGGGCCGTATCTTCATTATCATAGCGTTATCCCGAAACCATCGGGCTACTGCGGGCGTTATACCGATATCCCACCCCGCCACCGGCCGCCGCCGGTGTTCGGGGTTTTCGTATTTTTGCCTTTTCAGCTACTTTTTACTTTTAGCCGCTTTTATCATTATGACTACTTATTCTGCGCCCGCTACCCAAGCTGCCCTCGCCGCCCGCCGCCGCACCCACGAGCTCCCCATCTGGCCCGATTCGTTCGCGGCCGTGGCCAACGGCACCAAGCCGTTCGACGTGCGCCTGAACGAGCAGAACTTTCAGGTGGGCGACGCACTGCTGCTGCGCGAGCTCAACCCCACTACCCACGAGTACACCGGCCAAACCCTGCTGCGCTGGGTGAGCCATGTGGTGCCCGGCAACACCTTCGGCGTGGAAGCCGGCTGGTGCGTGCTTGGCCTGGGCACCTCGGCCCCGCTGCCGCCCGGCATTATGGATACGAAATTGTGGTAACTCAGTGTAGCGTAAGCTTTAGCTTACGCTACACTACCACCCAGCCGCCGTTTTTTCTCCCTCCGGCTTAATCAATCGAAATTCCACGCGCCGGTTTACCCGCGCGTCGGCGTCGGTCAGCTCGTCTTTCAGCGGCTTGCTGGAGCCGTAGCCGATGCTCTCGATGCGGCCGGGCTTGAGCTTGCCTTTGCGCTCGATATAGCGCCGGATTTCCTCGGCGCGGTCCTGCGAGAGCTTCTCATTGATGGCGGGGTCGCCCTGGCTGTCGGTGTGGCCCGCGATGCTGAGGCGGAAGGTCGGGTGGTCGACCAAGAACAAGGTGATGCGGTCGAGTGTGGGCTGCATGGCCGCCTGGATGCCCGACTTACCGTGCTCAAACTCAATATTTTTGAAGATGAGCGGCAGTTTGTAGTCGATGCTATTGGTGAGCAGCGCCAGCACGGTATCACCTTTCAGGGCAAACTGCTTTTCGACCGTGAAGGCGTCGGGGCTCTGGATGAGCATGGCGTAGTGCGAGCCGTCCATGAGCTCAAAATCGAACGAGCCATCAGCGCGCAAGTACTTGCTGGCCACCTCAATACCATTATCCAGGTCGATGATGCTAATGAGGCCTTTGAGCGGCTTGTTGCTCACCGAGTCGCGGAGGGTGCCGGCTACCTGCGTGGTGGCCTGCGGCTGTGCCTCCATCGGCAAGGGGAAAGAGTAGAGGTCGAGATTGCCGATTTCCTGGGCCTCGGAGCGGGCGTAGTAGAGGTTTTTGCTTTGGCTGTCGATGGTGAAGTAGTACTCTGACCCTTTGCCGTTTACGAGCGGGCCGATGTTGCGCGGCTCCTGCCAGCGCCCACCCACGCGGTAGGTTTTATAAATGTCGAAGTCGCCAAAATTGAGCAGTTGCCCGCGCGAGCTGAAATACAGCACCTGGTAGAGCGGGTGAAAAAATGGGCTTACCTCGCTTTCGCGGGTGTTCACAACCGGGCCCATATTCTGGGCGCGGCCCCACTGGCCGTTTTTCTGCTTGACCGTGAAGTAGATATCCGACATACCGAAGCCGCCCAGCCGGTCGGAGGCGAAGTACAGCGTGTCCTCGTGGGGCGAGAGCGTGGGTTGCGAGTCCCAGCCCACGGAGTTGACGAGCGGCCCCAGGCTTTTGGGCACGCTCCACTTGCCGTCGGCACCCAGCTTGGCGGTGTATAAGTCGCAGTTGCCGTGGCAGGTAGGGCACTCGCAGCGGGCAAAAAAGATGGTGCGCCCATCGTGCGAAAAGCACGCCGAGCCCTCGTTGTACTGCGAGTTGATGGGCTTGGGCAGCGGCTCGGCCTCCGACCAGCCGATGGCCCCGTCGCGGCGCGACACGTAGAGATTTTCGTCGCTCTGTTCCTGCAAGGTGCCGCGCCGGGGCTGCCGCTTGCTGCTGAACAGCAGCACCGAATCGCCGCCGCCCAGCGCGGGGCCGTAGTCGGCGAGCTTCGAGTTGACGAGGTCGCCCATGTTGGTGTACACGTTTTTGGGCGGGTGAAAGGTGCTGATGCCCTTGCGGTACTCCACGATGTCGTAGTACACTTTCAGCGGCACGTAGAGGTCCACGTTTTTGGCGTCGAGCGAGTCGTAGTACTGCTGCACGCGCGTCACGTCGGTGCGGTGGTGCTTGAGGGCCAGCCGGAAATACGCCTTAGCGCGCTCCTGCTGGGTGCTGTCGCGCTGCCAGAGCTGGCCCAGGTGCCACAGCATATCGGTGTTGCGGTAAAAATTCTCGATGCCAAACTGCGCCACGTACTGCGTAAGCAAGGTGCGCGCCTCGGCGTAGCGGTGCCGCCGCTCGGCCTTGCGGATGGCTTGCAGAGCCTTTTTATCTTCGAAAAACGGGATTTTATTCACATTCACGAAGTCGGGCGTGCCATCGGGGCGCACGCGCAGGCGGCGGCTCATGCGGCCCGTGAGGGCGCGCGCCTGGTAGGCGGGGCGCGCGGCCGGGGCGGCGGGCGGGGTAACGGCGGCGGGCCTGGCAGCACGCGGCTGCGGGCGCTGCTGCGCGGCGGCTGGCCAGCCACCCAGCAGTAGCAATAGCAGCCAGCCTATTCTACGGAAAGTATAATTAAAGCACAGGCTATTCATACGTAGATAACAGATAGCTAGAATAAAGACGCAAGTACGCACAAAATTACTACCGCCGCCAGTGCAACTTATGAAAACCGTTGCCGTGCTGGTTATTTTGCGCCGCTTTGGCGGCCCCGGCCCAGCTGGCACGGCCCTTGAACCCACTTTCCTGCTACCCGTTTGTACCTTAGAAGCGGGCTTTGGGCTGCCACTCTGGCAGCCGCTGCGTGGCTCGGCCGCGCCTACTTTTCTTTGCTAATGACCTTTGCTACTTCACGCCGCGGCCAGCGCCTGGTTGGCGGCTCCGACTCGGCCCCCGAAGCCATTGCCATCATGGCAGCTGACCCCGACCACCTGATTTCGGGCGACGACGCGCCCGCTACCCTACCGCTGCTGCCGGTGCGCAATACGGTGCTCTTCCCCGGTGTGGTGCTGCCCGTGACGGTGACGCGCAAGAAAAGCATCCGCCTGATTCGCAAGCTGGCAGCCAAGAATGAGAAGCTCATCGGCGTGGTGGCCCAGCGCAACCCCGACGCCGACGAGCCTACCCTCGTTGACCTCTACGAAGTGGGCACGCTGGCCCGCATTCTCAAGCTCATCGACCAGCCCGATGGGCAGGTTACGATTATTATCCAGGGCCAGGTACGCTTCCGCGTGGGGGCCGAGGTGTCGTTTGCGCCGCAGCTGGTGGCCAAGGTTGGCTACTTTGAGGAGCAGACGCTCGACGCTGAGAACGACGCTGAATTGGTGCTGCTGCAAAGCCTGCGCGAGGCCGCGACCAAGGTGCTAGAGCTCACGCCCGAGATTCCGCCCGAGGCGCGGGCCATGCTCGACGGTATTCAGTCGCCGGCGTTCCTGGTGCATTTCCTATCCTCGAATGTGCAGCTTGACCTGGCCGCCAAGCAGGCACTGCTGGAGCTCGGCGACCCCGAGGCCCAGGCCCGGCAGCTACTCGAAGCCTTGCTGCGGCAAGCCGAATTGCTGGAAATCAAAAACGATATTCGCTCGAAAACCCACACTGGCATCGACGCGCAGCAACGCGAATATTTCCTACGCCAGCAGCTCAAAACCCTGCAAGACGAGCTGGGCCAGGGCGAGGGCACGCCCGAGCAGGATATGGCCGGTCTGCGCGCCCGCGCTCAGGCCAAAAAGTGGCCCGAGGCCGTGGGCAAGCACTTCGAGAAGGAGCTGAGCAAGCTGGCCCGCATCAACCAGATGTCGCCCGACTACCCCGTGACGCTCAACTACGTGGAGTACTTGCTCGACCTGCCCTGGGGCGACGTGACCAAGGACAAGTTCAACCTCAAGAACACCAAGAAAATCCTTGATACCGACCACTTCGGGCTCGAAAAGGTGAAGGAGCGCATTCTCGAATATCTGGCGGTGCTGAAGCTGAAGCAGGATTTGAAAGCGCCGATTTTGTGCCTCTACGGCCCGCCCGGCGTGGGTAAGACTTCGCTGGGCCGCAGCATCGCCACGGCGCTGGGGCGCAAGTACGTGCGCCTGAGTTTGGGCGGCGTGCGCGACGAGGCCGAGATTCGCGGGCACCGCAAAACCTACGTGGGCGCCATGCCCGGCCGCATTATCGCCCAGATAAAGAAGGCCGGCGTGAGCAACCCGGTCATTATTCTGGACGAGATTGACAAGGTGAGCAGCGACTTCCGCGGCGACCCGTCGTCGGCCCTGCTGGAAGTGCTCGACCCCGAGCAGAATTCGACCTTCACCGACAACTACCTGGAGGTGGAGTACGATTTGAGCAAGGTGCTTTTCATCGCTACCGCCAACTCGCTGGAAACCATTCAGCCGGCGCTGCGCGACCGGATGGAGATTATCGACCTCACCGGCTACACGCAGGAAGAGAAAACGCAGATTGCCAAAAAGCACCTCTGGCCCAAGCAGCTGCGCGAGCACGGCCTGGCCGAGAACGAGGTTAAAATCACCGACCAGGCCCTGCACCGCGTGGCCGACGACTACACCCGCGAAAGCGGCGTGCGCAGCCTGGAGCGCCAGCTCGCCGCCCTCACCCGCAACCTGGCCCGCCGCAAGGCCGGCAAGGAAGCGCTGCCCGCCCAGCTCGACCCCGCCGATGTGCTCAAAATCCTGGGCTCGCCGCGCTTCGACCGCGATTTGTACCAGGAGGCCGACACGGCCGGCGTGGTTACGGGCCTGGCCTGGACGAGCGTGGGCGGCGATATTCTGTTCGTGGAAAGCCTGCTGAGCCGGGGGCGCGGCAAGCTCACGCTGAGTGGCCAATTGGGCGACGTGATGAAGGAATCGGCCATTACGGCCCTCTCCTACCTGCGCGCCCGGGCCGAGGAGCTGGGCATCGACTACCGGCTGTTTGAGCAGTACGATTTGCACATTCACTTCCCGGAGGGCGGCATTCCGAAGGACGGGCCGAGCGCGGGCATCGCCATTTTTACGAGCATCGCCTCGGCCTACACCCAGCGCCGCGTGCGCCCGCACCTCGCCATGACAGGCGAGATTACGCTGCGCGGGCGGGTGCTGCCGGTGGGCGGCATCAAGGAAAAGCTGCTGGCCGCCCGCCGCGCCGGCGTGCGCGACGTAATCCTTTCGCCCAAAAACCGCAAGGACGTGGAGGAAATCACGGCCGAGTACCTCAAGGGCCTGCAAATTCACTACGCCGAGCGCGTGGATGACGTGCTGACGGTGGCGCTGCTGCAAGAGAAAGTGGCCCGCCCGCAGGCCCTGCCCGTGCGCGACGACGCGCCCGCCCCGGCCGGCCCGAGCGTGGAAGTGCAATGAGTGTAGGGTAAGCTTTAGCTTGCCAGTAAAAAGGGCAGTGAGTTGGGGTCGGACGTCAACTCACTGCCCTTTTCACTGAACTAGTTTGGGTCGGACCCCAACTGGTTCATCTTTTTGGCGAACTAGTTCGGGTCTGACCCGAACTCACTGCCCTTTTTGGCGAACTGGTTCGTCTTTTTGGTAAATTAGTTCGGGTTGGACCCGAACTAACTCCTCTTTTTGGCGAACGAGTTCGGGTCCAACCCGAACTCGTTGCTCTTTTCGATAAACTGATTCGGGTCGGACCCAAACTCGTTGCGCTCGGGCCGGCCTTCTTGCGCAGCGCGCCAAAAGCCAAGCCTGCGACGCGCCGCGCCCTCACACGGAAAATCGGGGTAGCTGCGTTGAACGGCCAACCACTTTGCCAGGCGTATTTTTAGGCCCATGAAACAGCTTTCCGCACGTTGCATTTTAGTAGCCGGGCTAGCCGCGAGCGGCTACGCGGCGCAGGCCCAGCTTGGCGGGCGGGCGGCGTTTCCCTTCCTCAGCCTGCCGCCTTCGGCGCAGCTCGCGGCCAGCGGCGGCATGAATGCCTCGGCCCGCAGCAGTGACCCCACCCAGCTCTACGGCAACCCGGCACTGCTGAATGCCGACATGGACCGCACGGCGGCCCTCACCTACGTGGCCTACGTGGGTAGCATCAAGCAGAGCACCGCCGCCTACGCCTTCAACACCGAGAAGCGCGGGCGCTTCGGGCTGGGCTTTACGTACTTGAATTACGGCGACTTGCAGAGCTTCGACGCGGCCGGCAACCCGCTGGGTACGTTTGGGGTGAACGAGTACGCCTTCACGGCGGCCGACTCTTACACGAAGGGTAAATTCACCTTCGGGCTGGCGGCCAAGCTGGCCGTGTCGGCCATCGCCGACAACCGCGCTGTGGCGCTGGCCGGCGATGCGGGCGTGCTCTACAAGCCCCAGGAAGACCAGGATTTTACGGTGGGGCTGGTGGTGAAAAACGCGGGCTACATGCTGAAACCGTACATCGCCAGCGCCCGGCAGCCGCTGCCCTTCGACGTGCAGCTCGGTACTACCATCAAGCCTGAACACATGCCGCTGCGCTTCACGCTGACCATGCACCACCTGCACCAGTGGAATATTCAGTACCTCGACCCCAACGACCGCGGCAGCACCAACGCGGCCGGCGACACCGTGCGGGCGGGCAAGAACTTTGGCGACAACCTGGCCCGGCACTTCACGGTGGGGGCCGAGCTAATGCTGGGGGCGGGCCTGCGGCTACGGGCGGGCTACAACCACTTGCAGGCCCGCGAGCTGCGCCTCGATAATACGAGCGGGTCGGCGGGCTTTAGCTTCGGGGCGATGATTAAAATCAGTCAGTTTCAGCTCGACTACACCCACGCGACGTTGCAGGCGGCGGGGTCGAGCAATTATTTCACCCTTAGCCGGCGTTTCGGCGCGGCCAAACCATAGTAGTTCGCGCAGTGTTTCGCAGTGCTAAAGCGCAGTGTTCCGCAGTGTTTTGCCGAATGACACTGCGGAACACTGCGTTTTAACACCCCGTAACTCTGCGCGAAACCAGATACCATGAAAGATTTCCTTACCCCGGCCCAAATCGTGGCCGAGCTTGATAAATACATCATCGGCCAGCACGAGGCCAAGCGCCACGTGGCCATTGCGCTGCGCAACCGCTGGCGGCGGCTGCACGCCCCGGCCGAGATGCAGCCGGAGATAGTGCCCAACAACATCCTGATGATAGGCGCTACCGGCGTGGGCAAAACCGAAATAGCCCGCCGCCTGGCCCACCTGGCCGACGCGCCCTTCGTGAAAGTAGAGGCCAGCAAATTCACGGAAGTAGGCTACGTGGGCCGCGACGTGGAAAGCATGGTCCGCGACCTGGCCGAGCAGTCGGTGAGCCGCCTGCGCCAGCGCCGCCAGGAAGCCGTGAAAGCCCAGGCCGCGCAGGCCGTGGAAGACATTATTCTGGACGCGCTCATTCCGCCTATGAAAGCGCCCGCAGGCGGCGGTAGTAGCAGCCTGGGCTTCGGCAACGGCAGCGACGCCAGCACCGACGCCGCCGCGCCGACCTCCGACCAGGAGCTGAACGAGCGCACCCGCGAGCGCTTCCGCCAGAAAATCCGCAACGGCGAGCTCGAAGACCGCCGCATCGAAATCAACGTGGCGCAGGGCGCGCCGAGCGTGGGCATCATGGGCGCGCCGGGCATGATGGACGAGGCCACGATGTCGGGCCTGCAAGACATGCTGGGCAACATGCTGCCCAAGAAGTCGCGCAAGCGTAAGGTATCGGTAGCCGAGGCCCGCAAGCTGCTGCTCGAAGAAGAAGCCGCCAAGCTCGTGGACATGGACGAAGTGAAGGAGGAAGCCATCCGGCAGGCCGAGAATGCGGGCATCATCTTCATCGACGAAATCGACAAGGTAGCCACCAGCGGCAGCGGCAAAAGCGGCGGCCCCGACGTGAGCCGCCAGGGCGTGCAGCGCGACCTGCTACCCATCGTGGAGGGCTCGGCCGTGAATACCAAGTACGGCGTGGTGAACACCGACCACATTTTGTTTATCGCCGCCGGGGCGTTCCACGTCAGCAAGCCCAGTGACCTCATCCCCGAGCTGCAAGGCCGCTTCCCCATCCGGGTCGAGCTGCAAAGCCTGGGCAAGGACGATTTTTACCGCATTCTGAAAGACCCCAAAAACGCCCTTACCAAGCAATACCAGGCGCTGCTGATGGCCGAGGACGTGCAGCTCGACTTCGAGGACGCGGCGCTGCTGCGCCTGGCCGAAATTGCGTTTGAGGTGAATTCGGAGGTCGAGAACATCGGCGCGCGCCGCCTGCACACCGTGATGAGCCGGCTGCTGAATGACTTGCTCTTCGACGTGCCCGACCAGCTGCCGGCTGGCACGCACCTCACCATAACGCCCGCGCTGGTAGAGGAGCGCCTGCGCGACATGGTGAAAAACCGCGATTTGAGCCAGTATATTTTGTGAGTTTTGAGTTAAGAGTTTTGAGTTCTGAGTTGCAGCCCAAGCGCCCAAATGCGCGTAAACCTTAATTCAGAACTCAAAACTCTTAACTCAATACCGTGCATTACTACCTCATCACCGGGGCCAGCCAGGGCCTGGGCCGGGCGCTGGCCGAAGCCATTCTGGAGCGCCCCGATACGCAGGTGCTGGGCATCTCGCGGCACGCGACCATCGCGCACCCGCGCTACCAGCACCAGCCGCTCGATTTGTCCGACATCGAGGCCGTCGAGCACAATCTGGGCAAAATATTTATACCCCGCCCCGACGCGCAAAGCCTCACGCTCATCAATAACGCGGGCACGCTGGGCGAAATCGGCTACGTAGGTGAGCTGCCCAACGAGCACTTCCAGTTCGTCTTCGACCTGAACGTGGTAGCCCCGGCCATGCTCATGAATACGTTTCTGAGCACCTACGGCGGGCAAACCAGCATTCCGCGCACGGTGCTCAACATCAGCAGCGGCGCAGCGCAGCGCCCGGTCGATGGCTGGGCCGCCTACTGCGCCTCGAAGGCGGCGCTGAATACGCTATCGGAAACGGCGCAGAAAGAGCAGGACTTGCGCGGCACCGGGGTGCGGGTGTGGGCACTGGCGCCGGGCGTGGTCGACACGGCCATGCAGGCGCACATCCGCACGGCGGAGGCAGGGCAGTTTAGCGAGGCGGCGAAGTTTGCAGCGTATCAAAAAGATGGACAACTACAAGATGCGGCTTTGGTAGCTAGCAAAATAGCGAACTGGCTTACCAGTGCCGACACGCTATGCCCCCAAGAAGCCGTGCTACATATCCGCCAATTGACATAGTACTTGCGGCTTTCGCTACCGACTTGAAGACAAATAGCCCCCAAAAAAGAACCCGGCCACTATTGGCCGGGTTCTTTTTTGGGCTGAAGATGGTTAGTAACCAGGGTTCTGAGTCAGCAGCGGGTTAAGCTGCGTGTCGGTGTAGGGGATGGGGAAAATCACCCGGTTGTCGTTGTAAGCGATGCGCGGCACCGTACCGTGGGCCGGAATATCGCGCTTGTAGCGCAACAGGTCGTAAAGGCGGAAGCCCTCGAAAGCCAGCTCGATGCGACGCTCGAAAAGGATAGCATCGATGAGCGCCTGCTTGCTAGCAAAGCTCGCCGTGGTGTAAGACGCGTAGGCCGGCACGTTGGGCAGAGACCGCCGACGCACGGTGTTGAGCAGCGTGATAGCGTCGCTGCTGATGCCGGCATCGAGCTGGGCCAGCGCCTCGGCGCGGGTCAGCAGTACCTCGGGATAGCGAATAACAGGCACCCAGTTGTCTACCGCGTAAAACTTGGCCGTGAACACGTTGGTACTGGTGCTGGAAGTTCGGGTGTCGAACAGCGTTGTGCGGCGGCGGTCTTTGCTACGGAACTGCGTAGTATCGATAGCGGCGAAAGGATTGATAGTAATATCCGCCCGACGGTCGGGACCATAGTGCTGGCCAATGGCATTGTTCGTGTTGGGGTTGTCGTTCTGGTTCATCGCCACCGAGAAGATAGACTCGTTGGTAGTGAAACTGTAGAACGCCAAGCGGGGGTCGTTGCTGTTGAGGGCGTAGGTGTTGGCCGAAATAACGGTATTGGCGTAGCTGGCCGCCTGCGTGTAATCGCCTTTGTACAGATATACGCGGGCTAGCAGCGCCTGCGCCGCGCCGCGGGTTGCCCGCCCCACGTTGCTGATGCTGCGGGTGCTCGACACTACCGGCAGGTCCGTAATAGCCTCAAGCAGGTCTTTCTCCATCTGCGTATACACCGCCCCCACCGAGGCACGAGGCAGACGCGTCGAGGTATCGAATGCCTCAATCGAGGTGCGGGGTGCCGTGAGCTGAATCACGATGCCAGGGTGAGAGGCATCGGAGGTAAAGTTGTAGGGCTGCGCGAACAGATTGACTAAGTGCCACATGGTGAGCGCCCGGATAAACTTGCACTCCGCGATGTACTGCTTTTCCTGCGCGGCGGTCAGCTTGCCCGTGTTATCAGCAAGGTTTTGCAGAAAGGAGTTAACGCCGAAGATAGTGCGGTAGCCCCCAATCCAGGCACCGGAAGCGAACCCATCGGTCGACAGCATCTGGAAGCGGCCCACGTTGCCGAAGTAAGTCGGAATGTCGGTATCGGCGCTGCGGATATCCGAATAGATAAGCGCCCGGCCACCCAGAAACTCCGCGTTCTGGAGGTCGTTGTAAACGCCAATCAGCGACGAAGTAATGCGAGCGGGAGTGGAAAACGAGTCGCTAACGGGCAGGTTAACGTAGGGGTCCTGGTCGAGAACGTTGCAAGACGAGGCGGCCGTTAGCAACGTGGCCGACAGCAGCCACTTTGCCATACCACGCGGTTGTAGGAATTTCATAAAGTAATAGCTGAATTAGAAGCTGACGTTGAGACCCAGCGTATAGCTGCGGGTTTGGGGCACCGAGCGATTGTCAATACCAAAACCAATGTTGCTGTTGTTGCGGTTCGAGTTTACCTCAGGGTCGGTGCCCGAGTATTTGGTCAGCACAAAAGCATTCTGCACCAGCGCGTAGACGCGCAGGTTGCCGATACCATAGCGCTCGTATACCGTCTTGGGCACGTTGTAGCCCAGGCTAATCTGGCGCATGCGCAGGAATTTGCCATCCTCAAGCCAGCGGGTCGAAGCCTGCTGCGCTACGTTGTCGGCCAGGTAGAGGCGCGGCACATTGGTTTCCTGGCCGGGGGTAGTCCAGCGCTCCTTAATTTCCTCCAGGTTGTTATTGTAGAGGTTGGTCATCAGGCCCGCGCGGGTAGCGTTGTAAATCTTGTTGCCACCGCTGTATTGCAGGAATACGCCTAGCTCAATACCCTTAAAGCTGAAGGTGTTGTCGAAACCACCGTAGTAGGTTGGGTAGCCCGTTTCCTTCGTGTAAACGGCGTCGTTCTGGGTGAGTGCCGAAGTGGCAGTACCATCAGCCGTAATATAAGTACCCGTGAGGGGGTTGTACTCCTTGATGTTGTCGTTGGCGTCGAGGAAGCGGGCGTTACCGTTGGCCGGGTTAACCCCCGCCCACCGGATGAGGCGGTACACGCCGAGCGGGGCACCAATGCTGGCCCGCTGCACGCCGCTGATGATATCGGCCGGGTCGTTGAGGCCAGTAACCCGGTTTTTGATAAGCGTTACGTTGAACGAAGAAGTCCAGGTGAAGCCGCTCTCGGTGGTTACGTTAGTAGTCGTGAGGGTGGCTTCGATGCCACGGTTGTACATCGAGCCCACGTTGCGCGTGATGGCCGTGCCGGGAACCCCCAGTTGGCCGGGCAGTTGGGCATTCAGGAGCAAGCCGCTGATGTTGTTGTCGAAGAAGTCAAACGAGAGATTAATGCGGTCGCGCAGGAAAGCAGCATCAAACCCGGCGTCAAACTTCTTGGACGTTTCCCAACGCAGGTCGGGGTTGCCTACCTGCGAAAGGGCCAGGCCATTGAGGTCGGCGTACTGCCCACCGCCGTACAGCGTGCGCGACGAGTAAGAACCTACCCCATTCGAGTTACCCACCAAGCCGTAGCTGGCACGCAGCTTCAGGTTAGAAACGGCGGTCACGTTCTTCATGAAGCTCTCGCCGCTGATGCGCCAGCCGGCCGATACCGACGGGAAATAGCCGCGGCGGTTATTGGCCCCGAAGCGCGAGTCTTCGTCGGCGCGTTGCGACACCTGCAGGTAGTAGCGGTCGTCGTAGTTGTAGCTGGCGCGGCCAAAAAACGAGCGGAATCCATTGCCAAACTTGGTGCCCCCGCTGAAGGGCGTGCCCGCCGCGAGGCCGTCATAGATGCCGTTGAAGAAGGGGTCGGCGATGTTGGCTGCCCCGGCATACACCTGCTGCTCCGTCAGGTTTTGCAGTTCCGTACCAATCGTGGCGCTTACCGTGTGCTTGCCACCAAATACTTTATCGTAGTTGATGTAGTTCTGCCAGTTGGTTTGGGTACGGTCGAGGCGGTTATCCTGAATCAAGCCAGCAAACGAGCGGCCCAGGCCCGACAAACGCGGGTCACTGAACTGGTCTTCAAAGTTGTCGAGGTAGTCTACCCCAAACTTGCTGGTAAAGCGCAGACCCGCGATGGGCTCAATCTGGAAGTAGGCGTTGGCGAGCAGGCGGCGGGCCGTGTTGGCGTTGCGGTTCAGCTCCAGCACCGCCGTCGGGTTGCTCACGTTGTTGGCGATGAAAGAAGCGGTCGTCGTGTTATTGCCCGAGCCCAAGTTGCCGGCCGCGTTCAGATAGTAGAAGCCATCGGCCCCGTACACCGGCACGTTGGGCGCCGCGTTGTAGCCCGATACGGTAGCCCCGGCGAGGTAGCCATCGGTCAGCACCCCATTGTTATAAGAGTGCGCGTAATTGCTGCTTATACCGGCTTTCAGCCACTTTTTGGGCGTAATATCCAAGTTCAAGCGCACCGAGCCACGACGCAGGCGGTTTGTGGTGATGATACCGTTTTGGTCAGAATAGTCGGCCGAAGCATAATAGCTCGACTTTTCGGTGCCGCCCTGCAGCGCTACTTGGTAGTTCTGAGTGAAGGCGTTACGGTAGATTTGGTCGAGCCAGTTGGTACGGTCAGGCACGCCGTCGCCGTTCACGTCCACGTCACGGGTAATAACGCTGTTAGCACTACCGGTACCATAGCGGTTCGAAGCCTTTTCGTTTTGGATAATGGTAAAGTCATCACCGTTCAGCAGCTTCGGAAAGCGGGTCGGCTGGTTGAAGCCCACGTAGCTGTTGAACGAGATAGTATTCTGGCCGTTGCGACCGCGCTTGGTCGTGATAACGATAACCCCGTTGGCCGCCCGCGAACCGTAGATAGCGGCGGCGGCAGCATCTTTCAGCACCTCTACCGAAGCGATGTCATTGGGGTTGATGTCCGCCAGCGGGTTGTAACGGGTACCGTTGCCGCCGTTGAAAACGTTGGCGTTTTCGCGGGTATTTACCGGGATGCCATCGATAACATATAGCGGCTGCGAACTGCCGCTGATGGAGTTAGCCCCCCGGATACGCACCGATACGCCGTCGCCCAGGGCGCCACCCGTATTGGTTACCTGCACCCCGGCAGCCCGGCCCGTCAGTGCCTGGTCGAGGCTCTGCACGGGCTGGTTCAAAAACTTGTCGCCCTTTACGGTAGCAATCGAGCCCGTAATGTCTTTCACATCCTGCGACCCGCCGTAGCCCGTTACCACTACCTCGCTTATCTGCCTAGCATTTTCAACCAAGCTAATGGTAATCTGCGAAGCATCGCCGATAGCACGTTCCTGCGTGGCGTAGCCCACCGAGCTAAATACCAAGGTAGTCCCACCCGCAGGCACGTTCAAGGTAAACCCGCCATCGGCACTCGTGGATACGCCGGTGGTAGTGCCCTTTACCAGCACGGTCACGCCCGGCAAGCCTTCGCTGGTTTTCTGGTCCGTTACGCGCCCCGTTATCAAGCGCGACTGTGCCCATGCCATCTGGCACAAGGTAGTTATGAGCAGGAGGCTCATTAGTAAGGTTTTTCTCATTTAAAAAAAAGTAAGTGGGTAAAAAGGATGGGGTAGTGTGGTGGCAGAACACTGGCAGCGCCAAGCATTTCTGTAAAAAAGATGAGCAATATATGCTACGCAATCTTAACATCCAACACGCAGTTAACATATAATTAACATCATATCGCGAATTACCCTTTACCTTTTCATACAACAAACATGACGTGCGTCATATTGAACCCCGCACCACCCGAGGGTATTTTCCTCTGAAGTGAAGCGCCCAAGGCACCCCAGCCGGCTTACCCCACCTAGCAATAGCAGGCCCCAATAAAGCTTGGTTTTCGCACTTGTAACGTTTGGCTACTACCAGCTCAGTCATTACCCAGGCACACCCGCGCATTGCTATACGGGTTGCATCGACGGTAGACCACGTCCTAGCCGCCCACCAGCATGTTAACTATTCACTATTTGCAAGCTGCGGGCTGCGCACGGCTTGCCGCTGGTAGTAGCCTGCAGCGTCGCGCTGGGACACGACAAATAAGGGGTGATGTACTGAGTAGCACGCATATACCGAGCAAACAGGCCGGGCGCAAACAAGCGCTCCTTTCCCTTGAGTACACTACCGTTCAGGTACTCATCATATTACATGCGGTTTTTGCAACGTTTTTACTAAACTATACTGCTAGCAGTTTAATTTTTTGTGAATAACTTGCCCGCTCAATCTGGTCGATTGAAGGGTGTATTTCTACTATTATCACTTTTTCCCCTCCACATGAGACAATTTACCCCTTTAGCTATTTTACTCACAGCAGGCCTCTCCCAGGTGGCTATGGCCCAGACCCGGAGTGTATCCGGCCGGGTTGTTGACCGTGCTAATGGCCAGGGCTTACCTGGCGTAACTGTACTGGTTAAAGGCACTACGCTGGGCGCAGCTACCAGCAACGATGGCACCTTTACGCTTAATGCGCCGGCTACGGCTAATACACTTGTATTTAGCTTTATCGGCTTCAAAACTACCGAGCAGCCCATCGGCAATGGCACGGTGAATGTATCGCTTGAGAGCGACATCCAGCAGATTGGGGAAGTAGTAGTGACGGGTGCCCTTGGCATTCAGCGCCAGGCGCGGGAAGTAGGCTATGCCACGGCCACGCTTGACACGAAGGAAATAACCCAAGCTCGCCCCACCAACTTCGTCAACGGCCTGACCGGCAAGGTATCGGGCCTGCAAGTGCAGACGCTGAGCGCCGGTGTTAACCCCGAAGTGCGGGTAACGCTGCGCGGCACGCGCTCCATCACGGGTGATAACCAGGCCCTCGTCGTTATTGACGGCATCATCTCGACCAACCAGATTCTGGCGGCCCTCAACCCCGACGACGTAGCCAGCACTACCATCCTGAAGGGCGCTACGGCAGCTGCGCTTTACGGGTCGCAGGCTTCGAACGGTGCCCTTATCATCACGACCAAGCGCGGTGGCACGACGCCCCAAGTTAGCTTGTCGCAGACCTCAACCTTCGAGTCGCTGGCGTTCCTGCCCCAGTTCCAGAACGAATTCGGTCCTGGCTCGCCGCAGCACTTGGTGTCGACCCTGCCCGGGCCGTTCAATCCCAACGGTGTTGATGGTAACTATCTCTATCAGTACCAAGGCTTCGAAAACCAGCAGTTTGGCCCGCGCTACGATGGCTCGGTGCAGCCCTTTGGCGAAGAGCTGATAGACGGCAGCATACAGCGCATCACGTACGAAGCCCGCCCCGGCGAGAAGCGTAAGTTCTTCAACACGGGCTACCAGATGCAAAACGGTGTTTCGTTTTCGGGTGGCGACGAGCGTACCAAGTTCTTCGCTTCGTACCAGAACCTGCGCAACAACGGCATCGTGCCCAAGGACAAGTTTGACCGCAACAGCTTCCGCTTCAATGCCTCGCGCGAGCTGGAGCGTCTGACGATTGGCATCAACGTCAACTACTCGCAGCAGAAGAGCGACATTACGTCGAATGCTGACCGCGACAACTCGGTGTACTGGAACATCTTCAACACGACGTCGATGGCTCCGATTACCCAGTACAAGGACTGGCAGAATGATAAGTTTGCCAACCCCAACGGCTACTACAACGCCTACTACTTCAATCCTTACTGGATTATCGACAACAACCGCACTACCGACCGCCGCAACACGCTGGTGGGTAACATCGACCTGTCGTACCGCCTGAAAGATTGGCTGCGCGTGCAGTACCGCCTGGGTACCACCAACGTAGACCAGAGCAGCGTAGCTACGCAGAATAAGTTTACCTACAACACGTACATCACTGGCAGCAACACCAACAAAGCTGGTGCGGGCACTACGGGCTACGTGCAGGACCTGAACAGCTTCTTCAGCCGCATCAACTCGGACCTGTTTGTGAGCATGGACAAGACGTTTGGCAATGTCAACGTGAAGGCCATCGTGGGTAACAACGTGCAGCGCACCTTCAGCCGCTTCAACTACGTGGCCTCGACGGCGCTGGCCGCGCCCGACCTGTTTAACCTGCAGAACCGCGTGGGCAACCTGGCCGGTAGCGATGGTACCGCCGAAACCCGTTTGTACGCGTTCTACGCCGACCTAACCCTGGGTTACAAGGACTTCTTCTTCCTGCACGGCTCGGGCCGTAACGACAATACGTCGGTGCTCGAAGCCGCCAACCGTAGCTACTTCTACCCCAGCGTAGACGCTTCGCTCGTAATCAGCCAAGCCATCCCGGCCCTGAAAGACGCTACGTTCCTCGACTTCGCCAAGCTGCGCGGCGGTCTTTCGAAAACCAGTAACGTAAACTTGGGCGGTGCTGGCTCGGGCGCTTATAATACCAACGGTGCTTACCGCCTACTGCCCGTATACAGCCTGGCTTCGGGCTTCCCCTACGGCTCACTACCCTCGTTCACGGCCGGCAACTCGCTGGTACAGCCCGGCCTGAAGCCGGAAACAACTATCTCGACCGAAGCTGGTCTTGAACTCGGTTTCTTCAAGAGCCGCTTGTCGGCTGCCTTTACCTTCTACAACCAGAAGAGCACGGGCCAGACGATTAATGCCAGCACGGCTCCTTCTACCGGCTACACGGGCTACCTGCTCAATGCTGGTGAAGTGCGCAACACGGGCTACGAAGTTGACTTGAACATCGTTCCCGTTCGCCTAGCCAATAGCTTCACTGTTACTATCGGTGGTAACTTCAACTACAACGAAAACAAAGTAATCTCGCTGCCTAACGGTGACGCGCCGATTGCTATCAGCAGCGGGGGCAATGCCAACGTGTTTGCGCTCGTTAATAACGCGTTCCCAGTTCTGCAAGGCTCGTACTACGAGCGCGTAGTGGGTGGCCCGGCCGATGGCCGCATCAAGATGCAGCAGGTGAACGACGAGGCCGGCAATGTGCGCTACATGCCCGTAAAAGCTTCGGACATCAAAATCCTCGGCAACACCCAGCCTAAGTTCAAGTACGGCTTCAACGCCAGCGTATCGTACAAAGGCCTGACCCTGGCTGGCCAGGGCGAGATGCGCACCGGCTACGTAGTGTACCACTCGATTGGGGAAAACATGGACTTCGCTGGCTCTTCGCAGCGCAGCGTGCAGTACGGCCGCAATGAGTTCGTATTCCCGAACTCGGCACTGCCCACGGTAGTAAACGGCGCGGTGACGGGCTACACCCCCAACAACGAAGGTCCCACCGCTGGCCTGACGACCGGTGGCGTAGAGTTCTGGGCTAGCGACGCTTACAATACGACGGTAGCTGAAAACTACGTAACCTCGGGTAAATTCTTCAAAATCCGGGAGCTTTCGCTGAGCTACACGCTGCCCGGAACTATTGTGTCGCGGATTGGCTTCGTAAAGGGCTTGTCGGTGAATGCTTTCGGTCGTAACGTATTTACCTGGGTTCCGAAAGAAAACCAGTGGACTGACCCCGAATTCAACTTTGCTGGCGCTAACAGCAACGCAACCGGTATCAACACTTATTTCCAGACGCCGCCCACCAAGTTCTACGGGGCTAGCCTTTCCGCCACTTTTTAAAGCTGAATACTTATGAAGGCATTTTTAAAAGTAATGGCCGCTGCTTCGCTCGCGGCCGCTACGAGCAGTTGCTCATCGTTTCTCGACATCAACACCAACCCGAACAGCTTTACGTCAGACAGCGCACCGACGCCTAACGCTATTCTGGCGCAGGCCCTGACGGCCACGGCCAACAACTACTCGACCAGCTACAACAGCTACTCCAGCTTTGCAGTAGACTACTGGGGCAAGTCGGGGGTAGTAAACGGCTACGCCGCCGAGCGTACCTACAACTACTCCAACTCGTATTACCAGGGTTTGTGGTCGGCTACCTACGACAACCTGAATGACTACGACATCATTCAGCGTCAGGGCACGGCCGGCAACTACCCTTACCATGCGGCCATTGCCCGCATCATGAAGGCCTACAACTACTTGCTGCTGGTGGACCAGTACGGCGACATCCCGTACACCAACGCGCTAAAAGGCTTGAATAACCTGACTCCTTCTTATGACAAGGCGCAGGATATTTACAAAGACCTGATTACGCAGCTGGCGGGTGCCGTTACGGACATCACGAACGCTAACAACGCTACCGTTACGCCGATTGCGGTAGGGGCCGAAGACGTTGTTTTCGGGGGTAACATGGACAACTGGCAGCGCTTTGCGAATAGCCTCCGGCTACGCATTCTGTTGCGCGCCTCGCAGACTACGGATGCCTCATTGAATACGTACATTCAACAGCAGATGACCGCACTGCAAGGTGCTAATTTCATCACTACCGACGTACAGGTTCAGCCGGGCTACGCCCAGAACGATGGCCAGCAAAACCCGCTGTTCAACCGTTACGGCGTCACTATCGCTGGTCAGGCGGCCACGGAGCGCTCGTACCAGATGCCCACGAATTTTATCATTCGTAGCTACACCAACAACACTACGGGCGTGTACAGCGCCAGCCTCTCCGACCCTCGCATCACCGTATTGTATGGCCGCGGAACCCGTGCAGGCACTGCCGGCACCGTGTATGTCGGCACGGATGCTGGTGAGCCGGCACCGCCCACTTTTGCTACTACTAACTCGGTTATTGGCTCGCGCTTCGCCATTGGCGGCGTAACCGTCACGACTGCCGGCATCCTAAAAGGCTACAATGCCCCCACGCCGCTGATGCTGCTGTCGGAGCACTTGTTCAACAAGGCCGAAGCCGAAACCCGCAACCTGTATTCTGGCGACGCCAAAACCGACTTCAACAACGGTATGCTGGCTTCGTTCATGTACTTCTTCCGTCCGGCTACCACTGCCGCCTCGGCTATCCCGGCTAATCCGGCTACCTCTACCCTGCCCGGCGTTTCGCAATACAACACGTACACGGCCTTGACAACCAGCATTGCCAACCCCAACGTGAACTTCGATGCCGCCACTACCAACGGCTCATTGGGCAAGCAGAACATCATTCTTTTCCAGAAGTACTTGGCACTGAACTCGGTGGCCAGCACCGAGGCGTGGGACGACTACCGTCGCGCTGCCCAGCCTAAGATTGAGATTTCGCTCCAGGCTGCTCAAGGCAAGTTCCCGACCCGCCTGCTGTACCCGCTCTCCGAGGTTAATACCAACGGCACGAACGTACCGAAAGGCGTAGACCAGTACACGAAGATTTTCTGGGACGTAGTAGACTAATCTACTTGCGCACCGACCACGAAAAAGGCTGCCCAACTCGGGCAGCCTTTTTTAGTTACTGGCAAATCCTATTTAAAAAATCCGCCACGGTCAGCTCTGCATCAAGTACCCCTTGATATACTCGTCCAAATCCCCATCCAGCACGTTTTGCACGTCGGTGCGCTCGATGCCGGTGCGCAGGTCTTTGATAAGCTTGTAGGGGTGCAGCACGTAGTTGCGAATCTGCGAGCCAAAGTCGATGCGCTTCTTGCCAGCTTCTACCTTGTCGCGCTCGGCGTTGCGCTTGTCGAGCTCCTGCTGGTAGAGGCGCGACTTGAGCATGCGCAGCGCGTGCTCTTTGTTCATGAGCTGCGAGCGCTCTATCTGCACCGCGATGACGATGCCGCTGGGCGCGTGCGTGAGGCGCACGGCAGTTTCGACCTTGTTCACGTTCTGGCCGCCCGCGCCGCCGGCCCGGAAGGTATCCCAGCTGATGTCGGCGGGGTTGATTTCAATGTTAATCGTATCATCTACTACCGGGTAGGCAAACACGGAGGCAAACGACGTGTGCCGCCGCCCGCTGCTATCAAAGGGCGAGATACGCACCAGCCGATGTACCCCAATCTCGCTTTTGAGGTAGCCGTAGGCAAACGGCCCGTCGATTTCGAGCGAGGCCGACTTGATGCCCGCACCCTCGCCTGGCTGGTAGCTCACCTGCCGCACCGTGAAGCCTTTGCTTTCGCCCCACATGATGTACATCCGCATCAGCATCTCGGCCCAGTCCTGGCTTTCGGTGCCCCCGGCACCGGGGTTGATGTCGAGGATGGCAGGTAGCTGGTCTTCCTCATCCGACAGCATCCGCTTAAATTCCAGCGCTTCGACCTTCTGCTGCGTGGCCTCGTACTCGGCCTGAATTTCAGCCTCGGTAGCCTCGCCTTCTTTGTAAAAGTCGAAGAGCACCTCAGTGTCCGCGATGGCGCGCTGCACGGCTTCGTAGTCGTCGGTCCAGGTCTTGATGCTGTTGAGCTCCTTGAGCTTGGCCTCCGCTACCTTCGAGTCATCCCAGAAGTCGGGGGCCAGGGTTATGGCCTCAGCAACAGTTACCTGCTCTTTGCGGGCATCGTAGTCAAAGATACCTCCTCAGAGCCTCGGCGCGGCCCTTCAAGTCCTTTATCTGGTCTTGGGTCATGTAGTGAAATGGTGAGTAGTGAACGGGTGAATAAGCTTGTTCACCCGGCAAAGGTCGAACAAAAAAGGCTGTCCGAGGATTCGGGCCAGCCTTTTTGCTGATTGAGGCACAGCGGGCGAGTAGCGAAAGGCGCTCAAGCCCTCCCCTACTCACCTCACTCCTCGCTACTTCACCGCCACCATCCAGCCGTGGGGGTCGGGGGCCTGGCCGGTGCGAATGGCGTCGAGCGCCGCCCCTACCCGGCGCGAGAAGGCGTCCTCGGCCACGGCGGGCAGCGCGTAGTCGTGGCCCTCGTAGCCGATAGTAGCAATGGGGGCCACGGTGGCCGCCGTGCCCACACCGAAGGCCTCGGCCAGCGTGCCGGCCTCCAGGGCGGCCACTACCTCGCGGCTCGATACGCGGCGCTCTTCCACGGGCACGCCCCAGTCGCGGGCCAGTTGCAGCACCGAGCGGCGCGTGATGCCGTCGAGAATGGACGTGGACAGCGCCGGCGTGGTCAGCACCCCGTCGATGACGAACATCACGTTCATCGCGCCCGATTCCTCGATGTACTGGTGCTCCGAGGCATCGGTCCACAGCAGTTGGTGGTAGCCGTCTTGCTGGGCCAGCTTGGTGGGCAGCATGGCCGCGCCGTAGTTGCCGGCATTCTTGGCGTAGCCGGCCCCGCCGGGGGCCGCCCGCACGTAGTGCTGCTCGAAGCGCACCCGCAGCGGCTGCGTAAAGAAGGCCGTGACTGGGCACGTAATGATGCCGAAGTGGTAGCCGGCCGAAGGCCGCACCCCCAAAAAGCCATCGGTAGCGAACATAAACGGCCGCAGGTAGAGCGAGCTGCCGGGCACGCCGGGCACCCAGGCGGCATCCAGCTTCAGCAGTTCTTGCAAGCCCTGCATGTACAGCTCTTCCGGGATTTCGGGCATGGCCATGCGGGCGGCCGAGGCGTTGAGGCGCTGCCAGTTGGCATCGGGCCGGAACAGCGCCACGCCGCCATCGGCCTGCCGGTAGGCTTTGCCGCCCTCAAAAATGGCCTGCCCGTAGTGCAGCGCCGAGGTAGCCGGGCTGATTTGCAGCGGCCCATAGGGCACGATGCGCGCCGCCTGCCAGGTGCCATCGGCGTACTCCGCCACGAACATGTGGTCAGCAAATAGCTGCCCGAATACCATGTTGTTGGGGTCGAGCTCGGCCAGGCGCGAGGCCGTAGTGGGTTGGATATCGAGGGCGAATGTCTCGCTCATAAGCTTGGGAATAAAGAGGGTGGGTAGAATGTGGAGATGAGGCGAAATGTGGTAAATGTGCAGAAGGCTGAAAGGTGAGGTAGCGACGTTGTCGCCTACGCCCTACTACTTTTCACCTGCACATTTAGCACATTCCACCTCCTTTTCACATCAATTACAGCCGGGGCTTCCAGGTTACTTCGGCCACGCCGAGGTCGTGGGCCATGGCCCGGCTCAGGACAAACAGGTAATCCGACAAACGGTTGAGGTACATTATCACCAAGTCCTCGACCGGCGACTCTTCGCGCAGGTGCACGGCCAGGCGCTCGGCGCGGCGGCACACGCAGCGCGCCACGTGCCCAAACGACACCGATGGGTGCCCGCCGGGCAGCACAAATTCGCGCAGCGGGGCCAGGGTTTCGTTAAGCTCGTCCATCGCGGTTTCGAGCAGGGCCACGTCGGCGGCGTGCAGGTCGGGCAGGCGCTTGTGAGTTTCGTGGTCGGGGTCGGTGGCCAGGTGCGAGCCGATGGTAAACAGCCGGTCCTGGATTTCCTTCAGCAAATCGCGGCGCTGGGCGTTCACTTCTTGGTCGCGCAGCAAACCCACGTAGCTGTTCAGCTCGTCCACGGTGCCGTAGCAGTCAATGCGCAAACTCGACTTGGGCACCCGCGTGCCGCCAATGAGCGAGGTGAGGCCTTTGTCGCCGGTTTTGGTGTAAATTCTCATCGCAGGACTTGACCTCAGATTCAAACGGATTTTTAGGATGTAACGGATACGCCCGCTGCGCGGGCTGGCTACTCGGGCGCAGGGCTCAGTGGCTTTCGCCGGATTGGCATCTCGCTTTTAGAATAGGCTTGTAGCTGCGCTACCAGCCTTTAGCCGGCCAGCGAGTTGATGGCGGGCTGCGTCACGTTGTGGTTGGTCTCGTCGGTTTCGATGAGGCCGTCGCGCAGGCGCACGATGCGGTGGGCGTAGTGCGCGATGTCTTCCTCGTGCGTCACCATGATGATGGTGTTGCCCTTGGCGTAGAGCGCTTCAAACAAGCCCATTATCTCGTAGCTCGTCTTCGAATCGAGCGCGCCGGTGGGCTCGTCGGCTAGTAGCACGCTGGGCGTATTCACGAGGGCGCGGGCGATGGCCACGCGCTGGCGCTGCCCGCCCGAGAGCTCGTTGGGGCGGTGACCGGCGCGGTCGGCCAGGCCTACCGAGCGCAAAGATTCCAGGGCCAGCTCGGTACGCTCGCGCTTGCTGAGGCCGGCGTAGATGAGCGGCAACGCCACGTTTTCGAGGGCCGTGGAGCGCGGCAGTAGGTTGAAGGTCTGGAAAACGAAGCCGATTTCTTTGTTGCGCACCTCGGCTAGCTGGTTGTCGCTCATGCGGCTCACGTCCTGGCCGTTGAGGATATAACGGCCGCTGCTGGGCGTATCGAGGCAGCCCACGATGTTCATCAGCGTGCTTTTGCCCGAGCCCGACGGCCCCATGAACGCCACGTACTCGCCGCGCTTAATATCAATACTCACCGAACGCAGCGCGTGGATGTGCTCGGTACCCATCACGTACTCCTTGGCGATGTTGGTGGTCTGGATAACGTAGGGCGAGGCGGAAACGGGAGGCATGGCGCGGGAAAAAGCAGAAAAAGGTTAGCGGCCGGGCACGGGCGGCGCGGCATCGGCCGAGAACGCCGCGCTGGCCGCCGCATGGGCTGCCCGCCGGGCGGCGAATTGCGCCAGCAAGTTAACGTAGGCGGCCGGGTCGAGGCGCGGGCGCAGTTGCGCGAGGGCCGGCTCGGCCAATTCGGCCAGGCCCGCATCGGCGGCGGCCAGCGCAAAGGCCTGCTGCAATGGCAGCGACGCCGGGTTTTCGGCCGTACCCAGGCGCAGGGCTTCGTAAGCATCGCTGGGGCGGCGCTGCGCGGTGTAGAAACGCGCCGCCGCCAGCACCGCCGCCTCGTTGAAAGGCGCGGCGGCTAGTAGCTGCTGGTACAATTTGGTAGCCTGCGCCGGGTTGGCCTCGGCCTGCCGGGCTTTGGCCAGTAGCGCGTCGCCCACGCGCCCTGGCTTGGGCGCGGCGGTAGCGGGCGCAGCCAGCATGGCTAGCAGTTGCTGGCCTGTGGGCCTAGCCGCCGAGTCGGGGCCGGTGGCTAGGCGCTGCGCCACGGCCCGCGCCGAGTCGGGCTGGCCATTCAATTGCAAGGCCCAGACCCGCGCTGGCTGCGCCAGCGGCAGCCCGTGCTCGGCGGCGAGTGCCAATTGCGCGGCGGCGGTGGCATATTGCCCCTGCTGCAATTGCCAGATGCCCAGCACGTATTGGTAGTAGCCGGCCGTGCGGCCGTTGCCTACTGCCAGCGGGGCCAGCGCCTGCCGGGCCAGCACTTCGCGGCCGCCCGCGTGCAGCAGCAGCGCCTGCAAAAAGAGAAGCTGGTCGTAGTACGGCGCATTTTCGGGGCGGGCGGTGGCTTGCTGCACCTGCGTCAGCCAGGGCTTGAGCAAAGCGGCTTTGCCTGTGCCTATCTGCTGGGTGGCTTGCAGCGCGCCGTGGTAGAGCTCGGCAAACAACGCCGCGTTGAGCACCAGCGCCGTGGGCGGGGCCGGCGCGGCCGGGCGGCGGGCGCTCAGTAGCGCTAGTAAATATCGGTTGCTACGGAGGGCGGGCTCGTCGGGCTGGGCGGCGAGCTGCGCGGCCAGCTTGTCGGCGGCGGGCAGCAGGTGCTGCTGGGTCAGGAAGGCCAGCTGATTAGTCTTATTGACATAAGAGCCGGGGGCCAGCTTTTCAGCCCGGCCCAAGTAGAAGACGACCGAGTCCGTCAGCGCCGAGCGCGTGAACAGCTGCGCCAAATCCGACGCCAGCGCCGCATTGCGCGGAAATTCGCGCCGCCCGTCGCGCAGCACCTCCAGGGCCTCGAAGAAGTCGGCCGGCTCGTTGTAGAGCGCGGCCAGCCGCAAGCTCAGCTTGGCGTCGGGCTGGCGGCGGTTGGCGCGGCGCAGGGCGTTCAGCTCGTTTTGGCGCTGGTCGCGGAAGCGATAGAGGGCCGCCCGCCCCAGCTGGCCGGGGCGATTGAAGCGGTCGAGCACGTCGCTGCTTTCGGCGTAGTAACGCTCGGCCAGGCCAGCTAGCAGCAGGTCGTCGGGGCGCGCCTCGCTTTGCTGGCGGGTAAGGTCGCCGAGCTGGTTGTATTGCCCGGCCTGCACCTGACTTAGCAGCGGCCAGTTGTTGCGCAGCTGCACCAGCACGAGGACGGCCAGCCCCAGCACGTACACCGTATAAAACGGCAGCCGGCGCGGCTCAAACACCACCTTGTACACTTGCAAGCGCTGTTGCAGCAGCGCCCCGAAGTTGATGAGCACGTACAGCAGAAAGGCCCCGCCCAGCCCTAGCAAGGCGAGCGCCGTGAAAGCGCGGGCGGCATCGAGCAGCGGCGTATTGGCCGTGGCCAGCATGTAGGCGAGGGCGCTGGCCGCCAGCGCCACCAGTAGCCAGTACAGCGGGCGGGCCGCCACATAGGGCACCCAGCCGCCGTAGCTGGGCTGGCGGCGGGCCAGCCCCAGGCCGCCCGCCACCACGGCCGGCAGCAGCAGCACCAGCGGGTCGAGGCGCAGGCCAAACAGCAGCTGTACCTCGCCGTTATTCCAATAGTAAAAGCCCAGCACACCCAAATACAACGCACTGGCCAGCAGCAGCGGCAGCAGCCCAAACCGGCCGTCGGGCTGCGCGGCCTGGGTATTGAACCACACCAGCGCCCGCACGTTTTCGATGGCCACCCACAGCACCAGCGCCGCCACCAGCACCGCCCCAGCCGGCGTGCCGAAGGCCGCTAGGTAGAGCAGGGTTTCGTCGGTGGGCAGGTTCGAACGCGTGAAGATGAGCGCTGCCAGCCCCGCCACCAGCCCTCCAAACAGCAGCACCCGCTTCCGAATACCTACCTCCTCGCCGTAGGCGTGCAGGCCGAAGGCCGTGCCGCTCAGCAAGAAGAGGCTTAGTATCAAGAAGCCCTGATTGCCATACGGCACCACGCCCATCCCGTCCACGTTCAGCGACATCAAGAGGAAGATGACCGGCACCGTGCCCGCGATGAAGGCCGGCCGCGCTAGCATACTCACTACCGCCAGCCAGCCCGCGAGGCCCGCCGCCAGCAGCCCGAGCCACAGCCCCGCCGCCAGCGGCTGCGTGTAGGGCCCCCCAAAGTCGTGAGTGAGCGTGGTGAGGTAGCCATTGGCTGGCAGGGGCAGGTGCGCCGCGCCCACGGCCACCGAGTCGAGCACCAGGGGCGTGGGCGCCAGGTGCGGCACCAGCACCAGCGGCAGCGTGGCCGCCTCGCCCGCGAAGTAGTAGTATACCGCCAGCCCTACGGCCAGCACCGCCAGCAACACTGGCAGCGCCGCCGAGCGCCGCCAAAACGAGAAGTCAGCCAAGGGAAATCGAGGAATGGGTTTGATGTACGAAAAGAGAGACCGGAAGCCACAAGAATACCTGTCATTGCGAGCGCAGCGAAGCAATCGCATCAGGACGGGCTTCTGGGCGAGCCGTTCGGGCACTCGTCAGGGGCGATTGCTTCGCTGCGCTCGCAATGACATGCGTTTTCTGCTACTTAAAGCCGGTCTTTCTCCCCAACGCTGCTGCCATCTTTTTAGTCCAGCACCTTGGGCACGCGGAAGTAGTCGGTGTCTTTGCGGGGGGCATTCTGGAGGCCCTCCTGGTGGCTGATGGTGTTGCGGGCCACGTCGTCGCGCAGCACGTTTAGCTCGTGCGAGAGGTGCACCAGCGGGGCCACGCCCTCGGTATCCACCTTTTCGAGCTGGGCTACCCAGTCGAGGATGCCGTTGAGGTCTTTGAGCATCTGCTCTTCGCGGGCGGGGTCAAATTCGAGGCGGGCCAGGTGCGCGAGGCCGCGCAGGGTTTCGGTATTCATATGATGGGTAGTTGGATGACGGGGGTTGGAATGAGTAGGGTGGCAGCTGGGTGACTGAGTAGGGTGATGGCTGGGTAGGTGGCTCCGTCATGCCGAGCGCAGCGCAGCGGAGCCGAAGCATCTCTGCCGCCCCGTTGAACGGCTTGGAGGAAGCGGTAGAGATGCTTCGCTGCGCTCAGCATGACGGAGTCATCCGCTCAACCACTCACCCAAATATCCACTCAGCGCCAGCGGCTGGGCTCCGGGATGCCCCGGCCTTCGGGCACGAAGTCGTCGGCTATCTGGGCGGCTACCTGGGCCTTGAGGGCGGGGATGTCGGCCGGGGTCAGCCCTTTGGTCTCGATGGGGGCGTGGAAGACGATGCGCAACTTGGCGTAGCGCACGCGCAGTCCCTTCACCGAGGGCATAAACTTGTGGTTGAGGGGCATACTCACCGGCACGATGGGCGTGCCCGTGCTGATGGCCAACTGAAACGCGCCATCCAGCAGGGGCCCCAACACCTCGCCGGGCGTGTCGCCAATGGTGCCTTCCGGAAACACGGCCAGCGGGCGGCCTTCCAGCAGCTCTTTGCGCGCCTGGGCAAACGAGCGGCCCCGCGCCACGGCGCTGCCCCGGTTCACCACCACGTAGGTGCCCGCGAACAGCGGCCCCCACAGCGGCGTGCGCGCCAAAGAGTCTTTGCCCATCATGTTCAGAAACCCCGGGATGGTCTTGAACATAAGCATAATATCGACATACGAGCCGTGGTTGGACAAGTACAAACACGGCTGCGGCGCGGGGGCCGGGCTTTCGCGCACTACCTCTACCGGCACGCCCCACATAAAGATGGAAAACCGCGCCCAACCCCGATTGAGGGTATGCAATTGGCGGCGGTAACCCAGGCGGTTGAGCAGCCATTGCACGGGATACGTCACCACGAAAGGCACTACAAACCAAAACGTGGCCCAGGTGGTGTACAGGCGATGACCGATGTAGCGGAGAAACGCAGGCATGGGGCAAAGGTAAGTTTGGGGGGCTGGTTTGCGCCCGCGTCTGCTGGGCAACGGGCGTAATCCGCCGCTCGACGGGCGCGGCCAGCCACCCCCTACCCCCGCGCCGCCAAAAACTTCTCCGCCTTCAGCAAGCCCGCCGCGCTGATGGCGTCCGTTATCTCATCGTTCATCACCATGGCCACGGCCTGGGCCAGGGGCAGCTTCCACACCCGCAGGTCTTCGCTTTCTTCGGGCTCCCACTCGCCCTGGGTCAGGTCTTCGGCCAGGAACACGAAGCCCTCCTCGTCGGTAACGGAGTTGGAGGTGTGCAGGCGCGCGATGCGCGTCCAGCGGGTAGCCGTGAGGCCGGTTTCTTCGCGCAGCTCGCGCTGGGCCGATTCCAGGGGCGTGTGCGCTAGAAGGCCGCCGCCCATAGGGATTTCCCAGCAGTATTCGTTGAGGGTGTAGCGGTACTGGCCTACCAGCCAGGTGTTGCCGTCGGCATCGAGGGGCACGATGCCGATAGCCTTGTTCTTCATTGACACCACGCCGTAGATGCCCGCGCCCCCCTTGGGGTTGGTTACCTCATCCTGGCGCACACTTATCCAGGGGTTTTCATAAATAACCTGGCTGCTGTGCGTTTGCCAGGGGTTGTGCAGGGGGTCGAAGTCGGTGGGGGGCGTGGTCGGCGTCATGGGGGTTGAAAACGGCAAAAGCCAAATAGACCCCAAAACTACGCCCACTTGCCCCGCCCCCGGCCCGCCAACCCCGGCGCGGCCGGCGCGTAGTATAGCCTACCCGGTGGCCGCCCACATTTCGGCCGGCCGGCGCTACCTCATGGCTCAAGACCAAAAGAACACCACCTCCGACGCCTCGGCCGACGACTCGCTGCTCAACCTCAAGTTTGCCCAGGCCGAAGCCGACTTGGCCCAGAAAAACGGCGGCCTCGGCCCCACCGCCAACGAGTACGTAAGCTCCGACGAGGACGATGAAATCACGGCCGCCGAAGGCCCCGTCGATAGCCAGGGCCAGCGCCGCGGCGTCACCGACCCCACCGACGAAGGCTCCACGGCCGGGGCCCACAGCTAGCCTTCGCTACCCTGGTACTCCACTAGCGGCAGTTAAAAACGCAATCGGGCACGCAAGTTGTCCTACTGTGTTTTTAACTGCCGCTCTTTTCTTTGCTCTTACTATGCGTTTCTCCTCCCCTACCCACCGCGCCCCCGCCGCCCGCTTGGCGCTGGCCGCGCTTTTGGTAGCCCTCACCTTGCTGGGGGCTTGCCGCGCCAGCGGGCCGGCCACGCCCGCCCGCACCGTGGCGGCATTCTTCAATAAGTATGAAAACCGCTCGGGCTTCCGCACTACCGAGTGGTCGGCCAGCCTGTTGCAGCGCTTGGCGCTGGTGCAAGCCGCCAAGCTTTTCGGGGGCTCCGAACTGACGAACGCCATCACGGGCGTGCGCTCGGCCAGGGCGCTCACCTTCGCGCCTACCAGCACGCGGGCCCTCGACTTGTCGCAGCAGGGCTTGCTGGGCGAGGTCAACGGCCTGCTGGCCGCCGAAAAGTATACCCCGCTCACCTCGGGCACGTCGTCGGCCGGCAACTACAATTCCGTCGTCCGCCTGTCGGGCGATAAAGTGAGCGAAATCGTGGCCACGGGCGCGCTGCCCAACGCCGCCGATTCCTTTGTGCTGGTGCAGGTGCAGGGCAATTTCACCCGCGCCCAGGCCGAGGCCCTGGCCAAGGTATTGCCGCAGGCGGTGCAAGCCGGCGGGCAGTAGCGTTTATCCACGGGCTTTGTTCGTATCTTTCAGAAGAACTAATTCTTCGCTACCATGACCAAAGAGCAAGTACTTTCTTCGTTACAAGAATTGCCGGACTCTTTCGAGCCCGAGCAGCTCATCGAGCGCATTATCGCCTTGCAAAAGTTGGAGGAAGGGCTGGAACAGATAAAGCGCGGGGAAGTGGTAACGGTAGAAGAAGCCAAAAGCCGCCTGTCCAAATGGCTGAGCTAAGGCTATCCCGACGCGCCTCGGATGAGATTTACGAAGAGGCCGAGCGCCTGGGCGCTTTCTCGCCCGCTTACGCGCGCGCTTTCATCGATTCCGTATTTGCCAAGGCTGATTTACTGCGCCAGTTTCCTGAGCTTGGGCGCGTAGTACCTGAGTATCGGGTTACCACCATCCGCGAACTTTTCTACCGACACTATCGGATTTTTTACGTCCTTTCAGACAACGCAGCCTACGTAACGCTTGCCTCTGTCCAGTCGAGTCGCCTGCCATTCCAGCCCATTGCTTAACGAAAAGCGGCCCCGCTTGCGATTGCAAGTGGGGCCGCTTTTTACTGGGCTACTTTGCCTTTCTATTTCGCCTCTCAGCGCCTAGATGTCAAACTTAATCCCCTGCGCCAGCGGCAGCTCGGTGCCGTAGTTGAGGGTATTGGTTTGGCGGCGCATGTATACCTTCCAGGCGTCGGAGCCCGACTCGCGCCCGCCGCCGGTTTCCTTTTCGCCGCCGAAGGCCCCGCCGATTTCGGCCCCGCTCGTGCCGATGTTCACGTTGGCAATGCCGCAGTCGGAGCCGGCGTGCGAGAGGAAGTTCTCGGCCTCGCGCATGCTGTCGGTGAAGATGGCCGACGACAAACCCTGCCGCACGTCGTTTTGCAGGGTAATGGCGTCGTGCACGCTTCCGCTGTATTTGATGAGGTACAGAATGGGCGCGAAGGTTTCGGCCTGCACCGTGGGGTAGTGGTTTTCGGCCGCCACCAGGGCGGGCAGCACGTAGTGGCCGCCGTGCAGCTCGGCGCTGCTCACCACTTGCCCGCCAGCCAGCAGGGTGCCGCCCTCCTGCTGCACCTTCTCCAGAGCGTCGGTGAAGAGCGTCACGGCGTCGGCGTCGATGAGCGGGCCTACCAGCGTGCCTTCCTGCAAGGGGTGGCCGATGGGCAGCCTGGCGTAGGCGGCCACCAGGCGGGTTTTGACTTCCTCAAAAATGCTGGCGTGGATAATCAAACGGCGCGTGGTAGTGCAGCGCTGCCCCGCCGTGCCCACCGCCCCAAATACGATGGCCCGCATGGCCATATCGAGGTCGGCCCGCGGGGTGAGGATGATGGCATTGTTGCCGCCCAGCTCCAGCAGGGCGCGGCCCAGGCGCTGGCCCACGGCCGCGCCCACGGCCCGGCCCATGCGGGTGCTGCCCGTGGCCGACACCAGGGGCAGGCGCTCGTCGGCGCTCATGGCCTGCCCTATTTCGGGCCCACCGATGACGAGGTTGAAGATGCCCTCGGGCAGGTCGTTATCGGCCAATACTTTGTGCAGGATGTGCTGGATGGCCACGGCCACGAGCGGGGTCTTTTCGGAAGGCTTCCACACGCACACGTCGCCGCACACGGCGGCCAGCATGGCGTTCCAGCTCCACACGGCCACCGGAAAGTTGAAGGCCGAGATGATGCCCACCACCCCGAGCGGATGATACTGCTCGTACATGCGATGCGCGGGCCGCTCGGAATGCATGGTGAAGCCGTGGAGCTGCCGCGAGAGGCCCACCGCAAAGTCGCAGATGTCTATCATTTCCTGCACTTCGCCCAGGCCCTCCTGCAAGATTTTGCCCATCTCGTAGCTCACCAGCTTGCCCAGCGCCTCCTTGTGGTGGCGCAGCTCGTTGCCAATCTGGCGCACGACCTCGCCGCGTTTGGGGGCCGGCACCTGCCGCCAGTGCCGGAAGGCCACGTCGGCGGTGCGTACCACGTGCTCGTAGTCGGCCAGCGTGGCCAGGTGGACACTGGCTATCTCGCGGCCGTCGGCCGGCGACACGATGGTTTTCAGCTCGCCCGCGCCGCCCCACTGGCGGCCGGTGCTGTAGGCGGCATTCCGGGGCTCGATGCCGAGCTGGCGCAGTACGTCCTGGATGCCGTGGGGGTCGGCGTGGGGGTGGGCCACGGTTACGTCGGGGGCGGTGGCTTCTTCGAGGGCCTGCTTCATGGGGGTGGCTAAAGGGAAAGGAAGGATACCGGGCAAAGCTACGGGCCTGGCGGCAGTTGGGGCGCGCGGTGCAACGCCCGTCATGCTGAGCGTAGCGAAGCATCTCTACCGCACCGTTGGCTAATGCGGTGGAGATGCTTCGCAGGCTCAGCATGAACTGTGTTACTTAGGCAAGGGTGAGATGAAATTTAGGGTCAAAATCGCGGTTGTGGGTGAGCAGAGCCCAGGCCTGTCGCAGCAGGCGGGCGGCCACGGCACA
>CAXYJY010000018.1:0-142856 GCA_964277755.1 uncultured Hymenobacter sp.
GGGGGAGCCGCATGGATGCGGACACGGGGAGTCGTCGAGCAGTCGTCAGGCTTCCCCTCTCCTTTTCGGAGAGGGGGCCGGGGGGTGAGGCGCTCACGTTTGCGCGGCTACTATTTGCAAATAGTGAGTAACAGTCAGATTTTTAATATTATGAGACTATTTGTTCTGATTCTGCTCTTGGCTTTCCTAGCGCAGCTCTTTTTACCCTGGTGGGTTATCGCGCCGCTGTGCTTCGCCTTGGCGGCCGCGCTGGGCAGCACGGGCGGCCGGGCGTTTGGGGCCGGCTTCGCGGGCATCGGCCTGGGCTGGCTGCTCATGGCGGCCTGGCTCAACGTGAGCAGCGCCGGCATCCTGAGCCACCGGGTAGCGCAGCTGCTGCTGCTGGGCGGCCAGGGCTGGGCGCTGGTGCTGCTCACGGCCGTGCTGGGCGGGCTGGTGGGCGGCGTGGCGGCGCTGGCGGGCTGCTGGGCGCGGCAGGCCATTGTGTCCAGGGCTGCTTTGTAGGGTGCGGGGCTTGTCCCCGCCCGGCGTTGTTCTGAATAGGTGTGGCGCGGTTTCGGCGTTAGGGTGTCGTAGCGCGAACTTTGTAGTTCGCGTTCGTCCGGGCTGTGCTCCAACGAACGCGAACTACAAAGTTCGCGCTATAGCTGCTTATCCATTTGAAAAAGCTCCCCCTTCTCGGTACCCTGCTGGCCCTTACGTGCTCGCTCAGCTTTGCCCAAGCGCCGCTGCCCATGCCGCGCAACCTGCGCGCCACCTACGAAAAAGGCACCCGCGGCCCCGACGGCCGCCCCGGCCCCCGCTACTGGCAAAACACGGCCGACTACAACATTGCCGTGGTCTTCAACCCCGCTTCGCGCAAATTGGAAGGCGAGGTAAAGATTGTATACCAGAACAATAGCCCCGACGAGCTGCGCGAGCTGTGGTTTAAGCTCTACCCCAACCTCTACCAAAACGGCGCGCCGCGCACCACCAAGTTTCGGCCCGAGGATATCGGCGAGGGCGTGAACATTTCAAAATTCAGCCTGGGCGGGCAGCCGCTCGACGTGAAATCGCTGCGCATCGATAACACCAATATGACCGTGCCGCTCACCCAGCCGCTCGGGCCGGGCCAAACGGTGGAGGTAGCCATCGAGTACAGCTACGTGCTCAACGAGGGCTCGCACCAGCGCACTGGCGAAATCGAGCCGGGCGCGGCATTTATTGCCTATTTCTTCCCGCGCATTGCGGTGTACGACGACATAGACGGTTGGAACAAAACGCCTTACCTCGGCGGACCGGAGTTTTACAACGACTTCTGCCACTTCGCGGTGGACATCACTATGCCGCGCAACTACGTGGTGTGGGCCACCGGCGACCTCACCAACGCCAGCCAGGTGCTCACCAAAAAATACGTGAGCCGCCTGCACGAAGCCAGCACCAAAGACGGCGTTATCAGCATCATCGACAGCACCGATTTGCGGCGGCACGACATCACGGCCGGGCGCGGCGATAACACCTGGCACTTCGATGCCCGCGACGTAACCGACTTTGTGTTTGCGACTTCCGAACACTACGTGTGGCAATCGACCAGCCTCGTGGTAGACCCCGCCACCAAGCGCCGCACCCGCGTCGATGCCGTGTATAACACCCGGCACCGCGACTACCGCGACGTGATTGACATTGCCCGGCGCACGGTGCAGGCCATGAGCTACACCTTCCCGAAGTGGCCGTTTCCCTACAACCACGAAACGGTGTTCGACGGCCTCGACCAGATGGAGTACCCCATGATGGTGAACGATAACCCCAGCGCCACCCGCGAGGAGGCCATCACGCTCACCGACCACGAGATTTTTCACACGATGTTCCCGTTTTACATGGGCATCAACGAAACCAAATACGGCTGGATGGACGAGGGCTGGGCCACCATCGGCGAGTGGCTGATTTCGCCCCTCATCGAGCCCAAGCTGGCCGACGACTACGGCATGGTGCCCTACGCCCGCGCCGCCGGCACCGAGGAAGATTTGCCCATCGTGACGCTCACGACCCAGCAGAGCGGTAATCCCTTCTTCCTGAATTCTTACCCCAAGCCCGGCCTGGGCTACCTCTACGTCAAGGACTTGCTGGGCGATGAGCTGTTTACCAAAGCCCTGCACACCTATATCCGCACCTGGCACGGCAAGCACCCGATGCCCTACGATTTCTTTTACTCCATGAATGCCGGGGCGGGCCAGAACCTCGACTGGTTTTGGCAGCGCTGGTTTTTCGACGGCGGCTACCCCGACCTCGCCATCGCGAGCGTGACGCCGGCCACGGCCGGCGCACCGGGCGAAATCGTGATAGCGGCCCACGGCAGCAAGCCCGTGCCCGTCGACCTCACCGTGACTTTTGTCGACGGTAGCACCGAAAAGCTGCACCGCACCATCGCGGTGTGGCAAAATGCCCAGACAGTAAAAGTGCCCGTAGCTGGGCGCAAGGCCATCCGTAGCGTCACGCTGGGCAGCCTTTACGTGCCCGACAGCTACCCGGCCGACAACGTGTGGCCGGCCGGGCAGTAGCCATTACAGCGCGAAAAAATACGTGCCCGTGAGCTGTACCACGCGGTTGTAGGCCGTGTCGTAGCTGCCAGATTCTGAGGCGACTCGCTGGGTTAGGTCGCGCAGGTTGCGCAGCCCTAGTCCGTAGCTTAGCTGCACTTGCAGCGGGCCTTGCCGGTAGCCAACCCCGAAGTCGAGCCCGGCATCGATGCGCTTGCTAGCTGAAAGAGAGCTGTATGAATGTTTTTGGTCAATAGGATTATCGTAGGTAGCACCCGTCCACGAGTAGCTGGTGGTGTTGCCCTGCTGATGCCCGCCTACTGCCAGTGCCACGTAGGGGCCGGCAAAAAGCTGGAGACCGTGGTCGCTGTGCTGCGTGTACACGAGGTGCAGGGGCAGTTCCAACCAATTGAAGCGATTGGTGCCCGTCGATTCCCAAATATCAGTTCCCGCAAATCCTACTACGCTGGTAGCATTGGTAAAGCGTAAGCCTTTCTGTGAAAACAGCAGAGTTGGCTGCAACGCTAGATTCCCGCGGCGAGCTTCCAGCGTTACCCCCGCTTGCCATGCGTAAAGCGCTGAGACGTCGGAAGTTCGTTGGGGATAATCGGTGCCCGCGCCGCGCGTCGCCAGTTGCGCCCGATTGAGGCCGCCGCGCACGCCGAGGCTAAAAGTGGTTTGGGCCGAAGCCGTGGCCGCGTTCAGTAACAGGCCGACAGCGAGAAGGGTAGCAGAGCGTTTCATGAAAGAGGAAGTTTAAGATTCGTAGCGTTAGGAGTACAGCGAAGTATAAAGCGTTGCACAATGAGAATTACATAAAATGAGACTGCCCTAAAATTCGTTTATCTCACGAGCGCAACGCGAGTGCTACGGGGCCGCCCCGCCTGGCGGCCCGTACCTTGCAGGAATGCCCGATTCCAATACCCCGTCCCGCTACGCCCGCGCGCTGGCCTGGCTCGACCGCTCCCTCATTCGCCCGCTGTACACGCCGCGGGTGCGGCGGCTCATTTTGCAAAGCCTGCCCTTCTGGATAGCCTCGCTGCTGACGGGCGTGGCGGCCGTGGGCTACGAAAAGGCCTTTGCCTGGGCCGAGCAAATAAGCTTCGGCTGGCTGAGTCGGGTGCCGTTGCAGGCGTTTGGGCTGGTGCCGGTGGCGTTTTTGGCCTCGTGGGCGCTGGTGTACTACCTAGCCCCGGCGGCGCGGGGCAGCGGCATTCCGCAGGTGATGGCGGGCATCGACCTTTCGACCCCCGCCCGGCACCGCTACGCGGGCTACCTGCTGAGCGTGCGCGTGGCCGTAGTGAAAGTGCTCAGCAGCGTGGTGCTATTGCTGGGCGGCGGCGTCATTGGGCGCGAGGGGCCGACCATCCAGGTGTCGGCGGCTATTTTTCGGGCCATCAATAACTTGCAGCCGGCGGGCTGGCCCCGGCTTTCGCGGCAGATTGCGCTCGTCACGGGCGGGGCGGCCGGCCTGGCGGCGGCCTTCAACACGCCGCTCGGTGGCATCGTGTTCGTGGTGGAAGAGCTGACGCAGGTGCACTTGTCGCGCTTTCGCATGGCCGTGTTTGCGGCCGTCATTATCGCGGGGCTCACGGCGCAGCAGTTTCTGGGCACCTACCTCTACCTGGGCTTCCCGAAGGTGACTTCGCCGGGCGGCTGGTTTCAGGTGCTGGCTATGGCCTGCGCGATGGCCTGCGGCCTGGCCGGGGCGGTGTTCGCCAAAACGCTGCTGGCGGTGGGGCAATATCGCCGCCGCTTCACCACGCTGGGCGCGCAGGTGGGCTGGGTGCTGGGCTGCGGCGTGCTGATGGCCACGCTGGCTTATTTCGTGGGCACTGATGCGGTGGGCACCGGCAAGCAGATTATCAACCGCCTGCTGTTTCAGAACAACGGCGAGTCGCCGGGCTACCTGTTTCCGGTGCGCTTTGCGGGCATGGTGCTCAGCTACAGCGGCGGCGGGGCGGGCGGTGTGTTTGCCACCTCGCTCAGCGCGGGCGCGCTGCTCGGCGATGGCCTGGCCCGCCTGGCCGGCGTGCCCGTGCTCGACCGCAACCTGCTGATACTGGTGAGCATGGTGGGCTTTCTCACCGGCGTGGTGCGCTCGCCCTTCACCGCCGCCATCCTGGTGCTCGAAATGACGGACCGCCACTCAGCCATCTTTCAGCTGTTGCTCGGAGCGCTGCTGGCCCAGGCCGTAGCCGCCCTCATCGACCCGCACTCGCTGTATGAGCACTTGAAGCAAGGCTTCGTGCGCGAGGCGCTGGCGGGGGAGAAAGCTGCGGGGCCTGTTGTACCTGTTAAGCCGGGTCAACAGTCGTAGGTAGAAACTTGAGCGGCGTGATGTTCAACAAGTGCGCCACTAGTTCTTTGCGGGCATAAAAAGCGCGCGAGGTACTGCCGTGGCCCGCGCCCTTAGTACGCGGCTGAATGTAGCGGCCGAGCGCGCCGCTCAGCGTGCCGCCCGTTCGGATAACCTGCCGGATGGTCTCATAATCGGCCTTGAGGGCCTTAAATAAAGCCGGGTCGGTCAGGTCAAACTCAGCGATGCTATGTAGTACGGAACGCTCGTCCAGCGTGCTTTCGTGGATGCGAGCCACCAGCAGCGTTTTGCGCAGCTTGTTGTACAAATGGCTTTCCTCAAACTCCTTAGCCACCACTTCTACCGGGTCGAGCAAGGTGATGGCCACCGTCTCTTTTACCCGCAGTTGGCCATTGCGCCCGGCTACTAACGAGGTCGATTTCAATTCCCAACTGCCAAAATTGGGTGCCCGCGAGCTGTTGAGCGGCAGCCCCAGGTAGCGCTCCAGCGTGTGGCCGGCCCAGCCTTTATTCTTGCGCCCTTCCACGAAAATGTTGATGCCGTGGCGTTGCGCCACTTCCACCAAATCTTGGTTTATCAACTCGCGCAGGAGGCGCACAGCTTCGGGGCGTTCCATAGTTCGTCAGATGTTGCGGGTGGCCAAAATCTCCTGCGCCGGCGTGCGGTCGCCGGTGCAGGCAATGCGGCGTGGGGCGGCCAGCGTTTGCACTTGAAAGCCAGCGTCCTGATACAGCTCCAGGATGCGCGGCGTAGCTTGGTTAGTAGCCACCACCGGCCCGTCGTAGGCTGTTAGCCAGCGCACTAGCTTTTCCTGGTCGGCCCAGGTAAAATCCTCCTTGGCGTACTGCGTGAATGGCGTATCGTAGGGCGGGTCTACGTACACAAAATCAACGTTTTGTAGGGGCGTGTGCTCAAACGAGTGGTGCGCGATGTCCCAAGCGGCCAGCTGTGGTTGGTACGCCGTGAAGTCCCGCGTGTAGTTAATGGTCTTGTATCGGCCGAAAGGCACGTTAAACTCATTCTTGCGATTAAATCGGCACAAACCATTGAAGCACGTGCGGTTCAAATAATAAAATAACGTCGCGGCTTCCGCGCTACGCTGTTGCTGCTGCCGAATCAGCTCATTGAAGCGCGTGCGGGCTGCGTAAAAAGCCGTTTCCTCGTGAATAAATGCGGTTTCCTCCGCTACCAAGCCGCGTTGCAGCCACTGGTGAAAATTGACCAGATGCTCGTTGAGGTCCGACAGATACGCCCGCTCGGGGCGCAGCCCCAGCGCCACGCTCATGCCGCCCACAAACGGCTCGACCAGCCGATGGCCAGGAAACTGCTGCCACAGCGGCAGCAGGTGCGGCACCAGCCAGCGCTTGCCGCCCGCCCATTTCAGCGCTGGCGTCACGGCCGGCACGGTAGGAGCGGGTAGCTCTTCGGCAAAAAGCAGCCCGGTGGCCGCTGCCTGTTGTTTGGCTAGTCTGCTCATCCCCGCGGGCTCTTCGCCTCCATCGCCTTGTAAATCACCTCCTGTATCCGGGTGCGGATGTTGTACGTCCGCAGCTTGATATTGCCCGCGTCCGGGTATACGCGGTTGGAGAGGAACACGTAGAGAATCTGGTTATCCGGGTCGAGCCACACGCAGGTGCCGGTGAAGCCGGTGTGGCCGAAGGTGCTGGCGGGGGCGAGGCGGGCGGTGGGGCCTTCGGGCTTGCTAGGGTCGCCGTGGTCCCAGCCCAGGCCGCGCTTGTTGCCGGCCACCTGCGGGCGCGCAAACTCCGACACCACCGGCGACTGGAAGAATCTGGTGCCCCCGTAGCGGCCGTTTTGCAGGTTCATCTGCATCAGCACGGCCAGGTCGTTGGCGGTGGCGAAGAGGCCGGCGTGGCCGCCCACGCCGCCCACGAGGGCGGCGGTTTGGTCGTGCACGGTGCCTTGCAGCTGCTCGCGGCGGTAGTAGGTGTCGTTTTCGGTGGGCGCGATGCAGGTTTTGGGGAAGCGAGTGAGCGGGTTGTACGTCATCGTGCCCAAACCCAGCGGCTTATAAAACTTGTTGGGTAGGAACTCGGCCAGCGGCTGGCCCAATATCTTCTCGCTCAAGCGCTTCATGATGATGAAGCTGAGGTCGGAATATTCCACCGGATACTTGCCCTTCGTCTTAGGTAGTAGCGTCGAGCGCAGCGTCCAGGCCCACACCGAGTCGTCGGCGGCCTTGATGGAAAACTCGCCGGGCGCCACCTCGTTGGGGAAGTCGTCGGAGCGCTGGCTGGAGTAGTAGGCGGGCTTGAGGGTACCCTCGCTCACGGTGCGCTCCCAGGTCGGGATGCCGGGCTTGAGGCCGGCCTGGTGCAGCAGCACGTCGCGCACGGTCATGTCGCGCTTGTTGGTGCGCGCCATTTCGGGCAGGTAGGCGCTCACTTTTTCCTCTAAATTCAGCTTGCCTTGGTCCTTGAGGTACATGATGGCCTGCAAGGTGCCGGCTACCTTCGTCACCGAGGCCAGGTCGTACAACGTGCTGTTAGTCACGGGCTGGCTCTGGTCGTAGGTGCCGTAGCCGTAGCTTTGGTCGAACACCACGGTGCCGTTTTTGGCGATGAGCACCTGGCAGCCGGGCGTGGCGGCGGTCACGATGCTTTCGAGCGCGATGTGGTCAATCTGGCTCATGATTTTCGAGTCGAGCCCCTCGCGCTCGGGCGCGGCGTAGCGCAGGCGGTGCAGGTCGGGCGTGGCGAGGCCGGTGCCCACTTTCAGGTTTTCCGACACCGTCACCGGCAATTTGCCCCGCGCCGGCAGCGCCCCGAACAGCACCTGCGGCACCACGATTTGCGCCGCGTAGTGGTCTTCGTAGCCGCACACCAGCGTGCGGGCGCTCTCCAAGTACTTGAGGCCGTAGGCATTGCCCATCGCTACTACCACCGTTTTGCGCTTGGGGTCGGCTTGCAGGCTTTTGAGGAAGCGCAGCGCGCCGTCGCCCAGGCCGTAGCTGTGGGTGGGCGTGTTGTTCATCTGGTGGAGGCTCACTACCACCACGTTAGCATCGCCGAGGCGGGCCTGAATGCGGCTGAACGTGGAGTCGGGCGCGTAGCGGTCGGGCACCGCGTACACGGTGCCGGGCTGGTACTTGTTGAAGATGGTCGCATACGGCCCCTCGGCCTGCGTGCCGATGGTGATGGCCGCAATGCGCAGGGTATCAAGCCGCTGAAAGGGGAGGAGCTTGTCGTCGTTCTTCACCACCGTCACGGCGTGCTCGAATATCGACTGCGCCAGTACCCGGCCCTCGGGCAGGTTGAGGCTGTCGCGCACCTTCGCCACGTTCAGCGGCTTGTATTGATTGAGCCCGGCCCAGTATTTGGCCCGCAAAATCTTCTTCACCCGCGCATCGAGGTCGGCCTGGTTGAGGTGGCCGCGCTCCACGGCTTCCTTGATGCGGGTGAGGGCGGCCGGCACGTCTTCCGAAAACAGTAGAATGTCGTTGCCGGCGGCCAGGGCCATTGCATCCAATTCTCCGTCTTTATAGAGCTTGCTCACGCTGCGCATGTTCAGCGCATCGGTGAAAATCAGACCTTTAAAACCCATTTTCTCTTGCAGCAAGCCAGTTACCAGCGCCTTTGAAAGGGTCGTGGTTTTGGCGTTGGTGGTGTCGAAGAGCGGGATGTACAGGTGCGCTATCATCACGCCCAGCGCCCCGGCCTCGAAGGACTTCTGGAAGGGCACCAAATCTACTTTTTCGAGCCGGGCCAGGTCGGTGTTCACCACCGGCAGGGCCTTGTGCGAGTCGGTATCGGTGTCGCCGTGGCCGGGGAAGTGCTTGGCCACCGCAATCACCCGCTGTCCCTGCAAGCCTTTGACGTACTGCACGCTGAGCGCGGCCACGTGGTCCTGGTTTTCGCCAAACGAGCGGTTGCCGATTACCGGGTTGTTGGGGTTGGAATTGACATCGACCACTGGCGCGAAGTTGATGTGCACGCCCAGCGCCCGCAGCTTGCGGCCCAGGTCGCGGCCCATCTGGTACACCAATTTATCGTCGTCCATCGCGCCCAGCGTCATTTGCTTGGCGAAGTGCATGGTCGAGTCGAGGCGCATGTCGAGGCCCCACTCGGCATCGGTGGCGATGAGCAGCGGCACCCTGGCCGCCGCCTGGAAGCGGTTGGTGAGCAGGGCCTGCCGCTTGGGGCCGCCCTGCAAAAACATGATGCCGCCGATGCCCTGGGTGCGCACCAGCCGCTCAATGCGGTCGGCGTGGGCCTTCTCGCGGTTGGAATACGCCGCCACCATGAAAAACTGGCCCAGCCGCTGCTCGGGCGTGAGGGCGTTGAACACGCTATCGACCCAGCGCTGCTCGGCGGGGCCGCCCGCCAGCGGGTCGGGCAGGGCCGGGGTGGGCTTTACAAAACTCAGTAGCAACCCCGTGACGCTCAGCAACAAGCCTAGTGAGAGGAGCCGGAAGTTGACGCGCATCAGGTAATTTAAGCTGTTAGCTACTAGCGGTTAGCCGGTAGCTTTTGGGTTTGGTATAGGTAGCCAACGGCCGAACGGGCTACTTTTGCTGGCCGGAACCGGCAGGCCAGCCTGGGGGTTCCAAAGAGCACCCGCTGAGTATTGTCGAGCCGGCAAAATTAGCCGCAAAGGTAGCTCGGGTACCCCGTTTATTGCCCGTGTCCCCGCTCAAAAGCTACTAGCTAGCAGCTAATAGCCAATAGCCCGAAATCAAAATGCCCGATATCATTCAACTGCTGCCCGAGTACCTCGCCAACCAGATTGCGGCGGGCGAGGTGGTGCAACGCCCTGCCTCGGTGGTGAAGGAGCTGCTCGAAAACGCGGTGGACGCCGGGGCCACCAGCGTGCAGCTCATTGTGAAAGAGGCCGGTAAGCAGCTGGTGCAGATAGTGGACAACGGCTCGGGCATGTCGGCCACCGACGCCCGCATGAGCCTCGAGCGCCACGCCACCAGCAAAATTCGCTCGACCGAAGACCTGTTTCGCATCCGCACGCTGGGCTTCCGGGGCGAGGCGCTGGCCAGCATCGCGGCCGTGGCGCAGGTTGAAATCCGCACCAAGCAGCGCGGGCAGGAAACCGGTACGCTCCTGCTGGTAGAAGGCTCGGCCGTGAGTAGCCAAACGCCCACCGCCTGCCCCGACGGCACCAGCATCGCGGTCAAAAACCTGTTTTTCAACGTGCCCGCCCGGCGCAATTTCTTGAAAAGCAACGCGGTCGAGATGCGCCACATCCTGGACGAGTTTCAGCACGTGGCGCTGGCCAATCCGCAAATCGCCTTTTCGCTCTACCAAAACGACCTGGAGGTGTTCAACCTGCCGGCCGGCCGGCTCAGCCAGCGTATCGTGGCCTTGTTGGGCAATAACTATAAGGAGCAACTGGCGGGCTGCGAAGAAGTGACGCCTTTCATCACAGTAAAAGGCTACATCGGCAAGCCCGAGTCGGCCAAGAAAAGCCGGGGCGACCAGTTTTTCTTCGTTAATAACCGCTTTATCCGCTCGGCCTACCTCAACCACGCCGTGCTGGCCGCCTACGAGGGCCTGCTGCCCAAGGACACGCACCCGTTCTACGTGCTGTTTCTAGAGCTTGACCCCAAGACCATCGACATCAACGTACACCCTACGAAGACCGAAATCAAGTTTGAGGACGAGAAAACGGTGTACGCCGTGGTGCGGGCCGCCGTGCGGCAGGCGCTGGGCATCCACAGCCTCGCGCCCTCGCTCGACTTCGAGGGCGACGTGAATTTTGCGCCCATTCGGCCGCTGCGCACGGCGGGCGGCAGCGCGGGCTTTGCGGCTGGCGGGGGCGGTAGCGCGGCCCTGCCCGCGCCTACCCGGCACGTCGAGTTCAACCCCGACGCGCTCTCCGCTTCCGTGTCGGCCGCCGCCCGCCAGGGCAAAAACCGCGCCGACGCGCCCGAGCGCCAGGGGCCGCCGCGCCCCACCGAGCAGGCCAAGCGCGACCTCGAAGCCTTCTACCGCGAGCTGGGCCAGCCCGTGCGCCCCGACGCGCCCGCCAGCCCGCCGGCCGTGGCCCCCGCGCCGCCCGCCGCCGTGCCCACGCCTGTGCTACCCGAGTTGCCGTTCGTACACGCCGGTGCGCCCGAGCCGTCGCTGAAGCCCGCCACGGCCTTGGCCGCTAGTCATTCACCAACTCACTCCTCCACTCATTCGCCGCGCGCTACGCAGGTGCTCACGCGCTACGTGCTGCTGCCGGTGAAGTCGGGCCTGATGCTCATCGACCAAGAGGCCGCCCGCGAGCGCATTCTCTACGAGCAGTACGCCGCTGGGCAGGAGCGGGGCGCGGTGCATTCGCAGGCGCTGCTGTTTCCGCGCCCGCTCACGTTTTCGCCCGCCGACTACGCCATCTTGCAGGAGCTAACGCAGCCGCTGCATTTGCTGGGGTTCCGCTTCGCCGAGTTTGGGCCGCTGACTATTGCCATCGAGGCCGTGCCCGCCGACCTGCCCGCGCAGGGCGAAAAAGAACTGCTCGAAAGCCTCATCGAGCAGTTCCGCAGCGGGGCGGCCCCGCTCAAGCTCGACCGGCGCGAGGCGCTGGCCCGCGCCCTAGCCCGGCGCGTGGCCCAGGCCACCAGCCAGCCCCGCCTGCCCGACGTGGAGCTGAGCGCTTTGGTCGATAAGCTCTTCGCCTGCCAGGTGCCCAACTACACCCCCGACGGCCGCCCTACCGTGGTGCTGCTCGATGGGCAGCAGTTGGCCGACTTTTTCCGTAAGCCCGGCACGTAGCCAGCTTTTACGGCGCGTCCTTCTTTCATTCACTGGTTGTACTACTAGTGCTTATTTATGCTCAATTTCGATATCACGCCCACCGTACGCAATCTGCTGTTGGCGAACCTGTTTTTCTTTCTTATTCAGCAGTATGTGCCCGCGTTGCCCCTGACGCAGTGGGGTAGCTTGTACCCGCTAGGCTCGCCCTATTTTTACCCGTGGCAGTTTGTTACCTACATGTTTCTGCACGCCGACGTCGGGCATATTTTCGGCAACATGATTTGGCTGATTATTTACGGGCCAATGCTGGAGCACCGCTGGGGCATGCAGCGTTTCCTGACGTTTTGGTTGGTTTGTGGCTTTGGGGCGGGCGTATTTTACGAGGGCGTGAAGTTTTACGAAACCACCCGGATGGAGCAAGCGGCGGCGGCTTTTCACCAGCGGCCGACCGGCGGCAACTTTGCCGAGTTCTTTCGCACCAATTTTCCGGAGGCTACTGGCTACGAGACCTTGGCGCGCGGCTTGCAACAGCACCCCCAGGATGCAGAGTACATCGACGCGGCTACCAAGGCAGTAGATGGGGTGGTGCAGGAAGTCAAAAACTCTCCCAATGCGGGCATGCTGGGCGCTTCAGGGGCGCTGTTCGGGATAATGTTTGCTTTCGCGTATCTGTTTCCCAACACAGAAATATACCGCTTTCCGCTGCCAGTGCCTATAAAGGCTAAGTATCTCGTTGCTTTTTCTATTGCCATAGAGTTATACGCCGGCACCCACCGCACGCCCGGCGACAACGTGGCGCACTATGCGCACCTTGGGGGCGCGCTCGTCGGGTTTATCGTTATCAAAATCTGGGAGCGCAGCCGCCGGCAGTTTTACTAACCTATTCCTTCCGCCTAATGAGTGTAATTCAGGACATCCGCGACGCTTTTGCGCGGCGCGATAATGTGCTTAACCAGCTAATTATCATTAACGTGCTGGTGTTCGCGGTGCTCATCGTCGTGCATGCTGGCTTCTTCTTGTCGGGGGCCAATGAGGCGTTTAGTGCCCGCGTCATCCCGCAGCTCGCGCTCTCATCTGACCTGGGCGTGCTGCTGCGCCACCCCTGGACGCTGCTTACCTACGCCTTTACGCACGAAAATCTGTTTCACATCGTGTTCAATATGCTGAACCTCTACTGGTTTGGCCAGCTTTTGCGCGAGTACCTGGGTAGTCAGCGGCTGCTGAGCGTCTACATCCTGGGCGCACTCGCGGGGGCAGTATTCTTTCTGCTGCTCTACAACGTGCTACCGGTTTTTGCCTCCAGTGTGGGCGCGCCCATGCTGGGCGCGTCGGCCTCGGTGGTGGCCATCATCGTGGCGGCGGCCACGCTGCTGCCCGACTACACCTTTGTCATGTTTTTGTTCGGAACAGTCAAAATCAAGTGGATAGCCCTAGTGGTGGTAGTAGTGCTGTCGGTGGCCAATATTTTTCAGGGCAACCCCGGTGGCGGTATTGCCCACCTGGGCGGCGCGCTGCTGGGCTACGTTTTCATCAAGCAGCAGCAAGTGGGCCGCGACCTCGGCCGGCCGGTGCATGCCGTGGGCAGCTGGCTGGGCCGGCTATTCGAGCGCCGGCCGGCCAGCAGCATGAAGATAACGCACCGCACCGGCGGCACCAGCCGGCCCGCCGCCGCTAAGGCGGCCGAAGCTACGGATGTCGATGCCATCCTGGACAAAATATCGCGCTCGGGCTACGAAAGCCTATCGAAAGACGAAAAGCAGCAGCTCTTCCGCGCCAGCCAGCAGTAGGGCTGAGCTGATATTCAGCAGGCTAGTATATAAAAGGCCGGTCGTTGCACAACGACCGGCCTTTTGCGTGTGGCTTCTCCGCCAAGCGATTGGCTATTCTTGGTCCACGCCGGTTGTCGATATTTTACCCGTGTCCCTGGCTACTTCCGCGTGCCCGCCCTTGGCGGTGAAAACGAAGATGGCGTTGGAAGCGAACACGAGCCTATCAATTACGGCCCCGGGTAAGACAGCGGCGAAAGCCTGGGTCAGGTTGGCTTGCCAAAGTTGCTGCCCTCGCCGGTAGGCGGTAATGCGCTGGCCATCCGGGCTAACCCAATAGAGGGTGCTGTCGGCCCCGCGCACGCCCCGCAGCCGCGCCGAAATGCGGTGGATGCCGGCGTAGCCGCCGCTAAACCCATCAAGCTCCTGGTCGGGCTCGGTGAGGGCGTAGGAGGGCAACCGCTGCTGCGCGACCAGGGGCAGCGCCATAAGCAGGTAGGCTGCCAGGCAGAGTTGGGTAAAGTGCTTTGATAGCATAAGCATCGGTTGTTTAGGTAGCCGCCACCCGAAGCAGGGGGTAGTATCCACCGGTAGATGCTCGTCGGTTAATTTTTCCACACCACGCAAACAAGCGGGGCTGAATACTTCGCGGCAACCAGCCCCGCTAGCTTTATCCGTGTTTGCTTGGCGTGGTTTGCCAGCCTCGGGCTGCCCAATAACGAACTGCTTGAAAGTCCCTGCTCCAAACAAAAAAACGCTGGCCAAGCGGCCAGCGTTTTTTCAGTTCAAATACCCAGAGTACCAGCCCCTAGAGCTTGCTCAAGCGGCGAGAGACTTTCAGCGTGTCGCTGGAAATCAGCACCAGGTAGGAGCCGGTGGGCAGCTCGCCTACCGTGAACTGGTGGCTGAGGCCGCCGCTCAGGGTGTGGCTTTGCAGCAGGCGGCCGGCCAGGTCGAGCACGCGCACCTGGTAGGTGCCGGCGGGCAGCGCCGTCAGGTCGAGCGTGGTTTGGTCGGTGGCGGGGTTCGGGTAGAGGCTCACGCTAGCAGCGGCCTGCGGGGCGAAGGCCACCACCCGCACCGGGCTGTAGCTGGTTTTGCCGTCGAGGTCGCGCTGCTGCAAGCGGTAGTACACGGTGCGGTGCTGCTCGCCCACGCCCGCATCGGTGTAGGCGTAGGTGTGCGCCTGGGTGCTGGTGCCGGCCCCCACCACGAAGGCAAGCGGCGAGAACGTAGCCCCGTCGAACGAGCGCTCAAGCTGGAAGCCGGCGTTGCGCCGCTCCTGGGCCGTGGCCCAGTTGAGCAGGGCATCGGTGCTGGCGGCCTGGGCGTTGAAGCGCGTCAGGTCGACGGGCAGGGGGTAGGCCCCGATTTGCACCGGCACGGTCTGGGTCGTGATGCCGCCGTGGGCGTCTACCGTCGTGATGGTGACGGGGTAGGTGCCCGTCACGAGCAAAGTGCGGTCGGCTACCGTCAGTTGGCCCGTCACCGGGTCAAGCTGGGTGCCGGCGGGCAGCGAGTTGTCGGGCGAGGTGGCGCTGCGCACACCGTTGTCGGTGAGCGCCGCCGCGTCGTAGGCCCCGCCGTTTACGTCGAACACGTTGGCCAGCACATCGCCGCTCTGGTAGGGGTTGGCCCCGCCCTTCACCGGCGTCGTGGTGTACAGCGACGCATTATCCTGGCCCACGGCGATAGTGTACAGCGCCGGCACCGATACGACGCCCAGGTTGTCGGTGGTCGAGTAGGTGAAGAAGGCATTGCCCACAAACGTGGCTACCGGGTCGTAGGTGAGGCCGGCCGCGTCGGCCCCGCTGATAACCTGGCCTACCTGCACGGCCGTGCCATTGAGCGCCAGCGTGCCGGCAGCCGGCAGCGAGGCGATAGTGAACGAGCGCAGCGAGCCGTCGGCGTCGTAGCCCGTGAGGGCCGAAATCGCCAGCGGATTAGCCGTGTTGCCCTCGGGGGCTTGCAGGCGGTTGGTGATGGTGTTGGCCTGCGGCAGCAGGTTGGCCAGCGTGGTGGTCACGGCCGCCGTGTTGTTGGCAGTAGCACCGTTCTCACCGGTGTTGCTCGCCACGGTGGCCGTGAGGGTCGCGGCCGTGGTGGGGAAGGTGAAGCTGATGCTGTTGGTCACCTCGCCGAACTTGCCCACCGCCTGCGTGGCGATGCGGGGGAAGGTCACGAGGCCCGAGGTGGCGTCGTAGGTGCCGCCGCCCGAGGCGCTCACGCCGGTGAGGCCGGTGGGCAGCTGCACGGTCTGCACCACGGCGCTGGCCGGCGAGGGGCCGTTGTTCAGGGTCACTACTTGGTAGGTAGCCAGGTTGCCGGGCAGCGCGGTGGCCGGGCCGCTGAGGCGGGTAGCCACGTCGGCCACGGGCACGATGGCCACGCTCACCGACTGCACGTTGTTGCCGGGGGTGGGGTCCGAGGTGTTGCCGTTGACAATGGCCGTGGCCACGAGCGGGTCGCTGCCGGGGTTGCTCACCGTGATGCGGTAAGTGAGCGTGGTGCCCGCGGGCTGGCTGTTGGCAATCGGGAACGTCACGGAGCCGGTGGCGGGGTCATACGCCCCCGGCAGCGCGCTACCGTTGGCGTCGAGCACGGTTACGCCGCTGAGGCCGGCGGGCAGCGTCACGCGCTGGCGCATGTTGGAGGTGCCGGGGCCGGCGTTGGTAATCGTGGAGGTGAGCACGATGGGCTGCCCGGCCAACTGCGACGATACGTTCGCGGCAATCGTGGTTTGCAGGTCGGTCTGGGTACTGGTGCGCGGCGATACCGGAATAACCAGCGTGGCCGCGTTGTTGGTCAGGTTGAGGTCGTTGGCCGCGTTATTGGCCGCCGCCGATACGCCGATGATGGGCCGGTCGGGCACTTGCAGCGTGATGGTATTAGTAACGGCACCCGTGGGGCCGGCCACCTGGCTGGCGATGGTGGGGAAGGTGACGAGGCCGGTCGCGGCGTCGTACACGCCGCCGCCGCTGGCTACCACGCCCGTGAGGCCCGTGGCAATGCGCACGGTCACGGCGACGTTGCTGGCCGGGGCTGGCCCGTTGTTGATGGTCGCTACCGTGAAGGTCACGTTGTTGCCGAGGATGGCCGTGCCGTTACCCGCCACCGAGATGGCGACATCGGCGTTCCACTTAATGTCGGTGCCCACGGCTACCGAGTTGTTGGCGCTCACCGCGTCGGCCGAGGCCGTCGTGACGCTGGCGCGGCTCACGATGGTGCGCGGGGCGCTGGTATCGGTTGAGGACAGGGCCGGGGCTACGTAGCTGTAGGTGTAAGTCTTCGCCTCGCCTACCCCCAGCGCGGCCACGCTGGGCCAGGTGATGACGCCGGTGGCGGGGTCGTAGGTGCCACCATTGCTCACCGTCACGTCGGCGGGGTTGAAGTCGGCCGGGATGGCCACGGTCTGCACCACGTTGAGGGCGGGCACCAGGCCCTTGTTGAGGGTCATCACCGTGAAGGTCGGCGCCTGGCTGGCTGCGGCCACGCCGGGTCCTACCAAGGTAGTAGCCACGTCGGCCGTGCTCAGGATATCAACGTTGCGAATGACTACGTTGTTGGCCGGCATGGGGTCGGAGGTAGCGCTCGCCACGCTGGCCATGGCCACCAGTGGGCCAGTAGCCGGGGCCGTCAGCACCACCGTGTTGGTCACGCTGGTGCCGCTGGCTTGGCTGGCCAGGGCCGGGAAGGTAATCACGCCGGTAGCCGCATTATACGTGCCGCCACCCGAGATGCTGCTGACACTCAGGCCGGGGGGCAGCGACAGCTGCTGCACCACGTTCTGGGCCGCCTTGGGGCCGTAGTTGCCGGTTTCGACGCTGAAGGTCAGGGGCGCGCCGGGGGCCACGTTCTTGTCCGAGAACGTGAGCGCGGTGTACACGTTGGCCTGGTCGGTAGTGGCCGGGGTCGAGCTGGTAGCGGGGGCCGAAGCCGAGTTGTTGGCCGTGGTGCCGGCTACCTCCGTGGTAGTAGTAGCTACGCTGGCCGAGGCCGTAAACGAAGCCGCCGGCATGGCGAAGCTAACCGTATTGTTGAGGGCCACGCCGCTGGCCAGCGAGGCCAGGGCCGGGAAGGTAACCACCCCCGAGCTGGCGTTGTACGAGCCGTTGTTGGACACAAACACGCCGCTCAGGTTGCGGGGCAGCTGCACCGTCTGCACCACCGAGGCGGCGGCCGACGGGCCGTTGTTGGCCGTAGTCACGGCATAGGTTACCAGGTTGCCGGCCACTGCCGTGGCAGGCCCGCTGATGGTGGTAGCCACGTCGGCCACCGGCTCCACGGCAATGCTGCCCGTAGCCTGGTTGTTGCCGAAGATGCCCGACGAAGCCGAGTTGCCGCCGCCGCTCAAACTGCCGCTGATGTTAACCGGCCCGCTAGCCGGAGCCGTGAACGTAACCGTGGAGGGCGCCGAGGCCCCGTTGGCCAGCGGAATAGAGGGGTAGGTGATGATGCCCGTGGCTGGGTCATACACCCCGTCGTTGGTCACCGACACCCCACTCAGGCCGGGCGTGAGCTGGGCGTAGCGCAGGGCGCTCACCGCGTCGGCCGGGCCGTAGTTAATAAAGTTCAACGTAAACGAAGCCTGCTGGCCGGGCCGCACCGAGCTGGCCGACACCGCCACGCCATTGGTGGCCAGGTCCGAGGTCGCGTTGTTGGTCACGGCAAAAGCAAACTGGTCGGGCGCCACGCCGGTGCCGTTGCTGGCATCCTGGGCGGTAGTGGTGCCCGTGTTGCTGACGATGTTGGCCGCGCCGCTGGTGTTCGACGCCGTGTAGCCAAACTGGAAGACGCTGGTGGCCTTGCTGTCGAGCGTGGCTACCGTGCCGAAATCGATAACCTGCGTGCTGCTGTTGTAGCTGCCGCCCTGGCTCTGAATGGCTTGCAGCTGGATGCTGCTGAGCGTAGCGCCGGCGGGTAGCGTCACGGTGCGCTTTACGTTGGCCGCCTGGGCCGGGCCGTTGTTGGCAAATACGGCGGCGTAGGTAGCCGTGGGCCGGCCCGTGGTCGAGGAGCTCAGGCCAAACACGGCCGTTACCACGTCGGCAAAGCCGTTGATGGCCGTCGTGGCCGTGCTGGTGTTGTTGCTGGTCACGGGCTCGGCCGTGCTGGTTGTGATGTTCGAAGTAGCCACCACGCTGCTGGTGCCGGGGGCCACGTAGGAGATGCCAAACGAGGCGCTGCTACCGCCCGCCAGCGGCGACACGCCGGGGTAGGTGATGGTCACGGTGCCGTTGAGGTCGGGCAGACTGATGCTACTGCTGCCGGGGGCCACTACGTTGGTCACCGGGTTCAGCACATCGCCCGAAGCCAGCGTCACGGTGCGGGTTACGGCCGTGGCCGCTACCCCGCCGTTGTTGGTAAAGCTCACCGAGAGGTTGGCCGTCTGGCCGGCGGTGGCCGCGCTCGGGGCCGAGATGACGGTGACGACATCGGTGCTGCAATTGATGCCCGACGTGCTGCCCGCGATGCTGTTGCTCACCTGGCCGTTGGCGATGCCCGCGCCGCCCGCCGCCGCCCCGTAGGCAATGCCACTGGTGGTGGTGCCATTGGCCCCGCCCACTACGCTGGCGCTGCCGGGGGCCGCGTTGGTGAGCACGATGCCGCCGCCACCACCGCCACCCGGCCCGTGGGCATCGCTGCCGTTGGCGTTGGTGCCCGTGTTGGTACCGCCGCTGCCGCCGTTGGCGGCCAGGGTGAGGGCGCTGAGGCTGGCCGTATTGTTGGCCGTAACCAGGATGGCCCCGCCCGCGCCGCCGCCGCCGCTGCCGTCGTTTTGCACGGTGTTGTTAGCATTGGCCCCGTTGGCTAGTATCGTGCCCGCGCCAGCCACCGAGCCGGTGCGCACCAGCACGATGCCGCCGCCCGCCGCGCCGCTGCTGGCGTAGCCCGGCGTGGGCCCGGTGCCGGTGCCATCGTTCGTAACACCAGCCCCGCCGCCGCCGCCCAGAATGAGGCGGCTGGTGCTGGGCATGCTGAAGGGCGAGCCCAGCTCACCGCCCACGGCGGCGTTGCTTTGCCAGGCGTTGCCGCCCCGGCCGCCGCGCGCGCCGTTGCCGCCGCCGCCGCCGCCCGAGTTCTGGGCGTTAGCGCCGGGGTCGCTGGAGTTGCCGCCGCCGCCGCCGTTGCCGGGCGCACCGCGGCCCGCGCTGCCGCTGGGATAGCCGTCGGTGCCGGTGTCAAGCACGGCCGCGCCCGTGTTCACGTAGCGCGGGGTGCCCACGGTGCCTTCGCCCTTCATGGCGTGGGCCCCGGTGGTAGAGGTGGCCGAGGTGGCCGCCGCCGCGCGGTAGTCGGTGCTGGTGAGGCCGGTAGTGCCCAATAGTAGCTGGCCTGCCCCGCCCCGGAAGCCTAGGCCCGAAGCGTCAATTTTAGCGCCGCTGGCAAAGGCCAGCTGTCCCGTCACGTCGAGCGCGATGATGCCGCCCGTGCTGCCGTTCCAGGCGGCCGGAGCCACCGTGCCGCTCACGGTCAGGTTCTGGTACTGCGGAATGCGCACCACTTGGAAGCGCCGCTGCCCGGCCGTGGCCGTGGCGCCGGCGTTCTGGTAGCTTTTGGTGAGGCCAGCCGTGAGGGTAAGGGTGCCGCCGCTCGTGGGCAGGTCAAACTTGGCCACCGCGTACTCGTACTGGCCCGCCACAAAGTTGGCGTTGCTAAGGTTGCCGGTGGCCAGGCCACCCGCCACGCCGTCGCCGTAGGCATCGGTGTTCGAGTAGTCGATGTCCGCGCCCTGCATCTGGATGATGAGCAGCAGGTCGCCGGCCTTGATGGGCGTCGTACCCACGGCCGCGCCCAGGCTCAGCGTAGTAGCGCCCGCCGCTACCACTTGGTTGGCAGCGGGGTAGTAAGTGTTCGGGTTGGTGGTGATGGTGGGCGAGCCGTCGCGGCCGGGTGTGCCGCAGGCGCTGGCCACGCCCGCCGGCCCGATGGGCGACACGGCCACGCTGAGCACTGCGGCGGCGGCCGAGCCGTTGTTGTTGGCCGGGGTAGGGTCGGCGGTGGCGCTGGTGCTGGCCGCCGTTACGGTGAAGCTGCTCGGCGACGAAGGCACGACCAGCGCGAAGGAATTGACCACCGCCGCGCCGCTGGCCAGCGAGGGCGTGGCGTTGAAGGTGATGATGCCCGTGGTAGCATCGTAGCTGCCGTTGGTCACGGTCACGCTGCTAAAGGCCGGCTTGCTCGACAGCGTCAGGGTCGGTACTACGTTGGTCGCGGCGGCGGGGCCGTTGTTGGTCGTCGTCACGCTATAGCTTTTCGACTGGCCTTCCACGCCCACCGGCTGGCCGCCCACCGTCGAGGCCAGGTCGGCACCCGGCGTCACGGGCACCGCGTAATTGGCGGTGTTAGAAACCGCGCCCGCGTCGTCGGTAGCGCGATACGTGAAGGTAGCGTTGCCCGAGAACGTGCCGTTGGGCACGAAGGAAAGCTGGTAGCCGGGGTTGCCGGCCGTGGCCGAAGTAGGCACGCTTATTACCTGCCCGGCCGTGGCGGCCGAGCCGTTTACGTACAGCGTGCCCTGCGCCGCCGTGGGCAGCGACACGATGGTGTACGACGCGATGGTCGTATTGCCGGCCGTAGCGTCGGGGTCGCTGGCGTTGAAGGGCGCGATGGTAGTCTGGGTAGTCGTGCTGCTCAAAATGGCCGGCGAGTTGGTGACATCGCTGGCCACCGGCGCGCGGTTCTGGGTGGTGGCAAGGGTAGCCGAGTTGTTGGCGGTCGTGTTGTCGAGCACCGCGCTCTGGTAAGCGGCCGTGCCCGATACCGCGTTCGACGCCGGCATAGTGAAGGTCACGGTGTTGGTAACGACGGCGTTGACCGCCATGTTGGCAATGGTGGCAAACGACACCAAACCCGTGCTGCTGTTGTAGGTGCCGCCGTTGCTCGCCGTCAGGCCCGTCAGGCCGGTCGGCAGTTGCAGGGTCGGCGTCAGGCTGGCGGGCAGGTCGGGGCCGTTGTTGGTAGTAGTCATCGAGTAAGTGACCTGGCTACCGGCCTGCGCGCGGGCGGGGCCGGCCAGGGTAGTAGCCACGTCGGCCTCGGCGCACCAGCCAAACGACGGAATGCCGATGGCCTGCTGGGCTGGGTCCGTCACCGCCGTTTGCACGTTGCGGTACGTTAGTATCAGCTTGGTAATGGCCTGCGGAAACGTCACAATGACGTTGTCGCTCGGGGTAGCCGCGCTGATGTTCGTGCCCGTTACGCAGTTATTGCCCGAGAACGTGTTCGAGCTGCCCAGCTTCACGTTGCTGCTCGTCAGGGCAATGGGCGTAGTCGCGCCGCTCACGTAGCCGTCAAACTGCACCTGGTCGATAAAGGCCGACGTACTCAGGTTAGCCGAGGTAGCGTCGATGTCCTGCACCGCGATGGAGAAGCCCGAAACCGGCCGGCTAAACGTAAACGTAACCTGCGACGTGCTGCCCTGCTTGGTGGCGTAGTCCGTAAACCAGGTCAGCGCTGCGCTGTGGTTGCCGCCCTGCACGTTGTCAATCTGGAGCGTATTGGTGCCATCGCCCGCCACGTAGGCGCTGCTGGCCACCGTTACGCTGCCCGCCGTGGCCGACTGCGGCGTTCTCCAGTTCTCGCCCGTGGTGCGGGTCGAGAAATTCAGGCCCGCCGCCTGCCCGCAGGCAGCCAGCCCCACGGTCAGGGCATAGGTAGCGGCCGTGCTCGTGCCCGTGCCATCGGTGGCGGTGAAGGTAAACGAGTAGTTGCCCGCCGTGCCCGAGGGTTGGAAGGACAGCTGCGTAGCCTCGGTTGGCGTGAGGCTGCGCGCCGCCGTCACGGCCACGTTGTTCACGTAGAGCGTGCCGCCCCCCGGTAGCGAGGTGATGTTGTAGCGGGTGGGCGTGCCGCTGGCGGCGAGGCTAGCGATGGGCGTGCGGGCGGCGTTGGCCGGCAGCACGGGCGTCGTCTGGTTTACGACGCCGGGGGCGGCCAGGGCGGGAGTGGCCCCCACCAATAGCGCCGCCAAAAGCCAGGCGGGTAATAATTCTTTCATCGGTACCTAATAAGACTTGTTGAATCGAGGACTAGAAACGTGCTGGGTAAAGCTCCTTGCTGAGCCTGTTGCCTAACCTGGTGAAGGGAATAAATTGCATTAAATCAATAAATAATTGAGATGTATTATACATCGTTATTTTCGGGTGTGTCTTTTTAGGTGTTCTGCGATTGAATCGTCGCTACGCTTCAGATAGTTCAATTATTGACCTGTAAGTGTTAGCAAAAATAAATAGAAGTTTGACAAAAACCAGAAAAAAGTCCTTTTATAAGCGAAAAAATTGACTTAGTTTAATAATGATGACGCAGCTTATTTTGATTAAATATTGTATTTATTTAAGTTTGATTTTTGTGTCACTTAGATATGCTCGTCCGTGAAAAAAGCCTAACTGTTTTTGAATAAGCTATAAGCAGAAATTGCATTTATCTAGCAGCGATTTATCGCGCGAACCCACTTGGCGGTCACAATCAGGCAGTGCTACTAGCAGGGGTGGCAGGTAGCTGTGAGTATTGGGGTACCACCCGCACCAGCGGATAGAAACCAGCCACAGCTCCACGTGCATAAGCCGCCGCCCCGCTAGCGGCCAGCTAACCCAAAACGCAAAAAAGGCCGGCTACCTCACGGTAACCGGCCTTTCTCAATCAATCTACTTACTACTTCGACTCGCCAGCCTCGGGCTCTGAGGGGGCCTCTTCGGGCCGCTCGTCGCTGGGCAGGTTGGGCTTCTCGTCGCTCTTGGTTATCGAGAAGGTGAGCTCATCCTTGCCGTCCTCGTGGTCGGCCGTGATGATGTCGCCGTGCAACACCTGCGCCTTCAGAATTTCCTCGGCAATCGGGTCTTCGATGTACTTCTGGATGGCGCGGTTGAGCGGGCGAGCGCCGTATTTGGGGTCATAGCCTTTGTCGGCCACGAAGTCCTTGGCTTTCTCGGTGAGCTCGACGCGGTAGCCCAGGGTCAGCACCCGGTTGAGGAGCTTGCTGAGGCTGATGTCGATAATGCGGTGAATGTCGTGCTTCTCCAGCGAGTTGAAGACAATCACGTCGTCCAAGCGGTTGAGGAACTCGGGCGAGAAGGTTTTGCGCAGGGCGTTGGTGATAGTGCCCTTCGTAATCTCGTCCATGTTCTCTTGCCGGGCTTTGGTGCCGAAGCCGATGCCCGCGCCGAAGTCCGCCAAATCACGCGCCCCGATGTTCGAGGTCATGATGATGATGGTGTTGCGGAAGTCCACCTTGCGGCCCAGGCCGTCGGTCAGGATACCATCATCCAGCACCTGCAGCAGCAGGTTGTACACGTCGGGGTGCGCCTTCTCGATTTCATCCAGCAGAATAACCGAGTACGGCTTGCGGCGGATTTTCTCCGTCAGCTGGCCGCCCTCTTCGTAGCCCACGTAGCCGGGAGGCGCGCCCACCAGGCGCGATACGCTGAATTTCTCCATGTACTCCGACATATCCACGCGCACTAGCGCGTCTTCCTTGTCGAAGAGGTAGGTAGCGAGTACCTTGGCCAGCTCCGTCTTACCCACGCCGGTCGGGCCGAGGAACACGAACGAGCCAATCGGCTTCTTGGGGTCTTTCAGGCCCACGCGGGTGCGCTGGATGGCTTTCACGAGCTGGGCAATGGCCTTGTCCTGGCCGATTACCTTGCCTTTCAGTTCCTGGCCCATGTTCAGCAATTTCTCGCCTTCGTTCTGGGCCACGCGGTTCACGGGGATGCCGGTCATCATGGCGATTACCTCAGCCACGTTTTCCTCTTTCACCGTGTAGCGCTTCTTCTTGGTTTCGTCTTCCCACGACTTTTTAGCCGATTCGAGCTGTTCCAGCAGCTTTTTCTCGGTGTCGCGGAGCTTGGCGGCTTCCTCGTATTTCTGCGATTTCACCACGCGGTTTTTCTCGCCCTTGATGTTCTCAATCTGCTCTTCGAGCTTGAGAATATCCTCGGGCACCACGATGTTGTTGATGTGCACGCGCGCACCAGCTTCATCGAGGATGTCGATGGCTTTGTCCGGCAGGAAGCGGTCGCTCATATAGCGGTCGCTCAGCTTCACGCACTGCTCAATGGCTTTGTCCGTGTACACCACGTGGTGGTGGTCCTGGTACTTGTCCTTGATATTGTGCAGAATCTCAATCGTTTCCTCGGGCGTGGTGGGGTCCACCATCACCATCTGGAAGCGACGGGCCAACGCGCCATCTTTCTCAATGTACTGGCGGTATTCATCCAGCGTGGTAGCGCCGATGCATTGAATCTCGCCGCGGGCCAGAGCCGGCTTGAACATGTTCGAAGCATCGAGCGAGCCCGAAGCCCCGCCGGCACCCACGATGGTGTGTAGCTCGTCGATGAACAGAATCACGTCGGGCGACTTTTCCAGCTCGTTCATCACGGCCTTCATGCGCTCCTCAAACTGGCCGCGGTACTTGGTACCAGCCACCAGCGAGGCGAGGTCGAGCGTCACCACGCGCTTGTTGAACAGCACGCGGCTTACTTTCTTCTGGATGATGCGCAGCGCGAGGCCTTCGGCGATGGCCGTTTTACCCACGCCCGGCTCACCAATCAGAATCGGGTTGTTTTTCTTGCGGCGGCTCAGTACCTGGGCCACGCGCTCGATTTCTTTTTCGCGGCCCACGATGGGGTCGAGCTTGTCTTCTTCGGCCAGCTTGGTGAGGTCGCGGCCGAAGTTATCGAGCACCGGGGTGCGCGATTTTTCGCCGGCCTTGCGGGTGCCGGCAGCTCCGCCGCCACCTTGGTTGCCCTGGCCCTGGCCACGGCCTCCCTGGCCCTGGCCAAACAGGCGGTCATCATCGTCGTCGGTATCCGGGCGCTCGGCCTTGGGGCCGGTCGTGTTCGGAGCGGCGCCGTGGTAGTCGAGCGAGTCGCGCACGGTTTCGTAGTTCACGTTGAATTTGGAAAGAATTTGGGAAGAAATATTGTCCTCATCGCGCAAAATCGAGAGGAGCAAGTGCTCGGTGCCAATGATTTCCGACTTGAAAATCTTGGCTTCGAGGTACGTGATTTTCAGCACCTTCTCGGTCTGCTTGGTCAGCGGAATCGAGCCCGTGATGCTGGTGCCCTGGGTCGAGGCCGTGTTGCGCGTGGCTTGCTCAAGAGCAAACTTCAGCTCGTCGGTGGCCACGCCCAGCTTTTTGAGCAAGCCCAGCGCCGTGCCTTCGCCTTCGCGAATCATGCCCAGCAGCAGGTGCTCGGTGCCGATATAATCGTGCCCCAGGCGGATGGCCTCCTCCCGGCTAAGGGAGATAACCTCCTTGACGCGGTTTGAAAATTTAGCTTCCATGCAAGCAAGAATAAGTATAAGCCGTCTGAATAACTTCTACCGGAATGCTACCGAATAGTTACGTTACGCCGATACGGAAGTAAGCGATTGATAGCTGGAAAACAAGCTGCTTCGGGCGAAGGTTCGGGGTAAATAAAGGAAGTAGCGCGTAGTTTACAAAAACTGCCCCGTCGCCGGCCCGTGCATAAAAAGCAAATCCAGCACGCTCAACCCTGGCACAAATGCGGGGCCAAACACTTGCAAATACGGCCGCTGCGACGTACTGTCAGGTCTGGGCTGGTCAACGGTGGCTTTAGGTGTCAGGAAGTCGCGCCGGTCGGTGAGTGGTGAGGTAGTGACTTGGTGAATCGGCGAGGTAGGGGAGACGTACTCTGTGGTGAGTTCGATAGGCAGCGGCCAGCGGAGGCAGCGCAGCAGCAGACGCAGCATTTCAAGGTTCAAATCCCAAAGCAAGACGGGCTTGCTGGCGTAAATATCCTGCAAATAATCAGCGTAGTAGCCAAAATAAGGCGAGCTGTTATACGCCGTTTGCAACGTGCGAAAATGCCGGTGCATCCAGTTCTGGCGGTAGTCGATTTCTATCTCGCTGGTGCGGACTTTCTCGGAGCGCGCGCCATCTACCACGGGCACCGTGAGCGGCTGCGGCCCCTGCACCGTCAGGATGAGGCAGCGGTTGCGGTACGTCTGCTTGTGATAATGCTCGTGGGCGTCGAGCAGCAGCGCATCGGCAGCTAATAATTGTTGGAAATACGGGATGGACGGCAGGTAGTGCAGCTCGGACAAGACAACGGACATGGCCGCAAGGTAGGGCAATGCTTGCTTCGATAGGTAGAGAAAGAGGTGTATCGTAAGACAAAAAAAGCAGCTTTAGCGAGGTGCTATAACTGCTTTTTTGCGAAAAACTAATTTCTAAGAGCCGGAATAATACGTTTTACTTATTTATGTCTCTTGAGTCAAGGTCTATACGCCCGAAGTTTAGCCGTGTCTTGCTGCATATGGACATCAAGTCTGATGGAATCGCCGGTATGCATCTGTATGTTAGTTACGCTAACTAGCAGGAGGCCGATATATCCGAATCTAATAGTGTGCAGTCCTGGTCGAAAAACCCGATAATAATTACCTGTGTCATCTGGGTAAGTAGTTACAGCATCCGCAGCGATAATAGTATACTGAACACGCCAAGATTCCTCATCAAACGGTTGGTCAATGTGACCAACTACACAAGGCTGACTATGTATGTTTTTGCGGCGAAACCGAGTTATTTCGTATTGCTTGGGAGTAGTACCAGGTAGCTTGGCACACGCAACAATACTCAGCATTAGCATCGTCGCCCCCTTCGATACGAGTTGCTTGACAATATTTCGCATAATATACATAGCTGCCTAGCAGCCAGAAGGAGCGCCAGATTGCTGTGCCGAATTAGCGTTCGTATCCTTACCTGTTAGCTCAGTAAGAATTGTATTCCAGATACGGGTGCGGTCAGCAGCTGGAAGAGCTAAGAAGGCGGCGGTATCTGTTAATCCGGCCCAGGCCATATCCATGTAAAATTGGTCCGATAGGTTGTAGCCTTTCTGAACGCCATATTGTCTTAAAGCCCAAGCTATATCGCCAATCCAGCCATTTCCACTACCACCTTGTACCATCTCATCATGATGAAGAATATTCATTCCCGGCACTTGTCCTGATTGTAGTCCGGCTTGATAAGTAGCCATCATAGTAGCGAAAGTGGCATTAGGTGCGCCAGCGTAAGGGCTATTATTAAAATACGCCACCAAGTAAGCATGAATTGATTCATGTAACATCACTTGTGCAATCGCAATGTCGCTGGCATTGGAGAAGTGTCTAGCATCAAATACAGTGCTTACCGAACGGGTTGAGGAATTATAGAGTGAGTTGGTATTGCCATAGGTGCCAGTTGATAAAGAGCCATTGCGTACAACCCAATTATAACCCGGTTCCGAGCCAGAGAACAACTTGACGATGCCCAATAGCGCGGTACCGCTGGCGGCCTGCAAACTCTGCATCACTTGTTTTTGGCATGGTGCTAACCCACCTACGTTAATCGTTTTAATTTGTGATGCCCCGCCGCCGCCGCCGGTGTTGCCGCTGCCCCCAACGCCACCCCAGCCGCCATCTGAACCACCTGAACCCCCGACGCCACCTGTACAGTTGCCAGTAGAATACAGATACTCGTGGATGACCTGCGTGCCCGTATTGTCATACCCGACCAAATAATAATCGTAGCACGTATCGGGGCCTGCCGAACCAGGTGCCATGCGTAACGGCTGCAAGATGCCGGCCTCATAAGCGAAGCCGGTTTCGTACTCGTAAGCAGGGGAATACAGCAGTAGGGAGCCCGTAAAGTCTTTGACTGGGCCAGGGGCCTGGCCAGCCAGCAGGGGCTGCGCCCCGGCCAGCGCGAGTTGGGCGGCTTTCTGCGGTTCAATAGACTGCCGGGCAATAAGCTCCACAATGCGGCCGGTGCAAGAGTCAGCAGTGGTGCGCACCACCAGAAAGCGATAGCCATAGTGCTGCGAGATAGCAAACGGATTATCGGTGTCGGCAAAAGGAGCCACGACGTATTCGGCCGAATAAATAGCCTGCTCCCAGTTGATGGCCGGCTGCGCGTCGCCCTCGGTACGGCTGGCCGTTGAGCCTTTCAGACTGGTAGTGGTGTTTTTCAGGCTCGCGAACCAAGCTTGGGCCCTGGCCCCGGCCGGCGAATTGGCTACTCCGCTGGCCGGAGTTGCGACTGGAAGCGGCTCATCCTTACGGGAGCAGCCAGGCAAACAGGTTAACAGACCTCCAAGGCCAGCAACTAAAAAGTAGCTAAGTATTCTTTTTATAGAGTAAAATGGGTTGATGAAGATTCGTCACCTGACGAATCCTGGCTTAAAGGTAGGGGGTTTATTCAGTAGCAGTGATATTATGTATTTATTTCTGCTAGAGTTTATGTAACCTCGCACGTAATCAGTCGATAAGCTGCTTTTGTGAACCTAGGTTTAAGCCGCCTGGTGCTGACTAAAAACGCTTTATTATTATTCCCCACTCGCTAACTTATTTTTGTCCCGATGCGCCATGTTCTCTTTTCTATCGTAGCCCTCACGGCCCCCACCGTCGCCCACGCCGCCCCGCCGCAGCTGATTCTGGAAGTAGCCCGCTTTCGCGACCTCGACCAGGTGCAGAAAGGCGGTGAAATTGAGATTTCCGTGACCGTGCCCACGCAGCCGCTCACCTACCGGCAGCGCGCGCCGAAGTCGTTTCAGTCGTCGGCGGTAGTTGATTTGGATATTCTGAAAGCCGATGGTACGTCGGCCTGGCACGAAACCGTGACTTTGAAGCCGCCCGTGCTGAACGACACCACTATCAGCATCAAGAATCCGCTCAGTTTCCTCAAGCGCGTGACCGTGCCTGATGGCACTTACACTCTGCGCGGCAAGGTGCGCGACCAGTACAAAGCCACCAACGGCGAAACCGTGGTAGAGCAGCAACTGGTAGTAAGCGCGCCCAAAAAGCCGGAATTCAGCGACATAGTATTTCTAAGTAAGCCCGCCGTAAAAACGACCGGCGAGAGCGTCTTCAACCGCGGGGGCTACCTGCTCACGCGGGCGCCGGGCGGCTACTACGGCCGCGGCACCGAGGGCCTGTATTTCTACACCGAGCTCAACCAGCTACCCGCCGGCCGCCCAATAACGGTGCACTACCACCTTGCCGCCCCCGATGGTACCGCCACCGATGCCGACGCCCCGGCCGTAACGCCCGCCGTGGGCCGGCCCACCGCGCTGGCTGGCGAATTGCCCTTTGGCTACCTGCCGGCCGGGCCGTTTACGCTCACCATCGAGGCCCGCGACGCGGCCACCAAAAAGGTGCTGGCCACCCAAAGCCGCGCCGGCGAGCGCAGCCTCACCGAGTACGCCCCGGCCGGGGCGGGCGGCCTCCGATGAGCGATTTTAAGTCGCCTTTTGCCTGGTACTACCGGCCGGTGCAGTGGCTGCTGCTGGCACTGGCACGGCTGCCGCTCAGCGTGTTGTACGCGGTTGCGTGGCTGATTTACTTGCTGCTGGCCTACGTAGTGCGCTACCGCTGGCGCGTGGTATTGGAGAATCTGCGCAACTCATTTCCCGAGAAAGGTGAGGTAGAAATTCGCCACATCGGGCGACGGTTTTACTGGCACTTCGCGCAGGTAATAGTCGAGATTCTGAAGCTCGCTGCCATCTCGCCGGCCGAATTACAACGGCGGATGCGTTTTGTAAACCCCGAATTAATGACGCGGCACTTTGCCGAAAATCGCTTCGTGCTCTCGCTGGGCTCGCACCGGGGCAACTGGGAGTGGATACTTTCGGGCGCGGCGCTGGAGTTTGGTGGGCGCTCGGCGGGCGTATATAAGCCGCTTAATAACAAGTTTTTCGAGTACTTCATGCGCGGGCTGCGTACCCGCCTCGGGGCCGATGCGGTGCCCATGCTCAGCACCCTGCGCTACCTGGTGCAGCAGCGCGGCAAGGGCAGCACGCTCAGCCTGCTCACCGACCAGGCCGCCGGCCCCGAAGACCGCCCGTACTGGACCGATTTCATGCACCAGGAGGCCGGTTTCTACACCAGCGCCGAGCGCCTCGCCCAACAGTTCAACTGCGCGGTGCTCTACGTAGGCATCCGGCGCGTGCGGCGCGGCTACTACGAAATAAAATTCACCGAACTGCCCGATGGCCAAGCTGCCGCGGCCGCTGCCAGCGCGCCCGACGAAGCCCAGCGATACCCCATCACCGAGGCCTTCGTGCGCTGCCTGGAAGCCGACCTGCGCGCCACGCCCGAGCAATACCTCTGGACGCACCGCCGCTGGAAGCACAAGCGGCTTTGATATAAAGTAAAAATAGCGTCATGCTGAACGCAGTGAAGCATCTTGGCTGGTTACATTAGGATTAGTATTCTACCGTAACCAGCCAAGATGCTTCACTGCGTTCAGCATGACACTGAACTCATTATCTAAACCTTTGCCTTACAAAAACTGCTCGATGTCGCCCAGGCCCTGGCGCACGAGGTCGAAGTCGTCATTGGTGCAATCGACGATGGTGCTGGGGACGTTGCCGCCAAAGCCGCCGTCGATGACGAGGTCCACGAGCGAGCGGTATTTCTCAAAAATCAGGTCGGGATCGGTCACGTATTCTTCCAGCGTTTCCTCGCTTTCGCGCACCGACGTGCTCACGATGGGCGTACCAAACTCCTTGACAATCTGGCGTACAATCTGGTTGTCGGGCACCCGGATGCCGACCGTCTTGCGCTTCACGCCGCCGTAGCGCGGGGCGTTGGGGCTGGCCTCGAAGATGAAGGTGAACGGGCCGGGTAGCGCCTTTTTCAGCACCTTGAAGGTGGGCGTGGTGATGCCGTGGGCGTAGTCGCTGATGTGCGACAAATCGTGGCAAATGAAGCTCAAATCGGCCTTCTCGGGCTTGATGCCTTTGATGCGGCAGAGTTTTTCCACGGCTTTGGCGTTGTTGATATCGCAGCCAATGCCATACACCGTATCGGTGGGATAAATAATGAGCCCGCCTTTGCGCAGCACCTCTACTACTTGCAGAATGCGGTTTTGGGGCGGGTTTTCGGGGTGGATACGAAGCAGCGTAGCAGCCATAAAGTGGATAGGGAGGGTCAGAAAAAAGCGGGTAGAGGCCCGGCGGGCTTCATACGGCAGGCAAGGTACTACGGATTTTTAAAGCGGGAAATTGAGTTTGGTCAGGCACGCCGGCCGGAGTTTGGGCCGGTGCGTAATTTTGAGGCTCACTTTCTGCATTTTCATGGCATCCCCTGTCAAAAAGTCCGCCCTTGAGTACAAAGCCGATTCTATTCGCCGGCGCAATCGATTTGCTACGGTGAGTATCATCATCGGGCTCATTCTGGTGTGCTTTTCGTACTACTTCTTCCAGATTTTTTACACCACTAACGTCGATACCCACGACCAGCCGGCCTTCGTGCTCATTCACCGGGGCGACGACTGGCAAAAGGCCCTGCGCGCCGTGGAAAGTGTGAAAACGAGCGGCGAGAAAGTCATCATCGACCCGCTTTCGCTGCATTTCGTGGGCAAGCTCATGGGCTACAACAAGCCCGGCGCCGTGAAGCCCGGCCGCTACCAGCTGCTAAGCGGCATGACTAACCGCCAGGTTATCAACCTGCTGAAATCGGGCCGCCAGTCGCCGCTCATGCTCACCTTCACCAACGTGCGCCTGCGCCACGAGCTGGCTAGCAAGCTCTCCAAGCAAATCGACGCCCAGCCCCAGCAAATCGACTCGCTGCTGAGCAGCCCCAGCTACACCAAGAGCCTGGGCTTCGACACGACTACGGTGCTCTCGATGTTCATTCCGAATACCTACCAGCTCTATTGGAACACTTCGGCCCCCAACCTCATGCAGCGCATGAAAAAGGAGTACGAGAAATTCTGGACGCCCGCCCGCGACGCGGCCCGCGAAAAGCTGGGCCTCACCCGCGTGGAGGTGAGTACGCTGGCCAGCATCGTGGAGGCCGAGCAGCAGCAGCACGCCGACGAGCGCCCCCGCATCGCGGCCGTGTACCTCAATCGCCTCAAGCGCGGCATGAAGCTGCAAGCCGACCCCACCGTGGTGTACGCCAACGGCGATTTTGGCATCAAACGCGTGCTCAACGTGCACTTGCAAAAAGACTCGCCCTACAACACCTACCGCGTGGCCGGCCTGCCGCCCGGCCCCATCAACCTGCCCAGCATCAGCAGCATCGACGCGGTATTGCACCCTGAGGAAAACAATTACTTGTATTTCTGCGCCAAGGAGGATTTCAGCGGTTACCACGCCTTTGCTACCAACAAGGAAGACCACCTACTGAACGCGCGCCGCTACCAAGCCGCGCTCACGCGGAATGGAATTCAGTAGGCTACGTGCCCTGACGCGAGAAACCTCACCCCCGGCCCCCTCTCCAAAAAAGAGGGGGAGCCTAACGCAGACGGGCGTTGTTAGGCGTCAGGCTCCCCCTCTTTTTTGGAGAGGGGGCCGGGGGGTGAGGTTTCACGGGCGAAACGCAAAAAAGGCCTGCCGCAATCGCGGCAGGCCTTTTCATTTCTATCAAACTCAACTTACGCAGCCACGGCCGAAGTGCCTTCGCGGTCCTCAATGGCTTTTCGCAGCTTGGCGATGGCCTGGGTGGCGCGCTCCTCATCGAGGCGGTTGATGTTAAGCAGCATCTTCGTCTTCTCCTGGCGCGTGATGAGCGGGTGGTTCAGCAGACGGATAATCTCTTCTTTCTGCGACGCCGTGGCGTACTGCACCGGGGCGGCAGCCTCAGCGGCCGGAGCCTCTACCGGGGCGGCGGGGGCGTTGGTGGTGGCGCGCATTAGGGGCACGGCGGGCTCGGCAGCCACGGTCATGGCCGGGGCGGTGGGCACGTTGCCGGTATACTCCATTTCTTCAGCGGGCGTGGGCTCATAGCCGGCGGCGCGGATAATCCAGGCCAGGATATTACGGTAAGCCTTGCCAATGGCGCGGGTCTGGGCCATGCTGGCGATGGCAAATTCCTGGTAGAATTTCTTGCCGCTCTCCTTGTTCGAGCAGATGGCGAAGCCCGCGCCCACGGTGTGCTGCGAGCGCATGTCAAACAGCGTCACCTTGGCCTGATACTTGATTTCCTGGTCGCTGCTGACGTTAATGACGTGCTCCACGATGGGCACGATGCCCAGGCGCGAGCCGGCGTACTGCCAGCCCTCCACGTTTACAAACTCTTTGCCCTGCACCTGGGTGCTGAGCTTATTTTCTTTAATGAACTTGGCGAGGTCCTTGGCCAGGTCCAGCGTCTCATCACTTTTGGCGATGTCGTAGCTTTCCACCCGCGCCGCCTTCTTGGTAGCCGCGGTGTCTTTCGGGGTTTTGGGGGCCTCGTTCATAACGGTAGTTTCGGGGTTTGCAGGTTGCTTGCTCATATACGACTACTTAACCTTTGGGGTCTGGAAAAGGTGCCAGTAATGGCCTCGTTTTTTAGTAAAATTTGGTGTTATAAATCAGAGTATTACGAGAAAATTAAAAATTAATTTTGCTCTCCCCGTTAGCTGCGCAAATGTATGCTAAAAATTTTGGTATTCGCAAGTGCTTAATAAGTAATTTCCGCTAGTAGCTGGGTAGGAGCGAGGTTTGCCGCTTGTTGCTCGCCTGCTTTCTGCTCAAGAAGTAGCTGAAACAGAAAGGGTCTTCGGCAATACGCCGAAGACCCTTTCTATCAGTTCGTAAGCTTATGGTAGTAACCTTATCGCCCAGGCTGTTTTAAGGGAAGCCTTAAGCTCCTAGTACCATCTGATGAATGCCTTTCCGAAAAGCCTCGTCGCCTACGGCCAGGCGCTGCGCATACAGGGCTTTGGCATCTTCCCCGCAGACGTAGCGCAGGGTATCGGTGCCATCGGTAGCGGCTTCGTACACTACTTCCGCTATTTGCTCGGAGGTAGAAACCACGCCGGTAGGGGAGCTGATGGCAGCAAAGAATTTATTCGCCAGCTCGTCATAGGCGGGGTGCGAAACGACGGGCGACTTAGTGCCTATTTCGGTCGCCACCAAGCCCGGCTCGATGTTTTTGACGCCGATACCGAACTGCCTTAGCTCATACGACAGGCTTTCGCTCCAGCCTTCCAGGGCCCATTTGCTGGCGTCGTACATCGAACTCACCGGAAAAGCCATCAGCCCGGCCGATGAGCTAGTCGTGATGAACAAGCCCGCTTTCCGAGCTCTGAAAGCCGGAATGAAGGCCTGGGTAACGCGTACTACCCCCAGGAAGTTAGTCTCCATCTGGCCTACCATTTGTTCGTCGGTAGTAGCCTCCAGCGGCCCTAGCAGCGCGTGGCCCGCGTTGTTAAATACCACATCGACCGGGCCGAGCGCCAGCACCTGCTGCGTGGTGGCTTTAATCTGCTCCACGTTGGTCACGTCGAGGGGTAGTAGCTGCACGTTGGGCAGCTGGTTGAGCTCAGTTTCAGCTTCGGGCTTGCGCATGGTGGCAATTACCTGCCAGCCTTTGGCTGCGAAGAGCTTAGCGGTTGCTTTGCCGATGCCCGACGAGGCGCCAGTGATAAAAATTGTCTTGTTCATTTCGCGGTGGTTTTAAGAACAAGTCAAAATTCCTGGGTAGCCACTATACATTTGCTATCCGTTACCTTTAGGAAAGCGACTATTTATGCCCGTGACCCTCCTCTCCGCTGCCGAACACTGCGAGCAAACCCCGGAGCTTCACCACGAAAGAATACTGGCGCTTAAAGATGCCATTGAGCTGCTGAGCGGCAAGTGGAAATTCTGCATCCTGCTCGGCTTATACAACTACGGCGCCCTGCGCTTCAAGGACTTGCAGGAGAAGTCGGCGGGCATTACGCCCAAGGTGCTGTCGAAAGAGCTACAAGAACTGGAAGATAATCTGCTGATTACCCGCACAGTGAATAACACCAAGCCCGTCACGGTGACCTACGCCCTTACCCGGCACGCCATCGAAACCCGGCCCGTTATCAATGCGCTGATAGAGTTTGGGCTAAAGCACCGAGCGAAAATCAAGGACAACTACCGCTCGGAGAGCTAGCAATGTGTTGCATGTAAAACGGAGTGGTACTCCGTTTCCGCGCGAGAGAGTAACCAGACGCGGATGCGGAGTGCCATTCCGTTTTGCAGGCTAGGCAATCCGATTCGCCCGCGCCTCTTCTAGAATGTGCCCGTCTCGCATGATAATCGTGCGGTCGGCCATCTGGGCCAGCGTGTCGTTGTGCGTTACGATGACGAACGTTTGGCCGAACTCTTTGCGGAGCCAGAAAAATAGCTCGTGCAGCTCCTGCGCGTTGCGCGAGTCGAGGTTGCCGCTGGGCTCGTCGGCGAAGATGATTTCGGGCGAGTTGATGAGCGCGCGCGCCACCGATACGCGCTGCTGCTCGCCGCCGCTCATCTCGCTGGGCTTGTGGTCGGCGCGATGGTCGAGGTTGAGCAGGCCGAGCAGCTCGCGGGCGCGCACGCGCACTTCCTTTTCCGAGCGGTCGGCGAGGTAGGCGGGCAGGCACACGTTTTCGAGGGCCGTAAACTCGGGCAGCAGGTTGTGAAACTGAAACACGAAGCCGATGTGGCGGTTGCGAAACCGCGCCAGGTCGTTGCGCCCCAGGCTGCTGATGGATTCGCCGTCGAACATCACTTCGCCCGAATCGGGGTTATCGAGCGTGCCCAGAATCTGGAGCAGCGTGCTTTTGCCCGCGCCGCTCGAGCCCACGATGCTCACAATCTCGGAGCGCTCAATGGTGAGGTCGATGCCCTTGAGCACCTCCAGCGAGTTGTAGCTCTTACGAATATTGATGGCTTGCAGCAAGGCGGGAAGGGGATAAATAAGGCGGATTACCGGCAAAGCTACGCGCAAAGCGAACGGGGGTTAGGCTACGGGCACTACCTTCGCCCCCAAGTTTAGTACCCCACCTCCCCCTCAGATGAATATTCACGAGTATCAAGGCAAGGAAATCCTGAAGAAATACGGCGTTCGCGTTCAGGAAGGCATCACCGCCGACACGGCCGAAGAAGCCGTAGAAGCCGCCAAAAAGCTCACCGAGCAAACCGGCACCAGCTGGTACGTTATCAAGGCCCAGATTCACGCCGGCGGCCGGGGCAAAGGCGGCGGGGTGAAACTCGCCAAAAACCTGGAGCAAGTGAAAGACATCGCCGGCCAGATTATCGGCATGCAGCTCGTGACCAAGCAGACGGGTGCCGAAGGCCGCAAAGTTCACAAAGTGCTGATTGCCCAGGACGTGTACTACCCCGGCGAAAGCCCCACCCAGGAATTCTACATGAGCGTGCTGCTCGACCGCACCTCGGGTAAGAACGTGATTATCTACACCACCGAGGGTGGCATGGACATCGAGGAGGTAGCCGAGGCGCATCCCGACAAAATCCACAAGGAGTTCGTGGACCCCGCCGTGGGTCTGCAAGGCTTCCAGGCCCGCAAAATTGCCTTCGGCCTCGGCCTCTCGGGCGATGCCTTCAAGGAAATGGTGAAGTTTGTAACGGCCCTCTACAAGGCTTATGACGAAACCGACTCGGCCATGTTCGAGATTAACCCGGTGCTGAAAACGTCGGACAACAAAATCCTGGCCGTGGACGCCAAGGTGACGCTGGACGACAACGCCCTCTACCGCCACAAGGACTTCGTGGCCCTGCGCGACCTCAACGAGGAAGACCCGCTGGAAGTAGAAGCTTCGGAGTCGAACCTGAACTACGTGAAGCTCGACGGCAACGTGGGCTGCATGGTGAACGGCGCCGGCCTGGCCATGGCCACGATGGACATCATCAAGCTTTCGGGTGGCGAGCCCGCCAACTTCCTCGACGTCGGCGGTGGAGCCAACGCCCAGACGGTGGAAGCCGGCTTCCGCATCATCCTGAAGGACCCGAACGTGAAGGCCATCCTCATCAACATCTTCGGTGGCATCGTGCGCTGCGACCGCGTCGCCAACGGGGTAGTAGAAGCCTACAAGAAAATCGGTGACATCCGCGTGCCCATCATCGTGCGCCTGCAAGGTACCAACGCTGAGGAAGGCGCCCGCATCATCGACGAGAGCGGCCTGAAAGTAAAATCGGCCGTGCTATTGAAAGACGCCGCCGAGCGCGTGAAAGAAGTACTGGCCGAGTAGTCGGCGTACGGTAAGCTTTGGCTTGCCGGTAAATGAAAAGCCCCGCTGATTATGCGTCAGCGGGGCTTTTCTATTCGTCGGCAAGCTAAAGCTTACCGCACACTGGCCATTTTGGGCGGGCACAACTGCCGCAAAAAGCTCAAATCCAAAATGCTAAAGCCCACCTTCGATAAGAAAGGCACGAACACGAACAGCGCCGTTTCCAGCGTTTGGCCTAGCACGCCCAGCCCCGATGGCCCCAGCGCCCAGATGGTGGGGTAGCACACCCAAAGCACGCTCAAAAAAGCCGTAAGCCGCGTGTAGCCGGCCGCTAGCTCAGGACTACTCTCTTGGGCAATGCGCCGTAACGGCCCCCAAATGAGGTACACCACGGCCACGAACGCGCCCACGCCGCACAAAAACCAGGTGAGGCGCGCCGTGGAGTTTTCGGAAAGGTCGGCCAGCAGGCCGCAGATTATCATCACGATATCAGCCCCGGCCAGGCTGGCGAGCAGCGTGACACTGCGCTTTTCTTTGGGCACGTAGTACATGGCCGTGAAGGCCAGCGCCAGCAGCAGCAGCGGGGTGCTCACTACCCAGTCGGCGTAGCGGGCGTAGTGCGTGGTTTGGCCGGCTACTTCGGTTTTGCCCTGGCCCATTGCCATCGCTAGGTAGGCCAGCGCCGACCAGATGGGAATCATCATCGCAATGCTGTATTCGTATTGCGGCACGCCCTTGGGGTCGCGGCTCCAAACCCAGAATAAAAGTGCCCCGCCCAGCATTAGGGCCACGTACACCCAGTGGAGCGTAGTTTGTAAATCCATGAAAAAGATGAAAAAATGGTGAATAAGCTGGGCATACTAGAGAAACACTGATAAGGTTAAGCTTATCCGCCGGGTAGGGCAGCAAAAAGCCCCGCTGATTAGACATCAGCGGGGCTTTCTTATATGCGGCAAACTAAAGCTTACCGCACGCTAGGCTGCTACAGCGTCGCCTTTTTCGGCTACGCCAGCGTTTTCTTCGGGGGCTACCGGAATAGCTTCGCCCTGCACTTTCAGCTCCACTTCCATGTTGCCGCGGGTGCCGACCGAGTAGGGGCAGATTTTGTGGGCCTGGCGCACCATCTCGATGGTTTTGTCGCGGTCAAACGACTTCAGGTCCACGTCCAGCACGGCGCTCAGGCCGTAGCCTTCGCCTTCCTGAAACAGCGAAACCGAGCATTTTACTTCGGTGCCGGGGTCGAGCTTGTCGCCGGCGCGTTGCGCGATAACCAGCAGCGCCTGCTGAAAGCATGACGAGTAGCCGGCCGCAAACAGTTCTTCGGGGTTGGTAGCGCCTTTTTTGCCGCCCAGGCCCTCGGGCACCGACATATCGAGGTCGATGATGCCCGTGGCCGAGCGCACGTGGCCGCTACGGCCGCCAACAGCCGTAGCATCGGCCGTGTAAAGAGTTTTTTTGGTGGTTTCCATAAGAGGAAAAAGAAAAACGATGGATGAATGGCTAAACTGACTTTTCTCGTTTAGGGTTACTCACCAGCGCCCAATCGGAAGAAAAGCCAGCTAGAATTTGGCTCCCCCGGCTTTTTGTACTACTTTTGCAGCCCCATCCGGTCATGTCGTACAACGGATAGTATGAGAGTTTCCGAAGCTCTTGATTTAGGTTCGATTCCTAACGTGACCACTAAAAAATCCCTTTTCTAACTCGGAAAAGGGGTTTTTTTATTTCCCAAGGGGCGGTTTAGGAGCACACTGTATACTTGTGAAGCTTAAACCAATCAACTCTGTATCGCGCACAGCGAGCGCTACGGGCATATGGCTCCTACGGCAAGGGGCACGCGCGCCACGCCCATCGTGGACGGTAAAGTGACGGTAGCCTCGAACTACTGGAAAGAAGCAATGCCTGAGGACAGCAGCGATTTTTCGCGCGTTACCGCCAGCACGCGACGCGCGTCATGGCTGTCAACTCCCCAATGCAATAGTCGGTAGGTTGAGTGGGTCACCTACGGTAGCACATGGACCCGCGCAAAAGCGCTGGTAAGCTTGCTAAGTAGGTGCAGAAGCGCGAGAAATAATAAGCAACTGCCGGAAGCCTGATGAGTTGGAGCCCTCAAAGGTGGGTTAGATTCTGTTGCGTAGTACAGTAAAATACTGCCTTTTAGGTACTTAATAGTAAGCAAGGCTGCCCAGTGCTGCGTCACGCACCCCTCTAGTACTCCGTGACCCAGAGATAGAGGCCCGTACGACTACGCCATTTATTGCCGGCAGGTGGCGAGAAAGGGACCAATAGCCCGCACGGTAGGAGCTTTTACTCGCTGTCCAGTGCCATCCTAACATAACGCAGGATGACCAATGGGGTGCTAATGGTGCGGCACCAGCTATGGTAAGAGAAATGGGTAGGTACGCGGAACCTTATAAAGACAGAAGCCCTGGCCCGTTCTCTCTTACTATGAGACGGAGGAAATAATTGTGTTCAGCAATTTTTCATGAGTAGCGGTCCAAAAACAGGGTTTTATTGTTACTGTACATGGGGCAATCAATTGTCTAAGGGTCAATTACATAGACTATTTAAAATTCGCATAATGTTAAACTATTTAGGAGTTTTGCTTCTAGTAATAGGATTATTAGGGTAAGTATATAAAATACATAATGTCTTAAATAATAGCAGTTTGTCCTTTTGATTGCACGCTGGCCATGTGTCCTTTGCCCCCGCTCCCACAGGTGTAGGGGCAGTTCTTCACCAACCCTCTTTTCCTTTTTTACCCCATGAAAAAGCGTTTTTTACTTAATGCAACTACCGTGCTGGCTGCCTGCGCTCTCAGCATGACAAACGCCTTCACCGCTCGCGCTCAGCAAGGACCAGCTCAATTAGGGTATAACGTGCTGTTTGGTAACCAAGCGGGCGGAGGGGGAAGCTTTCAAATAGCTGCGGCCCCAGGCGGGGTTGATGGACCATACATGCATTTTCTCACTAATGATAATAATGACCCAAATCAAAAGGGCTCCATTAACTATATTGCTGGATATAGCAGCAATCAGTTGGGAGTCGCCCATAGTTTTCAAACGCGCGCAAGTAATGGCGCTTGGATTCGTAACATGCAAATGTTACAAAATGGGCGGGTGAATATTGGAGACCAGCTGCCGACTACTCACACTGACTATAAGCTAGCAGTACAAGGTAAGCTCGTTGCGCAGTCTTTGTACGTAACCAATCCAGGTACGTGGGCCGACTTTGTATTCGAGCCGAGCTACGAGCCGATGGCGCTGCCCACGCTGGAGAGCTACCTGAAAAAGAACAAGCACCTGCCCTACATCCCATCAGCCAAGGAAGTAGAAACCAACGGCTATAATGTGGCCGAGATGGATGCCAAGCTGCTGCAAACGATGGAAGAGTTGACGTTGCAGGTTATTGCCTTAGGCAAGCAGGTAGCGGTGCTAAATAAGCAGAACGAGCAGGCGAAGGAAGAGCTAGCCAACTTGCGAGCACAGGTAGCCAAGAAAGCGACTGAAAAAACCAGCGCTCAATAATCTTGAAAGTAAGCACTATGAAAAGTCTACTTTCTCTCGGCTGGTGGAATCACTCTGTGACTTCCCTGCTGGCCTTCGCTCATCGATTTAGGTTGTTTTGCTGCCTTGGCTTAGCTTGCTTGCTTAATGTCCGTGTGCAAGCCCAATGCCCTGGTGCAACCGTTCCAAGCAATTTTGCCAATTGGAACTGGGAAGAAATACCCTATGACCCTGCCAATCCTGGCGCTGGCTTACGTTCTGCCTACTGCAATACTTGGCAAGCTAATGTAATTACTGGCAGCCAGGTATCTCCTGTCGCGATGGGAGCTCCTTGGGTATCGCCCGGCTCCTCTGCTTTGCAGGCAATAGCGCTGCGGCAGGATTATAAGAAAGCGGATGGTTGGGAGCTGATACGTTTCGACTTTGGCGCGCGGGGCAACGTGTCAGTACCCTATTTTATCCTGTACCATAAGTATACAGGCGTGATGCGGGTGTACGCCTACATCGTGAATACTAATCCTTTTAAAGGGGTGACATTCACACTGTACCATTCCGAGAATAACCAAGGATTCACCAATAGGAATGCTGCTACCAGGGGCTTGGCTAGAACCTTCATTCAGGCACCTGATAAGTATCTGTCGCAGCCTAGCTCTTCTAGCTCTGCTGCAGAGCAAACTACTTATGCCGCCTTCTTTGCTGGTAATGGGCATTGGACAATGGGGCAGTTTACTATGTTGCTAGACCCCAACATCAACAACCCAAGTTATAACCTGAATTCCTACCAGCTTCAAATTAACGGCATGATTAGTTCATCCGTTATGCTAAAGGGGGCTTTTCAATTCAAGACTGATAGAAGCGAAGATTCAGATTTCTCCTTTTCTGGCCCTAATAGCGCACCTAAGTCGACTTCGCCAAATTCGCCTATACAAGAGATTGCGGCAACGGGTCAAAAGTTTCTGGGCGACCTGTCTAGCATCGCTACTAAGGTGCAGGACATTAATAAGAAAGCGAACGCAACTGTCAATAGTATTGATGAGATAGCAAAGAAGCTTCCTTCTCAAAAAGTATCTGGACCGTTACTAGACATACAGCGTGCTTCGAAGGGAATTGCTAAGCTAAGTGATAGTAATGTTCTTAAGACAGTTGGGCAGGTTGCAGACCAGTTAGGAGGCGTCTTTAGTCTCGCGGGTTCAGTTATTGGCTTGTTCACGGATGATGCCAGCACCAAGCCGGCCTTCGTGCCAACCGTTTCAAAGGGCACTATAACGATGGATGGCACTATCACTACTCAGACAATGCTTAATCCGTTCTTTATAATGACGCCCGCAACAAGCCACAATACACCTGGTACCAATAACCCGGCTCCTAATGTTGCTACGCAGTTATCTTATTATAACTGTCCCCTCGGCATCTTTAATATTCGCGTCACGCCAGTATTGCAGAAGATTGATTATTTGAGATATATGTCTTACTATCAGTCACTAACCGACCCAAATATTAGTGAGCGCGCCCCATATACTAGGGAAGCAACTCAGTATAGCTCTTATGCTTTGATGACTGACATTAAGCCAATTGTCAATGCTGCGTCTGGGCTCGAAATAAAAAGCGTAAAAATTGCGATTGCGCAGCGAGTACCCCTTAAAAGCTTGGCTGAGCCTTTTGTGGACGACTACTATATTGATTACCTTAATGCCCACCGGACTTATAATTTTCTGTATTCACAAGTAAGTTCAGGTATGCTGGAAGCATATCCGTACGACCCTGGTACTGCAGGAGATGGTAGCGATGCACAAGTAATTGTGCAAACTCCTTTTATCGACGCGGGCTGCGTGGGCTCTGTAACTCCAATGCCTTTTAATATTCCTAAGCCTGGTAGTAATAATCAGGTGTATCTACGATTAATTGCAGAGTTACATAAAATAGGTACTCCGGCTGACTCAGCACCCGTCTATTTTTCTCAGGATTATGACGTTGACATTGTGAATTCAGCTGCTACTCCGCCGTCTTCCCCGTTGTATCTTTCTGATTTATCTCCTTTCCAGCCGTACCTGGCAACGCCATATAGTCTGCCTCACCCATACGTCTACGATGTAACGAAAACCGGTGTGCTGGCTTACAATAGTAATAAGGGTAGCGAGATTGCCAATCGTTCACTCTTATTTGACCAAGGAGCGAATGTTACGGTCACGGGCAATGCAGGAGGTAATGTGCCTGTCGCTTTCCACGCCTCTCAAAGCATTGGAATTACCGGAACATTATCAGTAGATTATGGGTCGGACCTAGCTATTACCACTGACTTTCCTTCGATTGGGCCTAATGGATGGTACAGGTGCTCCAGTAGCCCCACGTATGAGAGTACCAACCTACCATGTGCTTACGACAACTCAGCGCTTCGTACAACAGCAACTTTAGCAGCAGCGACTGCTAGCGAGCCTGATTTAGGAAAGCTAAATTTATTTCCGAACCCAGCTGCTACCAGCACGACAATTCAGCTTAAAGTAGCGGATGCGGAATGCATTGAGCAAGCTGATTTGCTAAACGTAGAAGGTAAGGTGGTATGGCATAAATCATTTGCTTGCTCACATAAAGTGGCAACCGACATAGCGTTGAGCGGCTTGCCAACGGGCATATATATTGTCCGCGTAACTTCTTCTGTCCGTACTTATGTTAGTAAGCTGTCTGTAGAGTAGCAGAAGCAGAAGTAAAAAGAAGCTCCAGTTTAAGTAGACTGGAGCTTCTTTTTGCTTCTGCTTCCGTAGATGCTATTTCCGGCCTGCGGCCTCCTGTGCACCAAAGCTAGCAAAATCGGTAAAGTCAGGGCCTACGCCCTCGCCGTAACTAGGTTGCGGGGCCTCGTCATTGTCAGGGTCGGCTACGCGCGTATGCTGCCAGCGCAGCCACTGCTGGTAGGTCGTGAATCACGGATATGCAAATTAGGCGCGTTTTACTCGTTAGGTACCGGTAAGGAGCTATAAAACACCACTCTTCGTCTTTTACGTCGCTAGAATAAGCCATACCCTTAAGTTTATCACAAGGGCATGACAGGCTCTGGAAGTTTATCACAAGGGCATGACAGGCTCTGGCTAGCCCCTAGGGGAGGGACACCAACGCGACCAAGAAACCCCCTTTTCCGGCCTGGAAACGGGGGTTTCTGCTTTCTGTTTTTGCTACTCGTCGCCGCGCTGCGAGCCGTACTGCGCTATCATTTTCTTTTCCAGCTCGGCGTGATTGGCCAAGAACTGCGCGTGCTGCGCCTCGGTGCGCTCGGTGCCGAGGTCGGCGAGCTGCTGCCGCAGCTTGCTGGCGGGCAGGTCGGTGCCGTACACGGGCGTGCCGGGCTGCTGCCGCCACGACTCGTGCAGGCTACCATCGTCTACGGCGTCGAAGCCCAGCTCTGCTACCAGCTTCATTACCTGCTGCTTGGCGGCATCATCATCGCCGGCCACGGGTAAGCCAAAGCGGGTGGGGTCGCCGGCGGGCTTGCCGGCATTGGCGAGGTGGTCGGCGGCGATGTTGTTGAACACCTTCACCACCGGGCGGCCCAGGTGCTGCTGCACCCACTCGCTCTCGGTGAGGTCGCCGGTTTCCAGCTCCGCGATTTTACCGTCGCGCAGCAAGGGGTAGTAATTGCTGGTATCGATAACCGGCACGCTGGCCGGTACGCCCGCAAATAAGTCCTTGGGCAGGTTGGGAATGCTTTTCAGCGGGATGGTGACTACGATGAGCTCGCCCTTGTGGGCGGCATCCTGCGCCGTCACGGGCGTGGCCCCCGTCTTCTGGGCCACGTCTTTCAGAGTTTCGGGGCCGCGCGAGTTGGCGATAAATACGTGGTGGCCCAGGCTGGTGAGCCGCCCGGCCAGGGCGCTGCCGATGTGGCCGGCCCCAATGATTCCAATGTTCATAAGTGAAAAAACAGGTGAGAGATAACACCGGCCTCTTCTAAACAAGCTGGGCGGCCAAATGCTTTTTTCGCGCGCTTGCTAGTGCATCGGCCCGCCCGCCGCGCAAAAATATGCGGCCTAGCGCAGCCATTTTCGGGCCGGGGCCGTATAGCGGCCACTAGGATTCACACCTTTTTTCACAGTTCTACGACCATGAACACCAAGCTTCTTTTCGCTACTGCCGCGCTGTTTGCCGCCACCGCTACCACCGCCTTCGCCCAAACCGGCCTCGAAGACGACAAAACCAAAACGACCGTCGATGGCATGAAAACCAAGACCAAGACGGCCAAGGATGGCAAGATGAAAGTGAAAGGCAAAGACGACGCCGGCAACGAGATGAAAGCCACCACCAAGCCCTACAAAGGCAAGATGGCCAAGCGCATGAACGGCGAAATGTCGGGCGACATGAAAATGAAAGACCACAAAGGCATGAAGCACCACAAAGGCATGAAAGGCGACACGACCCGCATGGGTAGTATGTAAGCTGTTGTCTGTCTTATATAACTGCAAAAGCCAGCCCTGACGGGCTGGCTTTTTTGTGTGTAATGCGTCTGTTTAGATTAGAAAATTCGGTCACGCTGAGCGCAGCGAAGCATCTCGCGTGGTGCAGTAATCTCTAGCGTTAAGATTTACTGCGCCACGCGAGATGCTTCGTTGCGCTCAGCGTGACAGGCGTTTTCATGACTTCCCACCCACTGCTACCTTCGCCCGGCTATGATGCGACTCGCCGTTGATATTGTTTTATTCGGGTACGCCGAGCAGCAGCTGCACCTGCTGCTCATCCGGCGCAAGTACGCGCCCATTGCCTGGGCCTTGCCGGGCGGCTTCGTGCGCGAAGACGAAGACCTTGATACCGCCGTGGCCCGCGAGCTGCGCGAAGAAGCCGGCGTAGCTGACGTATACCTAGAGCAGCTCTACACCTTTGGCGCGGTAGCCCGCGACCCGCGCCGCCGCGTGGTGAGCGTGGCGTACTACGGGCTGGTAAAGCCCGAAAAATTCACCCTCGCGGCCACTACCGACAGCGAAGAAGCCAAGTGGTTTCGCTTCGACCACCTGCCCGAAGTAGCCTTCGACCACGCCGATATCATCCGGGTGGCGCACCAGCGGCTGCGCGCCAAGGTCACGTACCAGCCGGTCGGCTTCGAGCTGCTGCCCGACAAGTTTCTGTTCTCCGACTTGCAGCGCCTCTACGAAACGCTGCTGGGCCGCGAGCTCGACCGCCGCAATTTTCGGAAGAAAATTCTGTCGTTCGGCATCGTGGAGGAAACGGGGGAGAAGCAGCAAAACGTGGCCCACCGGGCGGGCAGCCTGTTTCGCTTCAACAAGGCGCGGTATGAGGAGATGGTGCAGTCTGGTTTTTATTTTGAGCTGTAAAACAGTAGGTTGAAAAATAATTGTTGGGCATTCAAAATTTATAAGCACCTTTGTGTAAAATATACGTTAAGTAATTTAAGCAGCTTAGCTCAATGGCTGCTACTTCGCTTATGAAAACCCGCATTGGCGTACTTATCGGCCGGTTTCAAGTGCCGCGCCTGGCCCTGCACCCCGGCTACCGGGCGCTGCTCGCCCACGTAGCCCGCGAAAACGACGCGGTGCTAATCGTGCTAGGGGAGGCCCCGCACCCCGACCAGCGCAACCCGCTCTCGTTCCGGCACCGGCGGGCCATGTTTGCCGAGGAATACTCCGCCTTTCAGGTACTGCCGCTGCCCGACGAGCCCCGCGATGCCGACTGGGTGCGCCACCTCGATGCGCTCATCTCTAGCGTGGTAGGGGCTGAGCCGGCCACGGTGCAGCTCTACGGCGGCCGGGGTAGCTTTCTGGACACCTACCACCGCCACGGCGGGCAGTTTGCCACCGCCGCGCTGCCCGACCTCATTAGTCCAGCGCACTGCGCTACTGATATTCGCCGCCGCATCGGGCAAGAGCAGCGCAGCTCGGTGGGCATCCGCACCGGGCTCATTCAGGCCTGGGAAAGTAGGGGAGAGGCTACGCCCGAAGTTGGGGCGCAAGCGCTACCGCAGATTTTAGCTTAACATTGACTGTCAGTTCAGATTATCGTCATGGAAACTCTCACCGCTCCCGACCAAACCGCCCTCATTGCCCAACTGAAAGCGCAGCTAACCCACCTCCAGCAAGCCCAGACGCAGCGGCCCAACATCCTGCTGCTCTCGGATGCCTACAAGTACTCGCACGCCAAGTTCTACGAGCCGGGCACCACGCGCATCTATTCGTACCTGGAGTCGCGCGGGCACCGCGATAAGACGTTTGAGGCGACGGTAGTGGCTGGCTATCAGTATTTATTGAAGAAATACCTGAGCGGCCCGCTCTTCACGCAGGAGGAGCTGGACTACGCCGCCAACCACCTGAAGGGCGTGTTCGGGCGTGATGACGTGTTCGACAAAGCCCGCTTTCAGCAGTGGCTCGATGAATATGATGCCGTGGCCCCGGTGCGCATCCGGGCGGTGCCGGAAGGCACGGTAGTGGGCACCCGCAACGTGCTGATGACCATCGAGAACATCGACGACCGCTATTTCTGGCTGCCCAACTTTCTGGAAACGTTGCTCTTGCAGGTGTGGTACCCGATTACGGTGGCCACGCTGTCGCGGGAGGTGAAGAAGGTAGTGCGCCACTACTTCGACCTGACTTCGGACGCCACGAACATTGATTTTCAGCTTAATGACTTTGGCTTTCGGGGCGTGTCGAGCGTCGAGTCGGCCCAGATTGGCGGCATGGCGCACCTCATCAGCTGGCTAGGCTCCGACAATACTACGGCCGCCGAAATGATACGGCGCTACTACAACACCAGCGAGGTATTTGCCAAGTCCATCCCTGCCACCGAGCACAGCATCATGACGCAAGGCGGTGAAAATGGGGAGTTTGAGGTGATAAAGCGCGTGCTGCGCACCTACCCCACGGGGCCGGTGGCCTGCGTCTGCGACTCGTTCAACATCCTGCGCGCCGTGCGCTACATCGGCACCGAGCTTAAGGCCGACGTGCTGGCCCGGCAGGGTACGCTCGTTATTCGCCCCGACAGCGGCGACATCATCAAAACGCTCGAAGCTATCTTCGATATTCTCTTCGAATGCTTTGGCTACGAGCTCAGTAGCAAAGGCTACAAGGTGCTGCCGCCGCAGGTGCGCGTTATCCAGGGCGACGGCGTGAACTACGATTCCATCAAGCACATGTACGAGGTGCTGGCCACCCGCGGCATCGCCGCCGAAAACCTGCTGCTCGGCATGGGTGGCCGCCTGCTGCAAGCCGGTATCGACCGCGATACGTTCAATTTCGCCTTCAAGGCCAGCTACACCGAAGTGGCCGGCGAGCGCCGCGACGTAGTGAAATCGCCCACCGAGCTCGACGCCCAGGGCCGTCCTCAAAAGTCCACCAAGCAGTCGAAAAAAGGCCGCCTCAAGCTGGTGAAAACGGCCGACGGCTACCGCACGTTTACGTCGGCCGACGCAGGTTTTGCCGAGGCGCCCGACGAGCTCGTGACGGTGTACGAGTGGGGTAAGATGGTGCAGGAAAGCACGTTTGAGGAAATTCGGGAGCGGGCGCAGCTCCAGTAGCTTAGCGGGGCTCCGGGATGGCTTCGGCTACCAGCACGTTGCCTTGCCGGTCGTAGTAGGTGCAGGTCAGGTGCTGCATGTCAACGGTCCATTTCTCGACGCCCGCCTCGGCCGCCTGGCGGCAAAAGCTAGGATAGTCGGTTTGGCCTTGCTGATGAATGGTCAGCGCGTGCGCTAGCTGCGCGGTCGAGCCCTGGTCGGCCACGGGCAAGGACTCAGTCGCGGGCGGCGAAGTGAGCGTGAAGCCATCGGAACCCACGTAGCGGTGGTGGCCATCGGCCACGTAGTAGTCGTAGTGTAGCAGCCCCAACTGCTTGAGGTCTTGCACGTACTGCGGAAAATCAGCGCCGCTTTTAACGCGTGCGTGAATGGCTTTTATCTGGTCGAGGGTAAACATAGCGCAAGGTGCTGGTGATAAGGATGCTTTTGGGAAATAGCGCTCGCAAAGTAAAAAGAGAAACCGCGCCAACGGACGGGGCAAACTAAATTTGCTGAATGCTTACCGCCCCGCCCGAAACCAACCCGCTCGCGCTGCTGCGCCAGCACTGGGGGCACGCGCAGTTTCGGCCGGGGCAAGCGGAAATAATCGACGCGGTGCTAGCGGGGCGCGACGCGCTGGCGCTGCTACCCACCGGCGGCGGCAAAAGCATCTGTTTCCAGGTGCCGGCGCTGGCGCGGCCGGGCATCTGTATCGTGGTGTCGCCGCTCATCGCGCTCATGCGCGACCAGGTCGAAAACCTGCGCAGGCGCGGCCTCAAGGCCGAGGCCGTGTACGCGGGCATGAGCCACCAGGAAATCGACCAGACGCTCGACAACTGCGTGTACAGCAAGGAAATAAAATTCCTGTACGTGTCGCCCGAGCGGCTGCTCACCGACCTGTTTCGGGCGCGCCTGGCGCGCATGAACGTGGGGTTGCTGGCCATCGATGAGGCGCACTGCCTATCGCAGTGGGGCTACGATTTTCGGCCACCCTACCTGCGTATTGCCGAGCTGCGGGCGCTGCTGCCGGCCACCGTGCCGTGCATCGCGCTCACGGCCACGGCCACGGGGCAGGTGCGGCAGGATATCGTAGAAAAGCTCAGCTTTCGGCCCGGCTACGGCATTTTTACCCAGAGTTTTGCCCGGCCCAAGCTCTCGTATTCCGTCCTGCCAGCTGAGGACAAATTGCGCCGCCTGCTCGAAGTGCTGCGCGGCATCGGGGCTCAAAAAACGGGTATCGTGTACGCCCGCACCCGCCGCCAGGCCGAGGACACGGCCGCGTGGCTGGTGCAGCAAAAACTGCCCGCCGCTGCCTACCACGCCGGCCTGCCCGCCGAGCACCGCACCCGCGTGCAGCAGGCTTGGCTGACCGATAAAACGCGCATTATCGTGGCTACCAATGCCTTCGGCATGGGCATCGACAAGCCCGACGTGCGGGCCGTCATTCACCTCGACGCGCCAGCCACCCTCGAAGCCTACTACCAGGAGGCCGGCCGTGCCGGGCGCGATGGCCTCTACGCCTTCGCCGTGCTGCTCAGCGGCCCGCCCGATGCCGACGGGCTGCGCCGCCAGGCCACGCTGGCCCACCCGCCGCCCGACGTGGTGCGCCGCGTGTACCAGGCGCTGGCCAACTACTCGCGCACGGCCGTGGGCGGCGGCGAGCTGGTAGCGTTTGACTTCGACCTCGGCCTGTTCGCCGAAACCTACCGCCTCAAAGCCGTCGATGCCCACCACGCGCTTAAAATGCTGGAGCAGCAGGGCTTCGTACAGGTGACGGAGGCCGTGAACCAACCCGCCCGCGTGCAGCTCATTAGCAATCAGCAGGATTTATATCAATTTCAAGTGGCTAATGCCCAGCATGATTTGCTGATAAAAGCCCTGCTGCGCATGTACGGCGGCGAGCTGTTCGTGGGTTTTCAGGCCATCTCGGAAAGCGCCCTGAGCCGCCACCTGCGCCAGAGCACCACCGACGTAGTGCGCCAACTGCGCTACCTGCACACGGCCGGCGTGCTGCACTACCAGCCCCGGCGCGAGCTGCCGCAAGCCATGTTCACCACCCCGCGCTACGACGCGCCCCAGCTGCCGCTCGACGAGCGCCGCCTGCGCGCCGCCCGCCAGCTCACCGAGCAGCAAACCACCGCCGTAATCGAGTACGCGGCCAGCACCACGCGCTGCCGCCAGCAGCTGCTACTCGACTACTTCGCCGAGCCCGACGCGCCCGCCTGCGGCGTGTGCGACGTATGCCTGGCCCGCAAAAAAGCCCGGCAAGCGCCCGTAGACACTGCCGGGCTGCAAGCCGGATTGCTGGAGCTGGTGCGCGCCGCGCCGCTGCTGCCGCGCGAGGTAGTGGCGCGCTACGCAGGCACCGAGGCCGCTACCGTAACCACCGCCCTGCGGGCGCTGGTGGAGCTGGGCAAGCTAGCCTACGCGCCCGACGGGCGACTGCACGTAGCGTAACTCAGTGTAATGTAGGCTTTAGCTTACGCTACACTGACTATCCTTCGCCCTGATATGCCAGCATGCCGCCTTCCAGGTTGCGCACGTTGGTGAAGCCCTGCTGCGTCAGGAATGCCTTGGCCGTGGCCGAGCGCGCGCCGCTGCGGCACTGCACGATAATCTCTTGGTCTTTCAACTCTTCCAACTCATCGAGCTGCTGCGGCAGCGAGCCGAGCGGAATGTTTTTGCTGCCGGGAATGTGGCTTTCCTCGGCTTCCCACGGCTCGCGCACGTCGATGATGGTAAGGGTTTCGCCGGCTTGCAGGCGCTGCTTAAGGTCGGGGGCGGTGATGTCGGCCATGAAAAAATTAGTCGGGAGTGGGGAGATTTTCTAAGTCAAGTAAGTCCTTGAGGCGGCCGGTTGCCAGCTTGGTTTTGCGCAAGGCTGCCAGGTTAATAAAATTGATGGGTACGCCGCCTACCCGCAAGATGAGGCGCTGGGCGTAGCACTCTTCAAACTCAACGCCGGGAGTGGCCGTCAATAAGTCAAAATCGCTTATTTGGCTGAATGACAATATGTGCGGCACCAGCACGAAATCAGCTACTTCGAACTCGCCCGGTGGCCGGCCAAATTGTTCGAGCGCCGCTACGGCCCGCTTGCCATTTTCGGCCGTAGGGCGGATAAGAATATCCAAGTCGCCGGTGTAGCGTGGGTAGCCATGGGCAATCACGGCGTAGCCGCCGATAACCACATACTCAACGCCGGCTTCGAGAAACAGGCGTAAAAGCCGAAGCTGCTCGTCTTCCATGCTGCAAAGATGGGTTGGCGGGATTAGCTGCGTAGAGTTGGCGACCCAGGGTAATGAGGCGGCGGGCTGCGGCTAGCCGCTCCAGCGGCGTCAGGCTCCACCAAGCTTGCCGCTGCCGCTGCTCCACAAGTGAAAAATTACTGGTTTTTAAGGTGTTATGGTCGCTCATATAGCTTGCTGATATTACTCCAGTACCAGCCGGCGCGTAGCCGTGCTGCCATCGGGCAGCGCCAGCTGCACCAGGTACACGCCGCCCGGCAGGCGGGCCGGTAGGCGCAGGGTAGGCTGACCGGCCTCGGCGGCGGGCTGCTGCCACACCATGCGCCCCAGCACATCGAGCAGGGCGGCCTGGCGGAAGGCGGGGCCCTCGACCAGCACGGCCGTGCCGGCCGGCGCGGGGTTGGGGTAGAGCGCGAAGGCTGCCGATAACGCTTGCTGGCCGCGGGTGGCCAGGCTGGTTTGGTTCATCACGGCGCGCAGCAGGGGCGCGCCGGGCGTGCCGAGCGTCGCGGCGCGCCAAGGGTCACTGCTGGCTGCGCCCAACGTGTTCGAAAACAGCGTATTAGTTGGCAGCTGGTTATTGAGGTCGAGGCCGTAGTTAAGAAACTGCCCGGTCGAAGCCTGCCCGTAGCCCACGTAAAACCGGCCTGAGACAGGTACCGGCGTGCTAAATGAGATGGTCTGAAAGGCTGAGCTGGCGGTAGAGGAGTTGATAAGCGTGCCAGTGGCGGTGGCCTTCGGCGTGTTGGCGGGTTTACCATTGTTATCCTCCCACACTGCCACCGTGATGGGGCGCGGCTGGTTGTTTTCGCCGCCGTTGGCCACCGTCGTGTTGTTAAAAATCGGGAGTATCTGCACTGCCCGCACGTAGTCGGCCTGGTTGGTGGTAAACGCCAGCGCCACGTAGCTGAATGGGTTGGTGCTGCTGGCCGCCAGTCCCACTATGAATTCGGGCGTACCGTCGTCGTAGGCGTAGTAGTTGGCTAGGTCCACGTCGCGGCTGAGCGTGTCGTTGGGCAGCGTCAGCGGATTGGTTTCGTTGGTAGTGAGGGCCAGCTGGTAGCGCAGGCGCTTGGTGGCAGGGCCGTTGGGCAGCGGCGCGGTGGCCGCGCTGCCCGTGATTACCTCCTGCCGCGCCGCCGCCACGATGGGCCGCCCGCCCGTGAGCCAGGTCGCGCTGAAACCGCTGCCGCCCAGGTCGCGCACCGTGCCCTGCCAGCTGATGGGCGTGGGCGTCTGGCCGTTGTTGGTGAGGCTGTTAACTGTGGCCGTCAGGCTCGTGTTGAGCGGCGGGGTAGTGGCCGCGTTGTACTGCCACACTGGTAGCGAAGTGTACGGGGCGAGCGGGCTGCCCAGCCCCCGGCTGGTGGCAATGTCCTGAAAGGTAGTGTCGTTGGCCGCCCGGTTGTTGTTGAGGTAGATGTAATCCAGCCCAAAAACGTCGGTGTTCTGGGTGCGGCTGCCGCTGGCCCGGAAGCGAAACCGGAACGCGCTGTGCAGGTAGGCCGAACTCAGGGTAAAAATCTGTTGCCTGAATTTGGTGCTATTACCCCGGCTGGTGTAAGTCCAGGCCGACTGCCAGGCGCCCGAGTTGTCGAGCAGCTCCAGCGTCAGGTTGGTGGGCGAGCTGTTGGCGCTGTTGGTAGGCGCGCCCACCACGCCGCCCGCCTGCCAGGCAAAGCTCAGGCGCACGTTGCTGTTCGCCGTAAATCCCGACAGGTCAATGACCTGCGAAGTCAGCGTGTCAATCTGCCCGTAAGACACGGGCAGGTTAGACACGTAGGGCAGGCCATTGGCGCGCAGGCCGTCGAGCGTGGCCGTGCCCCGCGTGAGGGGCTCCACGGCCAGGCGGTTGCTCACGTAGGCCCCGCCGCCCGCGTAGCGAATGGTGCCGCCCAGGTTGGGATAAGCGGTAGTAGCTCCTTGCCAGCGCGTGGCGTTGGGCGCGCCTTCTAGTGGCGAGGTAAAATCCTCAAAAAATGGCAGCGTGAGGGCCGTGGTGCGCTGGGCCGGGTTGGTAGCGGGCAAGGCAGTAGCCGCCCGCGCCGGGTCGGCGGGTAGCGGGCCCGTTATGAGCTGGGCCGCCGCCGCGAAGGGCAGCAGCGCCGGCAGGGCAAGAAAGCGGAGCAGTAATTTCATACAGTGGCGATTAGCGAAAAGCTACTGGCCCGTAGCTTCTTGGGTAGAACAAGCTGACAACGAAAAAAAGTGGCCAACAGCTATTGGCCAGCCGCTAACAGCCAGTAATAATTACTCGGCAATCCACAAATCCATGAGCTGGCCAGTGCGGATAGTCGCCCCCGGCACCGGGCGCTGGCGCACTACCGTGCCCGGCGTCTGGCCTTCGGCGGCGGCTTGCTTGAAGACCTCGCCCACTTGCAGGCCCTGGCCGGCGAGCAACGTGCGGGCCTCGTCCTCGGGCATGTTTACGAGCGTCGGAATCGGGAATTCCTGATTGCCCTGGCCGTCGCCGACAATCAAATCAACCTTGGTGCCTTTGGCAATGGGCGCGCCGGGCGCAATGTCCTGCCCGTTGACCTGCTGCTTGAGTACTTGGTTCTGAGCCAAGTCGGGTACGAACTTTATCTGCCCGATTTCGAGGTCGTAGCTCTTCAAAATCAGCTGCGCCACCTTGGCCGAGCCCTCCGTGAGCTTGGGCATTTTGATGACCGGCGGGCGGCGCATGGCCACCGAAATGTAGATTTTGCGGCCTTGCTTCACTTTCTCGCCGGGCGCGGGCTCCTGCGTCAGCACCGTGAGCGGCCGGGTGCCGGCCGAGTAGCTGCTGTCGTCCACGAAATACGCTAGGTTGCGCTCGTCGAGGTAGCTCTCCAACTCGCCCAGGTTCATGCCCGTTATTTTGGGCACCACGATGGTTTCGCCGTGGTGGGTGGTCAGGGGCAGGTACACGTAGAAAAAGCCTAGCACCAGCCCCGCCGCCAGCAACCCAATGACGAACAGGTGTTTGAAAACGTCGAACCAGGTATCCGATTTAAAAAAAGACATAAACTACAGTTGTCATGCAGAGCGCAGCGAAGCATCTCGCGTGGCGCAGTAAACTCAAACGTCATCAATTACTGCGCCACGCGAGATGCTTCGCTGCGCTCTGCATGACAGTAGTACCTAATTGCTTGCGTGCAATGTCTTCTCCTGCCGCGCTTTCCCAAAATCCAGAATCCTATCAATAAACTGATACGGCGTGTAGCCCGCCAGCGCCGTTTGGTGGAAAATGCACGTTGCGGGCGTCATGCCCGGCAGCGAGTTCACCTCGATAATAAGCACCTCGACCGCGCCATTCTGCCGCACCCGCACGAAGGCATCGATGCGGGCGTAGCCCTCAATGTGCAGAATCTCGGCTACTTGCCGCAGCGTGCGCTTTACCTCGTCGCTAATGCGCTGACGCTCGGCGGGCTCCGGGGCGTAGCGGGCGGGCGTGATGTTCTGGCCCTCGCCGGCCAGGAATTTCTCTTCCAGGCTCAGCACTTCGCCGGTGGCCAGGGCTTCGCTGGCCTCGAACACCTCAATTTGCAGCGCGCCCATTGAGTCATACGATGTCAGCAGCCCGCCCGTGATTTCGAGGAAGTGCGCCGCGCCTTCCGGCCCGATGAGCGTTTCCACCAAGAAGGCGTCTTTCTGCGGAAATTCTTCTTTAAAGCCCAGGTGCAGCACCTCGGCCGGGCCGGCGAGCAGCGGCTCCGCGTCGCGGAAAATCTGCTGGCTGAAGGCTTCCAACTCGGCGCGATTCTTTACCTTTTTCACTGCTGAAGAGCAACCATCGTCGGCCGGCTTGGCGATGAAGGGGTAGCCAAACTCGGCTTCCAGGCTGCGGTAGAAGGCCTTGGGGTCGGCTTGCCATTCGAGGCGGGTGGCGAGGCGGTGCTCGGCCACGCGCAGGCCGGCCTCGCGCAGGCGGCGGTTGGTTTCAAACTTGTTGATGGTCACGGCCGAGCTGGCCGCGCCCGAGCCGTTGTAGGGCAGGCCGTACTTCTCCAGCTCCTGCTGCAACGCGCCGTCCTCGCCGGGCCGGCCGTGCAGGGCAATGAATACCTCGTCGACCTTTTCGGCCAGCTCGGCGAAGCTCAGGCGGCGTGGCGCGGCCACCGGCTGCCCCGCGTAGGTGCCCGTGATTCCCGCCGCCTCCTGCCGGATGCGCGCCAGCACCGGGTGCGCCGCGTGCCCGGCCTCGGCCTGCTCGATTTTCTCGCGGATGTCGTCGGCGTTGTCTTTGAGCATCACGTTGATGGGTAGCTCGTAGAGGCGAAACTCCACGCTGCTACCCGATAGGAAAACCGGAATGGGCCGGTATTTGGTACTGCTGCTCAGCTTCTCGTAGATGTTGCGCCCGCTCTCCACCGAGATGTGCCGCTCGGACGAGTAGCCGCCCATAATCACGGCCACCCGGATGCGCTCGTCGGTGCTGCCGTGGCGGCTGAATATGGCATTTTCCAGCTGTTCCATTAGCTTCCACAGGTACACCGGCCGCATCCCAGCTCTGTGCCGCGCCCATAGCGAGGTGCGGATGATGTAGGTGAGAAACTGGCTGGGATTCAGCCCAATTTCGGCCGCCTGGTGGAAGAAGAACGATGCTGGCAGCATGCCGCTCGTTGTGTTGGGGTCGTTCAGGAAAATGGTGCCGTCGTCCTGAATAAAGCCATCTAACCGTGCGTACACCTCGAAGCCGAAGGTGCTGAACAGCTTCTGCGCCTCCTGCCGGATGCGCTCGATGTCTGCCTCGGGCAGGTCGATGGGCGTGACTTTGCGAGCCAAACCGGGCAGGTACTTAGCGCGGTAGTCGAAGACTTCGCTGCCCTTCACAATCTCGGTCGGCGGCAGAGCCAGCGGCTCCCCGCGATTGCCCTCAATGACAATGCAGGAGAATTCGCGTCCGGCTACGAACTGCTCTACCAACACCTGCTGCTCACTATTTAGGCTCTCAATTTCAATATCGGTTGATGCAGGAAAATGAGTTTGAATAAAAGTAAGTAATTCCTCTGGATGATAGATGATTCTCTCATCTAGCAAACTCTCATGGTTCTCTTTAAAATTATCGTAAGCACTGACCTGTACTGGCAGTCCGAAACCTTCTCGAATGTCGGCTGCCTGCCTCACCCAAGCCAGTTGCTCGGTTTCGCTAAACTTCTCCCATTCTTCTCGCTTCAGCCCTTGTCTGAATAAAGCACGCTGGATTGCCTGTTTAAGCTGATTTTCATCCGCTTCGCGCACGATGCTTACGCCGATGCTACTGCCTTGGCGCGGTGCTTTTACTACCAATGGCAAGCCTAATTCCTGCACCAAATCGTGCAAAAAATAGCTGCCGCTATGCGTATCAGCCAGATGCACCACCCGAAACTTCGGCGTCGCCAGCCCCGCAGCCTGCATCAGTCGCTTCTGCGCGATTTTGTCGATGCCCAGCGCCGAGGGCAGAATGCCCGAGCCCGAGTAGGGGATGCCCACCCACTCCAGCAGGCCCTGAATGGCGCCGTCTTCGCCGCCCGGCCCGTGCAGGGCCAGGAAGGCAAAATCCATGAGCTTGGGTAGCTCGCTGGCCTCCACGCGGCGGCCCACGTGGCTGATGAGGTCGTTGAGGGCCTCGTCGGTGAGCTCGCCCAGGTTTTCGAGGTAGAGCTGCCAGGGGTGGCGGCTGGCGGGCAGCACGGCCGCCGGCGGGTAGAAGTCGCGGATGGTGCCCTTGTACAGATACTGCCAGTCGAGCAAGATGAAATTGCCCCGGCTGTCCACAAAAATGGGCACCGGCTGAAACAGGCCCTTATCGAGGTTATCGAAAACGGTGCGCCCACCGGCAAAGGAAATTTCGCGCTCGCGCGAGGTGCCTCCGAAGAAAATGCCAACTTTCATAAGTGCGGCAAAGGTAAGGCAGGGTAGGGGCTGCGGTAGTTGGGCCCGGCCGCGGGTGACCTCACCCCCGGCCCCTCTCCGCGGGAGAGGGGCCGGGGGTGAGGTCACTCACGCCAGCTCAGCCGCCAACTCCGCCACCAGCGCCGCATCCGTTTCCCAGCGCGCCGCCGCAAACAAGCCCGCGCCGGGCTCGGGTGGCACCGTGCGCTTGGCGCTGGCGTGAAACTCGTGCGCCCCGGTGCTGGCCGCCAGCGCCCGCACATTCGCCCCCGTAATGCCCGCGCCGGGCATGATGCGGATGCGCCCGGCTGCCTGTGCCACCAGCGCGGCGAGCTGCGCCTGGCCGGCCTCGGCCGTGGCCTGCCCGCCCGAGGTAAGTAGCCGCTGGCAGCCCAGCGCAATCACGTCTTCCAGCGCCTGGGTTTGGTCGGCGCAAGCGTCGAAGGCGCGGTGAAAGGTAGCGTCCATCATTCCGGCCGCGTCTATTAACTCACGGCAGGCGGCCAAGTCCACCCGGCCGGCCGCGTCGAGCGCGCCCAGCACCACGCCGGCGCAGCCCAGCTCGCGGCACGCCGCGATGTCGTCTTTCATGATGGCCAGCTCATTGGCATCGTACACGAAGCCGCCCGGCCGGGGCCGGATGAGCACGAACACCGGCAAGCTGACCTGCGCCCGCACCTGCCGGATGAGGCCGTAGGACGGCGTGATGCCACCCTGCTCCAGGTTCTGGCACAGCTCGATGCGGTGCGCGCCGCCCGCCTGCGCGGCCAGGGCCGAGGCCAGCGAGGCGGCGCAGATTTCCAGTGTGTAGCTCACTTCAGTAGAAACCCGGCGTCGACCAAGCGCGGGGTGTCGGTGGTGCTGAGGGCGTAGTTGAAGCCCTTTTGCAGGGCGTAGGAGCCGGCCTCGCCCTTGGCGTTCAGGGCAATAAAGCAGACTTGAATATCCTTGGCCTGCGCGCCCTTGATGGCGGCGATGCGCTCGATGGCCTCCTTGCAGGCGGCCTGCGGCGAGCGGCCCTGGCGCATAAGCTCGACTACGGTGTGCGCCCCGGCCATGCGAATGATATCCTCGCCCTGCCCGGTGGCCGCCGCCGCGCCCACGGCCGGGTCCACGAATAAGCCCGAGCCGATGATGGGCGAGTCGCCCAGCCGGCCGCGCATCTTGAAGGCCATGCCGCTGGTGGTGCAGCTACCGCTGAGGCGGCCCCGCGCGTCCATCGCCAGCATGGCGATGGTGTCGTGGTTGGGCGCGCCGCCGGCCGGGCCCACGGCCCGGCGGCCCGAGTTTTCGACGTTGATGACGGGCTTGTACTGGCTGGTTTTGAGCCACTCACGGTATTCCTTCTCGGCGTCGGGGCTGAGGGTAGCGGGCTCCAGCGGAAAGCCCTGGGCTAAGGCAAATTGCTGCGCACCTTCGCCTACCAGCATCACGTGGGGTGTTTTTTCCATCACGCGGCGGGCCACGCTGATGGGGTGCTTGATGCGCTCTAGCGCGGCCACGCTGCCGCAGTTGAAGCGCTCGTCCATGATGCAGGCGTCGAGGGTCACGTGGCCGTCGCGGTCGGGGCGGGCGCCCAGGCCCACGCAGCAGTTTTGCTCGTTTTCGGTCACCATTACGCCGGCCTCCACGGCGTCGAGGGCGTAGCCGCCCGCACCCAGAATTTTCCAGGCCCCGCGGTTGGCGTTCAGGCCGGCATCCCAGGTCGAGATGACGATGGGCCGGCCGGCGGCCGGGGCGGCAGGTAGGGCCACGGCAGCGAGCGGCGCGGCGGCCAGCCCGGCCAGGCCCGCGGCGGAAGAGTGCAGAAATTGGCGACGTGAGGACATAAGGCGGGAGTTGTGTTAAGCAAAAGTAACGGCAAGCTGTGCGGTAAGCTTTCGCTTGCCGTAAGCGCGGAAAGTAGCGCAGCTGCCCGGCCCGCCAACACTTACCGGATAGCGCGGCCCGCGTACTTTCGCAGCCGGCGCTGGCCGCAAAAGCGGTCGCCCATAACCAGCCCGCCGCTTTTGTGGTAAGCACCGGAAGCTTTCGCCAAACCCAACTTCTTTCTCACTTTTCACCCCTCACCTCCCCAAGTGAACACCCTCGATACTTACAACTTCGGTGGCCGTCGCGCCGTGGTGCGCGTCGATTTCAACGTGCCGCTCGATAAAGACCTGCGCATCACCGACGATACGCGCATCCGGGCGGCCACGCCTACCATCAAAAAAATCCTCGCTGACGGCGGCTCGGTGGTGCTGCTCTCGCACCTGGGCCGGCCCAAGGGCGGCTACGAAAAGAAATATTCGCTCCAGAGCCTGCTATTGCGTTTGCAGGAGGAGTACGGCCAGGAAGTGCTGTGGGGCGGCGACGTGCTCAGCGACGAGGCTTTGGCCCAGGCCAAAGCTTTGCAGCCCGGCCAGGTGCTACTGCTTGATAACGTGCGCTTTCACAAAGAGGAAGAGGCCGGCGACGAGAAGTTCGCCCAGCACCTGGCCCAGCTCGGCGACGTGTATGTGAACGACGCTTTCGGCGCGGCGCACCGCCGCCACGCCTCCACGGCCGTGATGGCGCACGCCTTCGCGCCCCAGGACCGGGTAGGCGGCTACCTGCTGCAAGGCGAGCTCGACAACGCCAAGAAAGTGCTCGAAAACCCCGAGCGGCCGTTCACGGCCATCATGGGCGGGGCCAAAATCTCGGATAAAATCCTCATCATCGAGAAGCTGCTTGACAAGGTGGATAACCTGCTCATCGGCGGCGGCATGGCCTATACCTTCGCGGTGGCGCAGGGCGGCCACGTAGGCAGCTCGCTGCTGGAAGCCGACAAGGTAGAGCTGGCTAAGCAGCTCATCGAGAAGGCCAAAGAAAAAGGCGTGAACCTGGTGCTGCCCGGCGACAGCGTGATTGCCAACAAGTTTGCCAACGACGCCGACGTGGACGTGGCGTCCAACCTGGCCATCCCCGACACCTGGATGGGCCTCGACCTGGGCCCCGACTCGCGCGAGAATTTCTCGGACATCATCCTCGACTCGAAAACCATCTTGTGGAACGGCCCGATGGGCGTGTTTGAGATGAGCAACTTCTCGGTGGGCACCGAGTACGTGGCCCGCGCCATTGCCGACGCTACCTCGGCCGGGGCCTACTCGCTCATCGGGGGCGGCGACTCGGCGGCGGCCGTGCAGCAGCTCGGCTACGGCGACCGCGTGAGCTACATCTCGACCGGCGGCGGCGCGCTGCTGGAGTTTATGGAAGGCAAGGAGCTGCCCGGCGTGGCGGCGCTGGGGTAGCACGGACCACTGATTAACCCGGATTTTTTTCGGATTACGCGGATTTTACAGCCGTAATTCGAAAGATGTAAAAAGGCCGCCCAACCGGGCGGCCTTTTTTGGTGGAATCGGCTACTGGCCCAGGTAGGGCAAGGGCTGGATTTTTCCTCTGCAGAGAGGCGGCTGCACTAGCCGCGCAATCCGAAAAACCCGCTCTAACTCGTGATTCAGGCGGCTTTTTCTAAGGCGCGCAGCAGTTCGTCGGCCGCCTTTTCGATGTCGTGGTAGCCTTGCTGGGCGGCGCGCTCCTTGGCGGCGATGAGGCCATCGCGATGCACGGTCTTGAAGTCGCCGTAGGGAAATTTATAGCGGCCCTTGGTGTCTTCGCCGGCGCTCGTGTCCTCACCGAGGTGCCACTGCGCGTACTCCTCTATCTCGTGTTTTTTGAGGAACGCATTTTCCTGCTTGGCATCGGGGTTATGCTGGCCCCAGTGGCCCTCGTCGTTCTTTATTTTACCGTCTTTAATCAGCTTTTTGGCAAACGTAACGGCGGCGTGATTGAGTGAAACAGACATAGACAGGGTGGAAAAGGTACGCTACCTCTACGCACCACCGCAGCCAAAATGTTATCGCCCAGCTAACGCCCACCATTAGCGTCAGCCCATCAACCCGCAGCCAAACCAGCCAACCGCCCCCGCCTAGAGGCTGTTATGGACTAGTGGCTTGAAAAACGCCTTTTGCCAGCAGAAGCGTGACAAAGGCGAGAAAGTGAAACTGCTGCATGGTTAGAGCCAATCGTTCATAGTCCCGAGCTAAGCGGCGGAAGCGGGCGGCCCAGCCAAAGCTTCGCTCGACGACCCAGCGGCGGGGCAGCAGTACGAACCCGGTTTGCCCTTCCGGCTTAGCAATGACTTGCAAGTCAATGTCGTGTACGGCGGCTGCGTACTCGGCGTCTTCGCCCGTGTAGCCTTGGTCGACGTAGGCCACCTGCACGTGTTGGCCCGTAACCTGCTGCACCCGTTCGCAGAGTGCAGCCACCTGCCCACGGTCGGGTTCGTTGGCCGGCGTGCCCACCGCTGCTAGCAGGTGGCCCAGCGTGTCGACGGCTACGTGTACCTTGCTGCCTTTGCGCCGCTTGGCTCCATCGTAGCCGGCGCGGGCCCCACTCTCGGGCGTGCTCTGCACCGTGCGCGAGTCCAGGATGCCAGCCGTGGGCGCAGCTTCACGGCCGGCCAGCACCCGCGCCAGTTCGCGCAAATCGGCCATGAGGTGTTCAAAACAGCGGTTGTCGCGCCAGCGCGCCCACTGCTGATAGACCGCTTCCCACGGTGGCAGGTCGAGGGGCAGGTAGCGCCAGCCACAGCCAGTCTTGCCTAGGTAGCGCAGGGCGTTGAAGACGGAACGCAGCGCGTGCTGCCGCTGCGGCGCGTCTTCCCGCACCAGGGCTAAGTAAGGCGCCACAAACGTCCATTCCTCATCCGTGACGGCGCTGGGGTAACCTCTTCGTTGTGCCATCCCCTAAATTACCTCACCAGTTCATAACAGGCGCTAGCCAGCCTGCGCAGCAGGCGTATCCGTTGCATCCTAAAAATCCGTTTGAAACGAAGTTCAGCGAAGCTAATCTGCGGTCAGTTGACGAATAGAGGTTCCAGCCGCTGCCCCATGCTGCGGATGCGCCGCTCCGACACGCGCCCCGTGAGGCGGGTGCTGAGTGCCCGCGCTTCGGGCGTGCTCAGCACGCCCAGTTCGTGCAGCCAGGCCAGGCGGCGCAGCTGCGGCTCGATGTAGCCCAGCGGGTTGATGCTGGCGTACTCGCGGCGCAGGTAGTGCTTGGTGTGGGCGTCGAGCTGCTCGGTGAAGGCGCGAAACTGTCGGCGGTCGCGCGGGTGGTCGGCCAGTACCAGGCGCAGGCGGCCGGTGTGCAAAATGGCTTGGTGCCACCAGTTATGCAGCGCATAAAGTAGCACGATGCCCAGCAGGCCCATGCCGCCCAGGACATACACCCAAAAGTTTTCGGGCAAGGGCCGGTGGCCGTCGTATTCGATACGCGCCGCATTGCCTAACAGCCACAGTACGCCTGCCGCCAGCCAGCGCAGGCTTTTGCCAGGAGTAGTGCTACGGTATTCAACCCGGATGGGAAGCAGCTCTTCGTAGGGGATTTCGCCGGCAATATTGACTTGTCCCCGGCCGTCGCGCTGGCTCACATGCAGGCCATGCTCGCGCAGCGCAAACTGCGTGGAACGGGTAAGTTGGCTTTGTTGGAAGTGCATAGAAGCAGTAAAAATACGGCCGGGTAGGGGATGGCTGGGTGAGCTTTGGATGAGTGAATGAGTGGGCGTCTGTCATGCTGAGCGCAGCGAAGCATCTCGCGTAGTGCACTAACCAACCAAGCCTGACAACGAAGCAGTAAAGATGCTTCGTTGCGCTCAGCATGGCAGTAGCATCCACTCACCTAAAAACTCACTTACTTAAATACAAACGGCGACGGCGAAAAGCACAGCCCAAACAGCAGCACCATGACCCAGCCCAGCATCTGCCGGCCGGGGCTGAGGGGGCGCTCGTCGGGCGCGGCGGGGTGGTAGATGCCCGATACCCGGCCCAATAGCAACCCAAATAGCAACCAGCCCGGCTGCCCCTCAATGCCGGGCCACAGCGTGGCCACTGCCAGCTGCCCGGCCCACACCAACGCCGCCAGCACCAGCACCTGCCGGGGCTGCGGCAGCGCCCGCCGAAACACCAGCCACAGATACAGCGTGTAGGGCGCGCCGCCATATAGCCAGGTTTGCCAGTCGCTGCGCAGCGAGAAAATGCCCAGCCCCGCGTAAAAAATATAGCCCACGAACAGCGCCCCCGACAGCCGTCCCGCCCGGCGCGGCCCCAGCAGCCCGTACAGGATGTGCCCGCCATCGAGCTGCCCGATGGGGATGAGGTTGAGGGCGGTGAAAAATAAGCTCAGCTCGCCGGCCACCAGCAGGGGGTAGCGCAGCAGCTCGTTGGGATGGGGGAGTAGGGTAGGGTCGGCCAGCCAGCCTTCGAGCCACTGGTAGAGCAGCGGCCGGCTGAGCGTGAGGCCCGGCTGCCCCTGGTAGGCCTGCGCGTAGTCGGCGCCGTAGCGCACAAATTCGGGATGCACGTGCTGCACGTAGGTTAGCGGGTCGGGCAGGTGCGTGAAGCCGTAGGCCAGCACTCCCACCGCCACTACCAGCCCCGCCAGCGGCCCGGCCAGGCCGATGTCAAAGAATTCGCGCCGCGAAAAAATGGCTTCCCGAATGCGAATAACCGCCCCGAACGTGCCCAGCCCCAGCGGAAACGGGATGTAGTAGGGCAGCGACGTGCGCACCCGATTATACCGCGCCACGAAATAGTGCCCGAACTCGTGCACCGTGAGCACCCCCAAAAAAGCCAGCGCGTAGGTGAGGCCGCGCCCCAGCTCCTCGGCCCGCTGCGCGGCGGGCAGGCTAAAGATGGAGAAATCAATAAAATCGAGCCCGCCCCGCGTGAGGCTGACGCCCGCCAGTACGGTAGTGAGCAGCGTGAGTACGAAAAGCCCGACATGCACGGCCGCCGTGCGCCCCCGCGACGGCGGCCGCTCGTAGCGCCGAAACCGCTGCCGCGCCCAGGCCAGGGCGGGCGGCGGGGTAGGGGCGCTGGCATCGGCGGGCCAGCTCGTCAGCGGTTTGGCGTTAGGCGGCGGGGGCGTCGGTGGGGTATTCGCGGGGAAAGACACGCAGGGCTTCAGGGAGGGCAGTGGTGAGGGTGAGCGGCGGGGCCAAGTGCAGCACCCGCAGCCCCAAGCGGCGGGCCGTGGCAATGTGCTGCGGGCTATCCTCAATGAATAACGTATCGGCGGCCTGCCAGTTCAGTTCGCGCAGCGCATGGTGGAATATCTCCTCGCCCGGCTTGCGGTGGCCTACTTCCTGCGAGTAAAACACGCGGTCGAGGCAGTCGGCAATACCGTTCTTAAAGCCGTACTGCGCCGCCAGCCGGCGGTTTATCTCGGCGATGTGCAAGGCGTTGGTATTGGACAGCAGCGCCGTGGCGTGCCCCGCCCGCCGCAGCTCGCCGATGAGGGCCAGCCGCTCGGCGGGCACGTCGAGCAGCAGCGCGTGCCAGGCAGCGTCTATCTCGTCGTCGGTGGCGTCGAGGTCGTAGAGCGCGCGCAGCCCGTTGCGGAACTCGGCAACCGAGATTTTACCAGTTTCGAGCAAGTCGAATAGCTCGGCCTGGCTGGCCTGTGAATACTCAACGGTGCTGCCCGCCTGGCTGAGGCGGCGAAAGGCGGCGGGAGTACGGTCGTAGTCGATGTCGATGATGACACCACCAAAATCAAAAAGCAGATTGGGAAGCATTAGAAGCAGCGGCTGGTTGCCGGCCCGCAAAGTTCGGGCGCTTACGGGCACTGGCTGCGTCAAAAATAAAAATTTGCCGTACCTTTGGGCCAGTAGCCACGCCCTCGGGCTGGCTTGGGGCCTATAGCTCAATCGGTTAGAGCAACTGACTCATAATCAGTAGGTCCTTGGTTCGATTCCAAGTGGGCCCACGAAAACGGCCTTTACGCCAGCGTAAAGGCCGTTTTTTGCTTTATGCACCCATAAAGGCACCCAGGCGTTGGGTGTTTTCTGTCAATATCCCACCCACACCCGCGCCAGCAGGGTCGTAAACGGCATTCGGTTTTCGTGCGCCTGCCCACCGCCCGTAGCCTTGGTGGTGATGTCGCTACCGTTCGCGCCTTGTGCACCGTTGCGAGCGGCTACGAAGGGAAACGTAGCCCCGCCATCCACGATTCGGAAATTGGCCTCGTGGACGTGGGACGGAATTTGCGCCGTGCTCAAGGTCACTTCCGGCGTGCCGCCCTGCTTGCCAACGGTATCGTAATCGGCCCGGCTGGCATCCAGGCCCACCGCCGTGCGGCCCAGCAAGTCCACGCGCCCGCCCTGGCCATCGCAGAGCGCCCAGCCCCAGGCTTCGGTGCCCGGCTTGCCCACCCCGGCCCCATCGTAGTCGTTAAGATTGGCCGCCGCCACCCAGCCTACTTCTTTCGGTACGCGCACGCTGGCGCGCTGCACGTGCGCCCACGTCTTGCCGCCCCAGGTGTCGAGCGGCAGAAACTCCCCGCCCGCGTAGGCCGGATTACTGGCCACCAGTTCAGCCGGCACCTCGCGCATACAGTACTTGGTGCCCCCCGTCTGGTAGGGGCGCGGGTCGCTGAGCACCACCGCCCCGGCCTGGAACTGCGCGGGCAGGGCCACGCCGCTGGCCCCCGCGAAGCGCAGTAGCTGCCCGTCCAGGCACACGATGCCGGCCGTGACCATCGCGGCCGTGGCCGGCCCGCTCACCACGCACCCGGTCAGAATGAACGGCCCCTTGCCCAAAAACTGCGCCTGCACGGCGTCGGTCAGCTCCTGCTGAAGGGTTACTAAATCGTCGTTGGCGAAGGGCCGGCCGCCCAGTTCTGCTTGTACTTGTTTCATGGGTTAGAGGTCGAATAGAAGTTGGTGGCGGCGCATAGCCAGTTTGAAGCGGCGGATGCGGGCCTGAATTTGGTTGGTGCGCTGGGGCGTGCGCAGCACCAGCGGCACATGCACCATGAAATCAATCTGGCTGGTAAATTCCCGGTAGAGGTAGGCGTAAGTCCAGGGCGGGCTTTCGGCCGCGAACAGAATATACTTTTCGGGCTGCTGCTCGCTCCGAAAGTTGAAGTAGAGCGGCTGCAATTCCGTATCGCTGTTGTCGATGCGGATGCGGCGCAGGCTGGGGTCAAATTGGTCGTTGAGCGCGCCTTCCAGCACGATGGTTTGACTGTTGTAGGTCAGTTCGATGCGCGTGGCCTCCGCGTAGAGCAAGAAGTCGTAGTAGAGCTGGCGCAGTGGAGCCAGCAGCGCTTTGAGCCAGGCCAGCAGGCGCGGGCGGCGCAGCAGCGAAGGCAGCAGCAGCGTGGCCAGGTAGTCGAAATTGACCCGGTAGCGGATGTCGGTGCTAGGCTTGGCCATGCTAGGGCTGGGGCAGGAAGGTGAGCGTATCGGCCAGCGTCAGGCCGGGCGTGTCTTCGGCCACGATGTAGCCGGCCGCCGTTTCATAGACTCTTGGGATGAGAGTGGGCGCGGCCGTGCCCGTGCGGGCGGCTACGCGCAGCAGTTGCACATCCTGCACGCCGGGCACGGCCTGAATCGCGTCCTCTAGCTTGGCCACGTACACCAGGCCCGCGAAGTCGAGCTGCGCCAGGTAGCCCTGCACGGCCGCCACCACGGCGGCGCGGAAGGTGGGCACGTTCAGCAGCGGGTCGTAGTAGATGGTGGCCGTGAGCTGCAAGCGGTCAGCATCGCGGCTCACCACTTCCAGGCGCGTGCCCGCGAAGCGCAACCGAGCGAAGTAGCCCTGCACCTGCACCAGCTCAGGCGCGGATAGCGCCGCCAGCGTGCCCGCCGTGGCCCCGTTCTTGGCCACTTTTATGAAGAGCTTGCCCGTCAGGTCGTTTTCCTTGGCCGTGGCCCGCGTCACGATTTTAGCCCCGGTGGTGCCGGCCGCGTAGCCAGGCTTGCCGCTGGGCAGGATGGTGAGCGTGTCGCCAAGCTGAAATTCCAAGGCGCGGGCCGCGTACCAGCCAGGCGTACCGGCCGGGGCGGCGGCAATCAGCGCCTCCACGTCGGCTTTTTGCCTATCCCATAGCGTTTCGTGTACCCACAGGGCCACGGCTACCACGTACTCGATGAGCTTGTAGATGGCCGTGGCCGAAGGGCTGGTGAGCCCCGCCAGCTCGGGGCGGGCGGCGCGGTCGGCCGCGATGGCCGCCTGGATGGTAGCGATGGAGCGAGCCATGAGCAAGGATTAGAAGCCTGACGCTACCAGCGTTTTAGCTGCAATAGTGGCACTGGAAATGTGCGACCCCGAGCCCTGCACGTTGCCGGGCGTGGCTAGGCTGCCGACCGGCCAGAACAGGCCAGCGGGAATGCCGATGGTGGAAGGCGTATCTAGGGCAATGATTTGCCCGTTCAGGATGTACTCGATTTTATTGTACTCGAAAGCAATCGCAAACGAGGGGTCGCCTGCTGGCAGACTGGCCTCGTAGAGGGGGGCGCTCTGCGTTTGCTCAAATACCCGAATGAACGTGCCATCCCAATACCAGCAGTGGCGAATGTCCCGGAAATTACCGCCTTGTTCCGTGTTGGTAATGCCAAACACGGTGCCGCCATTCACGCCCAGACTGCGGTCAATTACCTGATTACGCGCATGGATGACCACGCGCTCACCGGCCTGCGTCGGGTAGATGAAGCCTTGGCTGCCATTCACGCCACCGCCAAAAAGCGGCGCGGGTGGCGCTGCCTGGTACACGATGCCCGGCCCCACGGCCGCTCCGTTGTTGGCTTTGCCCCAAATCACGGCCGTTTCGGGTGGCGTTGCCACCAAGGCATTATCGAGCGCGGGCTTGATGCCATTCCACAAATCCAGGTGCCCGGCCGTGGTGGGGTGGGCGGGGTCGGCTAGCTTGCTGGGGTCTACCAGGTTCGCGCCATCCAAGTAAAAGACATCCGTGCGGTTGACGCATTCAGCCTGTGCCGCATCACGCAAGTCTTGCAGGTGCCAGCCGTAGCCGTTGTTAGTAGTCGCCTCATTTTGACGATAAATCGGGCTCACGACCAGCACCGGAATACCCGGAAAGTCTGCGGCACAGTTGTTCAAGAACGCCCGAAAGCTGACCATATAATCAGCCAGGGAGCAGGCACCCGGCCCCTGCGCGCCCAGCGCGTCGTTGCTGCCCAGCGTCCAGATAATGACCTTTTTGGTCACGCCTGCCAAGCTGGCCGTAATCCACGCCTTCAGCGCGGGCCAATTGCTTTGCGCGCCCGCCACGACACCTTGGGCGCTGCCGTAGCCCAGGGCCGTCAGCCCGTAGCCGGCGGCGCGGGCCAAGGCTACCCAGCCTTCGAGCTGCGGCGTGGTGGCCCCGCTGCCGTTGCTGATGCTGTTACCTACCACTGGCCCGCCAATAGCCATCGGGGCCGGGTTGATGAAATTGATGCCCGCCGTGCTGCCGGCCGTGATTTTAGAGATGGCGCACCCCTGCACCTCCCCTTGCTCAAAGCTGCGCTGCTGCGCCCCAAAGAGGAGGGTAAGCAGCTTGCTGCCATCCAGGCCGTTGAGGGTGGCGCTGCCCGTGGTCAAATTGCCCAGCACGGTCGCGCCATTCATCGCCAGAATGTTGCCGCTGCCCGTATTGGTGTTTTCTATCGTTACGCTGGTGTTCCCATTGAGCGAAACCACCAGGTTTGCCAAAGCCGCCGATAAGGTGCTGCCGCTACTCGGGCGCTGAATGCCGCCGCCATACCAGTAGTTGACCGCCGTAGGCATAATCTCCACCGCCACGGGCGTGCTGCTGAGTACCGTGAAGTCGCCACCGCTCACCGCCGTGCCGGCCGGCGTGGTGACGCGCACCTTGCCCGTGGCCTGGCTGCCGCTAAGCACTACCGTGATTTTGGTCGCGCTGTCCACGGTAAAGCTGCCCACGGCCCCGCTGTTGATGCTCACCTGCGTAGCGCCCGTGAAGTTGGTGCCGCTCAGCACCACCGTGCTGCCTTGCGCGCCCTGCATGGGCAAAAAGCCGCTAATGGTGGGCAGCGGCGCGGGTGTCACGCCGCCGCCGCCATTTTGCAGTAGCCACAAGTCGAGCTGGCGCTGGGTAGTGAATGCGGGGTGAGTACCGTAGGCATTCTGTGCGATGGGTGCGAACGGGCTGGCTTTGCCCACGCCGTTAAATAGAAAGTTGAACGTACCCCCGGCAAAGGCGTAGAAATCGCCCGTATCCTGGTTCACGCCCAGGTCGCCTTCCATGCCCAGCGCATCGCCGGGCTTGCCGCTGGTGTAGAAAATCCGGTTGCCCCGCGCCCGGCCTTCCAGCGTGCCAATCGCGCCAATCAGCAGGCTGGTAAAGGCGCGCATGTCGGTGGCGGCAATCTCTTGCGCATCAGCCAGCAGCGTATCCTGTGCAGTAAGTAGGGTATCAGTTAAAGCAGACATAAATTAATACTTAGTAGAAATAGAAAAATCAGCGGGCTTCCAATCACCCTTTTTGAAATCAGCTTTTCGTAGCCCCCACGGTGGCGGCATGGGCGCGCCCGTGTTGATGCGCTGCTGGCGGGCGCTGAAGTAGCTGACCACGGCGGGCACGGCCGCCGCCGAGTCGGGCACCACCAGCACCCGGCCAGGCGTCAGCTCATCGGTGATGGCCAGCCCGTTGGCGTCAGCCAGGTCGAACAGCGCTTCCACGCTGCCCAGCTCCTGAATGGCCACGTCGACGAGCGACTGGCCTTCGGTTACAATCGTTTGGCTCATGGGCGCACGGCGTTGAGCTTGGCGGCCGAGAGGTCGGCCAAATCGTTTTCGAGCACCTCGTAGCCGTCGCGCGCCAGCTGCACCGCCACCTCGCGCTGCAAGGCTTGCGCCTGGGCGCGGCCGTAGGGCGCGCTTTGGTACCAGCGCAGGCCGATGCCCACCAGCGGGTCGGCCCGCCACTCGCCCTGGCTGGTGAGCAGTAGCAAGCTCAGGTGCTGGGCGTCGCTTTCGCCCACGGCCAGGTCGCCGGCATCGGTAAAGGCCAGGTCGTAGCTGGCATTGAGCAGTACGTCGGTTGCAGTCGCCATTAGGAAATCTTCGAGCCGGTGATGGTGCCCTGCTGCGCGGCGGCGGTGCCGGCCGTGGCCACGGTGCCCGTGACCGTGCCCGAGCGGATGAGGTCGGCCATCACGCGCACGAGGTCGCGGGCAAAGTCTTGCCGCGCCTTCGCCGGCTTATCCAGGCGGGTGGCCTGGTCGTCGAGAATGGCCAGCAGTTGGGCTTCGGCAACGTTGGTATTGAGCATAGCTAGGAGCGGAAAAGGGTGGCGGCCCGCTGGGCCAGTTGTTGAAAAGCCGGGAGGTTGATGGGCGGCCCACTGGGCCCCACGGCCGTCGTGACGGTGAGTTGTTCGATGGCCGTGAAGAGGTCGGCGAGCAGCTGGGCCACGCTGTCGGCGGCCGTGCTCAGCGTGAAGGCTTCCACCTGGCTCACGGCCAGCACGAAGCAGTTATTCGGGTCATTCTCAATCAGCCCAACCAAGACGCTGCTACCTTGGGCGGGCCAGAGCACGAAGCCCGCGGCGCTGCCGTCGTCCACGGCCCGCAGCTGCACGTCGAGCAGCTCGGGCGCGTTCTCGTCGGCCGGCTGCACGTCGCACACGGCCCGTGCCGCGTCGATGCGTAGCACCGTGCCGCCCACGACTTGCGTGGGAATGCGGCTATCGATAAAGCGGGCGAGCTCAGCGCGCATCACGTAGTATCAGGCCTTGGGGCCGAGTTTGAGTTTGCGGCGCGAACCGTTCACGCCGAAGGTTTTAGTCACTGCATCGATGTAGTAGTCCCCGGCCCGCTCGGGGTAGTCGGGGTCGAGGATGGTGGCGATGTCGCCGTGCTCGGCGGTCGGTAGGCCGAAGCCCGTCAGGCCGCCGCGGTAGCCGTCGAAGCGCAGGCGGGCGGCCTCCTGGTTTACCCAGTCAAGCAGCTGCGCGGCGTTCAGGCCCGGCGGGCCGATGAGCGTGCGCAGCTCGCCCTTGGCGATGCCGGCGCTCAGGGCCGTCACCAGCGCCGTAGTGTCGCCTTTGGCTTTCTTGGTTTTCACCACGCCCGAGGCATCGACTTGCACCTTTTTGCCGTCGGGCTGGGTGCTGGTGGCCCGGAAGTGCAGCGCCACGTCTTCGGCGCGGGTGTAGGCCAGGTCGCTGTCGATGATGTTTTGCCGGAAGGCGTAGGTGTGGCGCGCGGCGCTGGCATCGTAGGGCTTGCCCGCCCAGAGCGCGCCCTGGCGGAAAAAGCAGTTGAGGCCGAAGCGCTTTTTCAAGTCGTCGAACACCTGCGCGCCGGTGGCCTGGTTAATCAGGTACTTGCCTACCGTGAGGCTGCCCAGCTCCTTGATTTCGAAGCTTAACCCGGCCTGGTCGCGCACGTAGGTCAGCAGCTCCAGCAGCGTGAGCGAGCGCCACGACTTCGAGGGCAAGGCCTGGCGCTTGAGCGCCCACATCTGGTCTTCGCACTTCACCTGAAACGGCGTGCCCGGCCGCAGCTCCGATACGTAGCCCGTGAACTCGGTGCGCAGCTGCCCGTCGTAGCCGTACTGGATGTTTACGGCATCGCCCACCGAAACCAAGTCGGGCAGTTGGCCCTGGCCCACCACCTTCACCTTGCGCGGCAGCGTGATGGTAGCCGTGTCGGTGAATCTGGCCCACGCGCTTTCTATCTCAATCTCATGCACGAAGTTGATGGGAGGCAATGCGCCGATAGTAAGCAGGCAGGTGAGGGTAAACACGGCAGCAAGCTGGCCCGGCAAGCCGCCGGGCGCAAGAGAGTTGTAGTTAAAGTGTCAGTTCGACCGGCTCATCACTTAGGCAGTCGATTTCGTAGGCCTGGAGGTTGGTAAAGCCGGGCAGCGACTCGTAGCGCACGTTGAGCACCACCAGGCTGCTGATGTCGTAGGTGTCGAGCAAAAACCCCGACACGGGCAGGGCCACGCCCAGCTCCACGAGCGCCCGCAGGCGCTTGACCTCGGGCAGCGGGTAGGCAAAGCGGTTTTCGGCGTGGGGGTCGGTGGCCAGGATGGCGCGGATGGTCACGGCGTAGTCATCCTGGCCGATGTACTCCTTCACGGTGCCGCGTCGGCCCGTAATGGGCGTGCGCACCACGTTCATGGCCTGGCCCACCGTCACGATGGGGTCGAGCAAAACCAGGCCGTTAGCAAAGCCGCTGGTAGCCGGGTTCTTGGCAGCATGGAAATTCACTTGCATGAATACCGGCAGCCCGAGCAGGCCCGTAGCGCCAGGCGCGCCCTCGCTCAGCACCTGGGCCACGTAGCGGTCGCCGTTGGCGGCCTGCGCCTCGCCGGCGGGCACCTGATAGCGGCGCAGGCCCGCGTAGCCGAAGGCCTCGGCGGTCAGGGCTTGCAAATCGAGCAGGGGAACCTGGTAGCTCATCTTAGTTGGTGCTGGCCAGCGTGTTCACGTCGTTGAGCTCGGCCATAAACCAGTCACGAAACTGGGCCGCCACGTCTTTAGCCCCCGTGGCTACATCGCTGACGTAGAATTTTGCATCCCGGAAAGGGTTGTTGGCATTGAGCGTGATGTTGGTGATACCCTTGCCGCCTGCGCCCGCTACCCCGCCGGCCATGGTGCCCTTGCTGGCGGCGGCCGTCATAGCCCCAACCTTTTGGGTTCCTGCGCCCCGGCTGAAGGCGCTGGCCGCATCGGTACCGGCGGCTTTGTCGGTGCCGAAAAGCTTGACGGGCTTGAGGCCTTCGTTCCAGCCCTTTACCGCGCCCTTGGCCATATCGGTGGCAATTTTTGGACCCTGACCCATGGACGCTATGGTTTCGGCAAAGCCTTGCTTGAGCACGCTCCAGTCCATCGTCAGGATGCCTTGCAGCAGGTGCCCTACGCCGCCCAGAAACTTGCCGGCCGACTCAGCGATGCCCTTGAAGGCGGCCACCGCCCCGCCCCAGATGGCGGCGTAGTATTTCTGAATCCATTCGTGAGTCTGGATGAACCTGGCGATGCCTTTAATCAAGTCCCACACGGTGGTTATCACCTTGCCGAGCAGCCCCGCCACGATTTTGATAACCGGGGCAGCCAGCCGCAGCGCATTGGCTACCACGTTGAATACCATCGCCAGCACGTCGCCCGCCTCGGCGTTGCCGAATAGCTGCTGCCGGATGCGGTCGAAGGCATCGAATAGCGGCTGCATGGCTACCACGACGGGAGCAAACATGGCCTTCAGCTTGTCGGTATTCTGCTGAATGAAGGTGAGCACGGCGTTGCCGCCGTCCACAATCCGGCCCACGAAGGGATTGAGCATCTCGCCCAGTCGGGCCCCGAGGTTTTGCGCGAAGCCCGCCAGCGACGACCACCGGCCGGCTACGGTCTGGCTCTGCTTATCCATGAGGTCGCCCCACTTACCGCCGGCCCCGCCCAACTCGTCGAAGCTCTTGTCGAGCATGGCGAACGTGATTTTACCCTGCTCACCCATCTTGCGCACCTGGCTCACGTTTACATTCAGCTGCGCGGCCAGCGACTTCATCACGGGAATGCCCGAATCGTTGAGCTGGTTGAGGTCTTCGCCCTGGATGATGCCCGAGAGCTTGTTCTTACCGTAGATGCTCACCAGTTCGCCGAAGTCCTTGCCCGTGGCTGAGCTGATGTTACCCAGCTTGGTCAAAATGGGAGTCAGGCTTTTGGCATCCTCACCGAAAGCCAGTAGCTGGCGGCCCGCGCCGATGACCTGCTCATCGTCGAACGGCGTAAGCTGGGCAAACTTCTGGAGCTGGCCGATGACGGCGTTGCCCTTCTGCACCGAGCCGGTGAAGGTTTCGAACTGGATGCGCGTCTGCTCCATGTTCGCGCCCATCGTCACCACCTCCTTGGCCCCGGTGGCCAGGGCGGCCACGAGGCCCAGCCTGCCCACCAGCCCCATGATGCCCGTGAGCGCACCCTTGGCCTGGGTGGTGTCGACGTTGAGCCGGTGCGGCTTATCGACCTGCTGCCCCAGCTGCTGCACCTTCTGAATAGCCGCGGCCACCTTCGGCCCAAGCAGGTCCTCCAGCGTCAGCCTAAAATTCAGTACGTTGCTCATGGGGTGGAAATGGGCCGCGCCGCCGGGTGGGGCGGCGCGGGGTTAGAGATGGGCGCGGATGGGCCGCACCTGGGGGTTGCGGCGCAGCCAGTCGGCTTGCTGGAACTTGGCCGCGAACTGCTCGTCGCTGAGCTCTTCGGGAAAGGGGATGTGCAGGTAATGCGAAATGAGGGCGGCCATTTTGGGCAGGTCGTCGTCTTGCTCTTTGTCGCTGACGACGGGCACTGCCCCTAGGCGTTTTTTACCTCCACCTCGTACATATCCAGCAGGCTGGCCGCCGCGATGGCAGCCGTGAGCTGGGCCTTGCCCTGGGCCACGGCCCCGGTAATTTTCAGGCGCTCGTCGCCGCCGAGGTAGCAGTTTTTCAGCACGAACTCGCCGGCCTCCACAATCTGCGACTTCATGCTCTTGGCCAGTCCGAAGGCCACCACGTTGCGGTCGGCAGGCTTGAGATAAGCCTTGGCCACGTCGCCGGGAGCCACGGTCACCTCAATCACGGCGACTTCACCGTGCTGCTGTTTCCAGCTATCAATCTGTTCTTGCGTGATTTCCATAGTGCTTTTACAGGCCTTCGATGGCGGCCACGATGAGGGGCAACTCCACTTCGATATTGGTGTCGCCGGTTTTGATTTCGCGCTTGTTTTCGGTGAATTCGGCCATCACCAGCGTGTGCGTAATGAGCGCGTTGCTGTCGTTGACGTAGCTCACCACGATGGGAAAGGGCTTGATGTCGAGCAGCGAGCCACCGGGTGGCAGGGCCGCCTGGATGCGCTCCACCTCCTTCATTTCCAGCGTCACGCTGGCGTTGGGCTCGCGCTTGCCGTAGCCGCGGCTCACGGGCTGGTTGCCCGCACCGTAGTTGTTGACCTTTTCCTGCTTGTTGCCATAGCTGATGGCCGTGATACCCATGACGGTTTGCCCGAGCATTTGCAAGGCAATGCTGGCCCAGTCGTAGGCCCGGCCGTTGATGAGGGGAGTAGTGGGAAGAACTGCCATGAGCGAGATTAGAGCTTAGTGGTGAGGCCCAGCGTCACGACAATCTGCCGCGCCACGCCCACGGGCACGAGGGCCACGCGCACGTTGAGTAGCGAGGTGCTGACCACGTTCTGGGCGGGGTCGATGTAGACGTCGAGGGCCGAGGCCTCGCCGGTTTGCAGCAGGCCCGCCGTGAGGCCGGCCTTGGCCTTGCCCTGCAACTCGCCGATGACCTGCGCGGCCAGCGTGCCGTCGGCATTCACCGGCAGCGGCCCGTTGAGGCTGGGCAGCAGGGCCGTGCGCACGAGGCGGGCGGCCTTATTGGTGGTGCGCACGTTTTCCAGGTAGGCGTAGTCGCTGCTCAGCACCGTGCAGGTGGGCGTGTCGGAGAAGTAGAAGCCGTCGATGCCGGCGTGCTGCCGGACCACGATAAAGCCTTTATCGGCATAGGCTTCGAGCTCGCCGGGCAGCAGTTGCTTCAGCGTTTTGCCATTGCTCAGGCCCGCGCTCAGGAAAGCGCCGTCGCCGGTGAGGTTGAACTTCTGCACCCAGGCCACCGACTCGTTGACGCGGGCCGCGCTCACGGCTCCGAGCAGGGTGCCGATGGCGGGCTCGCCTTGCGCCAGCAGCCGGTCGGTACCGGCCACCACGCTCACGAAGTCGCTGTCGAAGCCACGCAGGTCGGGCGCATCTGCCGGGGCCGGGGCTAGCGAGTGGCCAGCTAGCAGAATTACCACGGGGCGGTGCTGGGTAAACTCTTCCTCGGCCAGTGCCTGCGCCTTAGCGATGGCCAGCAGCACGTCGGCGTCGAGGCCCTCGCTCACGTCGGGCACGTAGCCGGCGGCGGGGTTGAGCACGGCGGCCAGCTGCTTGACGCGGCCGTTGGCGGCCATGAGCAGGCTTTTAGCGTGCGGTTGGGCGCGGTCCAGGATGTCGACCATCGGCACGGTCTGGGCCACCACGCGCAGAATGAGCACCGCGCTCGGCGAGAGGCGGAAGTATTCACGCAGGTGGTAGTGCAGCAGCGCGTAGGCACCGGTGGCAGCAATGCCGAGGGCCTCCGCCGCCAGCACCGAGCGCAGCTCGTAGTCGGTATCGAGCGCTAGCTTGCCCGCGATGGCCACGCCCTGCGTGATGAGGGCGCTGATACCGTCGTTGGTAGGCTGCTGGCGGCCGAGGCCGCCCTGGGCGCGGGTAATTAAGATGTCGGGCAGGGCCATAATTTAAGAAGGCTGTTGCGCCGCCGGCGTATCGGTGCAAGTGATGGAAGCCAGGCCGATGGTCACGCCCCCGGCCACGGTGAGGTAGCCCCCCGCCAGGGCAATCCAGGCGGGCAGCCCGGCCGGGGCGGCCGACATGGCCCCGCCCACGGCAGTGGCCACCAGGCCGATTTTGCGCACCTTGCGCCAGAAAGCCGGCGTGGGCGAGTTGAGGCGTTGCCAGAGCGTATTCATTGAAAACTATTATTTTAAAGACAGATAGCCGACGCTGGCCAGTGCGCCGAGCAACAAGCAGTTGAGCCAGCCGCGCTGCCGGGCCCGCTGCTGCCAGCCGATGGCCTTGGCCGTTTCGTTGGCCGTGAGCAGCTGCTGGTCGAGCATAGCCCCGCGCAGCTTTTGGTAAGCCGCGCCCCGCGCCACGTAGGCCACGCGCAGCGAGTCGCCGGCGCTTTGAAAGTGCCCGGCGGCCTGCTGCCAGGCGCTGGCCTCGCGGCGCACCAGCGGCAGCACAGCCAGCGAGTCGGCAATCTTGGCCGCCTGCGCCGCCGGGATGCACACCTGCCTAGTAGGCTGAGAGAAGGCGCTGGAGGCTATCGAGAGCAGCAGCGGAAAGAGTAGCAGGCAGCGGCGCATGGTTAGGGTAGGTAAGGCGGTGGTACTCTTGGGCCATCCGGGCAAGGGCCTGGCCGCTGACGTAGAGCTGCTGGGCAGCGGTGTCGGCGCGGGTGGCCTGGGCCTCGTGCTGCGCGGCGGCCTGCTGGCCAGTGGTTACGCTTGCCCGCAGGGCCGCTTCCTGGTGCTTAGTCAGGGGCGGCGTAAGTGCCGGGCTCAGCTGCCAGTAGACCAGTCCACCCAGCAGTGCCATGGCCAGCACGATAGCCAGGGTGCGCAGAAACGGGTAGAGCATAAGCTTAGACAGCAGGCGGTGGCGGGGTTGGGTGGCCGGTGCGCTGGCCCAGGGCGTAAATCCACTTGTCCATGTTGTTGACGGCCATGCGCAGCGAGCCATTCTCGTTCTTGAGGCTCTCCACGTCGTTTTTCAGGTACTGCGTTAGCGTCTCGTAGCCCTTCATTTCCAGCTTCATGGCCTCCACGGCCCCGCAGGTGGTGTCGAGCTTCTTGTCCAGCCCGTCGATGCTGCGCTTGATGAGCGAGCCCATGATGCCCAGCGCGATGGAGACCACGAGGCCGATAACGAATTCCTGGCTCATGGCTTAGTGAATGGTCAGGGTCACCGGGCCGGCGGCTACGGCGTCCTGAAGGCGGGGAAAGAGGCGGCTGAACGCATCGCGCGAGCGGCCCACGAAGTCTTTTTTCTTGTCGAGGCCCACGAGCAAACAGCCTTCGGTATCGGCGGCGGTGTTCCCACTGTGAATTCGCACCCCGCAATCGTCGATGAGATTGTCACCGAAGCGGATAGCACCGCCGGGGGCGTTTACTAGCAGCGGCAGCAGCCGGCGGAAGCGGTTGGAGTAGGTCACGCGCAGCCGGTAGTCGCCCGCCGGAATGGCCGTTTTGCCGTAGATTTTCACCCCGGCCGGGCGCACGGGGTCTTCACACACGTAGCACTCAAAAACGCCATCGACGAACAGCTCGCCAATGGTGCTTTCTTTGGTAAGGGTAGTGCGCTTCAGGTCGAGGTGCATGAGTGCCTAGGCTTTAGCGGGTTTGGCAGGCGCAGCTATTTCCTCCTTCAGCTCGTCGGCATCAGCGGCCAACGTCACCAGTTCCTCGCCTTCGGTTAGCGTTTCGGTGGCGTGAGTCTTGTTGAAGAAGTGCTCGCCCGAGGGCAGGATATGCACCTCTTTGAGGTCGGGGCGGGCCTTGAGCGTGGCGCGAATACCTGCCTTGTCTTTGATTTCGAGGGCCATAGTAGCAGTAGGTAAAACAGACTGGCTGTTGCCGCCAAAAGCTGCCACCCCGAAGAGCGGCAGCTGGTGGCTAGTGGCCCAAGCCCAAAAGCTTACACTTTGTAGAGGGCCGTTTCGGCCCCGTAGCCGTAGTTGGTGTCGGCCTTGCAGAGCATCTTGATGAAGTAGAGCTCGCTGTTAGCCTGAAGCTTGGCGATTTGCACCGTGGCGTCGTCCTTCGAGTTGAGGCCCAGCCAGAGGTTGCTCGTCAGGTCGGGCGCACCCTTGGCCCAGAAGATGGTATCGTCGGGCATCCCGTAGAGGTATACCATCTGGCGGCCGGCAAAGCGCATGATGCCCGCCATCGTGTTGTCGACGCCCTTGAAGCCCTGCGCCCGCTGAAACTGCTCCCACAACTGGGCCGTCTTGTAGCTCACGAAGCACTTGAGGGCCGGGTCGTAAAGCACGGCTGCCGGCACGCGCTGCAAACTGCGCTCCAGCTGGTCGTTGATGTTGATATTGGTCAGCACTACCGGCGAGCTCACTTTCGGTACGTCGGGGTCAGCAATGGCGCGCGTGATGAGGCCGTTGAAGTACTTGAGGTTGTTGGTCAGCGTCTTGTCGCCGCGCATGATAGCGCCGCCCAGCCACTGGTTATGCTTCTTCATCACCTCCTGGATGATGACCGATTCTACCGTGACCGGCAAGCGGCGGTCAAGCAGGGTGGGGTTCAGGTTTACCGCCTCCCAGTGCTCCTCGAAGTCGCGCGGGTTGAACTCCTGGTAAATCATGTAGTCTTCCGGCTCCAGCACGCGGGCGTCCACCGTCACCGTGCCGGCCCCCGTACCCGCCGCACCCGAAACGGGCGTCGGCACCCGGTCCTGGATGAAGTCGTCGCCCACGGTCATGCGCGGGATGGTGTATTTCTTTTTGATGCCGTCCTTCACCATCACGTGCCCACCCTGCACGATTTCGTTGCCGATGGCGGCTTTGACAATAAAGCTGCTGGCGACTTCGCCGGCGTAGGTGGTATCCTGAATTTGCAGTGCCATACGTAGCTACTGAGGAGTAAAAAGCGTGAGGAGGAGACTACTTCTTGGCCAGGTTGGCCTGCACTTCCAGCATGGCCCCGCCCGCCGTGAGGGGCGGCAACTGGTTGCCGCTGGCGTCGGCGGTGATGACCTGGCTGAGTGAGCCACGGGGCGGCATGGCTTCTAGTGCGGCCTTGGCCGCGCCCAGATTGGCGGTGGCGAACGTCACGAAGTGGGCCTTTTGGCTGGCGGTGATGCGGCCCGAGTGGAGGGCGGCCGTAACTACGTTTTCAATTTCGGTAGCACGCTGGGCTGCCGATTCGGCCGCAGCTTGCTCTTCCAGCTCTTTCACTTTGGCCTCGGCCGTAGCCAGCTTGGCGTTGGCTTCGGTTGCCGTGGCCTGGGCGGTAGTCAGGTCGGCCTTGGCCTGGTCGCGCTCGGTGAAAGCGGCCTGCACGGCAGTAGCTACCTCGGCGTCGGGCGAGGCGGCGGTGATGGTCGCCACCCCGGCGGCGGCGAAAATGGGAACGAGCAGATTCTTCATGTCAGCAGTGCTGAGGAGGTTGGCGTAGTAGGAGTGCAGCGAGGCAGTGGGTAGGTCAGCCGGCGGGGCCTGGGCAGCCTGGGTGTCGGGCATGAGGCCGGTGGCGAAGCCCAGGGCCACGGCCTGCTCGGCGTCGAGGTAGGTGGTGGCCTTCATCAGTTCCGCGCACTTCTCCACCGTTTGGCCGCTCACCGAGGCGTAGAGCTGGGCCATGCTGTCGTTGATGGCCTGTTGCTGCGCGATGCCATTTTCCAGGTCGGCAATGCCCCCGACTACCTGGCTGGCGCACTCGTGAATCATGAGCTTGCCGTGGGCCGCGATGAGGCGCTTGTTGCCGGCCATAAAGGGCAGCGTGGCCGCGCTGGCCACCAGCCCCACGCAGTAGGTATCCACCTTGAGCGGGCTGGCCTTGAGCAGGTCGTACATGCTCTGGCCTTCCTGCCAGTTGCCCCCGCCCGAGTTGATGCGCACGGCTACCCGCTTTTCACCCGAGGCTTCGGCCTGGGCCAGTTGCATGCCGAAAGCGGCGGCTGAGAGCCCCGTCTGGGAGCGCTCATCGAAGCCGATGGCGGAGTAAATCTGTAGCGAAGGAAAAGCCATGAGGGGGCGTAGCGATTGCTAGCCCAAACTTCCTGCCCGGCCAAACAGGGGCTGGAAATAAAATCCATGATGGTGTTTTTTTGCCCCCATCACGGTGCCGTTTTTCCACCGTCCCGAAAAATAGTTTCTGCCTTTTTCGGGGCTCGGGGTAGGTTGCAGGCCAATAGTTGACCGATGGCCACCGAGAAAAAACCTGCTTCGCCCCGTGATGATGCCCAGCGCAATGCGCTCGCGGTACGCAAGGCATTGGCGGCCCATATAAAAAACTACAAGGTGCCACCCACGGCCGCCGAATTAGCCGCCGCTACCGGGCTGTCGGAGAAAACGGTCAAGCAGCATCGCCAGCGCATTCCCCTAGGCTCGGGTAAGGATAACGTCTTTCAGCAGCTCAGCGCCGACGTGCTGATGGCTATTTATGAGCGGGCCACCGGCTACGAGCATGAAGCAGTGAAGATTCTGACCACCTCCACCGTGGGGGTAGGGTCGGAGGTAGAAGAAGTGCCCTATACTGAGCGCTACCCGCCTGACCCGGCCAGCGCCAAGCTGTGGTTTCAACTGGTAGAGGGCTTCACCGAGAAGAGCGAGAAAAAGCACACCGGCGAGGTGGGCCTGACGATGAAGTTCAATTACGTCGCGCCGGCTCCGCCCGCGCAGGAAGGGGGCGGCAGTGGAGATTAACTTTCAACCCAGCTGGAAGCAGCATCTGGCCTGGCAGGCGCTCGAAGATGGCGCTACGGAGGAAGTGATTTACGGCGGCGCGGCCGGAGGTGGGAAATCGTTTCTGGGCGCGGCCTGGAAGATTTACCGCCGCCTGCGTTACCCCGGCAGCCGGGGCATTACGGGCCGCACCGTGATGAAGGACATCCGCGAATCCACGCTGATTACCTTTTTTAAGGTGCTGGGCCTGTGGGGCCTGCAACAGGGGCGCGACTACGTGTACAATGCCCAGAGCTTCTACATTCAGTTCACCAACGGCAGCCGCGAAGTGTTCCGCGACCTGGGCTACTCGCCCAGCGACCACGACTACCAGCGCCTGGGGTCCAGCGAGTACACCGATGCCTGGATTGAGGAGGCCGGCGACGGGGTGCCCGAGAAGGCGGCCGACATCCTGAAAAGCCGGGTACGCTGGATGCTGGCCGAGTTTGCCTTGATACCTAAGCTGCTCATTACCTGCAACCCCGGCTACCACTGGGTGCGTACCAAGTATTTCTTCGACGAGGAAGATAACCCGGTGCGGCTCCAACCGCACCAGCAGGTGATACAGGCCCTGGTGACCGACAACCCCGACCGGGAGTTCGTGCGCATCTACAAGAAAAGCCTCGAAGGGCTGAGCAGCGACTACGACCGCCAGCGCCTACTCGAAGGCGATTGGAACGCCGTGGAGCGCACGGGGGGCGAATTCTACCCCAGCTTCGACACGCAGCTGCATACCGGCGACTACGCCGGTACCTACGACCCTAAGCTACCGCTGCACCTGACCTTTGACTTCAACACCGCGCCCTACGTGACGGGGCTGGCCTGGCAAGTGCGGGGCAAGCAGGCTACGCAGCTTGGCGAAGTGACCTTGCCCAGCCCGCACAACAACACGCTGGCCTGCGCGCGCGGCCTTGTAGCCAAGTTTCCGAGCCACGCGGCCGAGGTATTTATCTACGGCGACCCCGCCGGCCAGGCGGCCGACACGCGCAGCGAGAAGGGCCAGAACGACTACACCATTCTCATCGACGTGATGGTGAAAGCGGGCTGGCGGGTGAGCAAGCGCGTAGCGGCCAGTGCGCCCAGCGTGAGTATGCGCGGGCTTTGGATTGATAAAATCCTGAGCGAGTGCGTGAGCGGCATTGAACTGCGCTTCGACAAAAGTTGCCGCAACACCATTCAGGATTACCAGAAGGTGCTCAAGGCCAGCGACGGCACCAAGAGCAAAAAGCGCGTGACCGACGCCAAAACCGGCGTGAGCTACGAGCCCTATGGCCACCCCAGCGACGCCAACGACTACTTCCTGACGAAGTGCTTTTCGGAGGAGTACGCCACGTTCCAGCGCCCCAACGCCGGGCCGGTGCCGACCCTCATCACCCACCGTCCCCGCAAACACAGCTACTAGCCCATGAGCTTTTTGACTTCGGCCGACTACGGCCTGCAAATCCGCCAGGAGCTACGCGACCTGGTAACCGACGGCAGCACCACGCTGCTCGATGATGCCGGCCTGGCCGCGCAGGTGGAGATGGAAAGCTACCTACGTGGGCGCTACGACGTGGCGAAGATTTTCACGGCCTCCAATGCTACCCCAGCGGTGCCAGCCAATGGCAGCACGCCCGCCGTGCCAGCCAAGCCCGATATGCGCAATCGCCAGGTGGTGATGTATCTGGTGGATATGGCCCTGTACCACTTGCACAGCCGCCAGAATCCGCGCAACGTGCCGCAGATTCGGCAGGACCGCTACGACCACGCCATCAGTTGGCTCAAGCTGGCTCGCAAGGGGGAGTTGTCGGTGGGTTTGCCTGAACTACCCGATACCAACGCGGATGGCAGCCCCAATAATGACACCATTCTGCCCCGTGGAGGCAGCCTCCCCAAACAACGCAATACCTACTAGCCTATGCCTTCCGTACTTGAACTACTACGCCAATCGGCCAGTCCCGCACGCGCCGGCTTCGCGGACAACAAGCCCGGCGGCCTGACGTCCACTACCTTCCCGGTGCAGGTACAGCGCGTGCGCCAGGACATTGGCAAGTGGCGCGAGGCGCTCAGCCGCGCCGAGGCCGTCTTCTACCCCGACCGAACCGCGCTGTACAACGCCTACGCCGATACGCTGCTCGATGCCCACCTGTCGAGCGTCATCAGCACGCGCAAAATCAACGTGCTGGGCAAGCCTTTCCAGGTGGTGGATGCAGCCGGCAAGGAAAACCCGAAGCTCACGAAGCTGCTGCGGCGGCCCTGGTTTCGGCAGGCCTGCGAGTACGCGCTGGACTCCAAGTTCTGGGGGCATAGCTTGCTGGAATTTGACACCCCGGTGGATGGGCAGTTTCACAAGGTGAGCCTCATCGACCGGCAATACGTGTTCCCGGAGGCGGGCCTCGTGCGCACCATGCCGGGCATGATTACCGGCATCGACTACCGCAACGCCCCGCAGTTTGCACCCTGGGTGCTAGAGGTAGGCGGCCGGCGCGACCTGGGCCTGCTGCTCAAAGCTACGCCCTACGTGGTATGGAAGCTGCTGGTAATGGGGGCCTGGGCGAATTTCGTGGAGCTGTTCGGCATGCCTTACCGGGCGCTGGTCGGTGATTTCGACGAGAAGCTGATGCGGGAGTACAACCAGATGATGGCCGAGATGGGCGAGGCGGCTTACGGCATCTTTCCCACGGGCTCCGACTTCAAGTTCGTCAACGCGCCCAACTCTACCGGGCAGGTCTACGACACCTACATCGAGCGGGCCAACTCAGAGCTGAGCAAGCTCATCCTGGGCCAGACGATGACCACCGATAACGGCAGCAGCCGCAGCCAGGGCGAGGTACACGAGCGCGTGGCCGGGGCCTACGAGCGCGATGACGCGGCATGGCTGACTGATTGGGTGAACGAGGAGCTGCTGCCGTTTCTGTTGCGGCACGGCTACCCGCTGGCCGGCTACGAGTTTCGCTTCGATGAGAGTGAGAGCCTGGGTAAGGAGGCCCAGTTCAAGATTGTGCAAGGCATCATGCAGCATGGTACTTACAACGTGAGCAAGCAGTACCTCGAAGAAACGTTCGGCGTGAAGCTGGAGGAAAAGCCGGCCCCGGCAGTAGCGCCCCCTGCCTTGCCGGGAAAGCCCCAGGGGCGGCCGGCCCCAGTCCAACCGGCCCCGCCTACGGCGAGCCTGACGAGCAGGATTGACGCGCTCTACGCGCACGCCTGCCCCCGCTGTGAGGGTCAGGCGGCCGAGGTACGCGCCGCTGCTGGCGACGAGGCGAAGCTGACCAAGCTGGTGAATCGACTCATCGAAGCACTGTACGGCGGTGACTTATTCGCTAACACCATCGACCAGCCGCTCTACCACTACCTGCGCGCGCACTTCGAAGAGGCCGTGCAGCTGGGCTTCGGGGTAGTTGACGAAAAGCTGCGCGGCTACCTGCTGGCCAACGTGCAGCGCTTCTCCGGCTTCAAGACGGCGGCCGTGCAGCGCGCCATGACCGAGAAGCTGACGGATGCGGCCGGCAACATCCGGCCCTTTGCCGACTTCAAGACCGACTGCCTGGCCATCAATCAGCAATACAACGTCGACTACCTGCGCACCGAGTACAACCAGGCCGTAGCCAGCAGCCAGATGGCGGCCAAGTGGAGCGAATTTGACCCCGAGAGCCGACTGCGCTACGACACGGTAGGCGACGACCTGGTGCGCAAGGAGCACCAGGCGCTGGATGGTATCACCCGGCCGCACAGCGACCCGTTCTGGGATAGCCACTACCCGCCGCTGGACTGGAACTGCCGATGCACGGTGACGGAAGTCGACCATGACACGCCCACCACGCCCTTGCATGGGCTGGGCGGGCTACCGGAAGCGGCCAAGGAGTTTCGGCAGAACGTCGGCAAGACGGGCGACATATTCGGGATGGACCACCCATATTTTCAACTCAGCGCCGACGAGGCGCGCCAGCTTGAGCAGCAGCTATGAGCGCCGACCCACTCAAGCAGTTCGGTACGGCGCTGCGCGGCTACCTGCACACGCTGCCTAAGGCGATGGGCAAGGCTGTGGTGCAGGAGTCGGCCGACAACTTCCGGCGGCAAGGCTACGAGAACGATGCCGGCAACGTGGTGCCCTGGGCCCCGCGCAAAGCCACGAAAGAGCGCGGCCGCACCCGTAAGGACGGCGGCCGCGACCGGCGCTACAAGAACCCCCGTCAGCGGGCCATTCTGGTGAAGACAGGCCGCTTGCGCCGCTCGGTGCGCATCGTGGCGACCACGGCTACCAGCGTGACGGTGGGCAGCTCGGAAGCCTACGCAGAGTCCCAGCAGGAGGGCAATGAGATGCTGAAGCCGCGGCCGTTCATCACGCTCGGGCGCTCAGTTAAGGATAGATTAGTAAAGAAGACAGCGTCTGGTATTACCGGGCTTCTGGCTCGTTAGAGTGGAGTGACTTACCCCTTGAGCCACTCCAGGAAAATTATGAATGCTCCCACTCCTGCGAGAAACAGCAGTTGCTCTTTCCATTTTGGTCCAAAATATTTCTCAGGGTCGAAATAGCGCTTCATTCTACAAAGAAACATAAATGACCAGCACCTTTGCCACTGTTTACGCCGCCCTCGCCGACCGGCTCGCCGCCCAAGTGCCTGGTCTGGGCTGGGTGGACCTCGACCAGGGCCAGCTCGAAAACCTAACCGACGAGTACAGCCTGCCTTTTCACCAGGGCGTGGCGCTCATTGACTTTGACGAAGCCGACTGGCACGACATTGGGCAGGGCGTACAGCGGGGCAACTGCCAGGTGCGGGTAACCGTGGCTGTAGAGGTAGCCGCCGACTCCTACCAGCAGAGCCGCCAGCGCGGCGCGGCGCTGGCCAAGTTGGAGCTGCTGCGTGAGGTGCATACGGCCTTGCAGCACTACGACGGGGGCGGGCAGTTCGGGGCGCTGGTGCGCACGTACTCACGTAAGGAGCAAGGCGTGGCCGCTGGCATCTGGGTGTACTCGTTGGGCTACAATTGCCTGCTGGTGGATACCGATGGGTACGACGGGACTACGCAGGCAGTGAGCGGATTGAATAACACGGGGCGGCCGTTTGTGCTGCCCGAGTAACTAAAAAGCCCCGCTAGCACTCGCCAGCGGGGCTTTCCGTTCCTACAGTATCATTCGGCAGATAAGTAGACTGCTGAATCAGCGTCTGCTCCCAATTAATTACCCAGGCCAGAGAATACGCCAACCCTACCCGGGCACCTTCCGCGTATAGCTGACATTCGCCCCGAGTGGGATGCAGGTAGCGCAGGCGCGCCTTCTGTTCCCCTTCCTCGTAGCTAAAGTCAGTTAACCCCAGGTAAGTCAATTCGGGCGCTACCGCTTGAAATTCGGGTAGGTCCTGCATCGCTACTTGGCTTTTGGTGCCACAATCCGCTCGACCGTTGTCATGCTCAAGTGATACTCCAGCGCCAAGGCCGCCAGAATACCCTCGCGCGTGTAGATGCGGACGCCATTTACTTTGGGCTGAATGGTGAAGCGCTTGTAGAAGGCATCCCGAATGGCCAGATTACGCTTTTCGAGGTTGGCTTGGCGGGCTAGTTGGGCGGTTGAAAGGGGCGTAGGTAGTGACGATGGAGCCATTGCAGAAAAGGTACACAGGCTGCGCCAGCAGCAGGGTGGCACGGAAGATTCTAGGCCCCGAAGCTCCTTCAATTCACTGCGTAATCCCAGTAACTTATAGTTAGATTTTGCCTTGTTTGCGCAACTCGGGATGCTGGCTGATGAAGGCGTACAGGCTGCCCGTAGTGCGGCCCAGGTGAGCCGCCAGCACCGAGGCGGGCGAGTCGCGGTAGTTTTCGAGCAGGTAGAGGTAATCGGAGCGGCGGTAGGGTCTGCGGTTCACGTGGTTGAAGGAGATGAAGGGTGCAGAAAAGCGGGTAGTTTCGGGTAGTTTAGTGCGGCCTCGACTCGGTGAGAAAGTGGTCGGTGCCGTACGGTTTGTGGCCGTGCTTGCGGGCCACGGCGGCGAGCTCCTGCACGCAGGCGGGCGAGGCGGCCCAGGCCACGAAGCGCAGGCCCCGGCCATCGGTGGGCTCGACTACGCCGTAGCCCGCATCGCGGTGAGGCGGTGCGGGCGGTAGTTGGGGCGTAGTGTCGGGTATATTCGTGGCCATGAAAAAACTCTTATTCTTGGGGGCGTGCCTGGTGGCATTGGCTTCTCAGCCGGTGATGGCGCAGGCCGGTAAGCAGGACGTGATAATGGTGCGCGTGCGGGAGCTAAGTGGTGAAGCGCACCTCATTATTGAGCGAGTAGGACAGGCCCCAGAGGAAGTGAACATTGAGTGGAATGACAAAGCAGGGAAGAACATGAGTGCCGCCAAAGGCTACTTAGGTGCGCTCGACAAGCTGTTTCAGCAGGGCTACCAGCTACAGGCAGTTATTCCGGGTGTGGCGCTGACTACGTCTGGTGGGATTACCACTTCGACGCTGGTCTTTACTAAGCCGAGCGGTAAGTGAGGAACTGGTTGGCATCGACTCGGGAGGCGGTGCGCAGCAGTGGGCTGTGTAGTTTTGGGGTATGCTGGGAACGTTACTGCTATATGGACAGCATGGGAGGCACTGGGGACTTATCTTCCAGCTAGTGCTCCTCGTGCTCGTGGCCGGCGCTGGGGCGCTTGTTCTGCTGCGTAGTGGCGAGGGTAATCGCCAGGGCTGTGGGATAGGATTGCTGCTGCTGGCTGGGGTGGCGCTCTATATCCTGCTGTTAGTCTTGGACGTTATAAAGGGCAGCTTCTAAGGAGGCGTATCATTGGTTGCTGGGTGGCATCGACTCGTGAGGCGGTGCGCAGGGCCATTACTTTCGACGCATGTTTTTAGTGGCGCTCATGTTTTATCTGACTCCGCCAGCCATTATCTGGCTGCTGGTGCATCTGGTGAGATTTAGGACTAAAAAGCCCTTGCCTGATGGGCTAATTGCATTGCTGATTATTGTCGCTGCCTGCTGGATAATCGCAATAAGCGTGCTCATTGGCAACTTGGACCGGCCGTATGGTTGAGAAGCTTGGTGCAGGTGACGGGGTGGCTTCTAGCCGTAGCGCATCGAGGTAGTCGGCTATTTCGCCAGCCGACACGGCGGGGTCGTCGTAGGGGCTCATGGCTTAGTTTTGAAGTATGCTGCTGACACTTGTATTAGGCCCGAGTTCGGAGGCGCTAGACGTTTTCGCTAACACACTCGTTTTCATTATTTGCACTGCCTTTCTTGGGGGCCTACTATACTTAGGCAACGTAGTAAGACTACATAATAAAGAGCAGCGGAAGCGACGGTTAGCGATGCCAGCAGAAGAAGCCCGCGCGTACTTGGCACGCAGAAATAAGTACTGGCGACTCGTGGGGGTGCTTCTCATCATACTCCTGATAATTGCTTCATACCAAGGGTGACACTGGTACGTTTGGGCATGAAAGGCATGGTTTATGTGAGATGAGATAGCTATGTTATTGACGCTTCTTTTGGATGCGCTAAGCGCCATAGGTGAGGGCGCTGCGGTCCTTTTATTGTTCAAATGGGCGTGCATAGCGCTTGCCGTGTTTTTGGTGCTTGGTGGAGTCATCCTGCACGTATGGCGTCTTGGCCGCGAGCCGAGGGCAGAAAAACCTATTGCGTATAAAATCGCCAGGCAGACGCGGAGCGCCCCGGTTTTCCTTTGGCTGATGGTAGTGGCAATGCTGCTAAGTTTCATGGCCTTGTGGAGCTGGGGGCACTGACTAGATATCCTTATGGGACTTCCTAATGCGAAAGCGTCAACTGTTAGTGGGGATAGTGCGCAGCATCAGGTAGAGTAAGGCGTTGGGCCGGGCCTGGCAGTGGCAGCATCCACCAACGGTTCAGGCGCTGGCTCAAAGGCTTCGGAGCAGAGTCGCTTGATAAACTCGACATCAGTTGTCGCCTCTTTTACCAGCAGGTGGATGCCGTCGTGGTAGTAGCTGAGGCAAACGGCCTTGTCTTCCTGCTGGAGCCGTTGCCGGCCGCTAGCCGAGAGGCGGGGCCATTGCGCTCGCCAGTGGTCAAGCTGCTGGCCGTGGCGACGGAACTCGGGGGCTATGCGGTCGAGGCAGGTTTGCAGTTCCTGCACCTGGGCCACGACCACCGGGCGGGTATCCGCGTCTTGCAGCAGCTCCTGTAGCTGGCGGTGGCCTTTGGGGCGGGTGCGCCGGAAGGGCTCCAGCAAACCGGCGAGGTATTCGGCCAGGCCTTTGTACTGCCCCAGGTTCTTTTCGCCCGCGGTCAGCTCGCGCAGCAGCCAGGGGCGGCGGCGCTGGGCTTGGCGATACCAGCGCGCGCGGCGGCCGGGGGTGCGGCGCAGCATGGCTATCAGGTGGCGGCGGGCCGGGTTGAGGGCAGGGTACTGCTTCTTGTAGCTCATGGGGTGGGGAGCGTAATGGGTTTGCCGTTTGGGTGCCAGTTGTCGAAGTCGCTGGGGCCGTCGGTGCGGAAGGGCACGTTGCCCTGGGTGGCCGGGGCCGGGTTGTTGGTGCCGTGCTGGCGGTAGTTCTGGAGGGCCTTCACGTCAAGTGGAGCGTGGCCCAGCTTGGGGTCGATATAGCGCGAGGTGCCGCGCTCGTAGCTCAGGCGCACGCCTTCCTTGGGCGTTTTCATGCCCACGAGGCCCTCCTGCTTGATTTTGCGGGCGTAGAAGTCCACGGCCGTATTGGTGGGGTCGTCGTCGGCGTAGGGGCGGTGCACCACCAGGAAATTATCGACCTTGTTGGCCCACATGCGGCCGCCGCTTACGCTGTACTGGTCGGGTACTTTCAGGTTCATTTCCTTGTCCTTGGTGCGGGCGTCGCCCGAAGGGTGGGCGCACACCACCACGCACTGGTGCTCGTCCTCGGCGAAGTCGAGCACGTCGTTGAGCTGGCTTTTGAGCATCTCGTCTTCGCGGCCGCCGTACTCCTTGAGGTTGGTGGCCAGCGCGTTCCAGGGGTCGATGAGGCAGCCGTTGACCTGGTGGGCGCGCACGGCGTGCTGGAGCACGGGCAGCAGCTCGCCCAGCGAGCCGGCCCGGCGCGGATTGATGAGGTGGAAGCGGTCGAGTATCCAGCCGGCGGCGTCCTCGTACTGGCCGAAGCTCATGCGGGCCGGGCCGGCCTTGGGGTTGGTGGTGCGGCCGACGTAGCTCTGCACGAGCTTGTTGAGGGCGCGCCGGGCGGGCATGTTCTCGGGCACGTACAGCGCCCATTTCCACTGGTCGTACACGCTCTTGGTGAGCATGAGCTGGAGCATCAGCTCGCTTTTGCCGTGGCCCGGCCAGCCCGTGACGAGCGTTACCTCGTCGGGCAGCCACGACCAGTGCGGGGCGATGGTGGGGAAGTGACAGGGTAGGCCGTTGGGGTCTTCGTTGTACCACGAGTCTTTCATCTCCTTCCAGGCCGCCGAGGCGGTCAGCAGGGCATCGGCGGGGTTGGGGCGCTCGGGGGCGGTGGGGGCCGCCCGGTGCGCCGCCTGCGTGGTGAAGCGGTGCAGATTAGGCGGCATGGGCGGGCGGCGGTAAGTGGCGGATGGACACGGCGGCCAACTGCTGGCGCACGTCGGGCGGGCAGTCGAGGCGAGCGAGGCTGTGCTCGAAGGCGGGCAGCTGGCGCAGGCGGGCCACCAGGGGCGAGAGCGGGGCCTCGGTGGGACGGCGCAGGCGGTCGAGCAGGTTCAGGGCGATGCTTTGCCAGTCGATGAGCAGGGCTTGCTCCAGCGAGTGGGGCTTGGCGGCGTCGTAGGCGTAGTGCAGCTGGCGATTGAGGGCCGTGACGTTGGCCAGGGTGGCGGTGTGGCGCTGCTCGACCTGCACCACGTAGGCGGCTGCGGCGTCGAGGGCAGCGCGAAGCATCTGCACGTGGCGGAACTGGTACTCGGAGAGCTCGGGGCGGCCCTGGGTCTTTTCGCAGTAGAGGAAAAGCGGCAGCAGGGCTTGCTCCAGGGTGGTGCCGGCCTGGTCGGTGGCCTGCTCCACGTCGGAGAGGTCTACGGCCGGTAGCAGCAAAGGCAGGGGCGTGACAGGCATGGGAAAGAGAGGGTTAGGCGACGTTAGAGAGCGCGGCCGTTTCGGCCAGGTAGTGCTGATACTCGGGGGTGTTGCGGGATTGGGCCAGGCCCTCGGCCGCCGATTGGGTGTAGCCGAACAGGGCATCGGGGTCGAAGCTGGTTGGGGCGGGGGTGGGGCTGGGCCGGCGGGCCTGCTCGGCCTGCCACTTGGCGTAGGCCTCAGCCGTGCCGTCGAACTCCACGCCCGACCAATTGCCCTCAATGGCCTTTTCGAGCATAATGCAGGCATAGCCTTCGGCGTACTTGCCCAGCGTGGCCAGCAGGCGGCGCAGCGAGGTCAGGGGCTTTTTGACTTGCTTGGGCATGGCCCGGAAGTCAGCCCACAGCTGGGCAAACTCGGGGCCGGGGTGGGGCAGGGCCAGGGCCGCTACCTCATCGGCACTGGCCTTGGGCTTTTTGGGGCTGCGAGAAGATTTGGGGGCGGGCAAAGCCGGACTCTCCGGCTTTGGCTCGGCTACCGAACCAGCTTCTAAATCGGAAGAAGGCGCGTCGGCGCTAGCCGCTTTTTCTTCTTCGTTTAGTTTATGTTTATTGATGCTGTCAGAAGTTCGCGGGAAAACTGTCAGTGAGTTCGCCGATAAAGTGTCGGGAAAAGTGTCAAAAATTGACAGTTTGTAACTGGCTTTGTGACTCTGGCCCCGGCCTTGGCTGCCCGACGTGAACTCAATGAGGCCAGCTTGCTTGAGCCGGTTGCGAGCACTCTTCAGCGTGTTGACGCTCATCCCCGACACGGCGGCCAGATGGGCATCGGAATGCGTAAAAGGATTCTTCCAACGGAGCGAATTGCACGTGTGCAGCAAATAGAAGTACAGTCTCGTTTCGCTACCGTTGAAGGAATGCTCGATGTCGCATTGCCAGAACTGATTGATGAGCTCGATGTAGTTCATGGGGCGGAAGCCAGCCTAGCAGGCCAGGCGTAAGGGTTCGCGGAACAAGTCCCCACTGTCCACCCGCAGCAGGGCGGCGTACACGTCGGCCGCCGGGGCCAGGTGCGCGTGGCGGGTGCCCCACTCGCGCAGGCTGGTGAGGCCCCGGCGCAGGCGGGCCTTGAACTGGCTTTCGGCAATGCCCAGGCGGGCGGCGGCCGTGGCCTCGGGCAGGCCCTGGTAGTAGTGCATGAGCACGCAGGCGCGGGCGCTGGCGTCGAGGCCCAGCACGGCGTGCGTCACGGCGGCCACCACGGCCCCGGCCTGCTGCTCGTCTTCCTGGCTGATGGGCAGCTCGTCGGCAGGCGTCGCCAGCGTGGTGGATAGCAGCAGGAACGGGTCTTCGTCCTGGCCCGGCTGGGTGATGCGGTCCTTCTTTTTCTTTAGGCTGTCGGTGAAGCAATACCAGCAGATGCTACTTGCCCACGCTGCCACAGAGCCGGCGAACGTGTACTTGTGCGCCCGTAAGGAGGTAAGGGCGATAGCCATTCCTTCCTGCACGAGGTCTTGCAGTAACTCAGCTTTGCGTACTTCCTTACTGCGTAAGAAGTCCACCAGGCGCGGGCGCAGCTCGGCCAGCACTGGCCCGAGCAGGGCTTCGTTGCCCGTGTCGTAGTAGGCGCGCACCGCCTCCCGGTGGCGCGCATCCTGTTGTTGCCGCTTGGTCATGGCTAGAAGAAGCGCACCCGGTTTTCGGCGCGGGTCTGGTAGTTGTAGAGCTGGTCGAACATCTCCAGGTACTGCTTGTGGCTGGCACACGGTACCAGCGTGCGGGGCTGCTTGAGAATCTTCTCCATAAAGACTTTGGTATCGAAGCCCTCCACGTTGGCCACGCAGTGGTACACGGCAGCCACGAAGCCCGTGTGCATGGCCTGCTTGAAGGGCGTTTCGGCCGCTACCCGCTCCACCAGCACCGCCGCCTGTTCACCCTTGTAGGCTTGCTCGCTGGCTTTCCAGTTACCGGCGCGAAACTCGGTGGCCCGGTTGTTGGCCGAGCCGCCCAGCATCATCTTGGCGTTGCTAAAGCTCAGGCTGGGGTGGCGCTGCCAGAACTTGGTCAGGGCCACGTAGTCGGTGCGGCCCTTCACGGTCCAGTAGTGCAGGTAGTCGGGGCCCTGCCAGTTCTTCTGGGCCACGTTCAGGGTCGTGATGTCGGCCTCGCTCAGCTGCTGGCCAATCTTGTAGTACACCGGCAAGCCCAGCTCGCGGGCGGCGGCCAGCCGGTGCTGCCCGTCGATGATGCCCATCGTGGCCGTTACGTCGAGGGGCTTCACGTGCAGCAGGTTGCTTTGGGTAATCATACCCACCAGCTTGCGCACGTGCTTGGGGTCCACGGCCCGGTTTTCGGGCAGCAGGTGAAACAGGTCGTAGTTGGTGGTCTGGTACACCGTGCCATCCAGGGCCACGGGGGCGGCCACCAGCTCGGGTGTGGTGGTGAAATGGTCTACCTGCTGGGCCAGGTCGGCGAGCGAAGTAGTTGTGGGGGCGGTAGTTGCGAGGGCGCTCATACGTAATGAAGATTTGATGAAGTAAAATCAAAAAGGCCGACGTACCTTTGTGCCCATCGGCGGGCAAGTGAGAGAAGACCCGTTGTAGAAAGTGAGCCGGTCGGGATGACAGCCCCTGACCGGCTTTTTCGTGCCCTAGGCGGCCTGTTGCAAGGGGCCAGTGGCGGGCTGGGTGGCGTAGAAGTCGCGCACGGCCTGCTCGCAGACCGAGTAGCGGTTGCCCAGGTACTGGTGGGCGATGCGCCCGCTGCTCACCAGCTCGCGGGCCTTGTCGTCGCCGCAGCCCAGGCGCATCTTGAGGCGGTCATCGTAGCCACGGCCGGGCGTGGGCTCGGCCCCCAGGTGGTAGGTGCGTAGCAGCAGTTGGGCAGCGGCCAGTGCATCGGCCTGGGCTTTATCGCGGTTAGCAGCTATCTGCACCAGCACCGCCCGGGCCGTTGGCTCTGTCAGGATGAGATTTACGGCCCCGTCCTCAAATTCCAGGGTGCCGGTGAGCGTGCGTTTCATGGGGAGCGGGCAGAAAAAAGGGGAGAAACTAAGCCGCCAGGCGGTGCTGCTGGCGCTCGGGGTACATGGCAATCACGAGGCCCTCGCGGCGGCGCTCCAGGCGCAGCTCGTGGGCGTGGTCGGTGAGGTCGAGCTCCGAGAAGCGCATTTGCACGCCCCCCAGCCAGCGCTCTTGCTGGCCGGGCTCGGGGAAGCGGGCGGCTTCGCGGCCGGCGTAGGTCGTGGCGTACTCGGGGCAGGTGGGCACGTAGGCCCGCAGCGCGTAGGGCTGGCCCTGGGCATCCACGCAGAGGCAGTAGCCCAGCACGGGCAGCACCGTGCCCTTGGGGCGGCCCGCTACGGAAGCCAGCAGGTGCAGCAGGTCGCCTTCGCGCAGGCCCTCGGTGAGCGGAATCGGCGGCTCGCCCTTGAGGAAGGAGCGCAGCGGCGGCAGCAGGGATTTTTCCATAGCTGTAGGTGAAAGAGAGTGGGGTGTGGTGGTGTGAAAAAGAGAAGGGTGGGGGAGGGGCTAGGCGGCCTCGGCGGCGGCGGGTACCTTGTCGGGGTTGGCGGCGGCCCAGCTGGCAAAGCCTTGGGGGTTGACCTTTTGGGCGTATTCGAGCACAGCGGGCCAGTGCTTGCTGGTGTGGTATTCTAGGTTGATGAGGCGCGAGAGCGTGCCCGAGTCTTTGACGCCGGTATGCAGGGCCACGCCCTTCATCCAGCCTTCGCCCAGCACCTCCTTGATGGTGGGCGACTTTTCTTGTGTGTGCATAATTTCTTACTGTTGGTGTAAAAAAAGCAGCCTATATTTCGGCTGTTGTTGTTGGTGTTGGCAAAGGTATGATACAAATACTTGACATGTCAAGCATAAGTTTCTACCGCGTCGGAAAATATTTTACAATTATTTTTAGATGCCTGGTAAGCAAGGTTTTGGCGATGTCTTAGCATCGCTACGCGAGAGTAAGCATGTCAGCCAACAAGCAGTTGGTGAGTTAATAGGTGTATCCAGAAGCGCCGTAAATGGCTACGAGAAGGGCAAAAGCTTCCCTGTGCCTGATAAACTTCTCAAGCTAGCGCAATACTTTGGAGTAAGTGTTGACTATTTGCTGACAGGCGAAAATGCCGCAAGTCAAGTAGAAATTGCCAAGCTGTCAAAAAATACTGGCATACATTCCAGCGGCGAAAGCCCTACATATCCTCCCAATCAGAGCAATGTGCATGCCGTGGGCCTGCTCTCTGACATACCCGTGATAGAACTGCGGCGCGTCAGCTTCAAAGCCCGCGCTAGCTTCAACTATGCCCAGTTGCAACGTTTCAAGGACAGCGACATCTTCGACACAGTACTGTTTCGGCTACCTCCTGGTCGTACTGAGGAAGACTATAAGGATGCCTTGGTATTCGACATCGAGGGCGACAGCATGGAGCCGAGCTTGCGCGATGGGCAGCAAGTAATAGCGTGGCCCGTACCCGACAGTAAGTGGGAGTACTTGCACAACACTATCTGCGTCGTGGACTATGACGAGACGGTGACGGTGAAGGCTGTTTTGAAGAATGACCTCAATAATACCGATGGCCTGACGTTGCACGCTACTGGTGGGCTGGGTGGGTCGTTCACCGTAGCCCGTAAAGACATTCACTCCATTTGGGAGGTTAGAGAATTCTATGGAGTAGTGCCAGTACGTTTACTTCCTTAGGGTTTACAGTTTACTTGTGTTGTAAAATAATAAATATGATATAGAAGATGGAATTTACCTTGTTGCATGATGACGTCGAATGCAATTGCATAGAGGGCGCTGGGGAGGACAACCAATCTGCTTTTCTTAGGACGATAGATGGTAATGAGCCCAAAGAAAAAGATTTTTTTTCTCACTGGGAACGTTATAAAAAGCAGGGGAAACCTTTGCCGCATGATAACTGTGGCGAAGCGTGCGCATTGAAAGGCTTATCAATCAACAAGGGTGATGGGTACAGCGAGGATGAAATTTTAGAAGTATATAAGAATAGGTTACTATACCTTTCGGAGAAAGAGAGAAGAAAGCGTTCTGTTTATAAATTTAAATTAGGTGGCGAAGTTGGTGTGGTTAAACATACGCCAGATGAGTATCATGATAGTCACCATGACTTGTATAAGTGTGATGCCTTTACGATTGATAAATTGCAAGTAGTAGAAATCGCAAAAATAAAATTTGATTGATATGTTCATCGATGAAATAGAAGTTATAGAGATTAATAGTGACAACGATGTTCCTATTATAGAATCAAGTTATGAATTGCTTGTTAATGATGAATATCCCATATTGTATATGGGGAAAAATGCTTATGGCTCTTGGATAGTCGGGTCCTTTCTTGAAGAGGATGAAGATGATTTAACTGTCTTATACTACATACATTTCCTGCTTAAAAATAGCGACTATCTAGCATTTGTCTCAGGTAGGATTAGTTACAGAGATATTTTTATTTTATCTAGGGATGCATACGTCTTAAAAAGAGACTTAGCAACGTTAGATGTACAGGCAGTTTTTTTTGTAAAGGCTTATGACATAACAGAAGATTATTGGCCTCATGAGAAAAGTAATTATCCTGCCAAACGTAAGAGTTCTTCCTTAATTTACACTGTTAGTGTACAAGGAGGAACGGCTAATTCTCATGTTGTTCTTTCCAAAAATTCTCTAGAGATACAAAGAGCAGTATCTGAGTTGTTAGAGTATAGCCTTACTAATCTTCCTAATCTTGGGATAACCGCTGACGTTTTTCAATCAGTTCCTACGGAAGGAAGTTTTAGATTTGCTTTTGAAGTAGATGTTGATGTAGCTAAAGCAAAAGACAAGGATTTTTTCTTCAGAAAAGAATTATTTGGAGCGTATCAAAATGATTTAATAGAGTATACCCTAAAGTACTTACCAGCAGAGGTTGCTCAGTTGTATAGCACAGAGGAAGCTCCTGAATATTTTGCTGAACTTGTTGAAAGTGCTAAAAGTCTGTACCAGAAACTTGGCAAGCAGATAGAAGATGAAAAGCTGCTTGTCGCTGTAAAAGAGGGGGTGCAAATCACTGCAAATAGCCTCGTTGAAGCAGCAAGTTCAGTTGGTGACGCATACGACTCTATTGAGTTCTTAGGTATGTCACAAGATGGCAATAGTAGCGAATTAATTGGTGCAGTTACAACTCAGTCAAAAGCTGATTTAGAAGGGGCAGTGCTGTTAATTGATACGTTGACACAGGTAGACGAAGAGATTGTTACCGATGATTCTGCTAGACAGTATAAAGTTTATATATATAGCTTGAATGCGGAGACAAGAAAAGGTACGGGTATTTTAATTCATGAGGATGGGACAGTGTTTAAGCCCAAACTATCTATAAGTGGTGTTTTTCCTTTAGAGGAAACCAAGTTCACTGAAAGCATCTACACCCATAAAATTATAAACGTAAGTGCGGTAGGTACGTATAAGAAGGGAAAGCTTATAAGATTAGTAATCGAAGAATAAGATACAGGATGGCCCCGTGCAGACGGGGCTTTTTTGTGGGTAAACAGTTCACTGTAAGCTGGCTTGGAACGGTGGAGCTTATAGCTTTATATACCTTCGTCCCATTATGAGAATATTTGGTTAGTGAAGAACCGGTGTGTAGGTTGCGCCTTGATTGAAGGGAAATTCAATCAAGTTCTACTCACCTCCATTTTTTACCTATCAATTCAAACTTCATGGGACTTTTTGACAAAGTTTTCAGCAGCAACGCTACCCCAACCAGCCCTTTTACTGACCCCCGCGATGCCTTCTTCGCTATTCTCTACGCGTGCATGTCGGCTGACGGAAGCGTAGACGACGAAGAGATAACGGCCCTGATAGCGCTCACCCAGCAAAAGGCTTTGTTCCGGGGCGTTGATGTGGTGGCCATGTACCGGCGCTTAGCTTCCAAGGTCACTGCTCTAGGCCCACGGTCGGAAACGGTAACCCAAGCTGCTCCCTACGTGGCGGCCGACCTGCGAGCGACCCTCTTTGCGAATTGTGTTGATTTTGCAGCCTCTGACGGGGTAGTAGGCAAAGCTGAACAAACCATTTTGGAGCAGACAGCGCAAGCTCTGGGCCTGGATGAGCAGCAAAGCCGCACCATCTTGGAAGTAATCCTCATCAAAAACAAGGGCTAAGCGGCTTGCTGGTTATGCGTAATAAAACTACTGCTGCTCTGCTGGCATTCTTCCTTGGCGGCTTTGGCGGCCAATACTTCTACTTGGGCCGAGTTGCGGCCGGTATTGCCTGCATCCTGTTCTGCTGGACGTTAATTCCTTGTGTCATTGCGCTCTACCACTTCATTAAGTTCCTCACTATGTCAGAGGAAGCTTTTAACTTGGAGTATAATACTGGCTACGTCACCGCCACGAGCAGCGCGCAATTGGCTGCTTCTATGAAGCAAGTCACTCAACAGCTTGCCACTGCTGCACCAGTGCAACCAAAGCCTCAGCCCGCTACTCAGACTATGACCAGCGTAGCTCCTACTGCCGTGCCACAGATTAGTTTGACGGAGGAACTAGAGCGCCTCTTTCAGCTAAAGGAAAAAGGCGCTCTTACCGAAGAGGAATACCTGGTTCGTAAAGCCAAGCTACTAGCCTAGCCTTATGACAGCTACCTTACTATTAGGTCTGCTTTGCCTATGCTTAGCAGCCGGCGGGTTCTTCTTTTGGAAAAAGGCCCAGCAAAACGCTGCTGAGCGCGACTTAGCCGCCAGTGAACGCGACGCTAAGCGGCAGCAACTCGGTGCCCTAGAAGAGCGGTTCCGGCCTGTCGTAGATGCGGATACAGAAGCCAAGCGTATTGTAGAGGCGGCCACCGCCGAGCGGACACAGTTGCTGGACGCGGCCAACGCCGAGCGGGCGCGCATTGTGCAAGACTTAGCTGACACCAAAGGCCGCTTGACGCAGGCCATTGAAGACCTCACGGGCAAGCAGCAGAAGCAGCAAACGGATTACAAGACGTTTCAGAAGCAAATCAAAGAGCTGAAGGCTGAGTTTGCCGCATTGGATGAGGAATCCAATCTGCAATCTTTTGGCTTCTACAAGCCCCGTTTTGATTATCCAACCTCGGCCGAGTTTCAGCAAAAGCTAGAGCAGACACGCACCGCGCAAAAAAGCCTCATTACGGCTGGCACGGCTGCTACCTGCTCAACCGCTTGGACCATCAACGGCAGTGTAGTCGAGGGACGTAAGAACACGGCCCAATACCTCAAGCTCATCATTCGGGCCTTTAATGGCGAGTGTGATGCTGCTATTGCCAAGGTGAAGTTCAACAACGTGCTGGTGATGGAAACGCGGATTAAGAAATCCTACGAAGCCATCAACAAAATCAGCACGACCCAGCACAGCAGTATTTCCGCTACTTATCTCGACCTACGCCTGCGCGAATTGTACCTCGTACACGAGATGCAAGAGAAAATCCAGGCCGAGAAAGAGCTTCAGCGTCAGATTCGGGAGCAGATGCGCGAGGAAGAGCAGGCCCAGCGTGAGTTAGAAAAAGCTAAGCTTGATGCTGAGAAAGAAGAGCGCCGCTACTCTGACGCTCTGCGCAAAGCCCAGCAGGAAGTAGAGCAGGCAACGGGTGAGAAGCAGCAAAAGCTACTAGCTCAAATTGAAGCCCTTCAACAGCAACTCACCCAGGCGCAGCAACAGAAGCAGCGGGCAATTTCACAAGCGCAACTCACCCGCTCGGGCCACGTTTACGTCATTTCCAACATCGGTTCCTTCGGCGAGGACGTGTACAAAATTGGTATGACGCGCCGCCTCGACCCGATGGACCGCGTGAAGGAGTTAGGTGATGCCTCTGTTCCTTTTCAGTTTGACGTACACGCGATTATCTACTGCGATGATGCACCCAAGCTGGAGAACACGCTCCACCGGCTTTTCCATCATCGGCGCGTAAACCGCATCAATGAGCGCAAGGAATTCTTCCGCGTGTCGCTCACAGAGATAGCGGAAGCCGTACTTGCCAATCATGGCGCTATTGAGTTTCTACATGAAGCCGAGGCGCAAGACTATCGCAAAACGTTGGCAATGAATACGGAGAAAGTTGAGATTAGCCAACTAGGCGCAGCAACAATATTTTCCTAAAAGGTGCGATAATAAAGGGCCCCGCCGTAGTGGTGGGGCTTTTTAATTTATACGATAGTCTAATTAGCTTCGCCACTCTTGTAATCTCTTGTAGCTATGGCAACCTGGCAGTTCATCGAACTCGCAACCCATCCCGACACTATAATTAACGTGTCGCAGATTGTCTCTGTCGAAAAAGTAGAAATCGCCCTCTCGGAGCAAAAGCGCAAAGCTTACGAGGTGGCTGGCTCACCAGCGGCCATAACACATGCCATCAACGTTTACCTGGTAGGAGGCAAGAATATAGAACTGATATTCGACTCGGAAGCAAGGTGTGCCGCTACGCTCAAGATGATGCGTATGGCCCTCAAGCCGCTGCTGGTCAAGAAGCCTTTGCTGCCTGGCGAAGAGCCCGCTACGCCTAAAAAGCCTCGGCCAGTTACAGTGCGTAGAAAGCCACGCAACCCTGACAACGGGCCCAGCCAGACGGAAGAACCGCCTGCCGCCGGAGATAGCTAGGGCAGCCCCCACGCAAACCCCGAACACCCCGCCAGTAGGGGAGAAGCACCTTACCCAAGCTCAAGACCGACGCCCCTGACCACGTAGCTACCGTGGCGCTGGGCATCGCGGGCGCTACGGCCGTGGAGTAACAAAAAAGCCCCTGGCCTTGATTGGTCGGGGGCTTTTTTGTGGGCGTTTGAGCGCTGTGCATTTTTTCTTAAAAACCTTCCCGCCCACATTTGGACCGGATGCACTGAGAGTTTAGCATACGAAAAAGCCCCTGACCGGGGTGGGTGTCAGCTTTAATTTCATTTCTCTTTTTTTTCAGACAGATTATCACTGGTTTGCTTAGTTTTTAAAGCTTCTCTAAGCAAACCAGCTCCACCAACAGCTAATAGACTAACCATTTTAGTCTTTGAGTTAGTGGATAAAGAGCCTAGAGCGCTTGCTCCCTGTACGAGAGACAAAACGGCTTGTAATGAGTTTCCCTGCTTTGCATCAGCAGCCCCTTGCATACCACTCCCTACAACTGTGCTGATAACCCCTTTTTTATTAATACTGCTTGACCGCGCTGAAGGCCGGAAAGTATGACGGGTGCCCGCCTTGCGCCCAGACTCCTGAGCTGAGTTGAGCTGAGCTTCTGTTTTAATAGCGTTGCCTCCTACCACCGTCGCTCCACCTATATTGAGAAGCATGCTCGCAGCGCCTATCTTCTGAGTAGTGTGGTCTTTTTGCGCTTTAACTTTTTCTTCTTCTCTCTGTGCAGCCTTCTCTTCGGCTCTGCGTTGTGCAGCCTCTTGATTAATTTTTTTCTCCTGTTCGAGTTGTGCCTCCAACTGCCTTATTTTATTATTAAGAAGTTCTCTATCTTGCGGTTGTTCCCCAAATCGATTGGTATTATCCTTACTAGAGACACCACCAAATTGCGTCACTGCTTTAGAAATGGTTTGTAGTTGGGATGGCGCATGTGGCTGGGCTCCGCTTCTATTTATATGAGGGATAAGTGGCAACTGGTTTTTCTGCTCCTTATTACCTGATTCTCCAGCCGTACGCTTTGCTGCTCTTCCTCCCATCACGTCTGCTTCTCGCTCCAGCGCAGAATCATCATTTACACCCACGCCTTTCAACTGCGTAGTAGCCTGCACCCGCCCTTGCTTCTGTTGTACCACGTGCCACGCTTCGTGGGGGAGGTATTTTTCCTGTCCTGGCCCAACATGTATTTCTGACCCTTGAGCGTAGGCGTGGGCCTGCAACTGCGCCGGTTTGGCTGAGTTATAATGCACACGCACATCGTCAAGCGAGTGCCCTGATAAGCTCTCAACCCCAGCCTTCAACTTATCGGGCAATCCCGTTCGATTAGGTTGGGCTTGCAATTGCGCCGCTGCCTGCTGCTGAGCTACCATGCGTGGGCTGTTGTTGATGGCTTCTGCTACCTGTCGCTGAGCGACCATGCGTGGGCTGTTAGCTATTACCTCTTGCATCTGGCGCTGCGCAACTGCTTGCGGTCGATTGTCAACTATGGACTGCGCGGATTTTCCAACGTGTTGTGCGGGGATGGTGGCAGCAGTCTTGGCGACTTGGCGGGGCGCTTTCATAGATGAGCTTGATTATAGTTTAATGGAAATATACGGCTAAATTTCATTTCCCAATGTCCACCCCTACACCGACATGGGCTCTCCGTTTGCCCTACCCCCGCTCCGCCTGCCGCAGCAGATACCGTAACGTGGTAGTACAAATCCTCACCTCCCAAGCCCCCACGCAAACCCCGAATACCTCGCCAGTAGGGGAGAAGCCTCTAGCGAGCGCGCCGTTGTGCTTCCCGTAGCCACTGTTCGGCCTCGTCGATGTCGCTGAACAGGTGCATCTGCAACTGGCCATCCAGCCCCAGGGCCATCGACCGCGCCGAGCTGGCGGCCAGCGATTCCGGGCTCACGACGTTGGCAAAGTGCGTGAGGCCGCCGGCAATGGCGCGCGGGGCCCAGTTGGTTACTATCCACTCCACGGCGTGGTCCCAGGGGCCCACGACCTGGCGGTTGTCGTTGAGCAGGTAGGCGCACTTGTGCTCGGCCAGCGGCAGCAAGCAGGCATCCGCCCCCGCCACGATGCCTACGTATGTCTGGTAGCCTATCCAGTCGTTGTGGACCCAGTGGTTGGCTGGGTCGTAGGTGATACGCAGGTAAACTTTGCCGAAGCCATTGATAAGTTCGGTGGGCATGGGAATGGTAGACAGAATAAGAGCCGCAAGCTACGCTAGAACCCTACTTGCACGGTGCGCTTGGCTGCACCACCCACCAGGCGCGGCAACGGGAAGCCGGTCGCCGCGTAGATAGCCTCAATCCATTTTTCCTTTTCCCGTTTCAGGGGGCTGGCTGCTTTAGTCAGGTTTCTTTTTTTTACAGCCCCGCCCACTAGCGGGGCTTTTTTAATAATATTCCCAGGTAGACAAAAGGGACAGCTTTTTTTAAGCTGCTGCGTAGACTGGTTCTGACTACATACTCAATATAATAAGCTTCTATACTCCATGTCCTTCTTTTCCTTTTCACTGTTCTCTTCATGGTACTCAACATCAACACCGACCCTAGCGACCATAGTACCTGCACCCTAACTTACGACGAGCACGAGCGCTGGCTTTGCGCCATCTGGAAGGGCTACGTAGACCCGCTCGAAGCGCAGGCCGGGGCCGCTGCCTATCTCTACCACGCCCCGCCGGTGCCCACCTCCCTGCTGCTCAACGACAATTCCCAGCTCAAGGGCCCCTGGTTCGACAGCCTCGACTGGCTCGGCGATGTGTGGGTGCCGCAGGCCGTGCGCCTGGGTTTGCGCTGCGTGGCGCACGTCATGCAGGCCGACCGGCACGCCGATATCCTTTCCACTCGCTTTCCCCGTTTGCTGCCCTTCGAACTGCAACTTTTTCAAGACGCAGAAGCGGCCAAACAGTGGCTGCGCCAGTGCCGTGACCAGGTGCCCCACTGCGAGGCGGCCTGATGAAGACTACACTGTTTTGCTTGCTGTCGCGTTTTCCCGCTATCTTGTAGGTATGCGCGACATTACCTTTTACGGCTGGCAGGTGGGTATGCAGAAAATAGCTTTTACCCAGTTGCTGCGCGCCGAGGCCGAGATGGGCCTTAAAGAAGCGCAGGCCGTAATGCTGCGCGTGCTCGACCAGCAGCCCGTGACGCTGCGAGTGCCCGCCGAGCTGGCCGAGCGCTTGCTGGAGCAGGCCAAGGCGCTCGGCGTCCGGTGCCGCCTGGAGCCGCCTCCACCGGCCGAGGTGCCCCATTTTCGCCGGCCCCGTGAGTAGGGGAGCTATGCCAATAAGCCCCGTAGCCCACGGGGCTTTTTTGTTGCTCGCCACCAGACTCCACGTACCCGTATCGCCCACTGCTCGCCCCTTCGTGCAGGTTCTTTCTACTGTCTGGCGTCACTGGCAAGGTTGTAAAGTAGAGGTAGTTATGTAGATTTGTAAGCATTTATTTTCTTTCCACCAATTAGTCAATTACTTCTTATTTTATGGCAAGTAATAACCAACTTCACATCGCCAACGACACCAATGAAAGGCTCTACGTCGTGGCCGGTCCCAACGCGGCGTATGCCTGGGCAGATATTTTAGTCAGTGCCGGCATGACGGCAATCGTAACCGTTGCCACCGCCGGCACAGGTGCGGCCCCGGCCGCAGCTGTTACCGCCGATGCTATCGTCACGGTTTCACGCCTAGCGCAGGCTATTCGGCTGTTCAAGGCCATCCAAGCGCTGGGCTCGATATATGGGAACCTGAACCGATGGGGCATTATCGCAGGCGACGTGAAAAATAAAATGACTGTTGCGCAGGCAGAGCAAGAGTTGGGTAGTCTCAGAGCGTTGCTAAAGGACAAAGGGGCCGTCATTGAGCCTGGCACCTACCAGGAAGTATGGCGCGTCTTCCTACCCAACCCGTTGCGCTACCTTGGCCCTAGCGGCTGGGTAAGTGTGACCGGGGGCAATGACGTCACGCTGCTCATCGCCAACGAGTCGTTGACCCGCGTCTTGTTCTACGATAGCAACAGCGACGAATCCTGGATTGTCAAGCAAAACGTGGTAGTACGTGCCCAGTATGGGAAGATTTGGGTTGAAGACCCGGCACAAGGCTTCTTCCGTATCCCGGTCTCCAATACCCTGCTGGCCAATCAGCGCCTGCTGCCAGGAGAGTGCCTGAGCTCACTAAACCAGAACTATGACTTCGTGTACCAGGATGATGGCAATGCCGTCATCTACCAGCGCGACGGGGCCCACGATGCGAAGCCCGTTTGGGCCTCCAATACGTATGCCCCAGGCAAAGCGGGGCATGTTATAATGCAGGACGACGGTAACTTCGTAGTATACGATGTGAATGGGGCTGCCGTGGCGGCGAGCGCCAGCAATGGTACGGGCCGCAGAATTGTGCTTGAAGACGACGGCCGGCTAGTCATCTATGATGAGCAGGGCAATGCGCAGTGGGATTCCCAAAAAAGCCAAATGAGAAAGGCGTAAGCCTTAAGCGTTAGTACTCGCCTTGAGCCCAGCAAAAGCTCCGCCCATCAGCGGGGCTTTTTTTGCTGCTAACACTACTAGCACCCGGTGCTAACTTGCCGGCCCATGGAATACACCTTCCGCCAAGTCCTCTCGCGGCCCGACAAAGACGGCCGCTGCCGCATCGTGCTCGACGTGACGTGGGAGGGCCAGCGCCAGAAGATGGCTACCGGCGTCAGCTGCCTGCCTGCCCACTTCCAGCCCACCGCCAAGCGCGTGGTCAGCCCCAAAGACCCGCACGCCGCTATTTACAACGCCAAGCTGGCCGCGCTCGTCGATAAGGTCGAAAAGGCCCAGCTGCGCGCCGCCGCCAGCGACGAGGCCTTCGTGCCGCCCGTCAAGCCCAAGCGCGCCAAGGCCGAAGCGCCCAAGCTCACCACGCCCGCCGACTTCCACGCCGCCTGGCTGGCCGAAAACCCCCACCAAGGCAAAAGCGGGGCCCGGCGCTACAAGCAGGTGGTGGCCCACCTCGAAGCTTACCGCGCCGACTGGCCCATCACCACACTCACCCGCAAGGAGTATCTCGACTACATGGCCCACGTCGCCGGCCTGGGCCTCGTGGACAGCACCGCCATCAAGCACGTCAAGTTTCTGCGCGAGTGCTTCCGGCTGGCCGGCCTGGCCGTGCCCAGCTGGCTCAAGATGCAGGTGCGCTACGGCCGCTCGCCCGCCCTGCAAGCCGCTGAGCTGCGCCGGCTCATCGGCCTGCCGCTCTTCGAGCAGCCGGCGCTGGAGCAGGAGCGCGACATGTTTCTGCTGCAAACCTTGCTCATGCTGCGCGACTCGGACCTGCGCCAGCTCCGGCCCCACCACATCGCCACCCTCGACTTGCCCGGCGTCGGCCCCACGCCGGTGCTCAGCATCCGGCAGGTGAAGACCGGCGACGAGGTGCGGCTGCCCTTGCCGCCGCTGGCCGCCGAGATATGGAGCCGCTACCAGGGCCAGCTGCCGGTGAAGGTGCAGCAGCACCGCAACCGCTACATGAAGCTGCTCATGGAGCGGGCGGGCCTCACCCGCGACTTCGTGCGGGTGCGCTACGTACAGGGCGAGGCCACCGAGGAAGTGGTGCCGCTTTGGCAGGTTGTGACTACCCATACGGCCCGCCACACCGGGGCCGACATGATAATGCTAGGCAGCGGGGGCGATACGAACCTCAAAGAAAAAGCCCTCGGCCACGCTGGCGTCTACGGCCACGATGCGCTGGAGCGCTACGGCCCGGCCCTGCTGGCGGCCTGGAAAACGGTGCTGGGTGCAAAAGCAGAAAATGCACCCAAATCTAGCCCGATTAAAACCGAAAAGGCACCCAAGTACACGGGCGGCGGCATGTCGATTAAGCTGATAAACAGGCGCTAGCCTGGGGGTATGCTGGGGTATCCTGGGTAAACCCTAAAGACCAAGTGGGCCCACGAAAGACACCTTTGCGCCAGCGTAAAGGTGTCTTTTGTTTTTAATGGCCCGTCACGCTCCGGGCGGTAGGTTCGGGCCCGGCCGGCCCTGGCGCAGCGCCTCGTGCGGCGTGCGCCACTCAGGCATGGCCTGGCCGAGCAAGCCCCAGAAGCGGGCATTGTGCAAGCGCTCGTGCAGGTGCGTCAGCTCATGCACCACCACGTAGTCGAGGCAGGCCAGCGGCCACTTGCTCAGTTCCAGGTTCAGCCAGATGCGCTGCGCCCGGATGCTGCACGTGCCCCAGCGGGTTTTCATCTGTTTGATGCCCCAGGCGGCGGCCTGCGCGCCCACTACCGGCTCCCACTTGGCTACTAGGTGGGGCAGTAGGGCTTGCAACTGGGCGCGGCGCCAGCGGGCCAGCACCTGCCCCCGCTGGGCAGCCGTAGCCGGGCCGGGCAGCTGCATCAGCAACTCACCCTCATGCACGCTGACTTGCGCCGGACCGGGGCGCTCCTGCACGCGCAGCCGCAAAGCCTGGCCCTGGTAATAGTGCGTTTCGCCCGCTTCATAGTGCAAAACCGGCTCGGGCGGCCGGGCTTGAAAGGCGGCTTGGTGCTTGCGAATCCACGCTTGCTTTTGCAGTATCAGCTCCCGGATGGTGGCCTCGGGGGTGCGTAGGGGCACGGCCAGGCGAATCTCACCGGTCGGGGGCCGCACCGTCAAGCGCGAGTAGCGTACGGCCTTGCGCACCACTTCCACGCGCAAATCGTCAATTTGTAGAAATGGCATAGGGCAAAAAAACGGCCGCCCCGTTGCCAGGGCGGCCGCAAAATTACCCGGCTTGTCCGCTCGGCTAACGCCTTGCTGCCCGGCCCGGTGCGGCGGGGCGCTTGCGTAGAGCTGGGCTAGCAGCGGGCCCCGCCGCCGGGGTAGCGCCTGCCGGCCCGTCGCGCAGGTACGTAAACTTCAGAATGCAGCCTTTGCAGCTGGTGCCCTTGGGGTCTTCCTTCGACGGCCCCGATGACACCGACGAGCTATCGGTGGCCAGGTACAGCCGCTGGCCACCGGGCGCCAGGGCCACGTCGCGGTAGCGCACCGGGGCACGGAAATACGTGAGCGTGTCGCCGCTGAGGCCGGTGCCGGCCGCGTTCAGCGGCAGCCGAATGAGCTTGCCGTGCTTGAGCGTGGGCAGCAGCAGTGACGCCCGCCAGCCCGGAATGCCCGCCGCCGTGTACACGGCCAGGCTGCTCGGAGCTTCCGAGGGCCACTCGGGCGGGTTGGCGTCGGCTTTGGTTTTGGCGAACAGCTCGCGCAAAAAAGCGTTGGAGTTGGGATACAGCGTCTTGAGTGGGTTGCGGTAGATGGCCGGGCCGATGGCTGCCGCATTGGCCTGCTCGCTCTTGATAAACGGGTAGGCGGTGTGCCACGGCCCCGGCAGCGCAGCGCGGCTCGACACACCAGCCGCGAGGCCGTCGTAGTTGCCATCGGCGTAGCCGACGACGAGCGGGTGGCCGTAGTTTTTGCCCGGCTCGATGAGGTTGAGCTCGTCGTCGGAAAACGGGCCGTGCTCGCTTTCGTAGAGGTGGCCCGCGCCGCCCACCTCGGCGTAGGCCAGGCCCTGCGGGTTGCGGTGGCCGTAGCTCCACACGGCGCTGGGCCGGGCGGGCGTGGCAAACGGATTGTCGCGCGGCAGCCACGCGGCGCTGGCCGGGCCAGCGGCGGGCTCCAGGTTGAAGCGCAGGATTTTGCCTTCGTAGCGGGTGGGGTTCTGGGCGTGGTTGGGCCGGCCGCCGTTGTCGAACTGCCCCGCCCCTAGGTCGCCCACGCTGTAAAACAGGTAGGGCTGCCCCGCCACCGGCGCAATCAGCAGCCGGCCCCCGTTGTGGTCGCTGCTGCCCGGGATAGTATCGCACAGCACCACCGGGTTGGCCAGTTTTTGGGTTTGCGGCTGGTATTCGTAGCGCACCACGCGGGTAGTGAAGAAGTAGCCGCCGTAGTTGGGCGCGCCGCCCTTGCCGGGCTGTCCGGCCCCAGCAAAATTGTGAATATAAGCCAGATACACATAAGGTTTGCCCGCCAGCAGCTGCGGGTGCAGGGCCATCCCCATGAGGCCGCCCTGTGGCCAGGGCTTGCCGCCGTCCAGGGTATCGGGCACCTTGTCGTAGCGCGGAAATCGGCGCTCGGGGCTCAGGTCGAGCAGCACGGTTTTGGTGCCGGTAGCGGGGTCGAGGCGGCTCACGCGGTAGCCCTTGGCCTCGGTTAGCCAGAGGTGGCCGTCGGGGCCGTAGGCAATGGCCCAGGGGTCGCTGAGTTGCCGGGCCACCACGCGCCGCTCAAAAACCTCGCCTTTGGGGCCGGTTATGGTTTGGGCCTGTGCGGTGGGGTAGCCGCTGATAGTCAGAGCAGCCGCCAGCGGTAAAAAAGAACGTCGAAACCAGGAAAGGAGCATGGGAGGCGAATTGATAAAGCCAGTACCAGTAGAAAATATCGGACATGCTTCGCTGCGCTCTGCATGCCAAGCGGCCAGTTTACCGTGAACCCGCCAGGCGCGTTGCTGCGAAATACCCGTAAAATTCTGGGGCGAAGCACGGAGGCGGCCTCCGCGTAAGTTGGTAATTATGAATTTTTTACCAGCTTACGGGCGGTTTGTGATGGCCCGGCCAGGGGCGGGGCCGTTAAAAACGGCGCCGGGCCCGACCGGGCCGGCACTATCCTCTCTCCCTTTTTCCTCCCTGTTATGTTCGACAAAATCGACAACCTGCACGACCTGCTCGAAGTGAAGCTGCAAGGCCTCTACGACGCCGAAAACCAGCTACTCAAAGCCATGCCCAAGCTCTCGGCCAAAGCCACCGACTCGCAGCTGCGCCAGCGCCTCGACCAGCACCTGCGCGAAACCGAAAACCAGGTGGCCCGCCTCGAACAGGTAGCCAGCAACCTGGGCATGGACCTGAACGGCCCCGGCTGCAAAGCCATGGAAGGTATGGTAGACGAGGCCAACATGCTGCTCAGCATGCGCGCCGACGACGACGTGCGCGGTGCCGCCATCATCAGCGCCGCGCAGGGCGTCGAGCACTACGAAATCGCTCAGTACGGCACGGCCGTGGCTTTTGCCCGCCGCCTCGGCTACGAAGCCGAAGCCCGGATGCTGGCCGACACGCTCACCGAAGAAAAAACCACCAACGACCTGCTGACCCAGCTGGCCGAAATGGCCGTGAACGAGAAAGCCAACCGCTAGCCAAGCGGCGGCTCTTTCGAGGTGCTACTACCTGCCCTGCTAAGAATGCCGCGGCAGGTAGTAGCCCCGCGTAAGCTCAGCCCCGCGCAAGCGCGGCGACTGGCCGAGCGCCGTTGCCGGCTTAGGCCTCGACCCAGCGGTAGCGGCGCTCTTTCCATTCGATAGCACTGGGCCAGGTGGTGTAGGCCAGCACGGCCACTGACATCAGTAGCAGGTAGCCCTCGTAGAGCAGCAGCACGCCCAGGCGCTCGCGGTGGCCGGCCTGCCGCAGCGTAATGGTCAGAAAAGCTGTCTGACACAGTACCTTGCCGGCCCACAGCGCCAGCAACGTGGGCAGCGGCAGCAGCCCCGGCCAGCCCAGCACCGTGTAGAAAATGCCGTAGGAGCTGAACAGCGCCCCCAGCTGCCAGGGCAGGCGGCCGGCCCCGCGCATCCAGCGCTTGCGCTGGCGCAGCAGGTGGCGCACGGTGGGCTGCGCCACCGACACGCCCAGCACGCGCGGGTCGATGAGGTTGCGGTAGCCCCAGCCCTGGGCTACTATCTGGGTAAAGAGCTGAACGTCTTCGGTAACGGTGAAGGCCAGCGCCTCGTAGCCGCCGATGGACTCGTAGGCCGCCCGCGTCACGAGCATGTTGTTGCCGACCGCCGTAATGGGCAGCCCCCGGTCGGTAAGCAGCCGGATGATATTCAGCCCAAACAGCCAGTCGAGCCCCTGCCAGCGCCCAAACAGCGAGCCGCCCGCCGTGGTAATGCCCGTGACCACGCCCGCCGGGGCCGCCGCCAGCATCGCCTGCACCCAGCCGGGAGGCAGGGCCATATCGGCATCGGTAAAGAGCAGGTAGTCGGCCGTGGCGGCGCGGCACAGGTAGGCCAGGGCGTTGCTCTTGCCGCGCGCCGTGCCCAGCCGCTGCCGCACCGGCAGCAGCCGAAACTGCGGCTTGCCGGCGATGAAGCGCCGCACTACGGCTGCCGTGTCGTCGGTCGAGTGGCCGTCGGCAATGAGGATTTCGAGTAGCCCGGCCGGGTAGTCGAGCGCCGCCAGCGCTTGCAGGCACCGCGCGATGGTAGCTTCCTCGTTGCGGGCCGCTACCAGGATGCTCACCCGCGGCCGGTGCGCCAGGGCCGGTAGCGCCGGCCGGGGCCACAGCGCCCCCAGCAGCACCAGGCCGCACAGCCCGAAGAAAGCGCCGAAGAAAACCAGTACAAGCAGCATAGGCGCGCCCCGCCCAGCGGCCACGTTTCGCCGGGAAACGGGCCACTGGCTTATGAGATAGGTAGGAGGGAATAGTGGGCGGCCAGGCGGCTCGCCCTGGGCTTGGCCGCGGGCTGAAAGCCCGCGCTACGGCGCGCTAGCGCATTATCTTGCCCTGGTTGTCCCAGTGGCTGGCTTTCACTTCGAGCGTGCCGGGCTGGCGCTTGATGGTGCGCGTGAAGCGCTCGCCCGCGATGAGGCCATCGGGCCGCCGCCGGCCAAAAAAGAGCAGCACCGGCTCGCCGTGCTCGTTGGTGCAGAAGGTGATGTCGTAGCCCTTAAACACGTCGTCGATGGTGCTCGAAGGCTCGTAAAGCTTGCTGAGTTTTTTGTCGAGCTCGGGGTGCAGCGGCATGGTAGGTAGTTATGCTTGAAAGAAATAGCTAGTAGGCGCGGCCGTGTGGCCGCTCGCGGCTTAGCAGCCACGACGGGCTGCCCGGCCGCAACGGCCGCAGCCAGTACACCTGCTGCGGGCCCTCGGCGGCGGGCAGGTGCAGCAGTAGCTCGGTGGCGGCGGCTGGGGCCTGGCCGCCGAGGGCCGCCCCCGTGCCCTGGCAGCTAGCCGTGTGGGCCACTGGCCGGGGCAGGCCCACCTCGGGGGCTACTTGCAGCCACAGGCCGGCCGTGGGCTCGGCCGGGGCGCTGCCCACCGCCGGCAGCACCCAGTGGCCCAGCGGCTGGCCGGCCGCTAGCAGCACCAGGTAGCTAAACGGCCCCGCCTGTGGGCATAGGTACCACTCGAACTGCGCTGCGGTAGTAAGCCGCGCCCGCCGCTGCGGCCGGTAGCTGATGCGGAGCGCAGGGTGCTGGGCAGGAGCCGGAGGCTGGCGAAGGCGGGACATAGGCAGGAAATAAGCCGGGATGCGAAAGCCGCTCGCTACCGCCTGGCCAGCACCCGCCCGGGTCGGGCAACGGGCAGCGGCCACGCAGCAGCTCAGTGCCAAGCCTAACGCTAATTCGTCGCCAGGGTAGGAGTGTTTTATGAAATAAGCACTTATAAGCTAGTTAATTACCGAGAAGAACGGAGCCCCGGCTAGGTGTTTTCAACCAGGCGCGGGCGAGCTACGTGATTGTCGCAGCGCTCTCGGTAGCTTGGCGGCCGTAGCGGCCGCCGGGCCACACTGGCCTCCGCAAAAACCCGGAATAAAATGCGCAAAGCCCGCGCCCTAAAACCCGTGTTTTTTGCGTCGCCGCGCCCCCAAAACCCGCCGTTAAGAGAAGGGTAGAATTCCCCTTAACTCCTCTGCTTATGAGCCTCGTTCTTGCCTCGCTCGAAACGGCGGTTGTGCCAACCCGAGCCCTGACTTCCTTCCAGGTGCTGCGCTGCCAGGTGGGCCCGTCCTTCCACCTACTGTCGCTGCACGACGACCGCCACACGCCCGCGCACTGGATTATTCCGGTGCCGCTCAAGCAGCTGGCCAAGCACCCCGTGCTGCTGTGGCAGCTGCCCACCCCCGGCCTGCCCGCCGCCCTCACCTGCCTCGATACCGGCCTGCTGAAGCTGGCCCCCATGCACCCCGGCACCCCGCCCAACCTGCGCGCCGACCTTGCCGAAGGCACCCTGCGCCTGCACTTCGAGGGCCACCTGCTGCGCGGCTACTACCGCTTGCAGCGCCTGCCCGCGGGCGGCGGGCAGCTCTGGCAGCTCACCCCCATTGGCTACCTATGAGCCTCTACGCCATCGTAATCCACGGCGGGGCCGTGACCATGCCGCCCGGCGAGCTTAGCCCCGAGGAAGCCGCTTTTCAGCGCGTGGGCCTGGGCGAGGCCCTCGATGCGGGCTGGCAGATTTTGCACGAAGGCGGCAGCGCCCTCGATGCCGTAGAGGCCGCCGTGCGCTGCCTCGAAGAAAACGAGCACTTCAACGCCGGGCGCGGCAGTAGCCTCAGCCGCCAGGGCGAAGCCGAAATGGACGCCGCCATCATGGACGGCCGCACGCTGCGCGCGGGCATCATCACCGGCGTCAAGTACGTGAAGCACCCCATCAGCCTGGCCCGCGCCCTGCTGGAGCGCGGCCCGCACGTGGGCCTCTCGGGCGAAGGGGCGCTGGAGTTTGCCCTTGAATGCGGCCAGCCACTGGTCCCGCCATCTTTCTTCGAAACCGAAAAAACGCGCCGCCAGTGGCTGGAACTGGCCCAGCCGGAAACCGCGCGCCCGACCGGCCACGACACGGTAGGCGCAGTAGCCCTCGACCTCAACGGCAACCTGGCCGTGGCCACCAGCACCGGCGGCCTCGAAGGGCAGCGCAAAGGCCGCGTGGGCGACAGCCCCGTGCTGGGCGGCGGCACCTACGCCACCAACGACGCCTGCGCCGTGTCGTGCACCGGCGATGGCGAGGTTATCATGCGCGGCGCGCTGGCCCACGAAGTCTACGCCCTGGTAAAATACCAGCGCCTGCCCCTGGTCGAGGCCTGCCGCGCCGCCCTCGCCCTGCACGACGCGGGGCTGCACGGCGACAAGGGCTGCATCGCCCTCGACCCCGAAGGCCGCGTGGCCGTGGAGTTCAATACCAACGTAATGCGCCGCGCCTGGCGCGTAGGGGAGGGCGAGGCGTATATCGCCATTTTCAGGGATGAGTAGCGGGGGATGGGATGAGTGGATAAAGGCGTTTGTCATGCTGAGTGAAGCGCAGCGCAGTCGAGGCATCTCTGCCTCAATACTAACTCCTTACGCCAACAACAAAGCGACAGAGATGCTTCGGCAGCGCAGTGCTGCGCTCCGCTCAGCATGACAGTGCCATCCACTCATCCCAAAAAATACCAGTTTAAGCGGAGGGCAAAATCCGTATTTCCAGCAACGCCCGCCGGGTTTTCTGGCCGTAAAAAAGCCTGAGTCTTTGTTGCCGGCCTGCGTGGGTAGCAAGGACTGGGGCGGCCCACCGGTGCCGCCCCAACTGCCGGTGCGGGTGCCGGCCGCCGGCGTGGCCCGGTGGCCGCACCGCGCTGGTCAGGCCGCGCCCGCTCCACCAGGGAGCGGGGTTTATTTCCAAAGTCAATGCCTACTTCTTCCCACCCCAAAGGCCGCCTGCTGCTCATCGGTGGCCACGAGCACCACCACGACCCCAGCCTGGACGCGCACGAGCAGTCGGCCGATTTTATTTTGCAACGCTTTGTAGAAGAGCTGAATGGTAACCGTACCGTTGTCATTATTCCGACCGCCTCCGAAGAGCCCGAAGAAGCCGCCCAGGACTACCTCGACGCCTTCACGGCGCTGGGCGTCGAGCAGCTGGAGGTGCTGCACGTGCAAAGCCGCCAGCAGGCCAACGGCCCCGAGGCGCTCGACGTCATCAATCGGGCCGATGGAGTCATGTTCACGGGCGGCGACCAGCTGCGGCTCACGGCGCTGCTGGGCGGCACTGCCCTGCTGGCCCGCCTCGATGAGCGCTACCACCACGACCCCATCCTCATCGCGGGTACCAGCGCCGGGGCCACCGCCATGAGCACGCCCATGATATACCAGGGCCGCAACGACGCTGGCTACCTTAAAGATGAGATTCACATCACCACCGGCTTGCAGCTGTTGCGCGAGGTAGCCGTTGATACCCATTTTATTAAGCGCGGCCGCATCGTGCGCATGGCCCAGATTATCGCCACCAACCCCGGCTGCCTCGGTCTGGGCTTGGAGGAAGACACCGCCGTGCTCGTCACCAAAGGCCAGGAGCTCGAAGTGCTTGGTAACGGCGTGGTAGTGCTGCTCGACGGCCACGACTGCACCGGCAATACCATTGCCGACATCGCGCCCGGCGAGGTCTTCTCCATCCGCGATTTGCGCCTGCACCTGCTCGCCAAAGGCCAGCGCTTCACACTACCACCCCGCTAAGGCATGGCGCGCTGGCACCGGTTAGCCGCGAAGCGGCGGCAGGTTGATAGGTAAATACATCCACAGCAGAAGAGCCGCAAAGCGGCGGCACCTCTTGGTAGTGGTGCCGCCGCTTTGCGGCTCTGTTAAGCCACTAACTAACCGTTCCTACCAACATGCCGCCGCTTCGCGGCTGTGCGGTGGTTTTGGCTATTTAATGGTTGTTGGTCAGCTTATTAATGCTGCACCGTTAGGCGGCGGGTGGCTACTACCGCGCCGCTGGCCAGCAGGCGGTACACGTAGAGGCCGGCCGGCAGGTCGGCCACGCTCACCAGCAGCTCGGTGCCGCTGGCCGGGCTCACGGCCAGGGTGCGGGCCACGCTGCCCAGCGGGCTGAGGAGCTGCACCGTAGCCGCCTCGCGCACCAGGGTGCGGTCGAGCTTCAGCGTCACGGTTTCGGTGGCGGGGTTGGGGTAAGCCTGGAAGGCGGCGGTCTCCTGCGGGGCCGTGGTGGGCAGGGCCGCCGTCACCGTAATCACGCCGTACATACCCACGCCGGCCGCCCCGTGGAAGGTGCAGTGGTAGGGGTAAGTGCCGACCGTCGTGAACGTAATCGACTTGGTGGGGTTAGCCCCGTTGATGGTGAACAGCGCCCAGGCCCCGTTGTCGGAGGCCGTGGGGTGGGTGCTGCTGCTGCCGCTCTGGTACTGCCAGGTCACCACGTCGCCCGAGCGGATGGTCACGGTCTGGGGCGAGTAGTAGTTGTCGCCCACCATAATGGTGATGTTGGCGGCCGAAGCCGAGAAGCCCAGCAGCAGGGCCAGCAAAAAAAGTAGCGTTGCCTTCATGGCAAAAAGGGGGGATTGGGGGTGAAAGAAAAATGCAGCTAGCTGAAGGGTTAAGACGTGCCTTCGGGCTGCTACTCGGCTACTTCGCCCCAATGGTTGCCTGCCGGGCTGAAATAATTGCAAAAATTTCCTGCCCCGGTGCCCGACGCCACCTAGCGCCCGCTGCCCACCGTGAAGTTGCGGGCCACCGCGAAGCCGAAATACAAGTCGCCGGCAAAAAACCGGCCCGTAGTTTCGGGCACGAAGAATTTCTCCGTCATGCCCAGCGAGTTCGTCACGTGCAGCTGAAACACGTGCCCGCCCGTCTCGATGTCCACGCCCAGCCCCAGCGCGTTGCGAAAATTGCGGGCCGTGTAGCCCGGAAACAGGTAGTAGTAATCGGCCGTGAGCGCCGTGCGCCTGGTGATTTTCTGGCGCAGCGCGCCGCCCAGCGCGTACACGTCGTTTTGCTCGGCGGGGGTGGCCACGTAGTTGCGGTGCACCAGCGTGGGCATCAGCTGCACCGACAGCGCCGGGCTGAACTTGCGGGCAATGAGCGCCTGGTAAGCATACGCCATCCGCGAGCCCAGCTTGCGGTCGTTTACCTCGTTGAATTTCAAGGTCGTGATGTTGGCCGAGGCCAGCAGCGTCACCGACACCGGCACGGCCCCCGGCCCGGTGCTCTGCTCCAGCGCGCGGTATTTCACAAAGCCGTCAAACGTCTTTTCCTGCGAGCTGCGGCCCACGCCCAGCGCCAGCCGGCGGCTCAGGCCATACTCGAAGCTGAGGCGCAGCACCGCCTGGTCGAGCCCAAAAAAGTTGTACGCCCCGCTATTGAGCGTGCCAAAGCGGTGCTGAATCAAAAAAATGAGCGTGCGCTGCCCCGGCGTTTCCACCGACTGCGAGTTGATGATGTGCGTGCCCTTGAAGGTAGCCAGCACGGGCTCGCGGGCGGGCGGCGGGGCAGCTTGTTCGAGCTGTCCCAGCAGGTCAGTTTGCGCGCGGGCGGCCGGGGCCAGGGCCAGCAGCGCGCCGAGCAGCGGCAGGCGGGTAGCGTAGCGGGTCGGTTTCATAAGAATAAGTAATTAGGATTTAACCGTTTACTATGAAAAAACGTCTGTCATGCTGAGCGCAGCGAAGCATCTCGCTCGCTTCATTGCTTGCGTAAGAGATTACTGCGCCACGCGAGATGCTTCGCTGCGCTCAGCATGACAGTTGCTTAATGTGCTGGCGCGGAGCCAGTAGCGGCGGCACTAAAAGCCACCCGCACCCGCACGCTCTTGGCGATGCGGTCGCGCACCAGCAGCGGAATCTCGATGTTGTAATCGGCCGGGGCCACGTTGAAGGTGGCGTTGGCCAGTAGCTGGCCGGCTTTCAGCTCCAGCGTGGCGGGCACCGTGAGGTGGCGCGTCACGCCGTGCATAGTCAGGTCGCCCTCCACCTGCACCGGGTGGGGGCCGGGCGCGCTCAGGGCTGCCGCGTCGGCCCCCGTCAGGCGGCCCGCGAAGGTGGCCTTGGGGTACTTCTCCGATTCGAGGTAGTTCTCATTAAAATGCTCCTGCATGAGCGCGCGCTTGAACTGAAACTCGCGGATGGGGGCCGAAAAGGCCAGCTGCCCGGTGCCCAGGTCGAGCACCGCCGCCACCTTGTTAGTGTTAGCCTCGATGTCCTCGATGGGGCTGCCCGAAAAGAAGTCGATATGGCCCGTTTTGGTGAGGTAGCGGCCCTGCGCGTGGCCGCCAGCCGCCGCCAGCAGCAGCCCGCCGAGCAGGAAATGCGTTGGTATTTTCATAAGAGAAAAGACTAGGCAAAAGGGACTTATTGGTAGATTTGGCGCGGTAGATGGCGTCATTGCGAGCGTAACGAAGCAATCGCATCAGGACGAGCCGCCTGGGTTCTGTTCGGGTGCGATTGCTTCGCTGCGCTCGCAAGGACAACCGTTCGTGGATGCGCGGCAGCCACGATACGCCTCAGTTATTAGGCTGGCCGGCGGCGACCCAGGCCCGGATGCGGGCGATGTCGCAGTCCGAGAGTTTGGGCGCGCCCTTGGGCATGGCGCTGAAGCCGGGCTGCTGCTCGATGCAGCCCAGGAGCAGGGTAGTGGGCACGGCCTTGACGGCCTGGTAGCTGCCCAGGTCGATGCCGCCGCCGCGCGTCTGGTACACGCTGCTGCCGTGGCAGCGGCGGCAGCCGGCGTCGAAGATGGGCGACACCACCGCCGCGTAGGTAGCGGGCGTGGGGTCGTTGCAGGGGCTGGGCTCGGGGCCGTGCGAGTAGCTGCACCCGGCGGCCCCGGCCAGTAAGGCTATAGCGAGGCCAACCAGCCCAAAGGCGGGAGTTTTGAAGAAATGACGCATAGTAAAAAAAGCAGCAACCCGCTGCGAAAAAGCGAAAAGCGCTACCGTTGGCCGGATACCGGGGCCGGGCGCACGGGCAGCAGCCCGTAGCGAAGCGAGAAAAACACGCCCGCGCTGCGCAGGCGCACCGCCCCGTAGCCCACGCCGGCCAAAGGCAGTTTGGCAAAGGCCTCGGCCTGCGCCGACCAGCGCGCGCCGAGCCGGCGCTCGTAGCCGGCCGACAGGTTGAGCACCTTCAGCAAATGCCGCGAGCCGTTGTCGACCTCGAAGGCGTAGGACGGTATCGGCCGGCCGTATACCGGGTCGTAGTTGTAGGTGTACTGCTCGCGCTTCATAAACAGCGACGACAAGCCCGCGCTGGCAAAAAGCTGGTAGCTTGGTCGTTGCCAGAGGTCGTAACGCACGTTCAGCGGAATATCAATGATGCGGCACACGGCATCCACATCGCGGATAACCCAGCCGTGGGGCAGGGCATAGGGCACGGTGTAGTCGGTGCCGGCCGCGCCGTAGCGCTTCACCGTGTACAGTAACGCTGTGCTCAGGTGCCAGCGCCGGGTTAGCCGGTAGTCGAGCTGCATGCCCACGCTGGGGCCAGGGGCCGCGAGGCGATTAGGGTGCACGGCGCTCAACTCGGGCGCGGCCGCCAGGCCTAGTTGCAGCCGGTAGGGCTGCGCCTGCGGCCGGGGAGGCAGCGAGTCGGCCGGGGCCGGGTGGGCTGCCAACGCGACCAGCCGCATCGAGTCAGGCTGGGTAAAAGCCAGCTTATTCACCGGCCAGCGCGGGGCCAGTGCGTCAATGCCAGTGCCGAAGCCAACTGCGCCAGCCGGGTGCGCCAGGCGAGGCGCAGCGGCTGCCTGGCTGCCGGGGCTTTCCGGGGTGGGCCGTTGGCGAGTGCGCCGGCCAGCGGTAGAAGTCTGGGTTCTATCCGCCCCGGCAACTGCGCTTGCCGCCAAAAAATCAGCCAACGCCAGTGGCTTCCTCTGCTTTCGCTGGGGCAAGAGCGCCAGCCGCCTGGTTGCCCGCCGTGGCGCGGCGAGTGGTAAAGGATGGCCGCTCTGCTGCGTCGTGGTAGCTGCGGCTACTTGCGCGCCGTTGGTTTCCGGCTGCTTTTTGCTGCCAAGAATCGGGCTGCTGGTCGAAGAAAACGCCCGGCCTCGCGCAACGTGGGAATGGCCGGTAGGCCGGGGGTACCTAGCCGCACTGGCCGCTAGTAGCGGAGTAGCTGATTCGGAAGAGAGGCCCGCAGTGGCTTTGTGGGCAGTAGTGGCAGGCGGTATTGTAATAGCAGCGATTGGCTGACTGTCAGCGTCACCGGCTGGCTGTGCGACTTGTGCCGTAGCCGGTCCCGGCTGGGCGGCCGAGGCGACTCTGGGTGCAGTGCTTTCCTGAGAAGAAGCGCCGGAGCTGGTCGACATCGGGGCTTGCGAGCGATAAATTTCAGCCGATGCTACCTCTTGGCTGGCGCTCGCCGCCTGTCCAGGCCGAGCCATAGCTCTTTTATAATCTGTTGCTTGCGGCAGCTGCCCCGGCACTACCACCCAGCACACCCACAGCAGTAGTGCGAGCAGCGCGCCTTCGGCCCCGAGCATTCGCAGTACCTGGCGGCGCAGGGTGCGCTGGCGCAGGTCGGCATCGAGCAGCAGGTCCATGCGGTGCCACGCGGCTGGGGTTTCCGGCTGCTCGGGGTGGCGCGCGAGGCCCCGGCGAAACAGGGCGTCGAGCTCCTCATCCGGCGTAAGCGGCGTAGGCATGGGGATTAGTTTTTTTTAGTTGATGCTGAAGGTGCGCCCGCGCCTTGGAGAGGTTGGACTTGGAGGTGCCAGCGGTAATGCCCAGGTGCTGCGCTATCTCTTCGTGCGAGTAGCCGTCGATGGCAAAGAGGTTAAAGACCGTGCGGTAGGCCGGCGGCAACTGCTGCACCAGACGCAGCAGGTCGTCGTAGGCCAGGGCTTCAAGGGCCGAGAAGCTGAGGTCGGTGGGCTCGTGCGGCAGGTCGGCGAGGTCGTCTTGCCGGTGGTGCTTCTCGTGGGCGCGGAAGTAGTCGATGGCCGTGCGAATCATGATTTTCCTGAGCCAGCCCCGAAACGAACTGCCGAGCTCGTAGCGCGCGGCATCGAAGCGGCCGAGGTCGCGGAAGGCTTTCAGAAAGCCATCATTCACTACCTCCTCGGCCTCGTCGCGCCGGCGGGTGTAGCGCAGGCAAATGCTGAGCGCGTAGCTATAGTAGAGCCCATACAGCCGCTGCTGCATCGCGCGGTCGCCGCGCCGGCAGCCGGCAAGCAATGCCTGAAGCATTTCGGGAGAGGCAGAAGGCGCGGACACGGGGCAGAAAGAAGGGGGTACCGGCGAACTCGCAGGCAGGGCCAAAAAGGTTGCCTGGTTTCAAGAAAATAATGTAAAACTAATAAAAGGAATATCTCAAAAAACTGCCAGACAAGAGGTTGGTCTGGTTATTTAGAAAAGCCTCGAAGCGGCGACAGGTTGGTAGGCTGGTGCATTAGTTATGAGCGAGAGCCGCAAAGCGGCGGCACCCCGCTCTGACACGGTGCCGCCGCTTTGCGGCTCTCTTTTCTGTACTAGCGCAAAGGCACTACCAACCTGTTGCCGCTTCGCGGCTGCGTAATGCTTATAAATCTTACCCCAGCTGCCAGCCGGCCCGATAATCCCGCTTCACAAAACGGTTGACTTCGTCGAGGTTGGTCACTTTAAGCTGCTTGGAGTCCCAGAGCAATTCCAGGTTGCGGGCGGGGTAGTCCATGCCCTGGCCGGTGGCCTTGGGGCGCTGCACGTCGTAGCCCCGGATGGCGAGATTGGCTACCAGCAGCGCCTCGGTGAGCGGGCCGGCGAGCGCGAAGGGCGAGCTGACTTCCATCTTGCCGTAGCCCGCTAGGCAGGCCTCGACCCACTGGCCGTAGTGGCCATCGGCCTGGCCCGGCACGCGGGGCAGCGTGGGCGCGATGCCCGCCTGCGCGGTGCGGCTGGTGGGCAGCAGGCGGGCGTTAGCACCGTAGGTGCTGGCCATCATTTTACCTTTGTCGCCGATGAAGAGCGTGCCATTGCCGCCATCGCCGAACAGCTCGGTCGGGCCGAGCTCGCGGGGGCGCTCGGGCTGAATGCCGCCGTCCATCCAATGCACCGTAATGTCCTGGGTGGTTTTGTCGGTTTGGGGAAAGCGTAGCACCACGTGGCTGCTCGGCGGGCAGCTGTCGGGGAAGTAGCCGCGCTTAAACTCATCGACGTACACGCTGCCCACGCTGGCCTGCACCGCGCTGGGGTATTGCAAGTTGAGTACCCGAAAGGGCGCTTCGAGCAGGTGGCAGCCCATGTCGCCGAGCGCGCCGGTGCCGTAGTCCCACCAGCCGCGCCAGTTGAAGGGCACCAGCTTTTCGGTGTAGGCGCGGTAGGGGGCCGAGCCCAGCCACAAATCCCAGTCGAGGGTAGGGGGCGGGGTGGCTTTGGTGGCAGGCCAGGCGATGCCCTGGGGCCACACGGGGCGGTCGGTCCAGCAGTACACGGTATGCACGTTGCCGAGCAAGCCCGCATCGTACCACTCGCGCAGCTGGCGCACGCCGTCGTTGGAAGCGCCCTGGTTGCCCATCTGGGTCACCACTTTGTAGCGCCGGGCGGCCTCGGTGAGCACCCGCGCCTCGTAGATGTCGTGGGTCAGCGGCTTCTGCACGTACACGTGCTTGCCGAGCTGCATGGCGGCCAGCGTGGGCGCGGCGTGGTTGTGGTCGGGCGTGGCGATGGACACGGCATCGAAGTGCTTGTGCTCTTTGTCGAAGAGCTTGCGCCAGTCTTTGTGGTAGCTGGCTTTGGGAAACGCCTGGCGCGACTTGGCAGCGCGCTGGTCGTCGACGTCGCAGAGGTAAGCGATGCGGGCCTTGCCGGTTTTGGCGAAGGAAGCGATGTCGCTTTCGCCCTTGCCGCCCACGCCCACGGCCGCGATTACGAGCTGGTCGCTGGGGGCGGTGTAGCCCCGGCCGCCCAGCACGTAGCGCGGCACGATGAGCACGCCGGCCGTGGCGGCGGCGCTGGTTTTGAGAAACTGGCGGCGCGAGGCGCTAAGGTCTTCTGGGTCTTGCATCATGGAAATAGAAACGAGGGTGGGAAAGTGCGCAAAAGGTACGGCAGTCGCTGGTTTTGCCGGTGAGTGTAGAGACGCATCTTTGCGTCTCACGTTCGGCGAGCTTCAGATGAATTGATGACTAGCGAGGCCGGCTAGCGGGCCCGTTCAGCGCGCCGAACAACGCCGAGACGCAAGGATGCGTCTCTACACCCGATTTTAAAAGGCATCTTCCTCCATGCACAACTTCTTCAAAACCACTGGCAAGCTGCTACTCATCCTACTCGCCGTGCTGCTGGTGGCCGGCGTGGCCTTCGCCCAGCTCAGCCCGCAGCTTGGCGGCACGCCCCGGCAAGACTACTCTGCCTCGGGCCACTACAAGGATGGTAAATTCTACAATCCTATTCCGACTAGCGTGATGACGGGCAGCACGCTGACGATGGTGCGGCAACTGCTGTTCGACAAAACGCCCGCCAAAAAGCCACCCGGCCCGCTGCCCATGCAGTACCTCGACTCGCTCACCATCACCCAGAAAACGCCTGACTTGGTGCGCGTGACGTGGTTTGGGCACTCGGCCAGCCTGGTTGAAATCGCGGGCCAGAACGTCCTGCTCGACCCTATGCTGAGCATCAAGATGGGGCCGCTGGCGGGCGTGGCCCCCACGCGCTACAACCCGCGGATGCCCATCGTGGCCGAGCAACTGCCGGCCATCGACGCGGTGCTGATTTCGCACGACCACTACGACCACCTCGACTACCAGACCGTCCTCAAAATCAAGGAGAAGACCAGGCATTTCTATGTGCCGCTGGGCGCGGGCGCGCACCTGCGGCGCTGGGGCGTGCCCGCCAATAAAGTAACCGAAGTAACCTGGGGCGACTCGGTGCAGCTGCCCGGCGGCCTCACGCTGGTAAGCACACCCACGCGCCACTTTTCGGGCCGGGGGCTGACCAATCGCAACTCGACGTTCTGGACTTCCTGGGTACTGAAAACGCCCACCAAGCGCCTATTTTACAGCGGCGACGGCGGCTACGGGCCGCACTTCGCCCAGATAGGCGCGCAGTACGGCCCCTTCGACCTGGCGTTGATGGAGTGCGGCCAGTACGATGCGCAGTGGGCCGAAATCCACATGCAGCCCGAGCAGTCGGTGCAGGCCGCCCTCGACCTGCGCGCCCGCGCCATGCAGCCCGTGCACTGGGCCGCCTTCACCGAGGCCAACCACGCCTGGAACGACCCCGTGCGCCGCGCCTGGGCCGAGGCCGCCCGCCGCCAGCTGCCCCTCACCACGCCCGAACTGGGCCAGCCCGTGGTGCTCGACGGCCGCCCGCTGCCCCAGCAGCCGTGGTGGCAGTAGCGCGAACTTTTAGTCCGCGAAGCGAATAGCTCTTCAACCAAGGCATTCGCGGACTAAAAGTCCGCGCTACTTTGGCCCGTACCTTGCTCGGAGAGCGAAAAAAGTGCGCCGCTACATGCAAGCAGATTTACCCCTTAACAACGAGCCAGCCAAGCCCTCTACGCGTCATCGCGAGCGCCTAAGCCAGGCCGCCGCCAGTACCACCACCCGGCTGCTGCCCCTGCTGGCGCTGGCCGATGCTTTGCAGCCGCAGCTCACGCAGGAATCGGTGTTTCGCACGCGGCGCAAGAAGCTGAAGGCGCACCTGGCCGCGGTGTATGCCGAATTGCACGCCGAGCGCCCGCGCCGGCAGGCCCTCACGTACGCCTTCCAGGCCCTGGCCGAGCTGGTGCGCGAAGAAGCCCAGGATATCAGCCCCGACGAGTGGAAGCAGGCCGCTAAAGAGGTAGCCCTGGCCACGCTGAAGAACGCGCCCGCGCTCATCAATACCGCCTACCAGGCACGGCTGCTGGCGTAGGCAGCGTGGTGGCGGCGTGCGCTGAGCACTGGCGCAAAAAGTCAGGCAGGTGGTGATGCACCTATTCCCAGCCGTGAACCAGGCAGCTCCGCTTTTGGTAGTAAGGCAGGAATAACCTATCTAGCGGCCAAATTACTTTCTACTATGCGCTTAGCTACTCTTATCCTGGCCTGCGGGCTGCCATTGTTAGCGCCGGTAGTGGCCTTGGCGGCCCCGGCCCAACGGCCGCCCGTGACGCCGCTGGCGGTGCGCAAGTACCTGGTTTACTTTCGTGATAAGGCTGCCTCGCCCTACTCGGTCAGTCAGCCGCAGGCGTTCTTGTCGGCGCGGTCGGTGCAGCGGCGCACCCGGCAGGGCATCAGCATCAAGCCCCGCGACCTACCCGTGAACCCCGCCTACGTGGCACAGGTGCGGGCCGTGCCGGGCGTGCAGGTGTGGTACACCTCGCGCTGGCTGAATGCGGCCGTGGTGGTGTGCGATGCCAGCGTGCTGCCCACCGTGCTGGCGCTGCCGTGCGTGCGCAGCTCGGGTGCGCTCAACCGCCCCGCCACCGCGCCCACGCCCGCCAAGCTGGAGCCCGAAGAGCCCGCCGCTACCGTCCTCAACCGCCTCAGCGGCACGCCCGCCGACTACGGCATCGCCTTTGGGCAGGCCGATATGCTGGGCGCGGTGGCCATGCACGACGCCGGCTTTCGGGGCGAAGGGATGCAGATTGCCGTGTTCGACGCCGGCTTTCCGGGCGTGAACACGACCGCGCCGTTTGCCTCGCTATTCACCGAAAACCGGGTAGCGAGTACGTTTAATTTCGTGGATAAAACTACCAGCGTGTATTTGCGCGACGGCCACGGCACCAACTGCCTCTCCACGATGGCGGCCAACCAGGCGGGTACTTTCATCGGCACCGCTCCCAAGGCCACCTACCGGCTGTGCATTACGGAGGATACGGGCTCCGAAAACCCCATTGAGGAAGCTAATTGGCTGGTGGCGGCCGAGTATGCCGACTCGTGCGGGGTCGATGTCATCAGCTCATCGCTGGGCTATACCACCTTCGACAACGCGGCCCTGAGTTACACCTACGCCGACATGAACGGGCGCACCGCCATCGCCAGCCGGGCCGCTACCGTAGCGGCGCGCGTGGGCATGCTAGTAGTGAACGCGGCCGGCAACGACGGTAACGCTGCGTGGCACTATATCGGCGCGCCCGCCGATGCCGACTCCATCATCACGGTAGGGGCCGTGTCGGCGGCCCTCACGCGGGCCAGCTTTAGCTCCTACGGCCCCTCGGCCGATGGCCGCACCAAGCCGGATTTGGCGGCGCAGGGCGGGGCGGCGGCCATTGTTTCGACCACCGGCGTGCCTACGTACGGCAACGGTACCTCTTTTGCCTGCCCCATTCTGGCGGGCCTGGCGGCGGGCTTCTGGCAGGCCAATCCGAGCCTCACGGCGCAGCAGGTTATCAGCTACTTAAAGCAGTCGGCCACCCAGGCCAGCGCACCCGATAACAGCCTAGGCTGGGGCATTCCTAACTTTGCCAAGGCCAATGCACTGGCTCAGCCTTTCGTGCCGCTCGCCGACCTCAGCATTTATCCCAATCCGCTTGCCGACGGCCAAGACTTATTCCTGAACGTGCCCACCGACCTGCGCAACCAGCCGCTGACGGTGCGGGTGTACGACGCGCGCGGCGCGCGCGTGGCCGAGCAGCCGCTCACGGCCACGTCGGCCACGGCTACGCTGGCGGTGGGGCGGCTGCGGCCGGGCCTCTATTTGTGCCGGGTGCAGTGGGGCAATGGGGAGGCGCGCACGCTGCGCTTTGTTAAGGAGTAGGCAGTTGCGCGGACTACAAAGTCCGCGCAACTGTAAACCGTAGTTGCGTGCCGGCAGTATATTAGCCTAGCCGCTCGGTTGCCAGCAGCGGGAAGTTGAACCCACACGCCCCTTGCCGGGGTTATGTTTGTACTATGGAAGTTGGATGCTATACCCTGGCCGAGGCCACCGCGGCCGCGCCTTTTATCGACTACGCCGTGTGCCTCGACAACTCGGCCCGCCCCGCTAACCACCACGGCGACTGGCCCGAAGAGGGCCGCGTGTACCCCGTGCGCGTGGTAGAAAGCCGCCTCGAAGGTATTCCGCTGATACACGTGCTCACCTTCATGGGCGATGCGCCGTACTACAATGCCTTCGCCCCGCACCGCTTTCAAATCACGCACCGGCTGTATTTGAATTAATAAACAAAGCGCCCCGACCTACCAGGTCGGGGCGCTTTTGGTTTGTAACTTTTGTAACGTCATGCAGAGCGCAGCGAAGCATCTCGCGTGGCGCAGTAAACTCAAGCGGATTGATTACTGCGCCACGCAAGATGCTTCGCTGCGCTCCGCATGACAGGTGTTTAGTCTTGCACCCGCACGTTCCAGCCGCCGCCGAGGGCGCGGTACAGCGCCACGGCTTGCAGCAGCTGCGTGCGGCGCAACTCGGCCAGGCTCAACTCGGCGTCGAGCACGCTACGCTGGGCGGTGATGATTTCCAGGTAGGTAGCGTAGCCGGTGTATTGCAGCAGCGAGGCGGTTTCGACGGCCTTGCGCAGCGTGGCTACCTCCTGGCGGCGCAGCACGAGGGCGCTGTCGTAGTTGGCCACGCCGCGCAGGGTGTTCGTGACTTCGCGTACGCTGGTTTGCAGGGTTTGCTGGTAGGCGTAGTAGCTTTCGAGGCTGGCGGCGGTGGCGCGGTTACGCTCGGCGCGCAGCACGCGGCGGTTGAGAATGGGCGCGCTCAGCCCGCCCAAAATGCCCGCTACCACCGAGCCCGGCTGAAAGAGCAGCGACGACCGAAACGCATTCACCCCCGCGTAGGGCGTGAGCGTGAGCGCCGGCAAAAAGGCGGCCCGCGCCGCGTAGAGGTCGGCCCCGTTGGCGGATAGGTTAAGCTCGGCCTGGCGCACGTCGGGGCGGCGCAGCACCAGGCGGGCGGGCACGCCGGCCAGCAGGCGGGCGGGCACTTGCACCTCGGCCAGCTCGGCGGGCCGGGCAATGCGGCGCGGGTAGCGGCCCATGAGCTGATTGAGCTGGGTTTCGTTTTCGACGATGCGCTGCTTGGTTTCGTAAACCAGGCTGCGGGTGCGCAGCACCTGCGCCTGAAACTGCTGCACGGCTAGCTCGGTAGCGCGGCCGGCCAGCTTCTGCACCTTGGTTATTTCGAGGGCGCGCTCTTGCAGTCCCAGGTTGCGCTGCAAGGTAGCGAGCTGGTTGTCAAGGGTCAGGAGCTCGTAATAGTTGTTGGCCACTTCCGCAATTACGCTCGTCACGACCAGTTGCCGCCCTTGCTCGGAAGCCAACAGGCGGCGCTGGGCGGCGTTGCGCAGGCTGCGCAGCCGGCCCCAGAGGTCTACTTCCCAGGTGCTGCGCAAGCCCAGGAAGTAGTCGGGCGTGAAGCCGGTCGGCACCACCTGGTTGGCGTCGATATTCTGCGACAGGTTGGTGTCGTAGTTGCCCACGCCGTTGAGCGTGTAGCGCCCGTAGCGGTCGAAACCGGCCGTGCCGGTGGCGTTCACGCTGGGCAGCAGCGCGCCACGGCGCTCCAGCACGGCCGCGCGGGCCTGCTCTACGCGCTGGCTGGCCTGGCGCAAATCCAGGTTTTGTTGCAAGGCCGTGTCGATGAGCCCGATGAGGGTTTTATCGGCAAAGAACTCATTCCACGGCAGGTCGCCGATGCTGGTGCTGTCGGTGGGCGCGGGGTAGCCGTAGGAGGTCGGCAGCGGCGTGGCGGCGGGGTAGGAGCGTGGGTCGGAGAGCTGGCAGGCTCCCAATAGGAACGTGCCTGTTGCTACTACTAATGCGCGCCGGGCGTAGTACCCCACCCCCGGCCCCTCCCCTCCGGGCGAGGGGAGCCTGACGCAGTTTATTTTGGTAAGAACAGAAGAGAAAAACCTAGCTAAAAACATTAGGATGCAATAATTCAGATTTGCCAATCGTCAGGCTCCCCTCTCCCGGAGGGGAGGGGCCGGGGGTGGGGTTAAGCGTGCATCGGCTCTTCCACCTCTTCCTCTACCTCTTCAGCAGCCGGCTCAGCCGGTTTCTCCACTTTTATCATGCCCGCGAAAATCACGTAGAGCCCCGGCACCAGCAGCAGCCCGAAGGCCGTGCCCACCAGCATGCCGCCCGCCGCCGCCGTGCCGATGCTGCGGTTGCCGAGGGCGCCCGCGCCGTGAGCGATTACCAGCGGCATCAGGCCCAGGATGAAGGCGAAGGAAGTCATCAGAATCGGCCGCAGGCGCGAGAGCGTGCCTTCGATAACGGCGTCGAACACGGAGGCCCCGGCGCGGCGGCGCTGCTCGGCTACTTCGATGACGAGAATGGCGTTTTTGCCCAGCAGGCCGATGAGCATAACGAGGGCCACCTGGGCGTAGATGTTGTTTTCGAGCCCCATTATTTTCAGGAATAAGAAGGCTCCGAAGATGCCCGTGGGCAAGCTCAGCAGCACCGGCAGCGGCAGCAGGAAGCTCTCGTACTGCGCCGCCAGGATGAGGTACACGAACACGATAACCAGCGCGAAAATGTACAGCGCCTGGTCGCCCGACAGCACCTGCTCGCGGGTCATGCCGCTCCACTCGAAGCTGAAGCCTTTGGGGAGCACCTTCTTGGCGGTTTCCTCGATGGTGGTGATAACGTCGCCGGTGCTGTGGCCGGGCGCGGCATCGGTGCTCACCATGGCCGAGGTGTACATGTTGTAGCGCGTGAGCTGGTCGGGGCCGTACACGCGCTCTAGCCGCACGAAGGTGGAGTAGGGCACCAGCTCGCCGCGGTTGTTTTTCACGTACAGCTTCAGCAGGTCTTCGGGGTTGGCGCGGTACTCGGGCGAGGCCTGCACCATCACTTTGTAGAGCTGCCCGAAGCGAATGAAGTTGGAAGCGTAGTAGCTGCCAATCAGCGTTTGTAGGGTGCTCATGGCCGCGTCTACGGTCACGCCTTTTTTGGCGGCCTGCTCCTGGTCTACGTGGATGAGGTACTGCGGAAAGCTGGCGTCGTAGTTGGTGAAGGCCGAGCCGACGGCGGGCGTCTTGTCGAGGGCCAACAAGAAGTCCTTGGTCACGTCGGCGGTGCGCTGCAAGTTGCCGGTGCCCGACTTGTCGAGCACGCGCAGTTCCACGCCGCTGGCGTTGCCGAAGCCCGGCACCGAGGGCGGCGGGAAAAACTCAATCTGCGCGTCGGCGATGCCCTTGGTTTTGTCGCGTAGCTCCGCAATCAGCTCATCTACCGATTGTTTGCGGTTGTCCCAGGCGGCCAGGTTTATCATGCCCATGCCGTAGGTCGCGCCCGCCACGTCGTTGAGCAGGCTGTAGCCGGCCAGCGTCGATACCGACTCCACGGGCTTGAGCTTGGCCGCGATTTGCTGAATCTCGTCGAGCACTTTTTCGGTGCGCTCTACGGTGGCCCCGGCGGGCGTGGTTACGTTCACGTAAATCATGCCCTGGTCTTCGGTCGGGATGAAGCCCGAGGGCAGCGAGCGGCTCGTGCCGTAGGCCAGCCCGATAAATACTACCAGCGCCACCAGCGTGACCACGCGGCGGTGCGCCACCGTGCTCAACACCTTCTTGTAGCCGTCGGCCAGGCTGTCGTAGCGGGCATTGAACCAGTTGAAAAACCGGCCCAGCAAGCCCGGCTTTTTGTTGTGGTCAACCTCTTTGAGCAGTATCGAGCACAGAGCTGGCGTGAGGGTCAAGGCGTTCACGGCTGAAATCAAAATAGCCGCCGCGAGCGTGAGCGAAAACTGCCGGTAGAACACGCCCACCGGCCCGCTTAGAAACGACGTGGGGACGAATACGGCCGTCATTACCAAGGTAATAGCCACGATGGCCCCGCTGATTTCGTGCATGGCCGCGAAGGTGGCCTCGCGGGGCGCGAGGTGCTCATGGTGCATTTTGGCGTGCACGGCCTCGACTACCACAATGGCATCATCGACCACGATACCGATGGCCAGCACCAGCGCAAACAGCGTGAGCAGGTTGATGCTGAAACCCAGCACGTTCATAATAAACAGCGTGCCGATGAGCGCCACCGGCACCGCCAGCGCCGGGATGAGCGTGGAGCGGAAATCCTGCAAAAACACGAACACCACGATAAACACCAGGATGAACGCCTCCACCAGCGTCTTGAGCACTTCGTGTACGCTGGCGTCGAGGAAGCGCGACACGTCGTAGGCCACGCTGTAGGTCATGCCGGGCGGGAAGCTCGTGGCTTTCAGCTCGGCCATGCGCGTTTTCACGCCCTCGATTACCTCGCGGGCGTTGGAGCCGGGGCGCTGCTTAAGCATGATGGCCGCCGAGGGCCGCCCGTCTTCCTTCGAAGCCATGCTGTAAGTCAGCGAGCCAAACTCTACGTCGGCTACCTGCTTGAGCTTCAGTACCGAGCCATCGGGGTTGGCGCGCAGCACGATGTTGCGGTACTGGTCGGGCTTGAACATTTTGCCCGTGTAGCGCAGCACGTATTGTAGGTCGTGGGCCTGGCGGCCCGAGCTTTCGCCCGACTTGCCGGGCGCGGCCTCTACGTTTTCGGCCCGGATGGCGGCCACGATGTCTTCGGTGCCGATGTTGTAGGCGGCCATGCGGTCGGGCTTCAGCCAGACCCGCATCGAGTATTCGCGGGCACCCATTATCTCGGCCAAACCCACGCCGTCGATGCGCTTGAGCTCCTGCAAGATGTTGATATCGGCGAAGTTATAAATAAATTTCTCGCCCGCCGCCTTATCGGTGCTCGTCACGTTGAGGTAGAGCAGCATCGAGTTTACCTCCTTTTCGGTGGTCACGCCGGCCTTGATTACCTCCTCGGGCAGCTCGTCGAGCACGGTTTGCACGCGGCCCTGCACGTTCACGGCGGCCAGGTCGGGGTCGGTGCCCACGTTGAAGAACACCTCGATGAGCGTGACGCCGTCGTTGCTGTTCACCGACGTCATGTAGGTCATGCCCGGCACGCCGTTGATGGCGCGCTCCAGGGGCGTGGCCACGGCCTTGGCGCACACCTCGGCGTTGGCCCCGGTGTAGCGCGCCGTCACGGTCACGGAGGGCGGCACGATGTCGGGAAACTGCGTGATGGGCAACTGAAACAGCGCCAGCCCGCCCAGCAAGGTTATCAGCAGGGAGATAACCAGCGAGAGGACCGGGCGGCGAATGAAGATATCGAACATAAAATGTACCGTGGACCCTGTGGGTCCGCGCGTAAGTAGTAAGCTGAATTATTGCTAATTGACGTCAATAACTCGCGGACCCACAGGGTCCACGGTACAGCGCCTATCGCACCTTCGCCACACTCGGGGCGTCCGTGGTTTCGTCGGCTATCTCCGCCTTGCGGGGCACTATTCTCTGGCCATCTTTCACCTGCTGCGTGCCCTCGTAGACCACGCGCTCGCCGCGCTTGAGGCCGCTTTTCACCACGTAGTCTTTGCCGGTGCGATTGCCGGGCACGAAGGCGCGGGTGCGGGCTACGTTGTTGCCATCGACCACGTACACGTAGCTTTTATCCTGGATTTCAAACACCGCTTTTTGTGGTACCAGCAATGCGTCGTTCACCACGTTGGTGAGGCGCACGCGACCGGTGGCGCCGTGCTTGAGCAGGTGCTGCGGGTTATCGAAGCGGGCGCGGAAGGCGATGGAGCCGGTATTCTCGTCAATCTCGCCTTCCGAGGTTTCGATGTAGCCGGGGTAGGCGTAGCGGCTGTTGTCGGCCAGCATCAGCGTTACGGTGTCGGAGCGGCTTTGCTCGGGGTGCTCCTGGCGCAGGCGCGTCAGCTCCAGGTACTCATTCTCAGGTACTTCGAAGTAGGCAAAAACCTGACTGAGGTCCGACACGGTGGTGAGCAGCGTGGTTTCCTCGATGAGGCTGCCCACCTTGAGCGGGATGCGGTTGATAACGCCGTCGAAGGGGGCGCGCACCAGCGTGTAGTCGAGGTTGAGGCGGGCCGTGCTTTGGCGGGCCTGGGCCTCGGCCACGTGCGACTGCGCGGTGCGCAGGTTGGCCCGCGCCAGGTCGGTTTCGGTTTTGGCGATGATGTTTTTGCTGACCAGCAGCTGCACGCGCTCCAGCTGCACTTTGGCCGAGGCTACTTCGGCTTCGGCGGCGGTTTCGGCGGCTTTGGCGCGGGCCAGCTGGTTTTGGTATTCGCTGGGCTGGATGCGAAACAGCGGCTGGCCCTTCTTCACAAACTTGCCCTCATCCACAAAAATGTGCTCCAGAAAACCGCGCACCTTGGCCCGCACCTCCACGTTGCGCTCGGCCTGGATGTCGGCCACGTGCTCGTGGAAGAGGCGCTGGTCGGTGGTGCGCAACGCTACTACCGGCACCTGCGGCGGCGCGTCCTCCTTTTTGGCGGTTTCGGCCTCGTCTTTGCCGCAGCCGCCTAGTAGCAGCAAGCCCGCCGCCAGGGCGGCCAAAGCGGTGCGGTTGCCCGCTGGTTTATTTTGAAAAAGAGACACTTGAAAAGGTGTGTATTTCGTGAATGTAGGATAGTACGCAAATGCCGGCCGCACGTTAGCGCGCCGGCGAGTGGGCGGCCACGCGCGTCGAGTCGCGGCGCAGGCTTTCGGCCTGGCAGCGGGCCAGCATGGTCTGGGTCAGCGTGAGCTCGGCGCGCGTGGCAATCAGGTTGTCATCGTCGTCGTCGTCATCGTCGAGAAAGGCCGGGTAGGCGGCCAGCCCGGCGGGGCGGCTCAGCAAAAAACAATTGAGCGCCCCCGACAGCAGCAGCGCCACGGCCAGCAGCGCGGCCAGCGCGCGGTAGCGGGTAGCGGCAAGGGGGAGGGGGCGGTTCATGGCGCAAAGCACCCCCGCCGACATTAAAACCGTCTGAGAATGGTGTTAGAATACATTAAATGTGGGTGTACCGTAGACCCTGCGGGTCCGCGCGTGTTATTGTTATTACGGCCGCTAACACGCGCGGACCCGCAGGGTCCACGGTACACCGCACGCGCTACCCCGGCAGCCGCACCGTGGCCGTCGTCCCCATCCCCACTACCGACTCTATCGCCAGCTGCCCACCGTGCAGGCGCACTACCTTCTGCGCCAGCGGCAACCCCAGCCCAAAGCCCGGCCGCCCGGCCGCGCTGCGCGCCCGAAACAGCGGCTCGAACAGCCGCGCCTGGTCGGCGGGCGCGATGCCAGGGCCGCTGTCCTGCACGCGAATTTCCAGCGTGTTAATATCAGCGTAGCTTAACGACACGCTTACAGCGGCTTGGGAGTACTTGCAGGCATTGTCGAGCAGGTTGAATAAGGCCGTGGTCAGCAGCTCGGCGTTGCCGGGCAGGCCGAAGGGCTCAGGAGCGTCGGCGGGGGCCGGGCTGATGCTGAGCTGCACCTCGCGGCCGGGATATTTGGCCTGGGCGTAGGCCAGGGCCGTGGTCAGGCACTCATCGAGGCGCACGGGGAGCAGGCGGGGCGAGGGCGCGTCGGCGCGGGCCAGCGTGAGCAGGCCGTTGGTGAGGGCGATGAGGTGGCGCACGTCTTCGAGCCCCGAGGCGATGCTTTCCTTGCTGTCGGTCAGGTTGTCGTCGTAGGCCAGCGAGGTTTCGAGCGTGCCCAGCAGCGTGGCCAGCGGCGTGCGCAATTCGTGCGAGGCGTGCGACAAAAAGCTTTTCTGCGCCTCAAAGGCCTGCTCCACGCCCGCCAGCATTTGGTTAAATGTGATGGCCAGGCGCGCTACCTCGTCGCGCCGGTTGCCCTCGTCCACGCGCTGGCCGAGGTTGGAGGCCGTTATCAATTCAACCTGCTCGACCACGCGGGCGATGGGCTGCAGAAACTGGTTGGCCAGCACCCAGCCGGCCAGAATAATGAGTAGCAGCGTGCCCACGTTACCCACCACCAGTATCAGCCGCAGCGTGTCGAGCTGCGAGCGGCCCAGCCGGTCGATGGCCGCGATTTCAACCCGATACGTAACGCCCTGCGCCTTGTAGCGCACCCAGGTGCTTTCGAGCTGGCCGGCCAGGCCGGGCGGCACGGCGGCGGCCTCGACAAAGAGCGTTTGCCCGCCGGGGCCGCGCACGCGCAGGCGCTCGCCGGTCATCATCAGCAAATCGCGCGGGTGCACCGGCCCCGCCGGGTGCCCGCTGCGGATGAGCACCCGTGCCGCCAGCAAGGCGCTGGCCTCCATGCGATGCACGAAACGCTGCTGCCGCGCCGCCGCCTGGAAGTAGTATACAAACGCCGAAAACACCACCAGCAGCCCCGCCACGAGGATGGTAAAGCGCAGGATAAGCTTGGTGCGGATGAGCATGAGTGCGGCGTATCGTGGGCCCTGCGGGTCCGCGAGTAAATTAGGAATGAGCGCAAACTAACCTGATAACGCGCGGACCCGCAGGGTCCACGTTACTCCGCCCGCATCACGTAGCCCATGCCCACTACGGTATGGATGAGCTTGGGCGAAAACCCCCGGTCCAGCTTCTTGCGCAGGTAGCTCACATACACGTCCACGAGATTGGTATTGGTGTCGAAGTTCACGTCCCACACGTGCTCCGCAATCGCTACCCGCGAGATGATGCGGCCCTGATTTAAGAGCAAATACTCCAGCAAAGCGTATTCTTTGGTAGTGAGGTCGATGCGCTGGCCGGCGCGGGTCACTACCTTGGCGTCGAGGTTAAGCTCCAAATCGGCCAGGCTGATGACGTGGCGCACGGCCTCGGCCGCCTGCTGGCGGCGGCCCAGCGCCCGCACCCGCAGCAGCAGCTCCTGAAAGGCAAAGGGCTTCACCAGGTAGTCGTCGGCCCCGGCCTCGAAGCCCTGTACCTTGTCTTCCAGGCTGTCAAAGGCCGTAAGAAAAATAACCGGCACGTGCGGGTAGTCGGCCCGGATGCGGCGGCACAGTTCGAAGCCATTGAGCAGCGGCAGGTTGACGTCGAGAATTATCAAATCAAACGGCTGCTGCTGCGCCAGCGCGAGGCCCATTTGCCCGTCGTAGGCAATCAGCAGGTCGTAGCCCTCGCTGGTCAGCCCTTTTTTGATGAACGAGGCCAGCTTAGGCTCATCTTCGACTAGCAGGATTTTCATGGGGCGTGGCGGGGGAGGGGCGCAAAAGTAAAAAGCCCCGCGCCCGAATGGGGCGGGGGCTTTTTCGTTTGTCATGCTGAGCGCAGCGCAGCGGAGTCGAAGCATCTCTACCGCTTCGTTGCAGGCGTCAAAGGTTAGTACTGAGGTAGAGATGCTTCGACTCCGCTGCGCTCCGCTCAGCATGACAAACGCATCGGCCGGAACCCAGCTTACGGCCGGCGGTTCACGGCGTTCAAATCCTCAAACGCCACTTTCAGCCGCTTCACAAACGTCTCCTCGCCCTTGCGCAGCCACACGCGCGGGTCGTAGTACTTCTTGTTGGGCGAGTCGGCCCCGGTGGGGTTGCCAATCTGGCCTTGCAGGAAGCCTTCGTTTTTGACGTAGTACTGCTGAATGCCTTCCCAGAACGCCCACTGCAAGTCGGTGTCGATATTCATCTTGATGGCCCCGTAGCTGATGGCCTCGCGGATTTCATCCTGGCTCGAGCCCGAGCCGCCGTGGAACACGAAGTTGATGGGCAGCGCCTCCTCGATGTTGTGCTTCTGGCGCAAAAACTCCTGCGAGTTGTGCAAAATCTTGGGTTGCAGCTTCACGTTGCCGGGCTTGTACACGCCGTGCACGTTGCCGAAGGCGGCGGCCACCGTGAAGCGCGGGCTCACTTTGCTCAGCTCTTCGTAGGCATAGGCTACCTCTTCGGGCTGGGTGTAGAGCTTGCTGGAGTCCACGTCGGAGTTGTCCACGCCGTCTTCTTCGCCGCCGGTCACGCCGAGCTCGATTTCGAGCGTCATGCCGATTTTAGCCATGCGCTCCAGGTATTTTTTGCTGATTTCGATGTTCTCCTCAATCGGCTCTTCCGACAGGTCGAGCATGTGCGACGAGTAGAGCGGCTGGCCGTGCTCGGCGTAGAACTTCTCGCCGGCTTCGAGCAGGCCGTCAATCCAGGGCAGCAGCTTTTTGGCGGCGTGGTCGGTGTGCAAAATCACGGGCACGCCGTAGGCTTCGGCCATCAGGTGCACGTGGTGCGCCCCCGAAATGCCGCCCGCGATGCTGGCTTGCTGCTTGTCGTTGGCCAGGCCTTTGCCGGCGAAGAACTGCGCGCCGCCGTTCGAAAACTGGATAATAACCGGCGAGTTGAGGTCGCGGGCGGCTTCGAGCACAGCATTCACGGTGTCGGTGCCGGTCACGTTCACGGCGGGCAGGGCGTAGCCGTTGGCCTTGGCGTGTTGGAAAAGCTGCTGCACTTCGTCGCCGTGCAGTACGCCGGCCCGCAGGCCGGTGAGAGTGGATGTAGCCATGAGAAAGAAATGGTAGTGGCGGCGAAGTTCGGCGTTTTTTGCCGAAAAGCTAGCGGCTCGCCGCACTAGCGGTAAATGTGAAGAACTTATAAGCAAACTGCTCCGCTTTTGGTTATACCTTAGTTAAAAGTATCGCGCACGTAAACGACTGTGGTATGCGGACAAATTTTGCTGGCTTCTTCTTCGCAGCGGGCATGGGCCTTATCGTACTGTTGCTAGGGCTCGGGGCGCTGAGCGCGGCCGGGCTGGTCAGTATTATGCCTGCGGAGCTCTATGAAACCGAGGAGCAGCAGCCCGCCGACGAGGGCCCGGTAATTCCTAGAGATAGGGTTTCAGTAGCGAGCACATACATACCTGCTTCAACTGCCGAAGCTGCTGCTATCATATCAGGTGACGCACTTTTTAAAGCTAATTGTGCGCAATGCCATGCTGTTTATCAACAGGTAGTAGGGCCAAAATTAGCCGATATAGATAAGCGTCGTCCTATGCCGTGGATTGTATCGTGGGTTCAAAACTCAGCTAAAGTTATTGCCAGTGGCGACGAGTACGGCGTGAAGCTATACAATGAGAATGGTAAGCAGCAAATGCCTTCTTTTGGGCTATCTAAGAAAGAGATAGAGGATATTATCGCTTGGATTAAAGTGCAGCCAGAAAGCGCTCCTGCGATGCATGTCGAAGCAGTAGCAGCTAATTAGCCGCTACTGCACCAGCACCAGCGCCGAATACGCCGGCACTTCCACCGTGCTGCTACTCACCACCGGCCCCAGCCCGCGCTGATTAATCTCCATTCCGCGCAATACCACCGAGTAGCGGCCGGCCGGCACGGGCACCCTGGCCGCCTGCCCGGTGCCGTTTAAAAGCACCGTAATGGTTTGCCACTGGTCGCCGCCCGCGTGGTCAAGCAGCTGGTAGGCTATGGTGCCGGCTGGCACACCTGGCAAGAAATACAAGTGCTGCGCAATCAACTCCTGGGTAGGTAGCCGAAACGCCGGATGAGCTTTGCGCAGCGCCAATAGCTGGCGATAAAACTCAAATACCGGCCGGTACTTCGCCTTGCGCGCCCAATCGATTTGGTTGATGCTGTCGGGCAGATTGTAGGAGTTGCTAGCCCCTTTTTTGGTGCGCAAAAACTCATCGCCGATGGGCAGAAACGGGATGCCCTGCGAGGTGAAGACGATGGTATTGCTCAGCACGTCGAGCTTGATTAAGTCGGCTTCCGGCAGAGTAGGGTGCGCTACTACTAGCTTGTCCCAGAGTATTCTATCGTCGTGGCACGACACGTAGTTGATAGCCTGGCCGGGCTGGCTGGCCCAGGGCGCTTTGCTGTAATTAACCTGGGCGTAGTCGATTTGCGGGTGCTGGGTAGCGCCCACAATGCCGAATTTCACGCTTTCCGCCAGCCCCGGCTGGCCGCCCGCGAAGCCGCCCTCGGCCTGGCGGGCGTAGTGGCCCTTCACGCCATCGCGCAGCTCGTCGCCGAAGGCGGCGATGCGCGGCAGCCGGACCACGTTGGCTTTCACGGCGCGCTGGGCTTCGGGCAGGGGGCTGGGGCCGGCCGCCCAGCCTTCGCCGTAGACGAAAATGCTGTGGTCTTGCTGGTCGAGGGCCACGCGCACGGCGCGCATGGTTTCGAGGTCGAGCACGCCCATAAGGTCGAAGCGGAAGCCATCGACGTGATACGCCCGCGCCCAGTAGCTCACGCAATCCACGATGAGCTTGCGCACCATCGGCCGCTCGGAGGCTACTTCGTTGCCGCAGGCGGTAGCGTTGGAATACGAGCCATCCGGGTTGTGGCGGAAGTAGTAGCCTGGCACCAATTGCTCAAACGCGCTGGTGCCCGCGTCGGCCACATGGTTGAACACCACGTCCGCAATCACGCGCAACTGATGGTCGTGGAGCGCCTGCACCAACTGCTTATACTCCCGGATGCGGGCGGCGGGGTCGCGCGCGTCGGTGGCATACGAGCCTTCGGGTACGAAATAATTCAGCGGGTCGTAGCCCCAGCTGTAGTGGTCGGGCGCGGGCGGCCGGCTCTCGTCAATAGCCGCAAAATCATACGTCGGCAGCAAGTGCAAATGCGTGATACCTAGCTCCAGCAAGTGGCTGAGGCCAGTCCGCATGCCAGCGGGGCCGGTGGTATTTTCCTCGGTCAAGCCCAGGTACTGGCCCTTGTGCTGAATGCCCGAGTTGGAAGCAATCGATAAGTCGCGCACGCTGGCCTCGCCCACCACGATGTCGGTAGGCGCGCCCGGCTTGGGGCGCAGGTCATCGGCCCAGCCGTCGGGCGCGGCGGTGGCGGGGTCGAGCCAGGCGGCGCGGTGGCCATTCACGCCCACGGCGCGGGCGTATGGCTCGCACACCTCGGCCATCGCCCGGGCCTTGATGGTGGCCTGCACGGTGTAGAAGCCGGTGGTGCCAGCGGGCAGCGCCAGCGTCCAGGTGCCGGCGGTGCTGCGAGTTAGCTCATGCGTAGCGGTGGGTGTGCCGCCCTCGCCGGCCGCGTACAGGCGCAGGCGCAGCGCCTCGGCGGTGGGCGCCCACACGCGCAGCGTGCCGCGCCCGGCGCGGTCGAAAGTCAGCCCCAAATCGGGACCGTTGTACACGGGGTAAGTAGTTAGCGGAAAAGACTCGGCCGGACGCTTTTTCGCGGCGGTGAGGGTAGGGGCAGTGAGCACGAGCAAAAGCAGCAAAAGGCGGGTCATAAGCCAAAGGTCGGGCCGCGAAGCCGGGCGGCCGGGCCGGGCCAAACAGGGCGTTGGTCGGGAAACCGCCCGCGCCGGACGATAGTGCCGCCTACCCAGGCAACGCCCGGCCACCTTTGCGGGCTCATACCGGCAGCAGCGGCCCCGGTGCGCGGCTTAAATCAACTGGTTGATTTCACAGATAAGTCATACTGCGCGTCGCATCTTGCCGGCGCTAAAAAAACGCCGCCCGCCGCCCACTCGCCCCGCCGCCGCATGCCAGACTCCTACTAGCTTTTTCTCTTTTTTTGGCTTAAAATCCCGGTTTGCCATGCGTGCGCTCACCATTGTTCCGCCCCAGGCCGATTACCTCGTCCTGCGCTACCGCCCCGATTTGCACCTGCTGGTAGGCCGCTGGCAGCGGCCCGTGTCGGCGGATGAGTTTCGGGCGGGCTACCGCGCCATGCTGCGCCTAGCCCGCCAGGTCAATTGCCCCTACTGGCAGCTCGACCTGCGCGGGCGCGCTACCCTGCCCGACGACGATACGCGGCGCTGGCTGCTCCAGCGCTTTCTGCCCGAGCTGGCGCTGCGCCTGCCCGAGCCCGTGTGCCTGGCTTATTTGCTGTCGCCCAGCCTAATGAGGCAAATGGTAACTCCGGCCGACAGCCCGACGCACCTGGCGTTCTTCTCGGAGGAAGGCCCCCTCACGGCCTGGTTGCTTCAGTGCCAGCACCGCGGCCAGCAAGCCCGGCTGCCGGCTGGCTTCACGCCACGGCCGGCAGCGTAAAGGTGAAGCAACTGCCGTGTCCCGGCTGGCTTTCCACCCACAGCTGCCCGCCCTGCGCCGTAATAAACTCGCGGCTGATGCTGAGGCCCAGCCCCGAGCCACCGCCCGGCATCCCGGCTGCCCTGGGGCCGCCCGCGAAGCGCTGAAAGATGCGAATGTGGTACTCTTTCGGAATGCCCGGTCCTTCATCCTCGACACTTAATTGTACCATTTCGCCCCAGGGCTTGGCCTTGATGGTGAGGTTGGCCCCGTGCGGTGAGTAGCGGATGGCGTTGGACAGCAGATTGATGAGCACCCAGGTCGTTTTTTCGAGGTCGGCCTGGGCGGCGGGCAGGGGCTCGGCCAGCTGCACGCGCAGGTTGAGGGCCTTGTCATTGAGCTGGGCCTTAATGGTTTCGGTGGCGTAGCGCACCACCTCGGGCAGCGGCACCCGCTGCGGGTTCAGCTTGAGCGCGCCGCCCGCGTCGAGCCGCGCTACCTCGATGAGCTGGCCCACCAGCCCCAGCAGCCGCTGGGTTTCGGCCCGGATGCCATCGGCGATTTCCTGGCGCTTGGCGGCGGCCAGGCGCTCGTCGCGCAAGAGCATGAGACTGAGGTTGATGCTGGCCAGCGGCGTCTTCAGCTCGTGCGAAATCGTGGCCAGGAAAGTCGATTTCAGCTGGTCTAGGTTTTTAAAATCAGACACGTTGCGCAGGCAAAAAACGTGGCCGGCCGGCTCGGGCTTTTTCAGCTCCTCATTAAAGGCTTCAATGGCCGTGACGGTGAGCTGGTAGTGCAGATTTTCGCCGTGCGGGCGCACCAGAAACGTGGGGCCCAGGCTGCCGCTGTCGGCCGGCTGCGGGGCGTGCAGCGAGGTCAGCCACTCGCGCAGCATGTCGTTGTGCTGGGCCACTTGCTCGGCGGGCCGGCCCAGCAGGTCTTTGGCCGGGATGCCGCCCAGCAGCAGGCAGGCCACGGGGTTGGCCAGCACGATAATGCCTTGCTGGTCAATGAGCAGCAGGCCTTCGTCGAGGCTGCGCACGAGGCTGTCGGTGCGGTTGCGCTGGGTGATGAGCTCGGCCAACGTGGCACGGCGCTCGTCTTCGGCCTGCCGCAGCACGCGGTTGACGGCAGCGGCCACGGTGCCGACTTCGTTGTTTTTGGCCACCGCCACGCGGGTGGCGGGGCCGGGGCCGGCCACCCGCTCCACGTCGGCGGTGAGGCGGTGCAGCGGGCGCACCACCAGGCGCGGCAGCCGCACCATCAGCAAGATGCCCAATAAGGTGCTGATGCCCAAGAATAAATACACCGCGTGCTGCGCCAGGCGGGCATTGTCCTGCTGCACGGCGGGCGCTTCGTATTCCAGCTCGTGCACCGTAAAAATGACGTAGCCGCCCAGGCTCAGCAGCAGCCCCAGCATGATGAAAACGCCGAGGCGAATTTGGGTTTTTAAGGACATGAGTGCGAAATAACGCCCGCAACGCGGTGGGGCATTATTCGTGGCTGGCGCGCGCACATTACAAGCCAGCGCCAGGCCCGCTAAAAAGCCGCTGCCTAAGCTGGGAAGCTCTGGCAGCGGCTTCTGGAAAGTTGGTGCGGGTTTGCTGCCCACGCAGCGGGCGAGCGGCTAGCGCAACGGCTTGGGTAGCTGCACGAAATAGATGCGGTTGACGTCGACCTTGCCGGTAGCGGGCAAAATCTTGGGGGCGAATCCGTTGCTGCCATTATCGACTACCCCGAAGTCGTCGTCGTTAGAGATGGCCAGCTGGTCGTTGCCGATGAGAGCCAGGCCTTCGGCCTTGTCGTGCGGGTACACCGGCGAAATGTCTTTCAGCAGGTCGAGCACCAACGTTTTGGTCACGGGTACTACGCCGGCGGCGGTCAGGCCGGCCTGGTCTTTCAACTGCTCCACCGTCAGATTGTTATACAGCTTGCCGTTGGCCGAGTTACTGGCGTCCGAGATGTCGGTGGCACCGGTGAGGTCGAACTTATACACCCGCTTCACGGCCGAAGGTTTGCTGGGGTCGCCGCCGTAGAGGCCGTCGCGCTCCAACGCCAGAAAGGTAGTGTTGGTGACGGCTGCGATTTCGCTGCACCCCGTCAGGCTGCTGTTATCCATGAGGTAGGCGTACTGCTTGGTTGCCCCGCTGGCGATGTCGAAAGTCACGACGCGCAACACCGTCGAGCCGCTCACGGCCGATGAAGAGGGATTATACATGGGCGACTGCATCAGGCCGACCAGCGTTTTGCCGTCGGGCGTGAGGCAGAGGCCTTCCATGCCCCGGTTGGGGCGGCGCTTGGCCAGCACCAGCGGCAGCGTGCGCCCGCCCTGGCCACTGCCGAAGGGGTTGATACGCTCCATTTGCTTGCCCGAGGCGTCGAAATGCGCCAGGTGTGGGCCGTACTCGTCGCTAATCCAAAAGGTGCCATCGGAAGCCAGCACCAAGCCTTCCGAGTCGATGCCATCGGCGCTGGTGCCCAAGGCGTTGCCGCTCAGGTCGTAGGCCGTTTCGCCGGTACTGCCCTGGCCGGCGGGGTTGGGCAAGCCGGTGAGGGGCTGGCCGCTGGCGTTTTTGAGCAGGATAGTTTGCTCCAAAGTGAGCAGCCCGTCCTTCATCCGAAACTTGCCAATCTGCGGCGCAAAGTCGGCCTTGCCAAAAATGATGGAATTGGCCGCCGTGCCCGCCGCGTTGGGCCCACGGTCGGTGAGCAGGTAGAATACCGTAGGGTCGTTGGGGTCGGGCGCGAGCGCCGAGCCGAAGCCGCCGTTGTAAAGCACCGTGCCGTTGGGCGCGGTGGAGAGAATTTTGGGGTTGCTGGCCTCGGCGTAGGCGGGGTAGGTGAGGGTAGCGGGCTCGTTGTCTTTGCGGCAACTGGCCAGGGCGGCGGTGCCGATGAGCAGTGCGAGTAGCGGGTAGTTTTTAGGCATTTTGCAGGGATGGAATTGGGATTATCCTGCAAAATTCCGGGGCTCGTGTTACCTCAAGATTGCCGGCAGGCTACGCTTGTGGTGCGTGGGAACCTCACCCCCCGGCCCCCTCTCCAAAAAAGAGGGGGATACTGATGCCTAGCAACGTCATTCTGCGGTCGGCTCCCCCTCTTTTTTGG
>CAXYJY010000019.1:0-43277 GCA_964277755.1 uncultured Hymenobacter sp.
CCGCTCGTCGTGCAACGAGCTTATCAATGACGAGCGGACAGCCGGCGAAAAGCCGGCAGCCCGCCCCAACGCCCCCTTGACGTGCGGGCCAGAGGCCCGCTAGTAGTTGGCACGGGCCAGGAGGCCCGCGCCAATCATCTTTAAACGCAAGAGAGCCCCGCCAGTACTGGCGGGGCTCTCTTGTTTATCGATTAAAAAAGCGGCCTAGCGGCGGCGTTTCTTGTGGCTGCTTTTGGCTTTGGCTACCGTTTTCTTGGTAGCGCGGTGGCTTTTGGCGGCGCTGGCCTTTTTGGTTTTCGTTTTGGTTTTGTGCGCGGCGGCCTTTTTGGTGCTGCGGTGGGCGCTGGCCTTGGTGGTGTGGCGGGCGGCGCTGTGGTGGCGGGCGCTGCGGCTGCGGCTGTAGTGGCGCAGGGCGGTGCGGTGTTCGGCGCGGGTGGCTACGGCTACCTCGTCGGGGCGGGCTTCGGCGGCTTCGGAGTAGCTGGCGGTGGCGTCGAGCTCGGGCGCGGCGGTGGCGTCCTGGTCGAGCTGGGCGGTGGCCTTGGCTACCTCGGCCATCTTTTTGTGGCGCGTCGGCATCAGGAAATCGCGCTCGGCCCGCTCGCGGACGCTCAGCTTTTCTTCGCCGGGTAGTTTGGTTACGGCTGCGTTTTTATCGGTCTGGGCCTGGGCCGCCGAGGCGCTCAGGAGGAGGGCACATATAGCAATTAACTTCCGCATCAATAACTTACTCGTTGGTTAGAGAAACAAAAATAGGCCGGTGACCCTCACCGCGCAAGGCTTTTGAGCTTCAAGTAAAGGGCTTTTTCGGGGCGGGCGGCCGGCCACCGCGAGCCAACTACTCCTGTATCAGGGCCCCTAGCTTCAAGCACCGCAAGCAGTGCTTGAAGCCGGGTTTTATCCTACTTTGCCTGCCCCGTAATCTGCAAGCGCTGCCCCGCCGAGGTGGCCCCGAACTCGGGCGCATACAAGCACTGCACCTGGCTGAGACCCCCCGAAAAGTCGCCCGCCTGGCTGGCGCGCAGCCGGTATTCGAAGACGTGGGTGCCGCGCGGCACCTCGCTGAGGAAGAAGTTGGTGGCCGCGTCGCGGGGGCTTTCGTAGTAGCCCAGTCCATTTTGGTAGCGGTAGCCGCTGAGCTGATTGATGGGCTCCAGGCCGGCGGCGCGCTGGTCTTTGAGGTGCACGTATTCGAGGGCGCGGTCGGTGCGCAGCACCAGGCGCACCACCAGGGCGTCGCCCACGCGCAGGGGCGTGGCGGTCGTTAGTTGCTCCAATGCCGGGCCGGTGGCGGTGCGGGTTTCGCGGTAGAGCTGGCGCTCAACGCTGAGCGGCGAGGCGGCGGGCGTCACCTTGTCGATATCCTCAAAATACTGCCAGTAGAGCGCGCCCCAGGCCGGGCCGGCATCGGTTTTGGTGAGCGTGACCTTGCCCTGGGCGGGCTGGATGGCGGCGGCGGGCCAGGTGGTTTTGACGTAGCCGGTGCCGGCCTGGGCGGGGGCGGGCTGGATTTTCTCGCCGCCCACCGTGGCTTGCAGGGGCTGGGTGGCGGCCGACCAGTCGGCGCCGCGCAGCAGCAGGGCGTAGCAGGCGTCGGCGGTGGCGCGGGTGCTTTCCCAGCTGTGGGTTTGCTTTTGGGTGAGCAGCCAGAGCTTCATCTCATCGACTGATTTTTGGTCATTTTTGACTTCGTCAAACGCCTCGATGAGCGTGGCCTGGGTTTCGGTGGGGGCCTCGCGCCAGTAGTAGCCAGGGCGCACGTCTTTCCAGTACATGCCCAAATCGGGGCTGTGGAGGGCGTTTTCGGTGAGGGCGCGCAGGATGGCCTGGGCGGGCGCGGCCTGGTTGTCGCGGTGCAGGGCCAGGGCCAGCTGCGCTTGCAGGTAGCGGGTGCGGCCCAGCCAGTGCTGGGCGGCCTGGCCGAGGTAGTAGGCGCGGGCGGCTTTGGCGGCCGGGGCCACGGGTAGCGCCGGCCAGAAGCTGCGGGCGTAGAGCGCCTGCGTTTCGAGGTCGCCGAGGTGGTTTTCGGTTAGCTTCACGCCCTTTTGCTGGCGCAACAGGGTGTAGTCGCGGGCCTGGGCGGCGTCGAGGGATGCTACGGCGCGTTGCAGGATGGCGCGGGCCGTGGCGTCCTGGCTGGCGTCGAAGGCGTTGAGCTTTTTGAGCTTGCCGAAGCCGGCCACGATGAGTTGGGTGAGGTAGCGGTCGGCGGGCATTTTCTCAAACCACGGAAACGAGCCGTCGGGCAGCTGCATGGCTTGCAGCTTGGCGAGGGCGCGGGCGGTTTCGGCTTGCAGGCGGGGCTCGTCGAAGAGGGTGCTGAGGCGGGCGAGGCGCTCGGTTTCGCTTTGGGCGTCGCGCACCCAGGGCGTTTCCTGCAAGAGCAGGTTTTTGAGTTCCTGGTTTTGGGTGAGCTTGCTGGCCAGCTGCTCGCGCTGCTGGGCGGTGCCGCTGGCGGCCTGGCGCTGCCACTCGGCCAGCACGGTTTTGAAACGCGGGTTACTCTTCAGAATCTGGGCGGCCAGCAGGTTGGCGTAGAGGCGGCTGAATACCTGCTCGGAGCACTCGTAGGGGTACTCCAAGAGGTAGGGCAGGCTCTGCACGGCGTACCAGGCGGGGTTGGCGGTCAGCTCCAGCGTCAGGCTTTGGTTGCGCCGGGTGGGGCTGCTGGTGCTGGTGAGTTTTTTTAACTCAAACGCGCGGGTGCCGGGGCCGGCGAGGGGCAGCGGCAGGCTTTCGGTAATGAGAATCTTATTTGGCAGCACGGGCAGGGTGTTCTCCTCCCCATCGGAGTAGGTGGCGGCCGTCGAAACCTGACCTCGGAGGGTAGGTTTCGCACTTCCGAGGTCAGGTTTCGCACCTTCGAGGTCCGAAACCTGACCTTCGAGGGTAGGTTTCGAGCTTCCGGGGCTGGGTTTTGCACTTCCGAAGTCCGAAACCTGACCTCCGAGGGTAGGTTTCGCACTTCCGAGGGTAGGTTTCGACCCTCTGCGCCTGGGTTTCGAGCCTTTGAGGTTTGAAACCTCTCCCCCACCGGCCTGGGCTACCACGCGGTAGGTGACGGCTACGGGGGCGAAATCAGCGGGGATGCTCAGCGCCCAGCCCAGGGCCACGCTTTGATGGGCGGCGGCGGCTACGGCTTGCTGGGCGGGGCCTTGCAGCAGCTGGCTGGTGAGGTCCTGTCCGGTGGCGGCATCGAGCAAAAACAGCTGGGCCGTGCCGCTGGTGGCGTGGTCGGTGAGGTTGGAGAACCGGGCGGGGAAGGTGAACGCATCGCCCGGCCGCAGGAAGCGCGGCGCGTTGGGCGTGAGCTGGATTTCCTTCTGGGTCACGAGCTGGCGGGCGAGCTGGCCGCTGCGTAGCTGCTTGTCGTGGGCAAGGGCCAGCAGCTGCCAGCGCGTCACGGCCTCGGGCATCTGAAATTCGAGCACTACGTCGCCGTTTTGGTCGGTGTGCAGGGCGGGCTGCCAGAAGGCCGTTTCGCGGAAGTCGCTGCGGGCGGCGATGGTGCTGAGGTCGGGGGCGGCGGTGGCTTTAGGGACTTTGGATTTGCCGTAGCCAACCGTTACTACTTCACTAAGCGCGCCACTGGCAGACCCTCTTACCATTGACATCGAAGCAGGTGCAGCGGCCATTGCCACACCATCTGCCTGAGCTGCAAGTCCGCCCGCTACAGTGCGAACCATCATACGTTTTCCTCGGCCACTCTTAGCTTCTATAAGCTCTTTATCGGAACCTCCTGCCAAATGATTTTGCCAGTCATTCAATTCGGGATACTCTACCGCCTCTAACTCGGCAACAGTATCAGCCCCTTCCAATGACTCCGAATTCACCTGCCCAAAATTCCCCTGCCAACCAAACCGCGCCGGGTAATAGTCGCCGCCAAAATCCAGCCCTTCAAAGCTGTGCTTGCGGAAAATATCCAGGCTTTGGTCGTAGAGCGTGGCGAGCAGCTCGGCCTCGGCGGGGCGGCCGTTGGCCTGGTGAATGGTCACGCGCCAAATTTCGCGCTGGCCGGGCTGGAGCCGGTCGCGGAAGGTGGCGATGCTGAGGCGCAGCGGCTGGGGCCGCTCGGCTACCTGCACCACGGCGGTGTGCACGTAGAGGCGGCCGGCGCGCACCTGCGTGGTGTGGACGTAGAGCGGGCCGGGGGCCGCGGCCGGGCCGCTGGCTACCTCCAGGCGGCGCTGCTCGCCGGCGGCCAGGGTCAGCCACTCCTGGCGCAGCAGCTGGCCGCCGCGCTCTACTTCGAGCAGCAGGCGGGTATCGGGCTCGCTGCTGCCCAGCAGCAGGCGGGCGGGCTGGCCGGGGGCCACCGTGTCGGCGGGCACTTCTACCCAGTCGGGCGTGGCGTAGGGGATGGTGGCGGCTTGGGCGTCGTAGACCACGAAATCGAGGCGGGCGTGGGCGGCGGTATCGGGCGCGGCGGCCTGGGCTTCGAGGCGGTAGCGGCCGGTGGGCACGCCGGCCAGCAGGGCGGCCACGTCGAGCGCCGGGCTAGTGCGGGTGTCGAAGGGCAGCGTTTTGACGAGTTCGGCGGGGGCTTCGTTGTCCTCGGTTTCGGGGGCGGGGCCGGGCACGCCGGGCGGGTTGGGGCGGTAGCGGCGGGCCAGCAGGCGCAGGGTGCCGGTGGCGGGCAGCGGCTCGCCGGTGGCATTGGTGCCGAGCAGCGTGAGGGCGGGCAGGTGCTGGCGGTCGAGGCGCTCGGGGCCGGCGAGCTGCAAGTTGAGCGGGTTGCGGCCGATAACCACGCTGCGGGTGCCGGTGCGGGTTTCGCCGGCCGCGTCAGTCACGTCGGCGGTTATTTCAAACACGTAGCCCGGCTCCCAGCCGCGCCGGCCCGGCTGCCGGGGCCCGGCGGGCGGCGTGAAGCTTAGCGTGAAGCGCCCTTCGGCATCGGTGGTGGTAGTGCCGTGGGCTATTTCCTGGCTGGCGCGCCCCCCACCGGGCGGGTAGATGCTGCGCCCATAGCGGCCGTACCCGCCGAATAGCGGCCACAGCTCGCGGCGCGTGACGCGGTACTGCACGGTGGCCCCGTCGGTGGCCTGCCCGGCGTAGGCGCGGGCGCGCCCCGTGAGGGCGAGCAACTGCCCCAGCTGCGGCCGGCCGGGCACCGAGTCGAGCGTCACCAAAAAGGTGGGCCGCTTGTAGTCTTCCACCTGAAAGCCGAGGCTGCCGTCGTCGGTTTGCAAGGTCATCTGGCCGTTGAGCAGGCCCGTGGGCAGCACCAGCGAGCCGTTGAACGAGCCGTAGTCGGAGGTGGTGAAGGTGAGCGTCTGGGCGGTTTGGCCGTTCACGTCGCGCAGGCGCACGCTCACGGGCTGGCCGGTAAGGAGGCTAGTTTTAGTGTCTTGCGTTTGGGCTAGAATACCTTTGAAATACACCGTTTGGCCAGGGCGGTAGATGGCGCGGTCGGTGAAGAGGAAGGTACGGCGCTGGGGCGGGGTAGCTAACGGATAAGTATGCACCGGCCGACCATCGCTGTTGACTTCAACCAGCAGCGTATCTCGTCCGCGCCAGATTCTGGCTTGACCCAGATGCTCGGAGTCGGCCAGCTTCTCGGAGCGCAGCGGGGCGTGAATCATCACTTCCCCGTTTGCGGAAGACTGCACCACCGAGCCCAAACGCTGGCGTTTGCCCGAGTTGTAATTGGTGTAAATTCCCTGGGCCGAAATGCCGCTGAGTAGCGTCCCACTTTGCCGATGCAATAAAAGCAAGGTTGCGCCCGCCGTGAGTTCGTGCGTCCGCACGAGGGCAGCCAGCTCGCTAGCACCCACCACGCCGAAAGCCGTAACGCTGCCAGCCGGGGCCGGGCTGGCAAGGCTGGGCTTGGCCTGGTTGCTGAGCACAACGAGGTAGTAGCCAGCCGGCAACGCCGCACCGGCCCCGGCCAGCTTTTGCTCTTTATAATCGAGCGAATGCGTCGGCACAGTTACCGCCCATGTGGCGGCCGGAGCCGCCTTCAGGGCGCGGGCGTAGCGCTGGGCCGGGGTGCGGTTGCGCTCGTCGTACTGGCCGGCTGTTTCCCATTCGCGCAGCGTGATGCGGTAGGCGAAGGCATGCAGCTCGGTCACGTTGCGGGCCGTGACGTCGAGCCGCCAGGGCTGGCCGGGCACCACGATGTCGGCCGCCGAAAACGTGATTTCGGGCCGCTCAATCTCCTCGCGCAGCACCCGCGCCTGCGCCGCCCCGCGCGACTTTGGAAACCGGGCTTCGGCCGCCCGCGCCAGGGCCACGGCGGCTACGGGGTCGGTTTCGCGCAGCGCCTGCGCCCGGCGCGCCATAAACTCCGTGCTGATGGGTAGCGATTTATACGTTTCGGCTAGTTGGCTTAGCGCCGCCGTGTACTGCTCGGTATAGTCTTCTTCCTGCGCGAAGGCGCGCAGAAAGCGGAGGCGCTGTAAGTCCACGTCGGCCAGGGCGGCGGGGTTATTGGCCGCCAGGCGGGCGGCCGTGAGGCGCTGCAACAGGTGCAGCGCGTGCAGCTGGCCGTTGAGCGAGTCGGCGGCGGGCGCGGCGAGCTTCAGCGCCGCAAACTCCTGGGCGCTGCCAAACAGCTTGGGGTCGGTGGCCTGAAACTGCTGCTCGGGCCGCGTGATGTACAGCTCCTGGTTTTGCAGCCCCTCTATGGCGCGGTGCGCCAGCAGGTCGTAGAGCGTGGGGCGCAGGGCGCGGCCTTCGGCGTCGCCGCCCACGGCCAGGTCGCCGAGGGCGGCCAGGGTGGTGCGTAGCTGGCGCTGCGGCTCGTCTTCTACCGACTGATAGTAGTGCCGCACGATGGCCGCGCCGAGGCGGCCGGCATCCCAGGTGGCGAGGGTGGTGCCGCCATCGGCCGCCCCTGGCGTAGCCTGGTCGGCGGTGGGCGCGGCGCCCCGGGTGCGCTCGTAGAGCTGGTAGCGGTGCTGGTTGTAGTAGTCGGCATACAGCCCCGCCAGCAGCGAGTGCAGGATGGGCCGGGCTGGAAACTGCGCCGTTTTCAGGTCGGCTTCGAGCAGGGCGATGGCCTTTTCGTCGGCGTCGTTTTCCTTGTTGTCGAGCAGCCTGATTTTATAGAGCAAGGCCCGCACGTAGGCCGGGGCGTTGTTTTCTTTCTTCGCCTGCTGATAGACTTTTTCGACCAGCGGCGCGGCGCTGGCGGTTTGGTCTTTCTTCAGCAGGGCGTCGATTTTCTTCCATTGGGCCGCCAGGGGCGGCTGGGGGCCGGGGGCGGCCGAGTCGGCCAGGAGAGCAGTCATCAAAAGGGCGCAGAACAGCAGCAGGTAACGCATAAGCGGAAAGTGAGTACGCCCCAAAGATGCCAGAACCGCGCCAATTGCACAGGCTGCAACCGTTGAGTAAGAGCACCCGTCATGCTGAGCGGAGCGCAGCGCAGCCGAAGCATCTCTACCTCAATACTAATCCGTGACGCTTAGCAAACTCTAGTTGCGACCTAGCCCCGACGGGGCGACCCGTTGGTAGCAACTACCGGGTACGACGTGCCAAAGCCCCATGGGGGCGGCCCATCTATTTGATTAAGTCGCCCCTATGGGGCTTTACTTTCTGTGCTATCAACATTTTCTACCGACGGGTCGCCCCGCTGGGGCTAGGCCGCAACTAGAGTTTGCAACGAAGCGATGGAGATGCTTCGCTGCGCTCAGCATGACAATCGTCTGCTCCGCGCTCTACCCCCGCCCGCGCCGCACCGGGAAAAGCAGCAGCTGCACTATCAGCAGCACCACGCTGGTATAAAGCACGCTTACGCCCACCCGGCTTAGCGTAACCAGCGGGTGCTGCACGGAGCCCAGCTCCAGAAAGAAAAACGCCAGGTGGTGCAGCGTCACGAGCACGCCCAGATACACCAGAAACCACTGCCAGCCCATCTGGTGGATGTTCACGGTATCCTGGGCGTCGTAGCCGTCGCGCGGGGTCAGCAGGCGCAGCACCCAGGGGCGCAGGTAGGCCAACAGCACGGCGGCGGCGGCGTGCAGCCCGCCCGTATCGTGCGCGATATCAATGCTAAAGCCCAGCACGAAGCCCAGCAGCAGCTGCAACGCCACGGGCGTGCTAATTGGCAAAAACAGTAGAAAACCGAGGTAGAAGAAATTCCAGCCCAGGTCGAAGAGCACCACGCTGCCGTTGTCGAGCAGCAGCACGTACACGCTCACGTAGAGCACGAAAAGCAGCACTTGGCGGCCGATAGTCCAGGCGAGGCTCATGGCTTTTTCTCTTTTTTGGCGGCTTCTTCCTTCGCGGCCTTGGCCTGGGCGGCCTTGATGCTGGCGGGCAGCTCGCTGGTGTGCTGCTCCAGCGAGTCGCGCTCGGTACTGGGCGGCGTGGGCACCACGTACACGTAGGTGAGGCGGCTGAAATCAACGCCCAGGCGCAACTTCACGGTCAGAAAATCCTTATTCGGCTCGGTCGTCACCGACTCCACGGTGCCGATAAACACGCCGGGCGGAAACACGGCGTTGTAGCCCGACGTCACGATGGTGTCGCCGCGCACCACGCGAGTCTGACGCTGCACCTGGTCTACGAGGGCGTGGGCAAAGTCCATGCCCTCGGGCCACTTCACGCTGCAAATGGTGCCATCGCGCTTTATCTGGGCGGCTATTTGCAGCTTCGAGTGCAGCAGCGAGGTCACGCGGGCGTAGTGCTGGCTCACGGCCTGCACCTTGCCCACTACCCCGCCGGCCGCAATCACGCCCCGGTCGGGCTGCACGCCGTCGGCGCTGCCCACGTTCAGGGTCAAGTAGTTATCTACCTCGCGCAGCGAGTTATTAATCACCCGCGCCGCTACCAGCGGCTGGATGGCCTGCCGGGTGAGGCCCAGCAGCAGGGTGTCGGGTTTTGAGTTAAGAGTTAAGAGTTGAGAGTTAAGAGATGGCCTGGCAGCCACGCTACCCGGCACCACGGGCGTGGCCGGGCGCAGGTGCCGGTACACGATGCGCCCGAGCGTGTCGCGGCCCACGGGCAGCGAGTCGGCCTCGCGGCGGCTGAAGTCGGTGGGGTACAGCCGGTAGCGCAGGCGGGCGTTGTCGGCCAGCAGCTCCTTATTGAGCTCGCCCAGCCGGAAATAATCGGCTACCTGCGTGCGGCGCTCCAGCAGCACGCCCATATAGGCGTTGGCCGAGTTGAAAAACGCCGCCCGCTGGTACGAGCTGTTGGTCAGGAAGAAATAAAAGCTCACTACCTCCAGCAGCACGAAGAGCAGGATGCCCTGGTAGCGCAGCAAGAATGCAAGGAGGTTCCGCATAACTCAGTTAAGAGTTAAGAGTTGAGAGTTAAGAGTTAAAGGCTGCAAAGCTGTTGCGTTTCCACTCCAAGCTTTTTAACTCTTAACTCTTAACTCTTAACTCTTAACTTACGTCAAAAGAACGCCCCGGAAGCCCTGAATGTCCTTGATGGCCTTGCCGGTGCCGCGCACCACGGCGCGCAGCGGGTCTTCGGCAATGTGGATGGGCAGCTTGGTCTTGGCGGCCAGGCGCTTGTCGAGGCCGCGTAGCAGCGCGCCGCCGCCGGTGAGGTGAATGCCATTTTCATAGATGTCAGCCGACAGCTCGGGCGGACTGATTTCCAGCGCTTTCAACACGGCTTCCTCGATTTTGGCCACTGATTTATCGAGTGCGATGGCGATTTCCGACGATGTTACTTTAATAACTTTCGGAATGCCCGTCATCAGGTCGCGGCCGCGCACCTCGTAGTCGGCGGGCGGCGAGTCGAGCTCGGAGAGGGCCGCGCCTACCTCGATTTTGATGCGCTCGGCCGAGCGCTCGCCGATGAGCAGGTTGTGCTGCCGGCGCATGTAGTCGAGAATATCCTGGTTGAAGACGTCGCCCGCCGTTTTGATGGACTGGTCGCATACGATGCCCGAGAGCGCGATAACCGCAATCTCAGTCGTGCCGCCCCCGATGTCGATTATCATCGAGCCCACGGGCTGCTCCACGTCGATGCCGATGCCGATGGCGGCGGCCATGGGCTCCTGAATCATCCAGACTTCTTTGGCGCCGGCGTGCTCGGCCGAGTCGCGCACGGCGCGCTTTTCTACCTCCGTAATGCCGCTCGGAATGCAGATAACCATGCGGTGCGAGGGCTGAAACAACCGATTGCGGGTGTCGATGAGCTTAATCAGGCCCTTAATCATCTCCTCGGCCGCGTGGAAGTCGGCGATTACGCCATCCTTCAAGGGCCGGATAGTCTTGATATTATCGTGCGTTTTTTCGTGCATCTGCTGGGCTTTGGTGCCCACCGCGATGACTTTATTGGTCGTGCGGTCTTTGGCGATGATGCTCGGCTCATCGACCACAATCTTATCGTTATGAATGATTAGCGTATTGGCAGTGCCCAGGTCGATGGCAATGTCGCTGGTCAGAAAATTGAAGAATCCCATTTAGAATGCGCCGCACGCAGCAGAAGGCCGGTAGCAATACGCAAAGGTACGATAGAACTAGCGGGGGTTATCATGCCCCCGCGCGCGGGTTTTGCTGAATTAGCGCGCCGGCGCGGCCCGCACCCTTACCGCCGCGCTTACTTATCTTGCGCGGGCCGATGCAGTATTTTTCCGGGAAATTTCCGGTTGCCCGGCTACCGGCCCCGCGCTTTTGCCTTCCTCTCTCCCACCCGCCTGCTTTCCGCATGAAAATACTGCTAGTTGAAGACCACGCCGAGCTGGCCCGCAGCATCAGCAGCTATCTCGTGCAGGAGCACTACGTGTGCGAGGTGGCGGCCACCTTCGACCAGGCCCGCGAAAAGCTGGAGCTCTTCACCTACGACTGCGTGGTGCTGGACATGATGCTGCCCGACGGCAGCGGGCTAAATTTACTGCGGCTGCTGCGCCAAGAAGGCAGTGAGAGCAGCGTCATCATCATTTCGGCCCAAAATAGCCTTGACCTCAAGCTGGCCGGCCTGGGCGAAGGGGCCGACGACTACATCACCAAGCCCTTTCCGCTGCCCGAGCTGCTGGCCCGCCTCAAGGCCATCATGCGCCGCCGCAGCCCGCACAAGAACAACGTCCTCACCTTCGGCGACCTCACCGCCGACCTGGAGTCAATGGAGTGCCGGGTGGGCGGCAAGCTCCTGAACCTCACGCGCAAGGAAACCAACCTGCTGCTGTATTTCATTAATAATAAGGGCCGGATGCTGACGCGGCAGGCCATCGCGGCCCACCTCTGGGGCGACTACACCGACAACCTCGACAGCGTGGACTTCGTGTACCAGCACGTCAAAAACCTGCGCAAGAAAATCGTGGATGCCGGCGGGCGCGACTACATCAGCACCGTGTACGGGCTGGGCTACAAGCTCAGCGCCCCCGACTAATGAAGCTCAACTACCGCTACACGCTGGCTTACGCGCTCATCACGTTTCTGGTCTTGAGCATTGGCTTCGGCATTGTGTACGAAGCGCTTACGCGCAGCTTCCGACAGGCGGCGCTGGCGCGGCTCGAGTACCTGCACGCCACCGTGGCGGCCGGGCTGGCCGCCGGGCGCGGCTACGTGCCACCGGCCACCGTGGCCGTGACGCCCGTGCCAGCCGCCCCGGCCCGGCCGCGCCTGGTGCAGCAGCAGCCCGAGTGGGACGCCGCCCTGCAAGCCGAGGTGATGGCCGTGCGCCTCACTACCTACGCCACGGCCGGGGGCCGCCGCTACCGCCTGGCCAGCCGCCTGGCCGTGGTGGAGCCGGGGCGCACCCACCTAAGCGGGCTGGTGCTAGTCTTTGCCTGGACGTTCGTGTTTTTGCTGGCGTTGGTGGTGCTGCTGAGCGAGCTGATTTCGGGGCGGATTCTGCGGCCGCTGCTGGCCACGTTGCGGGGCATTCAGCAGTTTCAGCTGGGGCAGGCGGCACCCATCGCGCTGCCGACCACGCGCACCCAGGAGTTTCGGGAGCTTAATGAATTTCTGGGGAGCATGACGGCGCAGGCGCAGCGCGACTACCAGGGCCTGCGCGAGTTTTCGGAAAACGCCTCGCACGAGCTGCAAACGCCGCTGGCCAGCATGAAGGCCAAGCTGGAACTACTCATGGACTCGCCACTCATCGAAAGCCAGCTGCGGATGCTCACGGCCATGCACGACGAGTTGGAGCGCCTCACCAAAATTAACCAGGCCCTCACCCTGCTGGCCAAGCTGGAGCATTACCAAACCCCGCCCGACGCCCGCGCCAACCTTAGCCGCCTAGTGCTGGCTACCGAAAACGCCTTTGCCGACCTCGCCGAGCTGAAAGACTTGCGCACCACCCGCGAGGTAGCGCCCGGCGTGGTGGTAGCCTTTGACGAGTCGCTGGCTCAGCTGCTACTCAATAATTTATTCAGCAACGCCATCCGGCACAACCTGCCGGGCGGCGAGCTGCGCCTGCGCCTCACCACGCAGGCGCTCAGCCTCGAAAACACCGGCCGCCCACCCACGGCCGCCCCGGCCGAGCTGTTCGGCCGCTTCAAGAAAGGCAACGCGGCGCTCGACTCCATCGGCATCGGGCTGGCCATTGTCAAGCGCATCAGCGAGTTATATGGCCACCAGATTAGCTACACCTACGCCGATGGGTGGCACCGGCTAGCAGTAACGTTTTCGGCAACCGGGCCGCTGGCACCGACTGAACCGGCTGCTTCATAATGCGCCGTGAAAATTTCATAGAAATCATAAGATTCCTTTGAAATTTCCTCAAAATTGGGGTGCTGCTTTGTAGCGAGACCAACAGTGAGTAAGCACTCACCACTCGGCCACTCCTACCCTGCCCCACCCAATGCTTGCCGCTACCCTGCCCCAGCCCGCCACCCTCGCCCCGGCCCCACCGGCCGCCGGGCAGCGGCGCGCCGTTTGGAGCGCCTCGCTCAGCAACCTGGCGCAGTGGTACGACTGGTATGTGTTCCCGGCATTCTCGCTGTATTTCTCGGGGGCTTTTTTTCCGACCGAAGATGCCACGGCGCAGCTGCTGTACACGGCGGGTATCTTCGCGCTGGGCTTTTTGATGCGGCCCTTGGGTAGCTGGCTATTTGGGCGGCTGGCCGACAAGCTGGGCCGCCGGCCCTCGCTGACGCTGTCGGGGCTGCTGATGGGGCTGGGCTCGCTGCTACTTGCCCTCACGCCCACTTACCAAACGGTGGGCCTCGTGGCCCCGGCCATGCTGCTCACGGCCCGGCTACTGCAAGGCCTGAGCGTGGGCGGCGAGTACGGCGTGGCCGCCGCCTACCTGGCCGAGGTGGCCGGGCGCGAGCGCCGGGGCTTCTATTCCAGCTTCTTATACTCTTTCCTGATAGTGGCGCAGCTATTGGCGCTGGGCGCGCAACTGGTGTTGCAGCGAGTATTAGAGCCAGCGCAGTTGCTCGACTGGGGCTGGCGGCTACCCTTCGCGGGCGGGGCGGTGATGTCGGCGCTGGCCCTGTACCTGCGCGCCCGCCTGCCCGAAACCGCGCCCTTCGTGGCCAGCCACCGCCTGCCCGAGGCGCGGCGTGGCAGCCTGCGGGCGCTGCGGCAGCACCCGCGCGCGGTGCTGCTGGTGCTGGGCCTTACCATGGGCGGCACGCTGGCTTTCTACACGTTCACTACCTACATGCAGAAGTTTTTGGTGAACACCACGGGGCTGCCGCTGACGGTGGCTACGGCAGTGTGCTTTGGCTCGCTGCTAGTTTTTGCCTTGCTACAGCCGCTGTGCGGGGCGCTGGCCGACCGCGTGGGGCGGCGGCCATTGCTGCTGTTTTTTGGGGTGGCGGGCACGCTGGGCACGGTGCCGCTGCTCACGGCGCTGGGCCACGCGCCCGGTCCTTGGGCGGCGCTGGGGCTGCTGGCGCTGGCGCTGGTAGTGGTGAGCGGCTACAGCGCTACCAATGCCTTGGTCAAGGCCGAGCTGTTTCCGGTTGAAATTCGGGCGCTGGGCATCGGGCTGCCCCACGCCGTCACGGTGGCGTTGTTTGGCGGTTCGGCCGAGTATTTCGCCCTCTGGTGCAAGCAGGCCGGGCACGAAAGCTACTTCTACTGGTACGTGGCCGCGTGCATCGGGGCCTCGCTGCTGGTGTTTCTGCTGCTGCTGCCCGAAACCCGCCGCGCCTCCTGCCTCGATAGCGATGAGTGCTAGGTATCAATAATGGCAGTAGGCAGTTGGTTTCTGACCGTCATGCTGAGCGTAGCGCAGCGAAGTCGAAGCATCTCTGCTGGTTAACTAACTCCTAACATCAGCAACGAAGCGGTAGAGATGCTTCGCTGCGCTCAGCATGACAGTCGTTTAGTAAGCACACTCCTCTTTCCCCATCCCACCCTGTATGCCTACGCTCACTCACCCCACCACCACGCCCCCGGTCAGCACGGCTAGCCGGCTGCGCTCCATCGTCTCGGGCTCCATCGGCAACCTGGTCGAGTGGTACGACTGGTACATCTACTCGGCGTTTACGCTCTACTTCGCGCCGGTTTTCTTTCCGAAAGGCAGCCCCACGGCGCAGCTGCTGAGCTCGGCCGCCATTTTCGCGGTGGGCTTCCTGATGCGCCCGCTCGGCGGCTGGCTCATGGGCTCGTATGCCGACCGCCATGGCCGCAAGGCCGCCCTGCTGCTGAGCGTGTGGCTGATGTGCGGCGGCTCGCTGCTCATCGCTCTCACGCCGGGCTACGACCGCATCGGGCTGGCCGCGCCGGCGCTGCTGGTGCTGGCGCGCCTGCTGCAAGGTCTCAGCGTGGGCGGCGAGTACGGCACCTCGGCCACCTACCTCTCCGAGATGGCCGATGCCCGGCACCGGGGCTTCTACTCTAGCTTTCAATACGTAACGCTGCTGGCCGGGCAGTTGCTGGCGCTGCTGGTGCAGCTGGGCTTGCAGCAGTTGCTCACGCCCGCTGAGCTGCAAAACTGGGGCTGGCGCGTGCCCTTCGTGCTGGGGGCCGGGGCGGCCGTGGTGGCCCTTTACCTGCGCCGGCAAATGGAGGAAACTCAGGATTTCCGCAAGCAGGCGGCCGGCGAGGCTGCCCCAGCCGCTGAGGAGGGCCGGGTGCGGGCGCTGCTGCGCCACCCGCGCGAGGTGCTCACCGTTATCGGCATGACCTTGGGTGGCACGCTGGTCTTCTACACCTTTACTACCTACGCCCAGAAGTTTCTGGTGAACACGGCCGGCTTTACCAAAGAGCAATCGACGCTCATTTCCTTCGGGGCGCTGGCGGTGGCCCTGGTGCTTCAGCCGCTGATGGGTACGCTCTCCGACCGGGTGGGCCGGCGGCCGGTGCTACTGTTCTTCGGGGTGGGGGCCGTGCTGGGCACCGTGCCGCTGCTCACGCTGCTGAGCCACACCACCAGCACCTGGGGCGCGCTGGGGCTGCTGGTCGTGGCGATGGTTATCCTCAGCGGCTACACCTCCATCAATGCCGTGGTGAAGGCCGAGCTGTTTCCGGCCCATATCCGGGCGCTGGGCGTGGGGCTGCCCTACGCCCTCACGCTGGCCATTTTCGGTGGCTCGGCCGAGTACCTGGCCTTGCAATTCAAAAGCTGGGGCAACGAGCCGGCCTACTACTGGTACGTGACGGTGGCCGCCGCCATCTCGCTGGTGGTGTACTGGCGCATGGCCGACACCAGGCAGACTTCCCGCATTGGCCACGACTAACTAACTGTCATGTTGAGCGCAGCGAAGCATCTCTGCCGCTTCGTTGCTGGACATTGAGAATTACTTCACCAATAGAGATGCTTCGACTTCGCTGCGCTCCGCTCAGCATGACGGAAAATCTAATTCATAAACCGCTTCATTAAGCAACCCACTCCCACCCTCTCTTCTTATGAAACGCTGGTATTCCAACCTCACCGTGCAGGTGCTCACGGCCATCGCCCTAGGCGTCGTCGTCGGGGCGCTGTTCCCCAAGTTCGGCGCGAGCCTCAAGCCCGTGGCCGACACCTTTATCAGCCTCATCAAGATGCTGATTGCGCCCATCATTTTCCTGACCGTGGTTATCGGCATCGCCGGCATGGGCAGCATGAAAAAAGTGGGCCGAGTAGGTGGTAAAGCCCTGCTCTACTTCGAGATAGTAACAACCATCGCCCTGGCCATCGGCATCGGCGTGGCCAACCTCACGCAGCCCGGCGCGGGTGTGCAGGCCACTGCCCAGGCCGTGCTCAAAGACAGCAAGAAAGTAGAGGAAGCCGCTAAATTCACCGAGAAGGCGGGCGAGATGAACTGGGTCGAATTCTTCACCCACATCGTACCCAGCAACGTAGTCGATGCCTTCGCCAAAGGCGACATCCTGCAAGTACTGCTGTTTTCGGTACTCTTCGGCCTGGCCCTCAACCGCATGGGCCAGCTCGGCGAGCCGCTGATGAAAACCTTCGACCGGCTCTCGCACGCCATGTTCGGGGTGCTGGCGATGGTGATGAAGCTGGCCCCGCTGGGCGCGTTTGGCGGTATGGCCTTCACCATCGGCAAGTACGGCATTGCCACGCTGCTGCCGCTGGGCAAGCTGATGCTGGTGGTGTACACCACCATGTTCCTGTTCATCTTCGTGGGGCTCAACCTGGTACTGCGCTTTTATGGCCTGCGCCTGGGGCCGTACCTGCGCTTCATCAAAGAGGAAATCCTGCTGGTACTCGGCACCTCGTCGTCAGAGTCGGCCTTGCCCCGCATGATTGATAAGATGGAGCGCCTCGGCTGTTCGCGTTCGGTGGCCGGCCTGGTTATTCCCACCGGCTACTCTTTCAACCTCGATGGCACGAGCATCTACCTATCCATCGCGGTTATTTTTCTGGCTCAGGCATTTAACATTCCGCTAAGCTTCACGCAGCAGCTCACGCTGATTGCCATTCTGGTGGTTACCAGCAAGGGCGCGGCGGGCGTCACGGGCTCGGGCTTCATCGTGCTGGCCTCCACGCTGGCGGCTACCAAGGTTATCCCGGTCGAGAGCGTGGCGCTGCTATTGGGCGTCGACCGCTTCATGAGCGAAGCCCGTGCCATCACCAACGTCATCGGCAACGGTGTGGCCGCGCTGGTTATCGCCAAGAGCGAGGGTGAGTTTGACGAGGCCCGCTACCAACTGGCCCTGCAAGGCCGCTCGATACCCGAGCAGCTGCGCCCCGAGCCGGTAGCCGAGCTGCCGCTCGTGCAGGTGCAGGTGGCTAGGCACTAGCCCGCCTTGCGCGAACCTCACCCCCTAGCCCCCTCTCCAAAAAAGAGGGGGCACTAGCGCTAATTCTAGCTCCTATTAACTATGGAAAAAAATTAGTCCCCCCTCTTTTTTGGAGAGGGGGCTAGGGGATGAGGTTCGCACCAAACGAAGCCTCCTCAGCTATTTCCCGGTTAAAGCCCCCATTTTTTCGGCCCTCCGACCGAAAGGCTGGCCGCGCCTTGCCCCACTTTCTCTTCTTCCCACCCAATACACTATTCTAATGAAAAGCTTTTACGGTCGCCTACTCGCCGCTAGCTTACTACTCTCCGGTGCCGCTGCCCATGCCCAGGTGGTAGTGCCGCCCTCTACCGGCAAGGCCCCGCCGCCCGCCCCGGTGCAGCTGCCCAAGCCGGCACCGGCCCCCGCCAAGTCGGCCCCCTACGCGGGCGGCATGCGCATCAGCCTCTCGCCTGACGGCTCGAAATACGTGCGCATCATGACGGCCCACCAGTTTTGGGCGCGCTACACCGAGAATAATACCAACACCACTAACGCCACCGAGGAGCTAGCCTATGACCAGGTCGATTTCGGCATCCGACGCTCGCGGGTGCTGCTGGTGGCGCAGCTCAACCCGCGCTTCCTCATCATTACCCAGCTGGGTATCAACTCGCAAAGTACCATTTCGGGCGGCGGGCCGGGCGAAACCACCGGGCCGGGCAAGAAGCCGGTGTTCTTCATCCACGACGCGCTGGTGGAGTACAAGGTCAATAAATACCTCAACTTCGGGGGCGGGCTGCACTACTACAACGGTATTTCGCGCCAAACCAGCTTCGCGGCCTTCTCGCTTATTGGCCTCGACGTGCCCGGCACCCAAAGCCCCAGCATCGACGCCATCGACCAGACCGGACGCGGCCTAGGCATGTACGCCCGCGGCCGGGTCAAGAGCTTCGATTACAAGGTGTCGGTCAACGATGCTTTTCGCAGCAACATCAACAGCACGCCGGCTACCCTCACTACCGGCGTGGCGCAGTTTAACCCCCGCGCCCGCGGGCTGGTGTACCAGGGCTATTTCGACTGGGAATTTCTGGACAAGGAAGCCAACCTGGTGCCCTTTCAGGTGGGCAACTACCTGGGCGCGCGGCGGATATTCAACCTGGGCGCAGGCTTTCTCTTCTACAAAGACGGCATGTATACGCGCCCGGCGGCCAACCCCACCACGCTGCCTAGCAACGTATGGACCATCCCATACGAGAAGCAAAACCTGAGCGTGCTCTCAGCCGATTTGTTTTATGACACGCCCGTAGACACGGCCCAGCAAACGGCCTTCACCGTGTACGCCGCTGCCTACCGCTACAACATGGGAACCAACTTTGTGCGCTACGGCGGCACCATGAACCCCGGCACGGGCTCTAACCCGCTGCGCGGCAACGCCGTGCCCCAGCTTGGCACCGGCACCGCCCAGACTATCCAAACCGGCTTTGTGCTACCCAAGCGCCTGCTCGGCCCCAAGGTGCGCCTCCAGCCCTACGCTACCTACATCCACGGCCGCTACGATGCCGTGCGCACCAGCGACGGAGCCATCCGCGACGTGCATATTCTCGATGGTGGCGTGAACGTGCTGCTCGACGGCCACCAGGCCAAAATCACGCTCAACTACCGCGCCCGGCCCGATTTTACCGACGTCAACAACGTGCGGTATCGCCCCGAGATAACGACGCAGTTGCAAGTGATTTTGTAGGAATTAGTAGAAAGCAAAAGCGTTCGTCATGCTGAGCACCGCGAAGCATCTCTACCGCACCGTTCGGGTTCCGTTCGGGAGAGATGCGTCGCTGCGCTCAGCATGACGAACGCTTTTCTATCTCATGCCAACAAGCTGACTACTAGTGCTTGAAGTGCCGCACGCCGGTCAGCACCATCGCCATATTGCGCTCGTCGCAGGCGTTGATGCTGTCCTGGTCTTTGATGGAGCCGCCGGGCTGCACCACCGCCCGGATGCCGGCCGCGCCCGCAATCTCGACGCAGTCGGGAAAGGGGAAAAACGCATCCGAGGCCATCACCGCGCCGTGCAGGTCGAAGCCGAAGCTGCCGGCCTTCTCGATGGCCTGGCGCAGGGCATCGACCCGCGAGGTCTGGCCCACGCCCGAGGCCAGCAGCTGGCCGGGGCGGGCCAGCACGATGGTATTGCTCTTGGTATGCTTGCAGATTTTGAGGGCAAACTCCAGGGCGGCCGTTTCCTCGGCCGTGGGCGCCGATTTGGTCACGGTGCGGAAGTCGGCCGCTACTTCGGTTTGCAGGTCGGCATCCTGCTCAATGATGCCGTTGAGCAGGGTTTTAATCTGCTTTTTGGGAAAGTCTACCGGCTTCTGGCGCAGCAAGATGCGGTTCTTTTTGCTTTGCAGAATTGTCATCGCCTCTTCGGTGAAGCCGGGCGCGATGAGCACCTCGAAGAACAGCTTGTTCAGCTCCTGCGCAGTAGCTTCGTCGATGCCTTTGTTGGTGATGATGACGCCGCCGAAGGCCGAAACCGGGTCGCAGGCCAGGGCATTGACGTAGGCCGTGTGCAGGCTGTCCGCTTGGGCCACGCCGCAGGCATTGGTGTGCTTGAGGATGGCCACGGCGGGCAAGCCCTGGGCAAACTCGCGCATGAGCTGCACGGCGGCGTCCACGTCCACGAGGTTATTATAGCTCAGCTGCTTGCCGTGCAGCTGGTCGAACAGCGCGTTCAAATCGCCGTGGAAAGCACCCGCCTGGTGGGGGTTTTCGCCGTAGCGCAGGCTAATGCTAGAAGCCTCGGGCTCGGTGCCCGAGGTCTGGCTTACGGCTTCGAAAGACGTGCCCTGGCTTACGTACTTGGCGATTTCGGTGTCGTAGTGGCTGGTGGCCTTGAACGCGGCGGCGGCGTAGTGCTTGCGGTCGGCGAGCGTGGGCGCGCCGTTGGTGCGCTCCAGCAGCTCGGTCACAGCCTCGTACTGCTCGCGCGAGCTCACTACCAGCACGTCGCGGTAGTTTTTGGCGGCGGCGCGCAGCAGCGAGATGCCGCCGATGTCGATTTTCTCAATCACGTCCTGCTCGGGCGCGCCGCTGGCCACGGTTTCTTCGAAGGGATATAGGTCCACTACTACCAGGTCGATGGGCGGAATGCCGTGCTGCGCGGCCTGGGCCAGGTCGCCAGGCTCGTGGCGGCGGTGCAGGATGCCGCCGAACACTTTAGGATGCAGCGTCTTCACGCGGCCACCAAATACCTCGGGAAAGCCGGTGAGGTCTTCCACGGCCGTTACCTCAGCACCTTGTTCTTCCAAGAATTGTTGGGTGCCGCCGGTCGAGTAGAGCTGCACGCCGAGGCGGCGCAGGGTGGCGACGAGCGGGGCCAGCCGGTCTTTGTGGTACACGGACAGCAGGGCGGCGCGAATGGGTTGGTCGGGCATGGTAGTTCGGGGGCGACGAGGCGCGGGAAAGTGAAAATCGCGGGGAGCGGCCGGCCCGGCGCACCGGGCGGCCTGGCCCGCAAAGGTAGCCCAGCCAGCCAGCGCTGCCCAAAAGCCGCCCGCGCCACCGTTCAGGTAAAGGCCCTTTCTGGTAACTCAGCGGGCTTTTTTTAAGTTAGGCTAAACTCATCCGGCGCTCACCCGCGCCCGGCGCTGCTTTTTCGCTGTATGCTCCCCGACGCTCTCCTGCCCCTCTCTCGCCCCGGTACCTTTTTGGCTTTGCCGCTCGGCGTGGCCTGCGCCAGCTGCCCCGACGGCCCCGATAACGCCGTGGCCACCGCCGCCCGCCTGGCCCCGCACCTGCTAACCCAGGCCGCCGCCACCGACGTAGCGGGGGGCTTCCCGACCCAGGAAATGGCCTGGCTGCGCGAAGCGGGCCTGCTCACGGCCGCCCTGCCGCCCGCGCTGGGCGGCGTGGGGCTGGGCGAGCCCACGGCCGCGCTGGCGCTGCTACAAACGCTCTACCACGTGGGGCGCGGCAACCTGGTGGTGGGCCGGCTGTTTGAGGGCCACGTTAATGCGCTGCTCCTGATTCAGCGCTTTGGCACGCCCGCGCAGGTAGCGCGCTTCGCGGCCGACGCGCGGGCCGGGCACGTGTTCGGGGTGTGGAACACTGAGAACCCGGCTCACGGCGTGCGGCTGGAGTACCTGGCCGACGGCCGCTACCGCTTGCACGGGGCCAAAACGTTTGCCTCGGGTGCGGGCTACATCACACGGCCGCTGCTTACGGGCGCGCTGCCCGGCCGCCACGGCTGGCAAATGCTGGTGCTACCCACCGACGAGCAACGCCCCCACCTCGACCGCAGCTTCTGGCGGCCGCTGGGGATGCGCGCCACGGCCAGCTTTATTGCCAATTTAGAACGTCTTGAAATCGACGCCGATTACCTCTTGGGCCAGCCCAACGACTACTACCAGCAGCCGTGGTTTGGGGGTGGCGCGGCGCGCTTCGCGGCCGTGCAGTTGGGAGGCGCGGCGGCTATGCTCGACGAAACGCGCCGCTTTTTGCGCCAGTTGGGCCGCACCGACGACCCCTACCAGCGCCAGCGCTTAGGCGAAATGCTGACCCTGCACCAAAGCGGCCAGCTATGGCTGCAAGGCGCGGCCACCCAAGTAGTGCTACCCGTGCAGCCCGGCGCAGAGCCCACGCCCGCCCAGGCCACCGCCAGCACTACCTACGCCAACCTAATGCGAACCGCCACCGAGGAAATCTGCCTGCGCACCTTGCAGCTGGCCGAGCGCGCGGTGGGCGCACGCGGGCTCTTGCAGCCCGAGCCCTTCGAGCGCCTGCACCGCGACCTTACGCACTACCTGCGCCAGCCCGCACCCGATTTCATTCTGGCCGAGGCCGGCCGCTTCGCGCTCGACTCGGACAAGCCGAGCTACGAGCTGTGGGGTAAGTAAACTCAGCGTAGCGTAAGCTTTAGCTTGCGAGCGAGCGCAGCGAGCAGCCGCGCAAACGACCACCTATTGAAATCATTGTTACTCAAATTACTCCCACCTAGCGCCGCCGTTCGCTGCGCTCACCCGCAAGCTAAAGCTTACGGCACACCCGAATGTCCGACTCGCCTTTTCTTTCCTACCCTACTCGCCCGGCCAGCTATGCCGCCACCCTCGGCCCCACGGTGGTAGTAGTGCCCCATCCCGACGATGAGGCCCTGGGCTGCGGCGGCCTGCTGGCACTGCTGCGCCAGGCCGACCAGCCCGTGACCGCCGTGCTCGTGAGCGACGGCAGCATGTCGCACCCGCACTCGCGCGACTTTTCGGCCGTGGCGCGGCGCGAGTTGCGCTACGCCGAATTTCGCCACGCACTCAGCATCTTAGGCATTGACGAAAGCGATGCTAACGTGCGCTACCTGCACCAGCCCGACAGCCGCGTACCCACCAAAGGCCAGCCCGGCTTCACTGAAGCGGCCGGGCAGCTGGCGGCGTTTTTGGCCGAGAAGCAGCCGGCCACCGTGCTGGTGCCCTGGCGCCGCGACCCCCACCCCGACCACCGCGCCACCAGCCAGCTGGTGGCCGCCGCGCTGGCGCAGCTGCCGCAGCCCCCGCGCCGCCTCGAATACGTGGTATGGGCCTGGGAGCGCGCTGCTCCCGCCGACCTGCCCCAGCCCGGCGAAGGCACAGGCTTTCAGCTCGAAATTGCAACCGTACTGGCTCAAAAGCAGCACGCCATCGCGGCGCACCGCTCGCAGCTCGCGCCCGGCGTTATTACTGATGACCCCAGCGGCTTTTTGCTGTCGGAAACTATGCTGGCGCACTTCACCCACCCCGCCGAGTCCTTTATCGAGGCGTCGTAGTTATGAACGAGAATCAGCCTAATACCCTGCCGCCCGACTATTTCGATGACGTGTACCGGGCCAATGACGACCCCTGGCAGTTTGCCAGCAGCCCTTACGAGCGCGGCAAGTACGCCGCCACGCTGGCCGCGCTGCCGCGCGAGCGCTACGGGCAGGCGTTTGAAATCGGGGGCTCCATCGGGGTGTTCACGGCGCAGTTGGCCCCGCGTTGTGGCCACCTGCTGAGCGTTGACGTGAGCGAGGCCGCTTTATCCCAGGCCCGGCTGCGCTGCGCCCACTTACCGCAGGTTGAAATCAAGAAAATGCAGGTACCGAACGAATTTCCCGAAGGGCAATTCGATTTAATTCTGATGTCAGAAGTGGGCTACTACCTCGCGCCGCCCGACCTGGCCCGCGCCGCCGACCAGATGCTGGCCGCCCTGCCGCCCGGTGGCCAGTTGCTGCTGGTGCATTGGACGCCCGTGGTGCACGACTACCCCCAGACGGGCGACGAGGTCCACGAATTTTTCCTGGCCAAAGCGCAGCCCGGCGGCCCGCTGCGCCACCTGCTCGGCCAGCGGCAGGATAAGTACCGGCTTGACTTGCTGGAGAAGGTGTAGCGCTGGCTACTCCTAAAACGTTTGTCGTGCTTCACTGCGTGGACGCCAGATGAGCATGACAAACGTTTTTTGATTATCCGCAGCTTATCGCTCCAATTTAAAATCCTTGTCGCGGGCGGGCGGCGCGGGGCGGTTGGCCACGGCCCAGCCGGTGAGGTACATCCAGAGCGTCATCTTGGTGAGCTTGGGGTAGTCGATGCGCTGGCGCTCGTCGCGGGGGGTGTGGTAGTCGGGGTGCAGCACGGTAGTGTAGCTGAGGGCCGGGATACCCAGGCGCGCATAGGGCAGGTTGTCGGAGCGGAAAAACCAGCCCTCGGGGTGGGCGGGGCGGTCCCAGAGCGTGTCGAGCTTGAACTGCGGCCCGCGCTGGTTAGCGGCCAGGGCGGTGGTGACGAGGTCGAGCGAATTGCGGTGCGGGCGCTGGCGGCCGAGCAGCGAGGCGCTGTCGGGGGCATTGCGGCCCATCATTTCGGCGTTCAGCACGGCCACGATGTTGCCCTCGCCTACCGTGGGGTGCGCCGAGTAGTAGCGCGAGCCCAGCAGGCCGCGCTCCTCCGCGCCCTGGAAGGCAAACAGCGCCGAGCGCTTGCCAGGCTTTTGCTTGAAGGCGCGCATGATGGCCAGCACCGCCGAGCAGCCGGTAGCGTTGTCGTCAGCGCCATTATAAATGGAGTCGCCGGCCACGGCCTCGCGCACGCCGTCGTGGTCCTGGTGCGTGCCGAAGAGCACGTACTGGCTTTTGAGCTGCGCGTCGGTGCCAGGGATTTTGGCCAGCACGTTTACCGAGGGGTATTTGAAACTTTCGGTGCGCAGGTCGGCTACTAGCTGCTGGCCGGGCTGCTGGGCCCAGCTCAGGGCATTGGCGGGCAGCCAGATGGTGGGCACGGGGGCGGTTATTTTCAGGTTGGGGCCGCCGGGCAGGTCGTATCGGCCGCGCTCGTAGGTGTGGCCCCAGTGCTCGTACACGGCCTGGGCGCGGGCATCGCCCACGAAGACGACGGCCACCGCGCCGGCCTTGGCCAGCTCGGCGGTGCGGTCGCGTAGCGTGGCCACCAAAAAGCGCCGGAAGCTGAGGCCGGCCGGCACTTCGCCCGAAAATTGCAGCGCCACTACCTTGCCTTTCACGTCGGCTTTGGCCAGCTCGGCGGCGGTGCCGGTGCCCACCCACACCAGCGGCGCATTCACGCTGGCGGTGAGGGGCGCGAACACGATGGCGTCGTGGTTGGGCACCAGCTTGCGGCTGCCGATGCTGAGTTGGCTGCTATTGGTGAGGCGCAGGCGCTGAATCTCGAAGAACTGGAAATACGTGCCATCGTCGCCGGCCGGCTGCGCGCCGATGGCGCGGGCCTGCTCGGCCAGCCACGCCGAGGCGCGCAGTTCGTCGAGCGTGCCGGCTTCGCGGCCGCGGTAGTGGTCGGCGGCCAGGGCGTAGAGGTCTTTTTTAATGTCGGCCTCGCGGATGGCGGCGCGGGCGTCGGTGGTAGTGGTGGCGGGCTTGCGCTGGGCCTGGGCGGCGAGCGGCAGTGCCAAGCTACTGGCAAGCAAGACAGAAAGTAGTTTCATGCGGGTTTTTAGCGCGAAGTTTCGCAAAGTGAGCAAAGTTTCGCGAAGTTTTTTTTGGGAGCTGAACTGGCTTTGCGCGACTTCGCTCACTTTGCGAAACTTTGCGCTAAACCGTAGATAGCAGTACACCTTGCTAACATCCGGCGCGCTCTTCGGTTAGCCCCTCGCCTACTTTTCCCCTTCCATGAACATCGGCATTGTCTGTTACCCCACCTTTGGCGGCTCCGGCGTGGTAGCCACCGAGCTGGGCAAAGCCCTGGCCCAGCGCGGCCACCGGGTGCACTTCATCACGTACAGCCAGCCGGTGCGGCTCGATTTCTTCAACGAAAACGTGTTTTACCACGAGGTGTACGTGCCCACGTACCCGCTCTTCCAGTTTCCGCCCTACGAGTCGGCGCTGGCCAGCAAAATGGTCGACATCGTACAAAACGAAAAGCTCGACGTGCTGCACGTGCACTACGCCATTCCACACGCCTCGGCGGCGTATTTGGCCAAGCAGATTCTGCGCTCGCGGGGCATTACGGTGCCCGTGGTGACCACGCTGCATGGCACCGACATCACGCTCGTGGGCAAGGATGCCAGCTACGAGCCGGTGGTCACGTTCAGCATCAACCAGAGCGACGGCGTCACGTCAGTATCCGACGACTTACGGCGCGAAACCTACGAGTATTTTCCGGTCGAGCACAAGATTGAGGTAATTCCTAACTTCATCGACCTCAGCCGCTTCAAGAAGCAGAACAAGGACCACTTTCGCACCGCCATCGCGCCCGAGGGCGAAAAAATCCTCATTCACACCAGCAACTTCCGCACCGTGAAGCGGGTCGAAGACGTGCTGCGCATCTTCTGCGGCGTGCGCCAGGTTATCCCCGCCAAGCTGCTGCTGGTGGGCGATGGCCCCGACCGCTCGCGCATGGAAAAGCTGGCCCGCGACCTCGACTGCCAGCGCGACGTGCGCTTCCTGGGCAAGCTCGAAGCCGTGGAGGAAGTCCTCAGCGTAGGCGACCTCTTTTTGATGCCCTCCGAAAACGAAAGCTTCGGCCTCGCCGCCCTCGAAGCCATGGCCTGCGAAGTGCCCGTGGTGAGCACCAACGCTGGCGGCATCCCCGAGCTCAACGTCCACGGCGTAACCGGGATGCTGAGTAACATCGGCGACGTGGAGGACATGGTCAAAAATGCCCTCTACGTGCTTGACGATGAGAACCTGCCGCGCTTTAAAGCCGCCGCGCTGGCGCGGGCCGAGGAGTTTGCCGTGGGCAACATCGTGCCGCTGTACGAGCAGTGCTACGAGCGCGCCGGGCAGCTAGCGCTGGCCAGTGTAGGGTAGCTTTAGCTTGCCACACGTCTTTATTTATTAAAAAAGTAGCCTGCCGCTTCATCAGCGGCAGGCTACTTTTTTTGACAGGCTTTTTACACAAAGCCTACGCTGAATTCTCTGCGCGCTGCGCTACTGCACCACTATGCGCCGGGCGGCGGGCGGGCTGCCGGCGGGCTGGTAGAGCAGGTTGTAGAGGCCCGGCGCGGCGGGCAGGTTCAGGGTGCGCTCCAGGGCGGCGCCGGTTTGCGCTACCTGCTGCTGCCACACTACCCGGCCCAGGTTGTCGAGCAGGCGCAGGTCGACCAGGCCGGTGTAGGCGGGCAGGCGCAGGTTGAGGGCTTCGCCGTGGGGCGTGGGCACGGGCCAGGCTTCGAGGCCCACGGCGTTGGCGGCCGTGGTGAGGGCGAGCAAAGCATTGCCTACCTGCACGTTGTCGAGGAAGAGCGAGTTGCCGAAGCCGTTGTAGCCCCGGAATTGCAGCACGACTCGCTGGCCGGCGTAGGGCGTGAGGTCCACCAGCTCCTGCCGCCAGTCGGCCCCCGAGGCGGGTACGAAGTAGTTGGGGGTGCTGGCGCTGGTGGGCAGGCCGTTGAGCGTGCCCTTCGAGTAGGGCGTGCCCAGCACCGCGCCCGAGCAGGCATCCACCACCCGCACGGTGAGCGAATCGACATCGGTGGGCACCGCCCCGGCCACGCTGGCAAAGGCCCCGTAGGCCAGGTCGAAGCGCAGCTTGGGGCTGGCCACGCCGGCCAGGTTGAGGGCGGGCGTGTACACGGCAGGGTATTCGCCTACCTGGTCATCATCGGCGAAGGGCGCTTGCAGGGCGCGGCTGGCCGTGCCGTTGCGGCCGATGACGTTATCGACCAGCTTCCAGGGGAAGGTGCTGGGCGTGCTCAGCGACCAGCCGCGCGGCAGCGCCGGCGAGCTGTCAAAGGTTTCGGCAAACGGGATTGCCTGGCCGTCCACATCCACGATAAAGGTGCTGGTGCTGCTGCCGTAGGGGTTACTCACGACCAGCGTGGCCGTGTAGGTGCCCGCCGCCGCGTAGGCTACCGCGCCGGGGCTGGCGCTGGCCGACGAAGCCGGCGTGCCGCCCGGAAAACTCCACGCATACGTAGTGGGGCAGTACTGCGCGGTGCTGGCAAACGTGACCGTATTGCCCTGGCAAATGCTAAGCTTCGAGGACGTGGCCGTTACCTGCGGAGCCCGGCCGTACACGAACACGTAGCCGGTATCGGCGCGCATGGCGGTGCCCGCCGCGTTGCTCACGCTCAGCATTACGGCGTAGTGGCCGGGCGTGCTGTAAGTCACGAGCGGGTTGCGCAGCGTGGAGGTGGCCGGCGTGCCGCCGGGAAACGTCCAGGCGTAGGCCGTGGGCTTAAAGAGCGACGTATCAGCGTACTGCACCTGCAAGCCGGGGCAGCCAGTAGTGGCCTGGCTGGCATTGAACAAGGCCACCGGGGCGGGGCTGGCGGCCGTGGTGAAGGCGATGTCGTCGAAGGCGCGCCCGTTCACCCCCGAGGCCGCGCCGCCCGAGCCGTAGCGCTGAAATTTCACGCGCACGTCGGTGCCCAGCGTCAGGTTGTTGGCGGCAGCAAACTGGCTCAGGCTGACGGTGTTCGTCTGGTAAGCCGTGGTGGCGTTAGTGCCGGTCAAGTCCACCAGCCGGTACCAGGTAGTGCCGCCGTCCACGCTCAAAGCCACGCCATCGGTGAGGCTGGAGCCGGTGAAGGAAGCGGGCATTTGCTCATCGGTTTCGGACGCGAACTTGCGCTGCCGGAAGCTGAGCTGCAAGCTGCCGCCGCTCGGATTATTGAGGTAGCAGGTGGCCTCATCGAGGCTTTGCACGGCATTGGCAGCTGTGAAGCGCACGGCGGCTTCCAGCAGCAAGTGGTATTTGCCCGAGGCGGGGCCGCCCGCACCCGACACCTGCACGCGGCCGGCGCGGGTGCTGTTCACCACCCAGCTCACGGGCAAGGCCGTTTTTTCGAGGTCTTCGGCATAAGGCAGGGTAGCCGGCACCACCGCCCCGTACACCGCCTTGAAGGCATCGAGCAGACCCGGCCCGGTGAGCGGGTCGGTGGCCGAAGTGCCGATAAGCCGCGCCGAGGCCGTGAGGCGCGCGTACACCTGCGCCGCCGTCAGGGTGGGGTCGGCCGAGCGCATGAGGGCAGCCACGGCCGCCGCGTGCGGGGCCGCCGCCGAGGTGCCAAAGAAGTTGGGGAAGCCCGTACCATCGGAATCACCACCGCCAAAAAACGAGGTATCGGTGCCATCCACCGACGCGATGTCGGGCTTCTGGCGCGTGGTCGGGGTAGTCAGCACCGCACCCGTGGGGCCAAACAGAATGGGCATCGCGCCACCCTTCGAGGTAAATCCCTCCGGCGTGCGCTGGTTGTAATACGGCACGGCCGCCACCGCGAAGGCCGAGGCCGCCAGCGGGTGCCCCACGATGCCGCCCCCGCCGGTGCCGGGGCCGGCCGCCACCCGGTTGGGCACGCCGTTGTTGAAGACTACGTACTTCACCCGACTGGGCACCAGCCCATTGCGCAGCACGATGATAAGCTTGAAGGTAGTCGTACCCAGCGAGGCTTTATTAGTAAACCGGAAGCCCTCCAACGGGTACTGGGTCAAGACGTTGTTGCTGGCGCTACGGGCCACGGTATCGGTAGCCACGCCGTTTTTTATGGAAACCAGAAATAAGTCCAGGTTGGTTTTCACGCCATTGGTGGTGTAAAACGGGTCCGACCATTGCAGGAAGGGCGTAAACGTGCCGTCGTCGCTGGCCGAGGGCACGGGCACCGTCACGACTTGCGACAGGCTGGTGGTAGCCCCGGTCACGTCGAAGTTCAACAGCCGCTTTTGGGTGGCCGAATCCACGACAAATTGCGGGGCCGCGTTGGCGTAGCCCTGGTCGGCGTTGTTGCCGGCCGACGAGAAGTAGTTAACCCCGCGCTGCGCCACTACCTGGTTGATGGCCTGCGCAATAACCCCATCCTGAAAGTACGGCTCGGTGAAATACGACACGTCATCCACGATAACCTGGCAGTTGCCCTTAGTAGGGTCAGCCAGGTCGATAATGTGCTGGGCAAAAGCCCCCTCGCCGCCGTGCGCCGTGTTGAAGGCCAGCGGCGAGCCGGGGGCCAGGTCGTGGATGAGCTCGCTCATGCCCCGGCCTTCGTCTTCGCCGGTGCTCTCGTTCAGCACCTGCACGCCGGCGGCGGGCAAGTCGCCCGAGGCCACGCCGGCCGCCGCCGTGCCGAGGGCATTGAAGGAGTCGCTCAGCACCCCCACTTTCACGCCCGCGCCGCTCACGCTGGCCGGGCGGGTAGCGCGGGTGCGGTCGACTTCGAGCACGTAGTCGGCCTGGCTCGTCACGCGGCCTACGTGCTGCTGCGGCTGGTACGAGCTCACGATGCCCAGCAGCCCCTGCGCGGCCAGCGCCGCCGCGCCCTGCCCATCGGGCCGCAGCTGGCTCACCGGCAGCAGGCCTTCCACGAAGTGCAAGTCGGGCCGGGCGGCCACCACCACGAAGCCCCGGCTTTGCAGGCCGGGTAGCAAGGCATTGACATCCAGCGCCGTAATACGCACCAGCACGGCCGGGTCAGCCTGGCTTTTATTGAATCTCAGCTCGGGGTGGCTGGCGCGCAGCGCCTGGCCCAGGTTGCCCGGCGCGCTACGGCGCAGGCCGGCGCTCTCCTGGTAGAGCTGCTGCAAGTTGTCATCGACCCGGGCGTTGGGGTTGGTACTAGTGCCGCCGCGCCCGGCCGCCGTTTTGGCGGCCGGGCGCGGGCGCTGGGTAGTGGGCCGGGCCGGCTCGTCGGGGTGCTGCGTTTGGGCCCGGGCCGCCGGCTGGCACCCCAGCCAACCGGCCAGAAACAGGCCCATCACTTTGCCCGCTTTGGCGAAGTAGTTTCCACTCATATTCGAAAAGGAAGTTGGTTGAGCGGGCGAAAGTATCGGGCCTGTGTGTGGGGTTTATGAATAAATTGATGGCTTAATAAATAATACTATCAACTGTAAATGAAGGAAATATGAAAGCGCGCTCATAGTTTGTGGAGCGGCATTTCCAAACCTGAGTTCACTGGCAAAAGAAGCTCTTTATCCGGCTACGGCCTTGCGCGATAAGATGCTTCCTTCGTCAGCATGACGGATTTGAAAATTGGCAAGCTAAAGCTTACCCTACAGCAGAATCTCCCCTACCTCCTGCCAGCTGCGCACGCGGCGGTAGCGCGTTTCAAGCGCGTTGTGCGGCGCGTCGAATAGCAGACCCTCGCCCCGAAAGCCGTCGAAGTTGTAGGCATTATCGTCGATGAGGTAGTCGGCGTTGAGGATGCTTTTATCACCGCAAAACACGAAGTTGCGCCAGGACAGAAACGGAAAATGCCGCTGGAGCCACTGGTATTTGTCGAGAAAAGAATTGGGAAACTCCATCGCGGCGGTGGCAATGAACACCTCGTACTTCTCGGTTAACGCCTTGACTACTTGCTGGCTGTCTTTGATAACGGGCAGGTCGCGGAAAAAGCCCTCGGTGTTGGGGTAGGCGCGCAGGGCGGGCTGATGCTCGGGGGCCACTACGTCGCGCGGGTTTTTGCCGCGCAGGGCGTCCAGCGTCAGTTCAATCTGGAAATCGCGGCCGTACCATTCCTGAAAGCGGGCGATGGAATCGGCCATGACCTCGTCCATGTCGATGGCAATGCGTTGCTTGGTCATAAGGGCGGTTGTAAATGCAAACTGCCGGATTAACCACTGACGCATCAGTTGGTTAATCCGGCAGGGCTGGGGTAGCGATTTCTTAAAACAGCCGCGCGGCTTCCTGCTTCACCACAGCCAGGGCCTGGGCGGTGGGGTCGGCGGCATCGGTCATGAGGCCTTCCAGGATGCGCTTGGCGAGCTCGGTGCCGCGCAGCTGCTGGGGGTTGGCTAGGCCGTGAAAGGCGCGGTTTACCATCGTGAGCACGTTTTCTTTGGCTTGCTTCACCTGGTCCCAGGCCTCGGGCGTGATGTATAGCTGCTGGGCGAGGTTGTGCTCATACTCGGCCCGGATTTCCTGAATCAACAGGCGGTGGTAGTCGGCGGCGCTTTGGCCGCCACTGCCCAGACGCACCAGGATGTTGCTGGGCGCGATGCGTTCCAAGAAGAGCGTCATGCGCTCGTAGGCTTGCAGGCGCAGCGGCAGGGTGGTTTTGGTGGTGTCGAGGCGCAGCTCGATGAGGCGGCGCTGCTGGTCTTTTTCGAGGTACTGGCGGAAAAGCAGGTAGATGGCCCCGGCCACGATGAGGGCCGGCAAGATGGTTTTGAGCAGGTCGAAGAGATAAGTGGTGCTGTCCATTGAAAATGTGCGGTAAGCTTCGGCTTGCCGGAAAACGTTTAAAGCGGAATCTGGTTAATGCCCGGCAAGCTACCCCAAAGGTCGGTGCCCGCCAAAGTTTATCGCCTAAACTATCCAACATTTCGGCCGTGAACCAGCGGCCTACTTCCGCTGTTTTGCTTCTGCGCGGCCGCTTGGCGCGGACGTATATTTGTGTTACCGCTGAGTTCATTTTAAATCAAATCCGCTATGGCTATCGCCACTCAAGTTGCGCCTATTGGCCTCACGCCCCGCGCTTTAGTCGAAGTTAAGAATATCATTCAGGAAAAGAACGTGCCCGCCGACTACGGCCTGCGCATCGGGGTGCAGGGCGGCGGCTGCTCGGGCATGAGCTACCTGCTGGGCTTCGACAAAGCCAAAGACAACGACGAAATCTACGACCTCGACGGCGTGCAGCTCATCATGGATAAGAAGCACGCCATGTACGTGCTGGGCATGGAAGTTGACTTTCAGGACGGCCTCAACGCCCGCGGCTTCACGTTTAACAACCCTCAGGCCAAGAGCACCTGCGGCTGCGGCTCGTCGTTTTCGGCGTAGTCGGCTGCTTTTTGCGTTTGAAGTGGAGAGCCCCGGCCGTGCCGGGGCTTTCTGTGTTTTGGGGCTTGGCTACCCTAGCGCGGGCACCTCACCCCCCGGCCCCCTCTCCAAAAAAGAGGGGGAGCCGAACGCTAGCGGACGTATACTCACGTCAAAAAGGTGTCTGGCTCCCCCTCTTTTTTGGAGAGGGGGCCGGGGGGTGAGGTGCCCGCGTTAGGGTGACTAATACTTAGCTTATCAAGTCATCGCGCAGCTCCCGATACCGCTGCCGTATCTGCCCTAGCTCATAATCGGCCGTGATTTTCTTCTCAGCTGCCGCCAGCGCCAAATCGGCCTGCTGCCCAATAAGGCGGTGATAATCGGGCCGGCGCGTGCGCTGGGCCACGGTATGCAGCGCCACTAGCAGACGGATATAAATGGCTTCATCCGCCAGTGCATTAGTCCGCACCTGGTCGAAGGCCGTGGCGAGGTAGCTGGCAAAATCGGGCCGCCGCGCAATGACGCGCACCTGCCCGCCTTCGGCGCGCACGGGGCTGCCGAGGTCGCGCCCGGCCAGCAGGGCCAGCAGCGAGCCCAGCCGGTCGATGCACAGCACGGCCGTACTCGTATCGTTGATGCCCGGCGACAGCGCTTTGAGGGCAATATCCACCAATTGGCGCAGGCCAAAGCCCGCATCCTGGTCGAGCGTGCGCTGGTTGCCGAGGCTGTAGCAATCGTTGAGGCGCTGGGCTACGTCCTTGTCGGGCAAGGCATTGCCTACCTCATAGCTCGCCACCGACACTAGCGCCGAGCCTTTGGTGACGTAGCTGCCAATGGCGTATTCCATCCGCACCACGCTGTTGGCCTCCTGGGCGAAAGCCAGCAGCGCTTCTTCATCAATACCCTGAATGTAGCCCGACTCGCGCGCCGCGATGGGCACCCAGCGCAGCGCCGGGCCGGCCGTGAGGTCGGCCTCTTCGGCGGGGGTAGCGGCCTCGCCCAACTCCTTCGGGAAGAGCTTGTCGAAGGTCTTTTCGGTTTCGTGGGCCGCGCCACCTATCACGTTGGCCGCCTGGATGGACGAGGCAATGTGGTGGATGAAAAATATCAGCATCCCGATGCTCACCAGCGCTAGCAGCAGCCCGAAGGCCACCGCCAGGCTGGGCACAAACACGCGCTCGTCGCCGCCCCGGATGGTGCGCAGCACCACCAGGCAATACACGAAAATACTGACAAAGAAGCCCATGACCACCTGGTTGGGGCGGTCGCGCATGAAATTGCGGAGCAGCCGCGAGGTGTATTGGCTCGACACCTGCGCCAGCGTGGAGAGCGTGAGCGAGAAGATGAGGCCGGCCACCGTTATCATGGAGCCAGCGATGGACGAGAGCATGCCGCGCGCGCCATCGGCCCCGGCCCCGAACAGCAGCGGGTGTTGCTTGGTCCACTCGTGGCCGATGCTATCGTCGAGATGCACCAGGAAATAGGCGGCCACAATAGCGCCCAGCACCATCAGGCTGGGCACAAACCACAGGCTGGAATTGAGGTCCAGCCACCAGCGTTGGAGGCGGCTCATGCGGTGGGGCGGGCGGTAAAGGCAGCGTTTAACATCAAAAAACCGTAGGTAACTTCTGCCCCGGCCTACGCTACGGCTCCCCTTTTGTTTATTTTCCCCTCCGCATGGACATCAAGTATCTCTCCGACGCCAAAGGCACCATCACGGGCGTGTTCCTCCCCATCGAAGACTGGGAGCAGCTCAAAAAGCAGTATAAAATAGATGAGAACGCGCCGGCTGAGTCAAGCGCCAAGCTGCAAAAAGGGCTGGGCGACGCGCTACGGAAGGCGGGGCTGGATGAGGCGGGTAGCTAGCGGGAATATCTAGCTTAGCAACCAGTATTTTCTAGCTACCCCAAAGGAGCCTTTAGGCTTTGGCACTACTCCTACACTATGGCAATACTGTTGATATTGTTGTTCTAATTCAGCATTTTCCGTTGGCCTACCAATACCAAGTATCTTCGAGATTGCTGGATTTGTCTCACCCCCGTGGCGCGTTGAGTTAGAGCTATGCAAGTCAAGCGTATTGTTTACGTACCCGGTAAACCTACTAGGCGCAAAGCACAGGCGTTTGCCATCACTGTATGCAATAAAACAGGTGCCTAATTGGATAAGGTGACGCGCTTCCTGCTTTTCCCTATCTGAACCATGTGCTAAATATTCTTCTAGCTTTTTCAGGTTTCTGGTTAGTTGGCTAAGAGTAGTGATGGTTTCCATAAGCTCAGCAGAGAAGATTTTTAGAATGCTTAATTTACCGACTAGATTTAGCTACTTTTCCCGCGTCATTTCGGCCCGCATTTCCAGCACTAATTGGGTATCTACTTGAGCGTATTCGGCGATATCCTCCACGCTCAACTGGCCCCGCATCAACATTCGCCGTACCAAGTCTTCGACGCGGCGGCGCTCGGCATTTACACCTTCTGCTTTAATGGCGATAGCACGGGCAAAAGCGGCCCGGTCTTCGGGCGACAGGTTGCGGGTGTTTAATTCATTCAGTGCCACGCGCAACCATTCCTCGTTCCAGAACTCGGGGTACTGCGTGGGCTGGGAGGCCGTGTGGAGGGTTTTCATGGTGTAAAGCAGCTTTTCGAGGTCGGTATGAATAGCAGTAGCCGGCAAATCAAATTTAGCCAGCTCGACCAGAATAAACGTTAGCTGGCTGTCTAATAATTCGCCCTGCTCATTACGTAAGTTAGCTACTGTACGGTATGCAGCTCCGGGCAAGGTGCTTTTATCGAGTAGCGCGATGCAGTAAATGCGGGGAAGCTTTTCGTACCTAAAATCGCCGCGCTCAACCAGCGTATTAAACTTGTGTAGCGCATAGAATTTCATGCGCTGCAAGAATTCCGGCGCGTGGGCCAGCTGCATCTCCACGATAAACTGATTGCCGTGTTCATCGGTGCAAGCCACGTCGTAGATACCCGCGCGGCCCTCGCGGGTCATGGCTTCAAAAGTAGTTTTTTCAAACTGCACCTCCCGAATGGGCACCGGCGAATTAATAAGCGCCTGCAAGGCCACGCGCAAGAACAGCGTGTCAGATGCGTTGCCGAACGTGACCTTGAAGCCGTAGTCGGAAGTGATGGGAATAAATGGACTGATTTCCATGCGGGCGGCCGACTAAGTTTACGTAAGCTGGAGCGGTACTTACCTAACCGGCCAAATATAGCCGCCCAAACCCCGCGCCCGCGCCTACGTTTACCCCCGCATGACAAAAGCCGTTTTCATTGCCACCGCCGAGCCCTACAGCGGCAAGTCGCTCGTGCTGCTGGGGCTGGTGAATATGCTGCTCGGGCAGGCCCGCCGGGTGGGTTATTTCAAGCCCATCATCGACCACGACCCGGCCACCGAAACCGACTCGCGGCTGACCACCATCACGAGCTACTTCAAGCTGGCGCTGCCCCCGGCCGACACCTACGCCTACACCCGCCCCGAGGCCCTGCGCCTGCTCGAAACCGGCGCGCTCGGCGAGCTCATCGACACGGTTATCCGCAAGTTCAAGCACTGCGAAGACACTTACGATTTTACGGTGGTGGAGGGCAGCGACTTTGTGGGCGCGGGCACGGCCATCGAGTTCGACGCCAACTTGTCGATTGCCAAAAACCTGGGCGTGCCGGTCATTCTGGTGGTGTCGGGCGAGGGCAAAAGCACGGCCCAGGTCATCAGCTCGGTGCTGACGCTGCTGCGAAACTTTGAGGCCCGCGAGGTGCCGGTGCTGCTGGCCGTGGCCAACCGCATTGCCCCGGCGCAGGTCGAGGATGTGCGCGAGCTGCTGCGCGCCCAGCTGCCGACCGAGGTGCTGCTGGCCGTGGTGCCCCAGGATGCCAACCTGCTGCACCCCACCATGCGCGAGATTCAGGCCGGGCTGGGGGCCAAGGTGCTATTTGGCGAAAGCGGGCTGGGCAACCAGGTCGATAACTACGTCATCGGGGCGATGCAGGTGCCCAACTTCCTTAACTACCTCAAGGAAAACGTCTTAATCGTGACGCCCGGCGACCGGGGCGACATCATCGTGTGTGCCTTGCAGGCCCACCAGTCGGCCAGCTACCCGCGCGTGGCGGGCATCGTACTCTCGACCGGCTCGGAGCCCGATGAGCCCGTGCGCCGCCTGCTCGAAGGCCTGCCCAACGTGGTGCCCATCCTGGGGGTGCCCACCGGCACCTTTGAGACTACTACCCGCGTGGGGGCCATCCGCTCGCGCATCACGCCCGACAATCCGAAGAAAATACAGCTGGCCATCAGCACCTTCGAGCGCTACGTGGAGGTGCGGGCCTTGGAGGAAAAGCTCGTCAGCTTCCAGCCCGAGGGCCTCACGCCGCACATGTTTCAGTACCGGCTGCTGCAATGGGCTAAGCGCCAGCGCCGTCACATCGTGCTGCCCGAGGGCAACGACGACCGCATCTTGCGGGCGGCGGCCCTGCTGCTGCACCAGGATATCGTGGACCTCACCATCCTGGGCGACCCGGCGCAGGTGGCGGCGTCCATCAAGCGCCTGGGCCTCCACATGCCCGCCGAGCACCTGCGCATCGTGGACCCCGTAAATTCGGCGCAGTACGCCGACTACGTGGAGACATTTTATGAGCTGCGCAAAACCAAGGGCGTGAACCAGGACATGGCCCGCGACCTGCTGCGCGACGTGTCGTATTTCGGCTCGATGATGGTCTACAAGGGCCACGCCGATGGCATGGTATCGGGGGCGGTGCATACCACGCAGCACACCATTCGGCCGGCCTTGCAGTTCATCAAAACCAAGCCCGGCGTGTCGGTCGTGTCGTCGGTATTTTTCATGTGCCTGCCCGACCGCGTGGCCGTGTTTGGCGACTGCGCCGTGAACCCCAACCCCACCGCCGAGCAGCTGGCCGAAATTGCCATCTCGTCAGCCGAGAGTAGCCGCGCTTTCGGCATCGAGCCGCGGGTGGCCATGCTCTCGTACTCGTCGGGCACCTCCGGCGCGGGCGCCGATGTGGAGAAGGTGCGCCAGGCCACCGAGCTGGTGCGCCAGCTGCGCCCCGACATCAAGGTGGAAGGCCCCATCCAGTACGACGCCGCTGTGGACCCGCTCGTGGGCCGCCAGAAGCTGCCCGATTCCGAGGTGGCCGGCCAGGCCAGCGTGCTCATTTTCCCCGACCTCAACACCGGCAACAACACCTACAAAGCCGTGCAGCGCGAAACGGGCGCGCTGGCGATTGGGCCGGTTTTGCAGGGCCTGAATAAGCCGGTGAATGATTTGAGCCGCGGCTGTACGGTGGACGATGTCTTTAATACGGTGGTTATTACGGCCATTCAGAGCCAGCAGGGCTGACGTTCTGTCGTACCACTAGTTCCGCGTCAGGTGTTGAGCAGCAATTAATCAGCTGCTGCCACACCATAGCTACTTTAGCAAGCTCAACTACCTGCTACCAGAAGTATCTGGTAGCGGCAGGGTCTTTTCATCTCCGACTAACTAGCTACTATGCTTCGCTTTTTATTCTTGCTGTGCTTTTTAGCGATTTCGCTTTCAGCCGTTGCACAGCGCGTACGCGTGACGAAGGCCACCGTCTTTACGGACGTAGATGGCTCAGTACTTTCGCGTGAAGCATACAGAAACAAGCTAAAAAGCAAGCAATTTGTAACTGCTAACGAACAGGTCACCAATTCAATCATCACCTCTATCTCTTTGCGCCCCGCTCCTGCTCCAGATAGTATACGCACGCAGGCTGTTTCCCCGGTTCGGACTTATTTGACACCTGCCCCGACGTTTTCCTTGACGGATATCAACGGCCGTGCTTATAGCCTGGCCGCGCTACGAGGGAAGGTAGTCGTGTTGAATTTCTGGTTTATCGGGTGCGCCCCTTGCCAGCGGGAAATGCCCGCGCTCAAGCAGCTCACCGTCGATTATCACGCCAATCCTAATGTGGTATTTATCTCCTTCGGGCGCGAAGACGCTGCCCGGCTTCAGCGCCACATAGCTAAAAAGGGTGATTTTGGCTTTGCCGTGCTACCGCTGCCCCAAACACTAGCCAAGGAGTTTGGCATAACTGGCTACCCAACCACAATCGTCATTGACCAGAGCGGACGCTACGCTTACGATACGGAGGGCTACGCTGGCAACTTTCGTCGCCTGCGCCAAACTATCGAGCAAGCACTACGCTGAGTAGTAGGGCCAGTTTTAAAAGTTCTTTTTTGTCGATTCTGAAACCACGTCGACTCACAAGTTATCCCTTTCAGCGTTGAACATTCTCGTCCTCAACTCCGGCAGCAGCTCCATCAAGTACCAGCTTTTCCGCTGGCCCGACGAGCGGCCCGCGTGCAGCGGGCTGGTCGAGCGCATCGGCTCGGAGCAGGCCACCATCACCCACAAAACCTTCGCGCCCGGCGCGCCGCCCGCTGAGCTGCGCCGCACCCTGCCCCTGCCCGACCACGAGGCCGGCCTGCTCGAAGTAGTACATCTACTTACCACCGGCCCGGAAGCCGTGATTCAGGCCCCAGCCGAAATCGACCTGGTGGGCCACCGCGTGGTGCACGGCGGCGAGGCTTTTACCAAAGCCACGCTGATTGATGAGGAAGTGAAGGCCGAAATTAGAAGGCTTTTTGGCCTGGCCCCGCTGCACAACCCGGCCAATTACGACGGCATCGAAGTGGCCGAGCGGGTGTTTCCGCAGGCGCGGCAGGTGGCGGTGTTCGACACGGCATTTCACCAGACGCTGCCCGAAAAGGCGTTTCGCTACGCGCTGCCCACGGCCCTGTACACCGAGCAGCGCATCCGGCGCTACGGCTTCCACGGCACCAGCCACCAGTACGTGGCGGCGCAGGCGGCGGCTTTTTTAGGCAATCCCGAGGCCCGGCTCATCACCATCCACCTCGGCAACGGGTGCAGCATGGCGGCCGTGCGCGGCGGCCAGTCGCTGGATACCAGCATGGGATTCAGCCCCTTGGCGGGCCTCGTGATGGGCACCCGCTCGGGCGATATCGACCCCTCGGTGCTGCTGCACCTGCTCGGGCCGCTGGGCTACTCGGGCACGCAGGTCAACAACCTGCTCAACAAAGAAAGCGGGATGCTGGGCCTGGCCGGCTCCAATGACATGCGCGACATCAGCGCTGCGCTGGCGGCCGGCAGCCCCGACGCCGCCCTGGCCTACGACCTTTACGCCTACCGCATCCGGCAGTATATTGGGGCCTACGCGGCCGTGCTCAACGGCCTCGATGCCATCATCTTCACGGCCGGCGTGGGCGAAAATGACGCTCTGGTCCGCAGCAAAGTCTGCCAGGATATGGACTACTTCGGCCTGGCCCTGGACGAGGCGCAGAACCAGCAGCGCCAGCCGGGCCTGCGCGACCTCAGCGCGCTGGGCGCGCGGGCGCGGGTGTTGGTCGTGCCGACCAATGAGGAGCTGGAGATTGCGCGGCAGTGCGCGGAATTGGTGGGGTAAGCGTACTACGCTAAAACCTGGACAGTTGACATTACAGCCAAGTCCTTTCGGCCGTAAGCCGGCGGCCGTGGAGTTTGGAAAAAACCTCTGCCCCATCCAAGTCTTTGTTATTATCCTGAACTACTTCATAAACATCGTCCACACTTTCAACCTTCCACCGCACCAGCAACCCTTCCGAATTTAAGTAGGGCTTTTCGTAGTCCGAAGCCGCTTCGTTTGCCTTTGCAGCTGCCTCTGTTTCAGAAGAGGCCCGGTATAGCACGCACCGCTCTTCCCAAGTCTGCAAACCCTGCTGGCGGCCTTCAATCTGAATGGCAACGGTCATTTTCACGCAGTAATAACGCTTTTTGCGCTTGTTCGTTACTCTGCGTTTTATACGTTCGCCGTTAGTGTTTTCTACCCGAATACTGGCGACAAAATCCAGTTGAGCAATGGCCGGAATATCGGCTACTTTGACCTCACCCCGTACCCGGTTGAAGCGCCCGCCGCGTCGGTCAGAGTCTTTGAGTAGCTTTCCTTTCGAGAGCTTCCCGGTTGCTAATACAGCCTCAAGCCCAGCCTGCATTTGCTGCGCGATAGCCTTCAGGCGCTCGGCTGGTTTCTGAGCAAGTAGCTCATTGGTGAGGCTAGGATACGCGACAAAAACCGTTACCTCAGCTACTTGCAGTTGCTCAGGCACCCCGGCTAAATCCCAGTTCTCCAGCCCTTCCACCCTACTCATCGGGCCTCAGCTAAAATTATACGGGTAGCCGATTTCCTGCAACTCGGCGGCCAGGGCTACCCAGTCTTCCATCTCTTCGTTGAGGGCCAGCACCATTTCCTTGGTCAGCACCTCGTGGTGGTAGATGGGGGCCACGGCGGCGGCGGTGAGGGGCCAGCGGTCGGTTTCGTCGAGGTAGTAGTCGGTGGCCCACTCGGCGTAGGTGGCGGGGTCGTTGTCGAAGATGTAGAGCAGCTCTTCCGAGCCGTCGTCCTCGTTTTCGACCACGCCGCGCTGCCAGCCGTGGGCGGGCGTGTACCACAGGCAAAACGTGGTACCCAGCGAATTAACCGGCTCCTCAAACACGAAGCTGTCGAATGCCTCGGGCAGGCCGCGCGTGACCTGGGCCTTGGCGGGCTGCTCGTACTCGTGCAAAAAGCCGTTGATGACGCAGCCCTCGGGGCGAAAGAGCACGAGCATTTCGTCGCCCTCGCCGTCGCGCATTTCGAGCACGGCCTCGCCGGGTGCCCAGTGGGGGTTGTAGGAGTAGTAGCGGTACTCCCAGTCGGGCGAGTTGATGGCATCGAGCACGGCCAGCGACTGGGCGAGGCGCTGCAAGGCGGCGGCCGACGGCAGGCCGGCGTAATTGGCGGTAGAAAGCATTAGGACAGGTCGGCTTTGATGGCGGCCACGTAGGCTATGGTGTTGCCGGTGTAGCGGGCTATTTCCTCCACGCTCAGGTTGCTGTTGCGCAGCATCAGGCGGATGGTTTCGCGCTCGCCTTCGGCTTTGCCTAGTTCTAATCCTTTCCTTTTCCCTTCTTCCAGGCCTTCCGCTAAGCCTTCTTCCATACCCTTCGCCTTCCCCTCTTCCAGCGCTTCGGCCAGGTCGGCGCGGTGGCCGTCGAGCACGGCTACTTCGCGCACGATACTCATCTCAAGGTACATGCGCTCGTCGGCGGTCATGGCGGTGCGGTCGAGCTCTTCGATGGCTTCGCGTATCCACTGCTCGCGGTAGAAGAGCGGGAAGTCTTGCACGTCGCGGAGTTTATGCAGGCTTTTCATGAGGTGCAGCAGTTTTTGAAGGTCGGTGACGATGGGCGCGGCCTCGTCAAATTTAGCTAATTCGACGGTAATGAAGTGCAGCTGCTGGTCGAGCAGCACGCCCTCGGTAGTACGCAGATTAAGGTGCTGGTGGTAGCCCGGCAAGCCCGGAAAAATGGAATGCACCAGAATGCCGACGCAGTAGATGCGCGGCATATTGCCAAAGTGAAAGTCGCCGCGCCGCACCAGCGTATTGAACTTGGTGAAGGCGTAGAACTTCATGCGCTGCAAAAACTCGGGGTAGCGGCTCACCTGCATTTCCACCAGAAAATGGTTACCCTGCGCATCGGTGCAGGCCAGGTCGTAGAGGCCGCTGCGCCCGTCGGTGGTGAGGCCCTCAAACGTGGTTTGCTCGAATGACACGGCCGTGATGGGCACCGCCGAGCCGATGAGCGCCTGCAAGGCACGCCGCAAAAACAGCGTATTGTACTGGTTGCCGAAGGTGACCTTGAAGCCGTAGTCGGACAGCGGCGACACGAACGGCGAGTCGGTGAAATAGGCGTCGCTCATGGCTGGGGCTACTAAACTTGTTCCTGTATAAGAAACGTAAAAACGGGTCATGCTGAACGCAGTGAAGCATCTCTATCGCTCCGTTGAACGGCTCGGATAAAGCGATAGAGATGCTTCACTGCGTTCAGCATGACAATCGTTTACAAGACTTTTTCTAATACGTCTTGGTCATGTCGGTGGGCACCACGATGACGTAGTCGGCCAGGTCCACGTTTTCCTTGGTCAGCTGCGCCAGGTCGGCCTGCGTCACCACGCTCAGGGTTTTGATGCGGAGCGGCTTCTTACCCTGGCGCAGGTAGGCCACGATGCCATCGTGGTGGTCGGAGTGGTACGAGCCGTTGAGGTGCAGCAGCGTCTGGCCGGGCTTCAGGCTTTGGCCGATGCTGTAGGCCATGGTGGCATCTTTCAGGGCCTGGGCCTGAATGATAGTGTTGGGGCCACCGCCGCCGTGCATGTCGCCAAACATGGCGGCCATTTGCTTGTAGCCGGGTAGGTTGAAATCGACTTTCAGCGGCAGCGGCATCATGTATTTTTTTTCATCAGTGGGCAGCTTATCCAGCGCCGCGAGCGAGCCGCGGGCTACCTGCTGGGCGTAGCGGCGCGGCACGTTGGTGGCTACTACCGGCACCTGCGCCTGCCGGGCAAAGAGCAGCAGCGGGCGGTAATCGGTGGCGTAGTTGGGCCAGGGGCGGCTTTGGCGCTCAAAGGCGCTGTCGGGCAGCGTACCGGCGGCGTACTGCGTCAGCAGCGGCTGCACGTCGCGCTCAAACATCTCCATTCCCAGCACCAGCTGGCCGGGGCCTTTGAGGCGGCTCAGGTCTTTGGCTACCTGCAATTCCAGCCAGTGCGCGATGGGGTCGTTGTGCTGCTCGCCAAAGAGCACCACATCGGCCCCGGCCAGCTCGGTGAGCACCTGGTCGTAGTCGGCCGCCTGGCCCTGGGCGGTGAAGAGGCGGTAGGCGGGCCGGTCGGCCAGCGTGAAGCTGAGCAGCGGCAAGAGCAGCAGCAGGCGATAAAAGCGCAAGAATTTCATAAGCCAGACAACAAAGGAGAGCCGGCAAAAGTACCAGCCGGGACTTTGCGCGGCGCGGCACTCCGCCTCCGCCAAACTGACAGTAAGACTGCCAAAATCCATCCTCCGGAGGTCGATTTCGGACTTTTGAAGTCTGATTTTGACCTTCCAAGGTTCGAAATCGAACCTCCGAAGCCCGAAACCTATCCTGGCAAGGTAGGTTTCGGACCTCTGAAGTTCGAAATTGAACCTCCGAGGTCCAGAACCTATTATCAGAAGCCCGAAAGCCGGGTTCGGAAGTCCCAAAACAACCCACCGAGGG
>CAXYJY010000020.1:0-197960 GCA_964277755.1 uncultured Hymenobacter sp.
TAGGTCTGCGTCACCGGCGCGCCGGTGGTGTTGGTCAGCGTCACGGTGGGGTTAGCGGCCGAGGCGCTGCTCAGGCCCGTGGCGGGCGACCAGCTGTAGGTGTTGCCGCTCACGGCAGCCGCGCCGAGCTGGGCGTTGCCGCCCGAGCAGAAGGCCACGGCCGCACCGGGCACCGCCGTGGGCAGCGGGTTCACCGTCACCACCACCGTGCCGGTGCTGGTGCAGCCAGCCGCGCTGGTCACGGTCAGGGTGTAGGTCTGGGTGGTAGCGGCCGAAGTCGCGTTAGTCAACGTCACGGTGGGGTTGGCGATGGTCGGGTCGCTGAGGCCGGTAGCCGGGCTCCAGCTATAGGTCAGGCCCGAAACCGGGGCCGCGCCCAGCGTGGCCGAGCCACCCGAGCAGAAGGCTACTGCCGCGCCGGGCACGGCGGTGGGCAGCGGGTTCACCGTCACGACTACCGTGCCGGTGCTGGTGCAGCCGGCCGCGCTGGTCACGGTCAGGGTGTAGGTCTGCGTCACCGGCGCGCCGGTGGTGTTGGTCAGCGTCACGGTGGGGTTAGCGGCCGAGGCGCTGCTCAAGCCGGTAGCCGGGCTCCAACTGTAGGTGTTGCCGCTCACGGCAGCCGCGCCCAGCGTGGCCGAGCTACCCGAGCAAAAGGCTACCGCCGCCCCCGGTACCGCAGTCGGAATAGGGTTCACCGTCACCACTACCGTACCAGTATTGGTGCAACCACCTGCGTTGGTTACGGTCAGGGTGTAGGTCTGGGTGGTAGCGGCCGAAGTCGTGTTGGTGAGCGTGACGGTGGGGTTGGCGGCCGAGGCGCTGCTCAAGCCCGTGGCGGGCGACCAGCTGTAGGTCAGGCCCGAAACCGGGGCCGCGCCCAGCGTGGCCGAGCCACCCGAGCAGAAGGCTACTGCCGCGCCAGCGTTAGCCGTAGGCAGCGGGTTGACGGTTACCACTACCGTGCCGGTGCTGGTGCAGTTGCCCGTGCCCGTTACAGTCAGGGTATAAGTCTGCGTGGTCGGTGCGCTGGTGGTATTGTTCAGCGTCACGGTGGGGTTTGCAATGGTCGGGTCGCTCAAGCCCGTGGCCGGGCTCCAGCTATAGGTCAGGCCTGATACGGAGGCCGCGCCGAGCTGGCCGGTAGCGCCCGAGCAAATAGCTACGGCCGCGCCGGGCACAGCTACCGGGATGGGATTCACCGTCACCACTACCGTGCCGGTGCTGGTGCAGCCAGCGGCGTCCGTTACGGTCAGCGTATAAGTCTGGGTAATAGCTGCGCTAGTGGTGTTGGTCAGCGTCACGGTGGGGTTAGCGGCCGAGGCGCTGCTCAAGCCGGTAGCCGGGCTCCAGCTGTAGGTCAAGCCCGAAACCGGGGCCGCGCCCAGGGTGGCCGAGCCACCCGAGCAGAAGGCTACCGCCGCGCCGGGCGTTACTACCGGCACGGGGTTCACCGTGATGGTTACCGTGCCCGTGCCCGTGCAGCCCGTGGCATCCGTCACGGTGAGGGTGTAGGTCTGGGTGATGGGGGCGTTGGTGGTGTTGGGTAGCGTCACGGTGGGGTTAGCGGCCGAGGCGCTGCTCAGGCCCGTGGCCGGGCTCCAGCTGTAGGTATTACCCGCTACGGCCGCCGCGCCAATCTGCGCCGAGCCGCCCGAGCAAATCGTGGCATTGCTGCCGGCCGCTGCTGCCAGCGGCGGGTTCACCGTCACCGTCACCGTGTTGGTGCCGACGCAGCCGGCCGCGCTGGTTTCGGTGAGGGTGTAGGTTTGGGTGATGGGGGCGTTGGTGGTGTTGGGCAGCGTCACGGTCGGGTTGGCGCTAGTAGCGCTGCTCAGGCCCGTGGCCGGGCTCCAGCTGTAAGTGCTGCCGCTCACGGCCGCTGCGCCCAGGGTGGTCGAGCCGCCCGCGCAAATAGTTTTGGCCGTGCCTGCGTTGGCGGCCGGTAGCGGGTTCACCGTCACCGTCACCTGGCTGGTAGCACCGCAGGTAGTGCCGGCCGTTACGGCCGTGATGGTGTAGGTCGTGGTAGCCGTGGGGCTCAGGGTGAAGGGACCGGGGCCGGTAATGGTGTTGCCGCCGCCCGTCACGGTGTAAGAGGTTGCCCCGCTCGCGATGCTAAGCGTAGTGCTGCCGCCCTGGCAGATGATGGTGTTACCCGTTACGTTCAGGGTCGGGGCTTGGCCCACGTTCACCTGAATGGAAACCGAGTCGGTGAGGCAGCCATACTGCGACACGCCGCGCGCCCACAGCGTGTGGGTGCCAGCCGTCGTCCAGTTGATGGTAACCGGGTTGGCCGTGGCGCTGCCTACGATAGAGCCGCCGCTTACCAGGCGCCAGCTGGTTTGGGGCGCGGTGCCGCCGCTGGCCGTGTACGTTTGCTGCGACGGAATACCGCACACCGTTTGGGTACCCGCGATGGCGTTGCGCCCCGTGGGCTTGGTCACGGTGACGCGCAGAACGTCAGCCACTGTTTTCCCCGCGCAGCCTTTGTCGCTCACCGTCACGGTCAGGTCATACGGCGTGGCCCGGGCATTCGTACAAGCTGGGTTGAATACGAACGTGCCCGATACCGTGCCCGCCGTGGTGCCAACTATCGTCACGGTATTGGCTACCCCGGCAATAGTGCCGGCCTGGCCGCCGAAGGTAGCATTGTACCCGCCCGTGCCATCGAGCAGCACGCTGGCTATCGACATTTCCAGCGGGTGGTTGTCGGCCTGCGTCGAGGTAAGCGGAATGCTCAGCGCGGGGCCGCCGGCTTCTATCGTGTAGTTGCGCGGTGCCGGAAGCGTACCCGCCGTGGGTAGGATGGGCGAAACCGTGGGCGGGCACGTCGTAACGTTTAGCTGGATATCGCGCCGTGTAACCCCAATGAGCACTTGCCGATTGCCGATAGTGCGGTACTCGCTTACGTCGATAGCTACTACGTATTTAGGGCCGGTCGAGCCAGTAACCCAGAACTTTGCAATGCCCGTGTTGGGGTTGATGCTGGAGTAGTTGCCCCCGGCCGTGCCAAGCGGAGTGGTCGGGCCGTAATTATTAGCGCTGACAGGATAAGCCGAGCCGGTCGGGGGTGGGCTAAACGTAGCCGGCAGGGTAGCATCATAGGGCCGCGCGAACGAGTACACCAGCCGGTCGCCGTCGGCGTCCACCGCGTTGTTGAGTAAGTAGGTGGTATCGTTGAGGCAAAGGTTAGCAATGGCTTTGTTAACGAACGTAGGCGAGCTGTTCGGCAGCGAAGGAGCCGACAACGTCGAGTAGAGGGCCATGCTTTGGCCACCCCCGTTCAAGAGGTTGACAATGCCATTGTTACGCGAGTTGTCCGACCACATCGCGTAATAGCCTTGCGTAGTAGCCGGCAGATTCACGATGCCCACGTACTTCGAAAGCCGGTAGGTGGTGGTAGGCGTCACAACGGGGCAGCCCGGTGGCACGGGTGGCCCTTGGCAAGACTCCAGCGATACCTGCGGCAGGTCTGCCAAGCCGTTGCCGATGTTAAAATCGCTGGTGATAACCGGGAAGTTAACGGTGGTGAGGATGAGCCGCGTACCAGTGGCTTGGCTATAAATGGCAACCGGAGCTGACGAGCGGGGCGTAATACCACCGCAGTCATTGTAAACCGCGACGGTTATCTCGTAGCGAAGAGGTGCTCCTACCGGCCCATTCGAATCGAGGTATTTATACGTCATTTCGCCGCCGGCCAAGTGGCTGGCCCAGGCAGGCCGGGCTGCCGCCAGCCCGAGTAGTAAAAGTACCAGCTTCGGGAGTAGCCCTAACCGGCGAAGTAGAGGTGAAAACATACGGGGAACAGAAAGAGTGTAGCAGAATTAAAAAACAAAGACAAACCCTGGTAGCCTAACGGCAATGGCCCGGCCGTATTGCCGCCGCGCCGGCCCACCGCCTAAGCCAAGCGCCCGCGCCGGGTAGCGGACCCAACGGCTTGGGAAAAAGCAGCAAACGCGCCGCCGGCCCGAAACGAGCAAAGCCCTCGCACGCGAACGCGGAGGGCAGATGCCGGTGATTTCTTAGCAAATCGTAACACTTTAATCATCGCAGCCGGGCTAGTGAACTAACCGTGAAAGTACAGGTTTGGCCTCATATAATTAAACCTGCTACAGAACTTTAGCGTAGTGCGCCGCTGCCGCGAGCGCCGTGCACCACAAATTTGGCAAGACGCTTTATATAACAAAAGGCGGATTAAAGAGTGGCTAAAGCAAGAGGCCGGGCCCAACTCAAAGCAGGCCGCGCCAAGTGCTTATTTTAATACGCAGTAGGCTTTTCCTGTCCGTCGTTGTGGCAGTTGGTGGCAGGACCCCGGCCGGCTAAAAATTGGACAGGTTGTATACCGACCCGCTACGCTGCCGCTACCAGCGCCCACCGCAAAAAAATGCGCTTACAGCCACTGCCCTCCCGCAAAACAAAGCCCGGCCCGGCCGCAAGAGGCACCGCGCCGGGCGGTGGCACTATAAAAAAAAGCACCCCAGCGGGGTGCTTGCCCGGAGAGCTACTAACTCGGAAAGGGCCTACAGTGGCTGGCACAGCTGGCACACGCCCGACAATAAAAAGTCGCGCCGCTCGGCCTGGAAGCCGCCTGGCAGCTGCACCATCGGAATGGCCACTTGGCTTAGGCAGTAGGTATGCTGGCAGGCGGTGCATTTGAAATGCACATGGTTGTCGAAGTGCGAGCCCGCCGAGCACTCGATAGAGCAGGCCGCGTAGCGCAGCACGTCGGTGTCATCAATCACGCGGTGGATGAGACCCTGCTGCTCGAAGCTCTTGAGGGTGCGGTAGAGGGTAATGCGGTCGACTTCGCTACCGATTTCCTGCTCTATCTCGGCCCCGGTGAGGGCGTAGCCCTTGCCCGTGAGGGCGGCCAGCACGGCCCGGCGCACGGGCGTTTGGCGCAGGCCGTGGCGCAGCAGCGTCTGGGCGAGGCGGTCGGGGGCGGCGGTGGCATGGGCAAGGGGGGTAGGCATACGTCAAATGTAGGGGGTGCGCAAGCGTTATTAACCGCAGCGCGTGGCGCAGGGTTCGCTTGCCCGCTACCTTTGCCAGCGGCTGCACGTTGCTGGGGCCAGCTGTTTTGCTTTTTTACCTTCAGTGATAGAATCTACTGCCCAACGAGTATTGGCGGCGCTGGGCCGGCGGCCGGGCGTGCTGGCGGGGCTCACGCTGGCGCTGGCCCTGCCGGTGCTGCTGCTCAACCTGGGCCGCATGCCACTGCTCGTGGACGAGCCCATCCGGGCGCTGGTGGCGCTGGAGATGCATTACTCAGGGCATTTCTTCCAGCCCACGCTGCAAGGCCTGCCATATTATAACAAGCCGCCGCTGTTCAACTGGCTGCTTATCGCACTGTTCCGCCTCACCGGGCGGCAAGACGAGTTTATTTTGCGCCTGCCCACGGTGGCGGCGCTGCTGCTGTACGCGGCGGCCATCTGGCGGGTGCTGCGGCCCCGGCTGGGTAGCAAAGTTGCCTTCACGGTGGCGTTGGCGTTTGCGACTACCGGGCGGGTACTGTTCTACGATTCCTTTTTCGGCCTCATCGACCTCTGGCACGCCGGCCTCACGTGGCTGAGCTTTATGGCCATCTGGCACTACGGCGAGCGCGGGCAGTGGGCCCGGCTGTTCGTTATCACCTACTTGCTCACGGCAGTGGGCTTTCTGCTGAAAGGGCTGCCGTCCCTTGTGTTTCAGGGGATTGCCTTGCTGGTGTACTGCCTCAGCACGCGGCAGTGGCGGCGGCTCTTTGGCTGGCAGCACGTGCTGGGCGGGCTGGGGCTGCTGGCCGTGCTGGGGTCTTACTTTTTGGTTTACAGCCGGCACAACTCGCTCGACATCGCCTTCAAAACGCTGTGGTCGCAGTCGAGCCAGCGCACGGTAGCCGCCCAGCCGCTGGCCGACTCGGTGCGCTACGTGCTGCTTTTTCCCTTCGACTTCATCAAGCATTTCCTGCCCTGGACTTTGCTGTTGGTAGGCCTGCTGCGGCCGGGGCTGCGGGCGGCGGTGTGGCAGCAGCCGTTTCTGCGCTACAATGCGCTGCTGTTTCTGGCGGTGCTGCCGGTGTACTGGCTGTCGCCGGCCACCATTCCGCGCTACCTCTTTATGCTGGTGCCGCTGCTGCTGGCGGTGCTGGTGCCGCGCTACTACCAGCTGCAAGCGGCCCGTGCCTGGCCCGCGCGCTGGCTCGATGCCTTGCTGCTGGTGCTGCTGCTGGGTTGTAGCCTGTTGGTGCTGGCGGCGCCGCTCATTCACATCGTGCCCGATGCCACGGGCCGGCCGGTGCCCGTGGGTAGCATCGTGGCGGGGGCCTGGGGTTGGAGCGTAGGAATATTCATTGGGTTACTGCTGCTGACCTACTTATTCTGGCGGTTGGTTGATTACCGCTTGCTGCTACTGGGCTATTTATTGCTGGTGCTGCGCCTGGCGTTCGACGTATTCGTGTTTCCGGCCCGCCTCCAGACCTCGCCCGAAGTAGCGTACCGTGCCACCGCCATCCGCATTGGCCGCGCCACCAAAGGCCGCCCGCTGGTGCTGCTGCCCCACGCGCACCTCGACGATGTCGAGGCCTTTTACATCACCCGCGAGCGCGGCGAAACCTTGCTTACCGACTCGCTGCCCGGCCGGCCCGGCCGCCTCTACCTGGGCCAGGTGGCCCAGCTCGAAGGCCAGCCCTGCCGCGTACTCGACGAGTTTGTGATTGACGGCGGCCTGTGCTTCCGGCTGGTCGAGTTTCCCGCGCCCAGCCCTGCCCGCTAAGCATGGCCCCGCCCGCCGACAACGACGCCCCGGCTACCCCGGCCGCTCCCGCCTGGCGGCGCTACGCCCCACTGCTGGTCAAGCTGGTCTTCATGGCTGGGGCGCTGTGGTTGGTAGCCCGCCACCTCGACTTGCCCGCCCTGGCCCGCACGCTACGCCACGCCCGGCCCGGTTGGCTGGCCGTAGCGGTGGCTTTGTTCATTGTGTCGAAGGTGCTGGCCTCGGTGCGGCTTAATCAATTTTTTCAAGCCATTAGCTTGAGCATCAGTGAGAGATACAACCTGCGCCTGTACTGGCTGGGCATGTTCTACAACCTGTTTTTGCCGGGCGGAATCGGCGGCGACGGCTACAAGGTGTACCTGCTGGGGCGGCAATTTCCGGGGCAGCGCAAGGTCATTTTTCGGGCTCTGCTGCTCGACCGGCTCAGCGGCATGGTGGCGCTGCTGGTACTCTTGCTGCTGCTGTTTGCCGCCACCGACTACCCCGGCTGGTGGCGGGCCGGGGCGCTGGCGCTGGTGCCGCTGGGCGTGGGCATCAGTTATTTGCTGGGCCGCTGGTGGTTTAGCGAGTTTCGCGGGGCGTTTGGGCGCACCTCGTGGCAGGCGCTGGGCGTGCAGGGCGCGCAGGTGCTGCAAGCCTGGGCGCTGCTAGCGGCGCTGGGCGCGGCGGGCGGGCCGGTGCTGCCCTACCTGCTGGTATTTCTGGCCTCGTCCATCGCGGCAGTGCTGCCACTCACGGTGGGTGGGCTGGGCGCGCGCGAACTCACGTTTTTGTACGGGGCCAAGCTCTTTGCCCTGAGCGCGCCGGTGGCAGTCAGCGTCAGCGTGTTGTTCTACGTCATCACGGCACTGGTGTCGCTGGTGGGGGCGCTGGTGCGGGTCGAGAAGTAGGGTAAGCTAAAGACTACCCTACCTGCTGATAGCTCACCAGCTCGCCGCCCAGCTCGCGCAGCAGCTCCCGGGCCTCCCCACTGCGCCAAAAGTCGTATTCCGGCACCCGCATCAGCGGCGAGCTAGGCCGCTCGCTCAGGCCGGGGTGGCTCATAAACTCTACTACCGCCGCCTGCCGGAAAGCCGGCGCCACCCCCCGCCGAAACCCCTCGGCACTCGCCGGCTCGGTCGAAAACGTAGACACCAGCGCCCCCGGCGTGGCAAAGCCGCGCAGCGCCGCCCGGCTGCTGCGGGCAAAGGCGCGCAGCACCAGCCCGCGCCCATCGAGCCGGCCCGCCGCCGTGAGGCGGCGCACCCGCCGCACGCCTAGCTCGCGCAAAATGCCGAGTAGCGCCGGCCCCAGCAGCGGGTACTGGTGCAGGTGCTGGTGGCTGTCGGCGTGGCTGAGGTCGAGGCCGGCCGCCGCCAGCCGCCGCAGCTGCGCGGCTACTTCCAGCTTCATCTCCGCCCGTTTCACCTGCCCCTTCAAGTAGCGCTGCCACAGCTGGCTCGATGTATAGAACTGCCCGTCGGCATCAACCAGCGAACGTACCTGCGTGGCCGCGCTCAGCGGCTGGCCGGCATTCAGGGTGAGGTGCAAGCCCACCGAGAGGGTAGGGGAAGCCAGCCGAGCCAACGCCCGCAGGTCGGCGTCGCTGGCAAAGTTGGCCATCACGGTAGTGCTACTCACTTGCCCGGCCGCGCCCAGCTCCAGAATGGCCTGGGTGGCGGGCGCGTCCCAGCCGTAGTCATCACAGTTGATGATAAGCTTTTTCATTTAACAGTTAACAGTTGTCATTTAACAAGTAGCCCGCAAAGGCTTAACCGATGGCTGTTAAATGGTAAATGTTAACTGTTAAATGACGCCACTTGCCGCACCACGTAGGGCGTGCGCGAGGGACGCGAGTAGTAGATGTACATCCCAATCTCGGCCAGCACGCCGAAGCAGAGCAGGAAAATGCCGCCCAGCAGCAAAAACAAGCTGAAGATAAATTCGAGTGGGTAGGTGCCGAAGATGTTGAGCTTGAAGAAGATGGACCGCACCAAAAACTGCCCCGCCAGCGCCCCGCCCAGTAGCAGGCTCAGCAAGCCCGCCAGCCCAAACAGCCGGAACGGCTTGCGCCCGTGCACGATGAAAAAGCGCAGAATGAACAAGTCAAGAATAACGTAGAAAAGCTTGCTAATCTTATAGTTGCTCTGCCCAAACTGCCGCTCGTGAATCTCAATCGGAAACTCGCAGTAGCGCAGGCCCTTGCGCGCCACCAGTGCGCCCAGGAAGCGGTGCGCGTCGCCGAGCATCTCCACGTTCTTGACCAAATAGCTGCGAAAGGCTTTATAAGTAGCTCCGAAGTAGCGCAGCTGCACCCCCGACAAGCGCCGGATGATGCCGTGCGCCGTGGTGGCCAGCGCCGTGGCCACCGGCCCCTCGGGGCGCTTGGCCTTGGCCCCGCCCACCATATCATAGCCCTCATTGATGAGGCTGATAAACTGCGGGATATACGCCGGGTCGTGTTGCAAGTCGCCGTCCATCGCGATGATGACCTCGCCCCGCGCCTGGGCGAAGCCGGCGCGTAGGCTCAAGGTCTGCCCATAGTTGCCGGCCAGGTCGATGGCTACCAGGTGACGGTCGTGGGCGGCCAGCTCCTGCATGATGCGCCAGCTGTGGTCGCGGCTGCCGTCGTTAACTAGTATCAGCTCGTAGTCGTAGTTGTGCTCGGCCATCACGGCGGCCACGCGGCGCACGAGTTGGGCCACGGTATCGGCCTCATTATAAAGCGGGGCCACCACGGAGATGAGGCCAGCGAAGGCCGTGTTGGCGGTGGGCGTAGCGAGCGGGGGCATGGACATAAGTACCGCAAAGGTACCGAGTAGTTGCGCGGACTTGCAGTCCGCGAGTGGCCGGTGCTGCTCGGGTACATCGGCTTGTGGACTGAAAGTCCGCGCTACGGTATCCCTGCGCTTATTCCGCGTTCGGCTTGAATGATTCCGCGCCCGGCCCCGTTTACCGGGCCGTAACTTTGTAGTCTATGCAATACCTGGAAGGCCGGCGCTACGTAGTAATGGCCATTTTTATGCTGGTGGGGCTGCTGTTTGCCGGGCGGCTCTTCTACTTGCAAGTGCTCGACGACTCCTACAAAGCGGCTGCCGACCGCAATACCTTGCAGCGCAAGGTGCAGGTGCCCTTTCGCGGGCTTATCTACGACCGCCACGACTCGGTGCTGGTGCACAACACGCCCGTATACGACCTGGTAGTGGTGCCGCGCGAAGTGAAGGGCCTCGACTCGGCCAAGTTTTGCCGCGTCATGCAGCTTCCCATCGAAGACCTGCGCCTGGGGCTGCGCGTGGCCAAGAAGTATTCGCGCGTGAAGCCCTCGCCGCTGCTGCTCAACCTAAGCACCACCGAGCTGGCCTCGATTCAGGACTACCTTGGCGATTTCCCCGGCTTCTACACCCAGGTGCGGATGGCCCGCGCATACAAGACCGAGAACTTGGCCCACGCCCTGGGCTACGTGGGCTCCATCACGCCGCGGCTGCTGGAGCAGCCACGCTACGCCAAGTACCAGCCGGGCGAAAACGTGGGTATTTCGGGCCTCGAAAAGCACTACGAGTCTACCCTGATGGGCCAGCGCGGCGTGCAGTACCGCCTCGTCAACGTGCGCGGTATCGACAAGGGCGCGTTTCGGGGCGGCGAGTTTGATACCATCGCGGTGGCGGGGCAGGACCTGCACCTCAGCATCGACGCCGAGCTGCAAGCCTACGGCGAAGAACTGCTGGCCGGGCGGCGCGGCTACATCGTGGCCATCGACCCGCGCACCGGCGAGCTGCTGTGCTTTGTGTCGGCCCCGCACTTTCAGCCGCAGGTGCTGAGCGGCAAGGGCATGGGCAACCGCTACATGGACTTGCTCAAAAATCCTAACCGCCCGCTGTTTGACCGCCCTTTGCAAGCCAAGTACCCGCCCGGCTCGGTCTTCAAGCTGGTGAATGAGCTGACCGCCATGCAGCTAAGGGCCGTGGGGCCGAACACGGGCTTCCCCTGCAACTGGAGCCTGGTGAAATGCACCCACCGCCACGAGTACCCCGCCAACGCCACCATCGCCATCAAAAACAGCTGCAACCCCTATTTCTACCAGGTGATGCGGGCCGCCGTGCAGCGCCACCAGGTAGCCAACCCTTCCGAAGACTTGCACCTGGGTTTGGGGCAGTGGAGCCAGCTGGTCAAATCGTTTGGGCTGGGCGCGCGGCTGGGCGTGGACATGGACGATGAAAAGGGTGGCTCGATTCCCGGGCCCGAGTTTTTTGATAAGAAATACAGCCGGCAGGTGGGCAAGGTGTCGGCCAGGCGCCGCTCGCGCAGCTACCGGGGCTGGAACTTCAAAACCATCTATTCGCTCAGCATCGGGCAGGGCGAAATCGAGCTCACGGGCCTGCAAACGGCCAACCTCATGGCCACCATCGCCAACCGGGGCTACTACTACACGCCGCACTTCGTGCGCCACGTGGGCAAGCAAACCCAGCCGCTGCCCGAATACCGGCAGCGCCACTACACGGGCATCGACACCACGCTGTTTAAGTACATCATCCCCGGCATGTGCGAGGTGGTGGACGGGCGCGGCGGCACGGCCAAGCTGGCCTCGCTGCGGCAATTCGGCATCGCGGTGGCCGGCAAAACGGGCACCGTGCAAAACTCGCAGGGCTACGACCACTCCACGTTCGCGGCCTTCGCCCCGGCCAACGACCCCAAAATCGCCATTGCCGTGTTCATCGAAAATGGTGGCTTTGGCGGCAGCGCCGCTGCCCCGGCCGCCGGCCTCATGATGGAAAAATACCTGCGCGGCAAGGTCGTGAACTACCACCGCCGCATGGAGGACTGGATTAAGTTCGGCAACCTCACCATCCACGCCAAGCGCTAAGCCGATGCCGACGACCGTCCGTTCTACGCGCAGCATCGACTGGCCCACCGTGCTCATTTACGTGCTGCTGGTGGGCCTGGGCTGGGTGGCCGTGTACGCGGCCTCCTACTCGCCCGACGCGCCCGCTGACCCCCTGCGCAACCTCAGCTTTGCCGAGCTCATGGGCTTCAACTGGTTTAAGCAATTGCTCTGGATGGGGGCCTCGCTGGTGCTCATCGTGATACTGCTGGTGGTTGATTATAAGGCGTATGACACGCTGGCCTACGCCCTCTATGGCGGCATGATAGTGATGCTGGGGCTCACCATTTTCATTGCCCGGCCCATCGCGGGCTCGCGCTCGTGGCTCGAATTTGGGCCCATGCGCTTGCAGCCCGCCGAGTTTGCCAAGTTTACGACCGCGCTGGCGGCCTCGCGCTTCATGGCCAGCATCAACCTGCGCCAGCAAAACTGGCGCGACCAGGCCGTGCTGGCCGGCCTCACGCTGCTGCCGGTGGTGCTCATTCTGGCCTCTAATGAAACCGGGCAGGCGCTGGTGTTCGCGGCGCTGCTACTGGCGTTTTTCCGCGAGGGCATGTCGCCGCTGATACTGCTGCTGCTGGCGGCGGGCGGCGTTATCCTCTTGCTGGCGCTGCTGGTGCCCAAGGCGTGGCTGGTGGGTGGGTTCACGCTGGTTTTGGTGGTTGCGTTCGTACTCAATTCCAAGCTGTGGCGGCACCACTTGCCGTTGAGCCTCAGCGTGTGGGCGGCGGTAGTCGGGATGGTGTTCGGCGTCGATTTCTTTTTCAACAACGTACTCCAGCCGCACCAGCGGCAGCGCATCGAGATGCTCATCGACCCCGGCAAAGACCCGCTGGGCAAGGGCTGGAACGTAACCCAGAGCAAAATCGCGCTCGGCTCGGGCGGCCTGGTAGGCAAGGGCTTCCTCCACGGCACCCAGACCAAGTTCGACTTCGTTCCCGAGCAAAGCACCGACTTCATCTTCTGCACCGTGGGCGAGGAGTGGGGCTGGGCGGGCTGCCTAGTCGTCATCGTCTTGTTTATGACCCTGCTCTGGCGCATTTTGCTGGTGGCCGAGCGCCAGAAGTCAGTATTCGGGCGCACCTACGGCTACTGCGTGGCCAGCATCCTGTTCGTGCACTTCACCGTGAACCTGGGCATGACGATGGGCCTGATGCCGGTAGTGGGCATTCCGCTGCCGTTTTTTAGCTATGGCGGCTCGTCGCTGTGGTCATTTACCATCCTGTTGTTCACGCTGCTGGCCCTCGATGCCCACCGCAAGCAGGATTTGCTGCGGTAGGGGCGGGCTGCGCTGTTGGCTGCTGGCAGGGCGGTAGGCTGGCGGTATCTTCGCAGGCATGAAAAAGCTATTCTTTTTGGGTGCCTGCCTGTGGCTGCTGGCCGCGCCCTTACGTGCCCTTGCCGCAGCCCCGCCCGACATCGTAGTGGTGCGTATTTACGAGGGCGCGAATATTACCGCCATCATTACGCGGGGCGAAGGCAAAAGCGAAAAGATAGAGTTTTCGAGTGGCCTTAGCGATAAAAATATGACGCGGGCCAGCGAAGGGTATTATAAGATTTTTGAGAAGCTCTACCAGGAAGGCTATACGCTGCAAAGCACGCTGCCCGCGGCTAATTCTCCCGCCACTAGTTTCCTCACGCTACTCTTCGTGAAGAGTAAATAGGTAGTGGATAGCCTGGCAACTTACCGCAGGCGTCCCGATTGGCCGCGCCTGCCGGCCGCCGTGTGGCTCGTACTGGCCCTGGCCCACGCGCTGGCTTTGGGTTGTGCGCTGCGCACGGGCCGCTACGTGTTTCCCGATTCGGACCGCTACATGCAGGCCGCCCGGAACCTGCGCCAGCACGGGCAGCTCTACGCCCGGCCCTGGCCCGGCCAGCCGCCGCGCGGGCAGGCGGTGCAGGAGTTTACCATCCGGCCGCCCGGCTACCCGCTGCTACTAGGGGCGTTGGGCGGGCTGGCCCGGCCGCCGGTGCTGCTGCTGCTTTTTCAGAATGGGCTGAGCGTGCTGGTGTTGGCCGTGGTGCTGGGCGGCTGGGCCGCCGCCCGCGCCCGCCCGCCCGGCGCGGCGCAGTGGGCCATTGCGCTGGTGCTCACGCTGAGCTTTCCGGCGCAGCTCATTTATGCCAATGCCCTGATGAGCGAGCTGCCCTTGCAGGCGGTGGTGCTGCTGGGCGCGGGCCTCGGGGTGCGGTTTTGGCAGGGCGGGCGGGCGCGCTACCTGGCCGGGGCTGCGGCGGCCGTGGTGGCTGCCTGGCTGCTGAAGCCGGTGTTTTTTCCGTTTGCGGTGGTTTTTCTAATAGTAACTGGCTGGCGCGCCTGGCACTGGCGGCGGCCGGTACTGGCGCTGCTGGGCGCGCTGCCGCTGCTGCTGGCCGGGGCCTACATGGCCTGGAACGGGCACCGCACCGGCTACGTGCATTTTTCCAGCATTGCCGACATCAATCTGCTGCACTACAACGCGGCCGGGGTGGTGCGCCAAACCCAGGGCCCCGCCGCCGAGGATGCCTGGGTGGCCGCCGTGCTGCGCCGCGCCAACGCCCAGCCCACGTTTGCCGCCCGGCAGCGCGTTATTCAGGGCGAGGCCGGGGCCATGCTGCGACAGCACCCCGTGCGCTACGCCGGGCAGCACGCCCTTGGCATAGGCACGCTCCTGCTCGACCCCGGCCGCTTCGACTTGAGCACCTTCTGGGGGGCCACGGCCGCGCCGGGCCTGCTCGGCGAGCTGCGCGGCGGCGGGCTGGCAGGCGTGGGCGCGGCCCTGCGCCGCCAGCCGCTAGTGCTGCTGCTCACCCTGGCGCTGGTAGCGCTGGCCAACCTGCTGCGGCTAACCCTGGCCGTGCGCTGGCTGGCCGTGGCCCCGCCCGGCGAGCGGCTGGGCGGCTGGCTGCGCCTGAGCGCGCCGGCCGGCCGCTGGCTGGCCGTGGGCTTGGTGGCCTACGTGGCGTTGCTGACCGGGCCGCTGGGCGCGGCGCGCTTCCTGGTGCCGGTGTGGCCGCTGTGGCTGGCGCTGGCCTTGCGCGGGCTGCCGGAGGGTGCGGCCGGCGCAGGCAAAAACGCGGCATTCAGCGACTGAAATAGCAGAACCGTCGAGTTGGATGAAGAAGAGGAAAGGCTACCTGCCTCTTTTGGGTGAGGAACGCAACTAACCCCCTCTTTTCGCTCAACTTATGGAACGCAAGCATTTTCTGAAAAGCCTGCTGATGGGCGCGGCCTCAGCGCCCGCGATGCTCGCCGCCTGCCACAAAGACGAAGTAAGCCCCGACAGTGGCACCGGCACCACCACTACCCCCACGGGCGGCAGCAGCAGCACTAACTGCACCGTGGCCCCCACCGAAACCGAGGGGCCATTCCCGACCAAAGTGCCCTCGTCGTACGTGCGCAGCGACATTACCGATGGCCGCTCGGGCCACAAACTCACGGCCAACATCACCATTACCAGCGCCAGCGCGGGCTGCGCCGCCCTGGCCGGCGCGCTGGTCGACATCTGGCACTGCGACGCCGAGGGCAACTACTCGGAGTACGGCGGCAGCGGTATGCAAAGCACCAACTACACGGGCGTGCATTTCTTGCGCGGCCGGCAGACTACCAACGCGGCGGGCCTGGTTTCGTTCACCAGCATCTTCCCCGGCTGGTACTCGGGCCGCGCCACCCACATCCACGTGCACGTCTACAACGCCAGCGGCACCTCGCTCAAGGTCACCCAAATAGCCTTTCCCGAGGGCGCGGGCACGGCCGTGGCCGCCGTCAATGGCTACGCCAAGGGCCTGAGTGGCTACACGTACAATAAGTCGGACAACGTATTCAGCGACGACGCGGCGGGCATCGAAATCGCTACCGTCACGGGCAGCACCACGGCGGGCTTCGTGCTCACGATGAATATCGCGGTGTAAACTCTATTGTCATGCTGAGCGGAGCGCAGCGCAGTCGAAGCATCTCTATCGCTGAACTAACTGTTGACGACAGCAACGAAGCGATAGAGATGCCACGCTGCGCTCAGCATGACGGACGTAATCGGAGGCCAACCAATAGAAACCAGCACCATGTCCCGCCTCATCACCCTGGCTTACCGCAAAATAATCGACGCCAGCGCCACCCGGCCCTGGGACAAGCTGGTGCTGGAAGACAGCTACCGCGAGCTGCGGATGCAGGCGCAGCACTACAACCCGCAGGGGCAGTATCGCACCTTTGGCGAGCTGCTGCACCACGTGCCGAGGGCCGGGCAACTGCACTTTCTGGTGGGTGGCTCCGTGGCCGGCTACGTGCAGCAGCTGGGTGGCACGGTGCCCGATATCGTGAACAACGTGGGGCGCTACTTTCTGAAATTCACGCGCTACCAGTTTGAGCTGATAAACTCGCACCTGCACGACCCCAGCCGGCACCAGGTGGCCATCAATTTCTACGCCGAGCCGTTGCTGTGGCATGATACCATCGCGCCCTACCTGCTGGTGTCGGACCCGGCCGCGCCTGCCGACGCCAGCGGTGAAGTGCTCACGCACCTCGTGCAGCTCCAACCCTACCTCACCATCCACGCCCTGCACCAAGCCGGGGCACCGAGCTAAGATGAGCAAGCAGATTCCCAGCAAAATATATCTGGCTGACCAGCGCGGCCTGCTCGAAACCAGCCAGTTTCGGCGGCAGAGTACGTTCAATTTCGGCGCGTTTCAGCGCGAGCATAAGGAGCCCTTCGGCCGCCTCTACGGCCTGAATGAAGAAATCCTGGCCGGCGGCCACGCGGTCGAGTTTGCCGTGGCTGCCGACTCGTACATCGTACTGCTGCCCATCACGGGGGCCGTGGCATACAGTACAGGCGGCGGCCCGCATGGTACTGTGGAGGCCGAAGAACTAACGACCATCGCGGTCCCGGCAGGTACTGTACTCACCTTGCGCAATCCCTTTGGCGGTGAGCTGATTAGCTTTTTGCACATCTGGGTGCGTGCCCCGCAGCCGCTGGCCGGGCCGCACGTTGCCCTGACCACGATTTTTGACGGGCAGCTACTGGAAAACCGGCTATGCGAGCTGGTAAGCGCCCGCGCAGAAGCCTACCCATCCCGTGAGCCCAATTTGCCGTTTCACCTTAGTCTGGGCCGCTTCATGGGCCGGCAAGAAACGGTTTACCGGGTGCAGTCCGGCCATAGTCTGTTTGCCTTCGTCATAGCAGGAGCCTTCGAGTTGGCGGGCCGGCTGCTGCACGAAAAAGACGGCCTGGCTCTGTGGGATGTAGCTGAAATAGAAATGGAAGCGCTCAGCAACCACGCGCTGGTGCTGGTGCTGAAATTGCGGTCCTGATGTTCAATAAGCCGGCTCCTCTCGCCAGCCAGCACGCCTAATCATTGCCTGCGCCACCAGTGCCAGCGCCACCGTAAACACCGGCGCGAACAAGTAGCCCATGCGCCCGAGGTCACCCGAGAGCAGCATATGCACCGCCACCACGACCAGTAGCGTGCCCTCGGCCCAGCCTAGCACCGGGGCCAGCGCCTGCCGCCCGGCCGGCCGCAGCAGCGCCGCCAACACCGGCAAGATGAACAGGCCAAAAATGCTCAGCAACTCGCCCAGGCCTTTGGGCGAGGCCGCGCGCCGCAGCGAGTAGGCGATGTTCTCGACATGCGCGAAGGCATTGCTGACCGCTTCGGTGGGGGCCGCGCTGGCCGCTTTGTCTATAACGTAATGCACCGCGCCCAGCGCCAGCAGCCCGCCCGCCAGCACCGCCGCCTGCCCGCGCCCGCCCAGCGCCCGCCGGCCAAACCACGCCAGCCAGGGTAATACAAAGACAAACGACTCCTTGGCCAGCGGCCCCAGCAGCAGCGCCACCGCCACGGCCCAGCCCGCCCCCGGCCCGCGCCGCCAGGCGTAGTAACCCAGCCCGAATACCAGCAGATACAGGCTGTCGGTGAGCGGCAGGCCGGCCGCGTACTCGGCCCAGCGGCTGCTTAGCACCGCCAGCAGGGCTACGCCCGCCGCGCCCGCGCCGGCCCCGGCCAGCCGCGCCGCCCGCCACCAAGTAGCGCCCGCCGCACTCAGCAAAACGCAGTTTACCAAGAAGAAGGCGAAGCGCCGGGGCCACTCGCCGGCCGGGCGCTGCGGCCAGATGCGGCCGTACACCGCCGCCACCGGCCGGGCCAGCGCACCGGCCGCCGCCGGCACCAGCACCCGGTAGCGGCGCGTGATACTCACGCTGTCGGCCCGCCCGGCGGCCAGGCGCAGGTAGCTGCGCGTGTCGAGCGAGTGCGAAAAATCGTAGTGCACGTACATAGGGTAGGCCAGGTTGAGCAGCGCGCCCAAGGCCAGCGCCCACGGCAGCAGCCAGCGCCGCAGCCGGCCCGGCCCCAGTAGCTTGCTCAACCGCGCCCCCATGCGCTAGGCGGTAGCAAACTTGCGCTCGATGAGCTTGAGCAGCTTGCCCACGTGCTCTTCCTTGCGGCTCCAGTCGTATTTCTGAGCCAGTTCCTGGCGCACGTAGGCCAGGGCGGCATCGGCCGTGGGCAGTGTGTCGAGATGCTGAATGGCGGCGTGGTATTCCATATTCTCGCCTCCAAACAGCTCATTGATAAAGCTAAAGCGCTGGTTGATGGAAATGGCGTCGCGCAGGCTGGCCACCTTGGGCGCGCTACGCTCGGCCAGCGGCGCGGCGCTGCCCTGGGCGCTGTGGCGCAGGGTTTCGGCCAGGTGTGGCGTGGCGGGCTGGGTAGCCTTCAGCTTTTCGTAGAGGGGCACGCCGGCCGGCGTGGGCGCGGCAACTGGGGCAGCTACTGGTGGCGCGGGAGCCGGTGGCGTGGGAGTAGGTAGCGAAGGCGCAGCCTGCGTAGCAGGGGCGGGTGGTGGCGCTACAGGTGCGGCCACCGTCACTACTGGCGCAACAGTCACGAGCTTAGCCGGGGTAGGTGCGGACGCGGTGGGTGCCGGCTTAGCCGGACCTTCGGCGCGCAGGTCGGCCTCGCTCACGGGCAGCAGCGCGCTGAGCGCGGCCACGAGGCGCGGCAGGCTGTCGGCCGGTGCCGGGGTTTGGGTTTGGTATTGCGCGAAGCGCTGCGTCAGCAACTCGCGGCTCAGCGGCGCGTCGTTGGCGGGCAGGCTGTCGATAAAGGTCTGGTAATAGGCCTTATCGTGGTCGATGTAGCGCAGGCTGTCGCGCAGCTGCGCCGCGCGCACGGGCTCGTCGGCATCGGCGGGCAGCAGCAGGCGCTCGAAGGCCTGGGCCGGGCGGGCGGCCAGCAGCAAGGCATCGGCGGCGGCCTGGGCCAGCAGGGGCTCCAGCGCCGCCCGGTCGAGGCGGATGTGGCGCGAAAGCACGTTCATGAACTGTGTGAGCGCCGCGCGCACGGCCTCGGCCTCGAAGTCGAAGTAGGGGCTGCGCAGGCTCTGAGCCTCGTGCTGCCAGCGGCCCAGTAGCTGGCGCAGCACCAGCAGGTTGAGCTGGCGCACGGGTGTAAACTTGAGTAGCGCCGCGCCGTCGAGCGTGGCATCGGGCTGAGGGCCAAAGTACTGTTGGCAAAGCCGCGCGGCCAGCCGGCGGCCGTAGTGCTCGCCCTGAGCGAGGCTATATTCGTCCTGCATAATTCTGCCGGAATGGTCCGGTCCTTTTCGCCGCCAAGTTAGCCACAAATGCCCCTGCTGACCATTGAAAACCTACCTGGGCCGCCCATCGCGGTGCCCGCCGGCGGCACGCTGCTGGCCGCCATCCACGCGGCGGGCCACGACTGGTGGCACGCCTGCGGGGCCAGGGGCCGCTGCACCACCTGCCGCGTGCGGGTGCTGGCCGGGGCCGAATTTATCGCCCCCCTCACCGAGGCCGAGCAGCGCTACCAGGCGGCCGGCCGCCTACGGCCCACCGAGCGCCTGGCCTGCCAAGCGCGCGTGCTGCCCGAAGGCATGAAGGCCGGCTGAATTTAGTCGAAAATAGGTGTGCGCTTATGCTCGCTTAGGTAGTATAATTGCCAGGAATTTGCGCACCGGGGCGCACCTTCCGAGATTCAGTAAATCAATCCTTTTTCACCTTTTACTTCTGTATGAAAAAACAATACTTTTCGGGGGTGGCCTGGCTGCTCGTGGGCTCCATGACGCTGCAGAGCTGCGCCACGCTCATTTCTGGCTCGCGGTAGGCTATTTACGTGTCGGGGCAGCCCGAGGGCAGCACGTATTACGTCAACAATCAGCAGCTTGCGGCTAGGCCCGTGGCCGACCAGCCCGGCACCGTCAAAGTGAAGCTCAAGCGCAAGGGTACCTCGGAATTTAAGATAAAGCACGAGGGCTACAAAGACTACAACGAGGCCCTGACCGCCGACCGTCCCAACGGCGTGACCTACCTCAACTACACGGGCCTGGTGCTGATTTTTCCGTGGCTCATTGCCATGGGGGTGGATGCCGGCACCGGGGCCAACCGCAAATTCAGCAAAAACGATATTCAGGCCCAGATGCCGCGCCTGCACAAGGCCGTGGCGGGCGGCCCCAGCATTCAGGCCGGGGCCATGAACGTGCGGGTGAAAGGCGGCGACAAGATGGGTAATTTTTACATCGTGAAGGAAGCGACCGACGTGCTGTATTTCGGCAAGACGGTGGATGCCGATGCTGACCATTTGCGCCGCAACGTCAACAGCACGCTTAAAGACCTGGGCTACGCCGTGCCCGATGGCGAGCAGCGCAGCGTGTTCTCGTCCACTTCTAACTCGCGCTACACCGTGCAGGGCGAGATGAGCGAGATAAAATACGACATCATGGCCACCAATAAGTATGAGGCCTACGCGCACTACTCGACCAGCTGCAAGGTGCAGGTAACTTGGAAGCTGGTGAACTCGGTGCGGCAAACCATCGCGGAGCAAAAAACGACGGGCTCCGCCATCAAGCTGGAAAAAGGCGGGAGCGCCGCTTTTGAAGAAGCCTTCGACAATTCGCTGCTGCTTTTCCTGGATAGCAAAGCCGTGGCGGAAGCCCTGGCCAAGCCCGCCAGCAAAACAGAAGAGAAGCTGGCCGCCATCAGCCTGCACCGGCAGGGCCTCACCAAGCCTAGTGCCGACAACGGCGTGGGCGCGGCGGCCAAGGCCGTGGTTATCATTGAAACCGGCGAGGGCCACGGTAGCGGCTGCCTCGTATCGGCCGATGGCTACATCGTGACCAACGCCCACGTGGTGGGCGACGACGAGCAGGTGAAGGTGCTGATGGCCGATGGCACCGAGGCCAAAGGAAAGGTAGTGCGCCTGAACGCCGACATGGACCTGGCGCTGGTGAAGGTAGATGCCGAGGGCCTGCCGGCCTTTATGCTGCCCACGGCCAGCCAAGCCGAGGTAGGCGCTGATGTATTCGCCATCGGGGCCCCGGCCGACAAGGAGCTGAGCCAGAGCGTAACGAAGGGCATCATCAGTGGCCGCCGCAAGATAGAAGGCCGTTCCTTTTTGCAAACCGACGTGAGTATCAACGGTGGCAATAGCGGCGGGGCGCTGGTGGCGCGCTCGGGCCAGCTACTGGGCATTGTGAATGCCAAGCTCGTGGGCCGCGGCGTAGAAGGCATCGGGTTTGCCATCCCGGCCGAGCAGGTGAGCGAAGCCCTGCAATTGAAGTACGTAGACTAAAGCCATTCTGAAGAAGGTAGCGTTCTTCACTAGGCACCCGCCCTGCCGAGCAGCGCTCGGTAGGGCGGCTTTGTTTTAGGGCCCGCTCCGCTGGCGGTAGGCGTATTAGCGAGGCAGCGCCGTACTTTGTAAAACGAAATCTTGCGGGCTGGCTGGCCATTTGGCACCAGCCCGCGCCCTTATTCTTTTTTGCTACCTTGTTTACCGAGCCCCATCGTTCCGTTGATTTTGTGCGCCGCCGCGGCTGGCTGGAAGTGGTGTGCGGCTCCATGTTTTCGGGCAAAACCGAGGAGCTGATTCGCCGCCTCACCCGCGCCCGCATTGCGCGTCAGCGGGTCGAAATCTTCAAGCCCGCCCTCGACACGCGCTACCATGACCAAAACGTGGTGAGCCACAACCAGAACAGCATCCGCTCGACGCCGGTGCAATCGCCCAGCGAAATCCTGCTGCTGGCCGGCGGGGCCTGCGACGTGGTGGGCATCGACGAGGCGCAGTTTTTTGACGAAACATTGGTGGAGGTGTGCCGCCAGTTGGCCGACCAGGGCATCCGCGTCATCGTAGCGGGGCTGGATATGGACTTTCTGGGGCGGCCCTTTGGGCCCATGCCCGCGCTACTGGCCACCGCCGAGTTTGTGACCAAGGTGCACGCCGTGTGCGTGTGCTGCGGCGAACTGGCGGCGTATTCCTACCGCCTCTCGGCCAGCGAAAGCCAGGTGCTGCTGGGCGAGGCCGACACCTACGAGGCCCGCTGCCGGCCGTGCTACTTAGCTGGCCCGGCCGCCCGCCCACTCATCGAGGCGGCGCGGGCCAACGTTGCGCGGACTATGTAGTCCGCTTTCGTTGAGTTGTTTGCTGATAAAACGCGGAGTACAAAATCCGCGCAGCCTTGGCCCGGCGCACTAAGCGCGCCCGTCCGGCGTTAGGCCCGGGCTTCTCTTTGCTTTCGCTTTTTTTGCTGCTTATGCGCTACTTCTCCTCGCTGTTGTTGGTTTTTAGCATGCTGGCGCTGGGTGCCCACGCCCAAGGCGTAGCCTACGGCGACTGGCAGCTGCACCTGCCCGCCAACCAACCCAAGACCCTGGCCGACGCCGGCGACCGCCTCTACGTGGCCGACGAGTCGTCGTTTTATTACTACGATAAGACGCTGAACACCACGCAGCGCCTGTCGTGGCGCGATGGCCTCAGCGACGTGGGCGTGAGCGCCGTGGCCTACGACTCGGCCAGCCGCCAAGTGGTAATAGCCTACAAAAACGGCAACCTCGACCTGCTGCGCCCCGATGGCTCGGTGAAGAACGTGACCGACATCCTGCGCAAAAGCACGCAGACGGCCAAGACCATCACCCAGATTCAGACCTACAACGGCCTGGCCTACCTGGCCAGCAACCTGGGCCTGATAGTGGTAGACCTGAAGAAGCTGGAAGTGCGCGATACCTACAGCAACATTGGCCCCGGCGGGCAGGCCATCACGGCCTACGCCACGGCCGTGGTGCACGATACCATCTACGCCAGTACCTCGGCGGGCGTGCTGCGTGGGCGGCTTAGCTCGGCCGTGAACCTACTCAACTACCAGAGCTGGAGCCGGGAGCTACCCAACCCCGCCAATCCTAACGACGTGCTGTATCAGCTGCTTACTTACCGGGGGCACGTGTATGGGCAGGCGTCGTTTCGCGGTGTCTATTATCTGTCGGGGGTAGGGGCGGCGCGCGCGTGGCGGGGCATCAATGGCAGCTACGGCAACGATGTACGGCGCTTGCGCGTCAGCGCGCAGGGGCTGCTGTTTGCGTTTAACGGAGCCGACCTGCGGAGCTTCAACCCTGCCACGGCGGCCGTGAGCGCGGTGCTGCCCCGGGCGGCCACCGGCGATTATATAAACGACATGGTGCGGGCGGCCGACGGCACGCTTTACGTGGCTAGCCTCGACCGGGGCCTGCTACGCTTTGCCCCTGGCACTACTACTAATCCCGAAGTTATCCGGCCTAATGCGCCAGCCACGGCCAGCGCCTACGGCCTCGTGGCCGATGCCGCTACCAACTCGGTGGTGGTGCTCAGCGGCGGCTATGGCGGCGACAATGGCTTGCAGGCGGGGCAGCGCAACGGCTTCTACGAGTACCGCGACCGGCAGTGGACCAACTACACCCGCGCGACCTACCCCTCGGCTGCCGACTTCCCTAACCTGCTCGATATGTCGCACGGCGCGCGCACGCCCGATGGCACGCTCTACGTGGCCAGCTACGGCAACGGCCTCTTGCAGTGGCAGGGGCCGGGCAGGTTCCGGCAGTTTACTGCCGGAACGCCGGGCGCGCCCTTCCGCAGCAGCCTCGACCCCGACGCCAGTAACCTCGACTACGTGCGGGTGCCCGACGTGGCCGCTGACCCTGGCGGCAGCTACTTGTGGGTCATCAACCGCCACCAGCGCCCTCGCGTGCCGGGCCTGTACCGCTACCAGCCGGGGGCCGACAAGTGGACGGTAGCGCCGTGGTTCGACAGCGCCGAAAACCTCGACCGGCTGGTGGTCGACAGCTACGGCAACCCCTGGGCCACGCAGTCGCGCAAGGGCGGCACGGGCGTGGTGCTTTATGATACTACCAGCCGCCGGGGCATCAGCCTGGGCACGGGCACGACCAGCGGCCTGGTCTACGGCATTGCCCGCGACCGTACGGGCAGCATCTGGATTGGTACCGGCGACGGCGTGAGCTACTATAGCGACCCCAGCCTAGCTCTCAGCGCTTTGGCTAATAACCAGGCCGTGCCAGGCTTTTCGCTGCCCATCGTGCGGCGCGGCACGGGCACGGGCTTTCCGACGCTTTTCAACACTATCGTGCGTTGCATTGCCGTGGACGGGGCCAACCGCAAGTGGTTTGGCACACCCTCGGGTTTGTGGCTCTTCAGCGCCAACGGCGACGAGGCGCTGCTGCACTTCACCACCAACAATAGCCCGCTGCCCAGCAACAGCATCGTAGACGTGGCCGTGAACGACAAAACCGGCGAGGTGTTCGTGGCTACCGATGGCGGGGTGGTCAGCTACCAGGGCTCAGCCAGCATCACGGAGGGTGAGCCCGCCTGCGCCGAGGTGTATCCCAACCCCGTGCAGCCCGATTTTGCGGGCCAGGTCGGCATTCGGGGCTTGGTCAATAATGCCTACGTGAAGATAACCGACGTGGCCGGCCACCTCGTGTACAGTACCCGCGCCGCCGGCGGCACCGTTACTTGGGACCTCAACGACGCTCAGGGTCGCCGCGTGCGCTCGGGCGTGTACTTGGTGCTGACTTCCGACGCCGAGGGCAAAAACGCCTGCGTGAGCAAGGTGGCGGTGCTTTCCAAGTAGTTTTGAGTGTTGAGTTCTGAGTTTTGAGTTGTGAACCCAAGTAGTTTATCACTCACAAGCTATTCTGAACTCAAAACTCAGAACTCGAAATTCAAAACCTAACACCGTGCTTATCAAGACCCGCGGCATCGTCCTGAGCTTTCTCAAGTACCGCGAAACCAGTATCATTGCCCGCATCTACACCGAGCGGCGCGGCGTGCAGAACTACATCGTGAACGGCGTGCGCAAGGCCAAGCCGCCGGGCCGCATCGCCTTGTTTCAGCCCCTTACCTTATTGGAACTGGTGGCCTACGTGCCGCGCCAGGGCAGCGACCTCACGCGGCTGTCCGAGTTTCGCTGCGCCGAGCCTTTCCGCACCCTGCCCTACGAAATGCGCAAGAGTAGCGTGGCGCTTTTCCTGAGCGAGGTGCTGAGCAAGGCCATCCGCGAGGAAGAAGAAAACGAGCCGCTGTTCCGCTTCCTGCACGATTCCATTCGGGCGTTTGATGAGCAAACGGTGGGCACCGAGAACTTCGCCCTGCTCTTTCTGCTACACTTGGCGGGCCACCTGGGCTTCGGCATCCGCACCGGGGCCGAGCTGCTCGACCAGATAGTGCTGGCTGGCACCGCCCTCGGCCCCGGCCAGGGCAGTGGTATCGCCACGGTGCGCCTGCGCGAGTTCGAGCAGTATTTTGATGAGCTGCTGCACGCGCCGGCCACCAGCACCATCCCCAGCGGGCACGTGCGCCGCGAGCTGCTCACGGTGGTCATTCGCTACTACCAGCTGCACATCGAAGGCTTCGGCGAAGTGAAATCGCTGGAAGTGCTGAGCGAGGTGCTTAGCAATTAGTGAGAGAAAGGCCACTGGCTTGCTATTGCGCGCTAGGAGTTAATCAGCGCCGTATAATCAAAACGTAAAAAGCCGCTTCTCACAGTAAGAAGCGGCTTTTTACGTTGTAAACAGTAATAATACCTTGGCCTTTTGACAACTCTCGTGAGTCGGCAGGTAAGCTCTCTTAAGGGCCTGCATTAGCCCAGCCCAAAGTACTTTTTAGCTACTAAACCAACAAGCAGACCATTGGCCACGAGGTCTGTCAGAGAACCTATTTTATAAGAAAATATACTTAGTCTATTGCAGCCCATGCAAAAGTATATAAACCTTTACATGGGCTGAAATAGTCAGGATAAATTCAGCACCCTGATAAACATACAGAGCCGACTTGTGGCTCGCAGGTGTGTTTGAATGTCTTGCTACAAATATAATTTTTGTGGTCAGAGCCCTCACCAGTTGGGTCGCCTCCGCTAGGTGCCTCACGGTTAGAAACGCCAGTAGATTCGCCCAGTATTTTGACAACAGCAGCATCTCGGCTAAATCCCCAAAAGCCATGCTTGGTATCTATTCCAAACATAGACATTACTTGCGCAAATTCGTCTTCCGTTAGGCGCTGTTCAATATCAAGATATCTAACGCTAACAACTCCGATATTTGTGCGAAATACAAGGCTCTCCTTAAAGCGAGCACGTATGTAGGTTGGTAGTTTGGCGAGTGGCGAGTGATGAACTGCTTTGTCGTATTCGTTGAGCGTTCGAACAAGATTGTTGTTATAATTCTTGCGGAGTGCGGCTAACTCACCCGTGGTTTTTGCTAAAAAAATTAGGCTTGTATTCAAGAGAAGGACTAGGAGCAAAAGAATCCTTCTGGCAAGATGTTGCACATAGTATAAGTGCAAGTGCTACGTATGTAAACCTATGTAACATGGTTTGTGAAGAATGGGTTGGTAAGGAAATTCGCTAACTGCTGATTCACTTTAACGGCACCTGGAGTTGCAGCCCGACATACAGATATAATTCGGGAAGTACATGCACGAATTGTTGCCCACACAAAATGCATTTATGTAATCATTGCATTCGGGTTCCGGCATATTTGGGTCGCTTGGAGGAGCTTCGCGATTTGTAGTGTTATCGCCGACCTGTAAAATTTCGCGTATATTGGAATCTTTGCTAAATCCCCAAAATCCGTGCTTTACATCCAAGCCAAACATGACTAGGACGGTAGCGAAATCATCTTCATTTAATGCTTGCTGAATGTCACCGTATTTTAAGCTAACAACACTAACCTGGGGTTCGAAATTTATTGCATTTTGAAATGCAAGTCGCTGTTCCGTCGAAAGTTTTGCAAGAGGAGATTTCAACTCTATAGCTTTATAATCAGCTAGCGTTCTGATTATATTAGCTGTTGAGCTCTTTCTTAAAGCTAAGAGTTCAGAGCTCGTTTTCGCTGGAATAAAATTAGGTGCAAAAGATTCCTTTGTAGCTGGCTCTGGCTGCAAAGAATGTTTTTGACATGACCAGAATGAGCATATGAAAAATGCTAAGATGGTCAGTAAGGGGTGCTTTGAGCTTATTCCGGAATTTTTCATGACGCTACTTTTGAAAGTGGATAAGATGAAAATGCAAAGATATTATTCTACAACAGTTGCGCGTATTTTAATAGCAGTATAGGTATCTTTAGTGTTGGCCTTTATAATAGCTGTCTTGTTGTAGACGCCGGGTTGGTGCGACTTGCTAAAGGTTAGTAGTATCTTGCCGTTATTGTTACTAGGAATAGGATTTTTGGGCCAACTCGCAACAGTACATCCACAGCTAGTAGAAATGTCTTCTATCACAAGTGGGACAGTACCTTTATTGAAGAATCTAAAATTATGCGAGACTGTATCCCCGCTTTTTATCTGGCCAAAATCGTGTATCTTTTCTTCGAATTCAAATTCTCCGAATTGAGAATTTTGAACTTGGCTTTTTGAGTGCTTTAGCTGCCTGTGCGTAAATAAAAACACACTGATGGAGAGGGATAACAAACCAACTAAGGCTATGTAAATCTTCTTATTCATGCATGTGGGATTTTTTATATATCAAAGCTAATAGGGTTTTTCGAATGTCAAACAGGAAGCATAATTTGATAATATATTTGTTTTTCAAGTGACTGACAATGAGTAATTTAATTTTATTGATATTTTGAGTATCATAGTGTAGTATTGGTGTGATTTACGCACTGGCAGTGAGCTATTATCTAGCTATCAGTAGTTTAAGTTGATAAGCGCACTTTCCTGTTTAATGATGAAAACCAGCTGCTTGGGCTTGAAGCTGCGTAAGCCATACACTAAGATGTTCGCTACTGGCTGTAGTGGTATAGGCAAGGTCCGCAACTGCTCTTAACGTTATCACCAAATTGTGGCGTTTGCCACGAGTTCAGGAAGTGGGATAGTTCACCTCGAATAAAAGAAAGAGGGCTACCGCACACTGCGGCAGCCCTCTTTCTTTTGGTTATCTACTAAATCCCTTTAACAACGGGTGCAGCAGCGGCTTTGAAGCAGTTAGGGGCGCTTCAGCATCCGCACCTCGCGGGATTTGACAGAGACCACTACTTTTTTTTCACTAGCGCTTTCTTCGCGCCCGCAACCGGCTTCTTGGCCGGCACTTTCTTGGCTGGAGTAGCGGTAGTAGCCGCCTGCAGCGTAGGCGTGCCCGTGATGCTCACCAGCTCCACGTCGAAGCTCAGGATGGCGTTGGCCGGGATGTCGGCCCCCGCGCCACGCTCGCCGTAGCCCAGCGGCGACGGAATGTAGAGCGTGGCCTTGCTACCCTTGGGCAGCGCCGCGATGCCCTGGTCCCAGCCCTGAATCACCTGGCCCTGGCCCAGCGTAAACTCAAACGGCGTGTCGCCGTGCTTGGATGAGGCGTCAAACTCCTTGCCCGTGGCCAGGATGGTGCCCCGGTATTTCACGCCCACCGTCTGGCCGGGCTTGGGCTGCGCACCCGTACCGGGCTTGGTGATGACGTACCAGGTGCCGCCAGGCGTCTTTTTGGCCTTCAGGTTAAGCTTGTGCTCCTTGAGGTAGGCCTGAATGGTAGCGTCATCTTCCACGAGCAGCTTGGCGGCGCGGGCCTTGGCGGTGCGCTGCTGCTCCTGCATCATTTTCTGCTGCTCGGCCATCATGGCTTGCTGGCGGGCCTGCATCTCCTCCATCGTCACCAGCTCTTTGGGCACGATGGTGAGGCGCAGGCCGCTGCCGCCGCGCCGCACGAAGGGCGGCACCGGCTGGCGCATCTGGGCAAAGGCCGTGTCGGCGTTGAAGCGGAAGATGGCGCTGTCGCCGGGCACGAGTAAGCTCATGGCTTCCTCTATCGAGCCGTGGCGGGGCGCGGTGGGAGGGAGGCCCACCGGCACGGGGCCGGGCTGCCGCTGGCGCGAATCCATCAACAGCGAGTCACGGTCGGTGCGGTATTGCAGGTGCACGAGCAGCACCTTGCCGGCGCGGCTGGCGTAGGGCGCATCGGCGGTGGCGTCAAACTTTTTGGGGGCATACTGCCCCGCCGCGTCGCGCCGGAAAAGCTTGTACTCGGTGGTGCTGCCCGGCAGGGCCGTGAAGCCGGGGGCCGGGGTGGTTTGGGCCGAAGCCAGGTGGGCGAGCGTCAACGCTCCCACCAGAAAAAATAAACGCGGCATAAAAAAGAATTCAGGAAAAAAAGCTGGCCGTAGCCTAAACAAAAGTGGTGCCCCGGCGCAACGCCCGGGCACCACTTCGCTTAAAAACCCGCCGAAAAAGTACCTGAAACTAAAACCGCCGCACCCTGCGGCGCGGCGGTAAAAGCCAGCTAACAACCTTATTACTGAGCCGGAGCGCCAGCCGGGGTGGCCGGGGCATCCTTGATGTCGACCAGCTCCACATCGAAGCGAAGGGGCGAGTTGGCGGGCACATCGGCACCCGCGCCGCGCTCGCCGTAGGCCAGCGACGACGGAATGAGCAGCGTGGCTTTGGTGCCCTTGTTGAGCACGGCCACGCCTTCGTCCCAGCCCGGAATCACTTGGCCGCGGCCAGTAGCGTAGGAGAAGGGCTGCCCGCCGTGCTTGGCCGACGAGTCAAACTCCTTGCCGCTCAACAGCGTGCCACGGTATTGCAGGCTCACCGTCTGGCCGGCTTTGGGCGTTGAGCCCGTGCCCGGCTGCGTGATGATGTAGTATACCCCACCCGGCGTTTTCTTGGCGTTAGTGAGGTTGTTTTTCTTGAGATATTCTTGCAGAATCACCTCATCCTTTTTGTTTTGGGTTTCGGCGTAGGCCAGCATTTGCTTCTGCTGCTGCTCCATCATTTTCTGTTGCAGGGTCTGCTCCATGGCCGACTCTTCCTGCTGCGTGATGAGCTTGTCGGTCTTCACGTTGATGACAATCACGTTGCCGCTGCGCTTGAGAAAGCCCGGTACCGGGCGGCCCTGCGGCTTGAAGAGCGAGTCGGCGTTGAAGCGGAACACGCCGCTGTCGCCGGGCTGAAGCAGGGCGAAGGCCTCGTCGGGCATGCCTTTTTTCTTGAGCTCCATCAGGGGCATTGGCACGGCCGAGCCGCCAAACTTCTTGCGGGTGTCTTCCAGCACCGAATCCTTGCCGGTGCGGTAGTAGAGGTAGCCCGTCATAAACTTACCAACCCGGTCCTTGTAAGTGGGGTCTTCGCCGTTGGCCACTTGGCGGCGCTCGTACTTATCGCCTACTTTCTTGAAAATCTTGTACTCAATCCCCGACTTGGTTTTGTCGAAGTCACCCCCGTTTTTATCGCACGACGAGAGGAGAGAAGCCAGGCTAAGCGCGCCGGCCGCCAGGGCCAGCTGCCGGGCCGCGAGGGGCCGGAAAGAAAACTGCATGAAAACAGAAAGTTATTGAAAATACGGATGCGGTGTCAAAGTTAGGCTACGGGCGGCGCAACCGCCACGGGTACGGCGGGCGTACTCACCAACTGCGCCTGGTACTCGGGCAGTAGCCCCAAAAAGCGCGCTACCGTGCTGTCGAGCGAGGTGTAGCTGACGCCGCCCGAGGCGTTGTGGTGCCCGCCGCCGTCGAAGTGGCTGCGCGAAAAATCGGCTACCGAGAAGTCGCCCACCGAGCGGAAGGAAATCTTCACCGCCGAGCCGCGGTCGATGAACACGGCCGCGAATACAATACCCTCGATGCTGAGCGCGTAGTTGACTAGGCCTTCGGTGTCGCCGGTTTTACTGTCGTAGTCGCGCAGCTCCTGCTGCGTCACGGCGATGTAGGCGGTGTTGAACGCGCGGTTCACGACCAGCTTATCCTTGAGGATGTAGCCCAGGAAACGCAGGCGAATCTCCGAGTGCGAGTCGTAGATGCGGCGGTGCACCGAGGCCAGGTCGATGTTGGCATTGAGCAGCTCCGCGATGATGAGGTGCACGTTGCGCGAGGTGCTGGGGTGCCGAAACGAGCCCGTATCGGTCATGATGCCCGCATAAAGCGCCTCGCCCATTCCCTGGTCCACGAGGTCCTGGTCGCCGAGGTCGCGGATAATCTCGAAAATCTGCTCGGCCGTGGCGGCCGCCTGGGGGTTCGAAAAGCTGATGTCGGCGAAATCCTCGGGGCGCTGGTGGTGGTCGATGAGCACCTTGGTACCCGGCGCCTGCGCCACGTAGGCGCCCAGCTCGTTGATGCGGCCCAGGCAGTTGAAGTCGAGGCAAAAAATGACCTCGGCGCGGCTCACGAGGTCGCGCACCTGGCGGTCGTTTTGGCGCGGCTCGTACACCACTACCTCGTCGTTGCCCTGCATCCAGTTGAGGAAGGCGGGGTAGTCGGAAGGGGTCACGACCGTCACGGAGTGGCCTTTTTTCTTGAGGTAGCTAGCCCAGGCCAGCGACGAGCCCAGGGCATCGGCGTCGGGCTTGTGGTGCGTGGTGATGAACACCTGCTTGGGCTCCGCCAGCAAGGCTTTTAGTTCTGATACGGAAGTAGACATCGACTAGGTGAACAGTCTGACAAATGCTAAAAAAAGCGGCTGGGATGTATGCAGAGCAAAATCGGTCGGCAAAGGTCGGCACGAATTGGGTTTCAACAAGCAATGCGCCGGGGAAGGTTCTCGCCGAAGCAAATAAGCCGGGCCCTGCGGCTACCTTTGCGGCCGCAACCCCCATTTTTCCCAAGAAAAAAAATAATGGCAACCAACCGCACCTTCACCATGATTAAGCCCGATGCCGTGGCCGACAACCACATCGGTGGCATCCTGAGCATGATTGAGCAAGGTGGCTTCCGCATCGTGGAGCTTCAAAAAGTAACCCTGACGCCCGAGCGCGCCGGCGAGTTCTACGCCGTGCACAAGGAGCGTCCTTTCTACAACGACCTCGTGAAGTACATGTCGAGCGGCCCCATCGTGGCGGCCATCCTCGAAAAAGACAACGCCGTAGCCGACTTCCGCACCCTCATCGGCGCTACTAACCCGGCCAATGCCGAGGAAGGCACCATCCGGAAGAAGTATGCCAAGAGCATCGAAGCCAACGCCGTGCACGGCTCGGACTCGGATGAGAACGCCCAGATTGAAGGCCATTTCTTCTTCGGTAAGTAAGAAATTGTAACCCCGCTTCACAAAGCAAAAAGCCGCTCTGTATCGTGCAGAGCGGCTTTTTATTTAGACTAGAACCAGACTTTTTTTATGCTGATTTTGTACTGCTGAGGGTTCCCCTTCCTCATTTGAAATTGATATGGCCAGCGGCATTGGGCGAATCCCCTTAAGTAACGCCTTCACAATTACAGTTGCCGGCCAGTATTATAGATTCACCTACGGGCGAGGTTGGTTCTAAGGAACTCATTAGCGCCTGAGCCATAGGATGCGCCAGCATCTTGAAAACGGATAGTAAAAAATATTTCAAAAACTAAGAATAAAATGAAACAGCCTGCCTCCTCGATTGAAGTGACAGGCTGCTAAAGCAACAACAACCGGCTTAGGCTGCTACAGCCGGTTCAGCATACTTATTCTCCAGCGCCTGTGGCTCGTGCTTGTGCTTGAAGATGAACACGAACAGCACCGCAATGACGAGTGCGTAGGCCGCAAACGCCAGCCAGATGCCGTGCCAGTCCTTGTTGCCGGCGGCATCGGTGAAGTAGTGCTGAATAACCAGGCCGCTAATGGAACTACCCAGCACGGCCCCAAAGCCGTTGGTCATCATCATAAACAGGCCCTGCGCGCTGGCCCGGATGCTGGGCTGCGTCTGGGTTTCAACAAATAGCGAGCCCGAGATATTAAAGAAGTCGAAGGCCATGCCGTAGACGATGCACGAGAGGATAATCATCCAGAGGCCGTCGGCGGGGTTGCCGTAGGCCAGCAGGCCGAAGCGCAGCACCCAGGCTACCATGCTGAACAGCATCACCTGCTTGATGCCGAAGCGGCGCAGAAAGAACGGAATGGCGAGGATAAAGAGCGTTTCCGAAATCTGCGAAATCGACATGATGAAAGCCGGGTGCTTTACCGAAAGCGTGTCGCGGTAGGCGGGCACTTTGTCAAAATCGTGCAAAAAGGTATCGCCGTAGGCATTAGTGAGCTGCAAGGCTGCCCCGAGCAGCAGCGCGAAAATGAAAAAAGTTGCCAGCTTGCGGTCGCGCAGCAGCGCAAACGACTTGAGGCCCAGCGCATCGACCAGCGAGCGGCTGGGCACGTCTTTAGAAGGCGGTGGGCAGGCGGGCAAGGTAAACGAGTAGAAGCCCAGCAGCAGCGCCGCCCCAGCGGCTACGTAAAACTGATTGGCCGATTTCTCGAAGCCTAAGAACGTAACCGCCCACATGGCTGCGATGAAGCCCACCGTGCCCCAGACCCGGATGGGCGGGTAGTCCTTCACCACGTCGAGACCCTGGCTTTTGAGGGCCGAGTACGACACGGCGATGGACAGCGCCAGCGTGGGCATGTAGAAAATCATGTTCAGCAGGATAACCCAGAAGAACATGCCAGGGTCCGTTACCAACGGGATGGTACACAGCGTAATTCCACCGCAAATGTGCAGCACGCCGTAGAGCTTTTCGGCGTTCACCCACTTATCAGCCACGATGCCCATAAGCGAGGGCATGAAGATGGACGCGATGCCCATGGTCGAGAAAATGGCCCCGAACTGCGCCCCCGACCATTGCTTGGTCTGAAACCAGTAGGCCCCAATCGTAATCAGCCAGGCCCCCCAGATAAAAAACTGGAGAAAGCTCAAAATAGTAAGACGCAGCTTGATGCTCATACGGGCACAGCTTTAAAGTTTTGGAAAAAGGCTTTTGCGCTTAAAGTTACGCCGCTTTTAGTTGGTGCGCCGGATGCTTCATAACCCTGGGGTGATAGTGGCCGGGGTAAGCCAATAGGCTACTTCAGCTGATACACGTAGTGGTCAGCATCCTGGAAAGTAAAGCGGTAGGCCCCGAACGCCTGGCCCGCCGCCGTGGGCGCGGGTAACTGAAACTCATGCAGCGCTTCCGGGTCCAGAATAATGAGCGGAACGTGCTGGCTGGCAGCCGTGGCAAAGAGGTCGAATGGCTGCCCCCGCCGCCGGCTGGCGTCGGCCTCCATGAAATAATACGTGGTTCCCTGAATCTGGAAATTATCGATGGCCGGAAAAATGAAATTGACGGGCGCGATAATGCGCTTGCCCCAATACGGGCGTAGGCGCTGCGCAAGCTGCTGGTTTTGCGCTTGCGGGTTGCCCCGGTGCTCCGCGAAAAGCAGGCCGGTGTAGGTAAGGTTGACTACGACATACAGGCCAAGCAGGCCCCGCGCCAGCAGGTGCAGGCGCGGGGCCGGCAACTGGGCCAATTGGTCGAAGCCTACCACTACTAACAGGAGCAGGTAGGGCATGTAGAGGAGTAGGTACTTGCTCGTTTTTCCTTGCACGATGAGGTCAAGGCTGAGCACTAGCAGCACCGCGTACAGCACCAGGTTGCGAAAGTCGGGCGTGTGCGGGCGCTGCCGGTACAGCACGTAGGCGGCCAGCAGCAGGAGCAGCGTAAAAGCAATTTCTCTGGGCGAGTGAAAAAAGCGCTGGTGCTCCTTGAGCAGATACAAAATGTGTCCCCCGATGCCTTGGTTGCCGTTGTCGATGGCCGGGTGCATAAACATCTGCTCCTTGAACAAATCCCAGGAGTGGTGCCGCATCATGTCAAGGCCGTAGGCCGACACCACTACTGCCGCCACGAGCCCAAACAGCACCGCGCCTGCCCAGCGCCGCCGCCACAGCAGCAGCAGGCCGCCGGCCATAATAAAAATCAGGCCATTGAGGTGCGTGAGGCCGGCCAACCCAGCCAGTAGCCCGGCCCCCGCCGCCGCACCCATCGCCCCGCCCAGCAGCGCCCGCCGCAGTAGCAGCCACGAGCCCAGACCCAGAAACATCAGCATCAGCTCGGGGCGAAACAGAAAACTGTAATCGACTACGAGCGTGTTGAGTAGCAGTAGGGTAAAGTACAGAGCTGGCGCTACCTGCCGGTTTGCCACCGGCAGGTGTTGCAGGCAGCGCCAGCTCAACCAGAGCACCCCGGCCAAGTAAAATAGGCTAATGCTTTTGAGTACGTAAACGGACCAGCCAAAGCACTTTACCACCGGCACGGCGTGCCACACAAACAGCTTGTGGTACACTTCCTGGTATACTTCGGCGTGCAACAGGCCGCGAAACAGCTCGGAGCGCACGTAGCCGTCGTGGTTGGCCCAGTACACAAATTCCCCAATCCAAGCGTCGTCGGTATTGATGGCGCGATGATAAGTGCTGGCCAGTAGCACCACCAAGCCAGCCAAGGCCAGCAGCCAATAAATACGGGAAGGGTCGGCTTTGGGCCGGGTAGAAGCGAAAAAGGGAAACACGCAGCGGAAGAAAAAAGGCGAGCGTAAATTTCCTTCTAAAAGGAGCAGAAATAAAAATTGGGCAGGCTACCCGGCCGTGGTAGCGATAGCAGGTGAACCACAACTGCGCAGCTGCTCGTTGGAAAGACCAAAACGAATAAGGAGCCGGGTAGCCAGGCCACGCGCCCTGTTCTACCCGGCAGGTGCTAGGTATAATAGCGCGCGTGGCCCGGCTACCCGGCTCCAAAACCAGGGTAACGCAGGTCGTCCTAGGCGGCAGCGTAGCGTTTGTTTACTTCTTCCCAGTTGATGAGATTGAAGAAGGCCGCGATGTAGTCGGGACGGCGGTTCTGGTACTTGAGGTAGTAGGCGTGCTCCCACACGTCGAGGCCCAGGATGGGGGTGCCTTTGCAGCCGGTGTCGGGCATCAGCGGGTTGTCCTGGTTCGGGGTCGAGCAGATTTGCAGCGAGCCATCGTGCTGCTTGCACAGCCACGCCCAGCCCGAGCCGAAGCGCGTGGTAGCAGCTTTGGTGAACTCCTCCTTGAACTTGTCGAACGAGCCGAAGGCCTCGTCAATCTTGGTGGCTACCTCGCCGGTGGGCTGGCCGCCGCCGTTGGGGCTCAGGATGGTCCACCACAGCGAGTGGTTCCAGTGGCCACCGCCGTTGTTGCGGATGGCGGGGGTAGCCTTGGCAATATTCTGGAGGATGTCCTCCAGGCTCTGGTTTTCAAACTCGGTGCCCGCGATGGCGGCGTTGAGATTGGTGACGTAGGCCTGGTGGTGCTTGGTGTGGTGGATTTCCTGGGTTTGGGCGTCGAAAGTAGGTTCGAGCGCGTCGTAGGAATACGGCAGTTTGGGCAGTTCGAAAGCCATGATGCGAATGCTTTAAAGTGAAAAGATGGGGTGGTGGTGGTATAACCCCCAACCGGGGCCGGGGGTTGTGTCAACTGGCCGTTTGGCGCTGCGAACTTACGGCAAGCTAAAGTTTACCGCACATTGCGTTTCTCCCGAAAAAAGGCCTGCATGAGCGCCGTGCAGTCGTCGGCGCACACGCCCGCCCGTACTTGCGTGCGCGGGTGCAGCAGTCCCAGCGCGTGGCGGCGGTAGCCGGTCTTGGGCTCACTGGCCCCGAATACTACGGCCCCGAGCTGCGCCCAGGCGCTGGCCCCGGCGCACATCACGCAGGGCTCGACGGTAACGTACAAGGTGCAGGCGGATAAGTATTTATTGCCCACAAAATTGGCCGCCGCCGACAAGGCCAGCATTTCGGCGTGGGCCGTCACGTCGCGCAGGCGCTCGGTTTGGTTGTGGCCCCGGCCGATAATGGTGTTGTCCATCACTACCACCGCGCCGATGGGTATTTCGCCTTCGGCGAGCGCCTGGCGGGCCTCGGCCAGCGCCTGGCGCATGAAATACTCGTCGGTGAGAAGGGGGGAGGGCATGGGGTTGCAAGGAAAATCGAAGGCCAAAAATCGGGGTGGGCGCGGTAATTAGAGCGAGAGTTGTGGATTAGTTAAGCGCTGAAGACGACATTTGCGGGCGCAACCGAAATCGATTTCGGTTGCGCTTCTCTGTCATGCTGAGCGGAGCGCAGCGCAGCCGAAGCATCTCTACCTCAGTACTAATTCCTAACGCTGGAAACGACGCGGTAGAGATGCTTCGGCTGCGCTGCGCTTCGCTCAGCATGACGGACGCGAGCCAGACGATAAAACCTGCCCCACAACACTCATTTTCCCATTTTATCCACCAATGACCCACCCCATTACCCCGCGCTACCTACTGCTGCTGATAGCCGCGCTGTGCCTGCTCGGCCAGCCCGCCCGCGCCCAACAGCTCACCTCACCCAATAAGCAACTGGCGCTCACCTTCAGCCTGCAAGCGGGCGGCGTGCCCACCTACAGCCTCACCTACAAAGGCCGCCCGGTCATCAAGCCCAGCCACCTCGGGCTGGAATTGAAGGACGGGTCCGGCCTCACCAGCGGTTTTGCCGTAACGAGCACCAATACCCGCACCTTCGACGAAACCTGGACGCCGGTGTGGGGCGAAACCAAAACCATTCGCAACCACTACAACGAGCTGACCGTCACGCTCACGCAGGCGGCCACCAAGCGCGTGATGCTGGTGCATTTCCGGGTGTTTGACGATGGCCTGGGCTTCCGCTACGACTTCCCGAAGCAGCCCGAGCTGGCGTATTTCGTGGTGAAGGAGGAGCGCACGCAGTTTGCGCTGGCCGGCGACCACAAGGCCTTTTGGCTGCCCGGCGACTACGATACCCAGGAGTACAGCACTACTACCTCGAAGCTCTCGGAGGTGCGCGGCCTGATGAAAACGGCCGTGACCGACAACGCCTCCCAAACCACGTTTTCGCCCACCGGCGTGCAAACGCCGCTCATGCTCAAAAGCCAAGACGGCCTGTACATCAACCTGCACGAGGCCGCGCTGATTGACTACTCAACCATGTCGCTGAACCTGGACGACAAGAATATGGTGCTCGAAAGCCACCTCACGCCCGACGCGCAGGGCAACAAGGGCTACCTGCAAACGCCCTGCCTGTCGCCCTGGCGCACCATTATCGTGAGCGACCGGGCCGGCGATATCCTGGAATCGAAGCTGGTGCTCAACCTCAACGAGCCCACCAAGTACACCGACGTAAGTTGGATTAAACCCACCAAGTACGTGGGCGTGTGGTGGGAGATGATAACCGGCAAAAGCACCTGGTCTTACACCAACGCTACCAACATCAAGCTCGATTCCACCGATTATTCCAAGCTCAAGCCCAACGGCACGCACGCCGCCAATACGGCCCACGTGAAGGAGTATATCGACTTCGCGGCCCAGCACCACCTCGATGCGGTGCTGGTGGAGGGCTGGAACACCGGCTGGGAAGACTGGTTTGGCCAGAGCAAAGACTATGTATTTGATTTCGTGACGCCTTACCCCGATTTTGACGTGCGGGAGCTGCACCGCTACGCGGCCAGCAAGGGCATCAAAATCATCATGCACCACGAAACCAGCAGCTCGGTGCGCAACTACGAGCGGCACATGACCCAGGCGTATAAGTTCATGGCCGACAACGGCTACAGCGCCGTGAAAAGCGGCTACGTGGGCAACATCATCCCGCGCGGCGAGCACCACTACGGGCAGTGGCTCAACAACCACTACCTCTACGCCATCACGGAAGCGGCTAAATATAAAATTATGGTGAATGCTCACGAGGCCGTGCGCCCCACCGGCCTGGCCCGCACCTACCCCAACCTCATCGGCAACGAGGCGGCGCGGGGCACCGAGTACGAGTCCTTCGGCGGCAACAACGCCGACCACACGACCATTCTGCCCTTCACCCGCCTCATCGGCGGGCCGATGGACTACACGCCGGGCATCTTCCAAACCAAAATCAGCGCCTACAACCCCGAGAATAAGTCATTCGTGCACAGTACACTGGCCCGCCAATTGGCTCTGTACGTGACCATGTACTCGCCGCTGCAAATGGCCGCCGACCTGCCCGAAACCTACAACAAGCACCTCGACGCCTTTCAATTCATCGAAGACGTAGCCGTGGACTGGGACGATAGCAAGGTGCTCGAAGCCGAGCCCGGCGACTACATCACCATCGCCCGCAAGGCCAAGGGCAAGAGTAGCTGGTTCGTAGGCAGCACCTGCGACGAAAACGGCCGCACCTCCACCATCAACCTAAGTTTCCTGGACCCCGGCAAGACCTACGTGGCCACGATTTATGCCGACGGCAAGGGCGCGCACTACGAGAAAAACCCGCAGGCCTACGCCATCCGCAAAGTCAACGTGACAAGTAAGACCAAGCTCACGCAGTACTGCGCGCCGGGCGGCGGGTATGCTATTAGCTTGGTGATGAAGTAGTAAGTGGCGTTGTAAACGTCTGTCATGCTGAACGAAGTGAAGCATCTCTACCGCATCGTTGAGTCGTCAACAACGGTGCAGTAGAGATGCTTCACTGCGTTCAGCATGACTCGTTTTCGTGAGCCTCGCATTGCCCTCAAAAAATCAAACCAGACCGTTGGCTGGTTACAGGCAGCACGTTCTTTTTATAGAAAAGTCTGACCTATGTCCTCCAACGCTCTTTTTTCGCCATTTTCGCTGAAATCGCTTCAGCTTAAAAACCGCATTGTCATGGCCCCCATGACGCGCTCGTTTTCGCCCAATGGTGTGCCGGGCGCCGACGTGGCCGCCTACTACCGCCGCCGCGCCGAGGGGCAGGTGGGCCTCATCCTCACCGAAGGCACCGTGGTCGAGCGCCCGGCCTCGTCCAACGACCCTAACATTCCGCACTTCTACGGCGAGCAGGCGCTGGCCGGCTGGCAGCAGGTAGTGAAGGAAGTACACGCCGGCGGCGGCAAAATCGGCCCCCAGCTCTGGCACATGGGCGTGATGCAGGAGCACCGCTCGGGCTGGACGCCGTCGCAGCCGTTCGAGGGGCCGTCGGGCCTGGTAGCGCCCGGCCAGCCCAAAGGCAACGCCATGACGGAGAGCGACATCGCGGATACCATCGCCGCCTTTGGCCGGGCCGCCGCCGATGCCAAGCGCCTGGGCTTCGACTGCCTGGAGCTGCACGGCGCGCACGGCTACCTCATCGACCAGTTTTTCTGGGCCGGCCTCAACGAGCGCACCGATGCCTACGGCGGCCCCAGCCTCCCCGAGCGCAGCCGCCTGGCCGTGGAGCTGGTGCGCGAAGTGCGCCGGCAGGTGGGCGACGATTTCGCCATCAGCCTGCGCCTCTCGCAGTGGAAGCAGCAGGACTACCACGTGAAGCTGGCCCACACGCCCCAGGAAATGGAAGCCTGGCTGACGCCGCTGGCCGAGGCCGGCGTCGATATTTTCCACTGCTCGCAGCGCCGGTTCTGGGAGCCGGAGTTTGAAAACTCGGATTTGAACTTCGCGGGCTGGGTGAAAAAGCTCACCGGCCAGGCCACCATCACGGTGGGCTCGGTGGGGCTGTCGGGCGAGTTTCTGGCCGGCTTCGCGGGCGAAACCTCGACGCCTAACTCGGAGTCAATCGATGAGCTGCTGCGCCGCCTCGACCGCAGCGACTTCGACCTCGTGGCCGTGGGCCGCGCCCTGATTGTAGAGCCCGAGTGGGTGGAGAAAATTCAGGCGGGCCAGGCTGAAGGGCTCAAAGGCTTCAGCCGCGAAACGCTGGGTACGCTGGTGTAAGCATAGTTGGGGAAGGGACTTGAAAAATCGTCCGTCATGCTGAGCGCAGCGTAGCGGAGTCGAAGCATCTCTACCGCACCGTTGAAGGCATTACAACGGTGCGGTAGAGATGCTTCACTGCGTTCAGCATGACAGCCAAATGATTACCCCTGATAAAGCGGCGGAGCCGACAGCCTGAACACGTCGCGCAACGCGCGCTTAGCCGCGTGATAGCCGCACATGCCATGCACGCCGCCACCCGGCGGCGTAGCCGACGAGCACAGATACAGCCCGCGCTGCGAGGTGCGGTAGGGCGAGGCCCGCAACGCCGGTCGCGTGAATAACTGACTGATATCTAGTAAGCCACCGTTAATGTCGCCGCCCACGTAGTTGGGATTGTAGCTTTCCATCTGGGCGGTATCGAAGGTGTAGCGGCCGATGATGCGCTCGCGAAAGCCCGGCGCAAACCGCTCGACCTGCTGCTCGATGGCAGCGGTTCTATCGACCCGCGAGCCATTGGGCACGTGGCAGTAGGCCCAGGCAGTGTGCTGGCCGGCCGGGGCGCGGCTGGCATCGAACAGGCTTTGCTGCGCTAATAAAACGAAGGGCTTTTCGGGGTGCCGGCCCTGGGCCGAGGCGCGCTCGCCGGCCGCGATTTCGGCCAGCGTGCCGCCCAGATGCACGGTGCCGGCTTGGGCGCACTCGGGCGCGGTGAAGGGGATGGGCGCGGCCAGCGCCCAATCGACCTTGAACACGCCCATGCCGTAGCGGTAGCGCCGCAGTTGCCATCGGTAGATGCTGCTCAAGCTATGCCCGGCAATCTGTAAAAGCTGCGCCGGCGTCACGTCGAAAAGCACGGCTTTGGCCGGGGGCAATTGCGCCAGCGAGCGCACAAAGGTACCCGTCGCGACCGTGCCGCCCAGCGCCCGAAAGTGCGCAACCAGCGCATCGGCAATGGCCTGCGAGCCACCGCGCGGCAGCGGCCAGCCGCCCCGGTGCGCCGCTATCAGCAAGACCAGTCCGATGGCCGAAGTAGTGAGGTTGCTAAGCGGCTGAATGGCGTGCGCAGCCATACCGGCTAGTAGTCCTTTGGCCTTTTCGCCCTGAAAGCGCCGCGCCAGCACGGTAGCCGGCAGCAGCGCGGGCAGCCCAAACCGAGCCATATCGAGCGGGTGCCGGGGCAGGTGTAGCGGGGCCAGCACGTCGTTGGCAATGCCGGGCCAACTGGTAATGAGCGGCGCCAGCAGGCTACGATACGCCTCGGCATCGGGCCCCAGGCTTTGGGCGGTGTCGGCCAAGGAATGAACTACGGCGGCGGCCGTGCCATCGTCAAAGGGGTGCGCGGCGGCCACGGGCGGCGTGCTATATTCCAGCCCGTATTGCGCCAGCGGCAGGGTTTGAAAGTAGGGCGAGGCCGCGGCCAGCGGGTGAATGGCCGAGCAAATGTCGTGGCGAAAGCCGGGCAGCGTCAATGCGGCCGTGCGGAGACCACCGCCCAACTCGTTTTTGCCTTCGAGCAGCAGCACCGACAGCCCGGCCTGCTGTAGCACGATGGCCGCTGCCAGTCCATTGGGGCCCGAGCCCACCACGACGGCATCATAGCTGGAAGCACTCATGGGGGAGGAAACTGCGGTTTTGGCGGGGCACCAAGCGGGCGCTCGGGGTTACTTCAGGCTGATGTCACTTTGCACGGCTTGCGCGATGGGCCGCCACTGCGGCTGCTCGTCGGCCGGGGCCGAGAAGGAGAAAATGTACAGCTGCTCGCCCTGCACGGTGTACTGGATGTACTCGTACTTGCGGATGGGTGCCAACGCGCTCGCGCCTCGGCGGCTATCCACCATCGTGGACACAAACTCCAGGGCCACAAACTCGCGGCCGTTGACCTTGCGTACTTCCTGGGTCAGAAACTCGACCTTAGTGTAAAGTCGCTGCACGCTGGCTTTATACATGGGTAGCAGTACGTTGTAGTCGGGCCCAAACATAGTGGGCCGCACCGCTATGCTGTAATCGGCCTTGGTATTGGGGCTGCTGTACACGGCCAGCGGCTTGCGCGGCGACGGAAACTTGACCGCAATGCCTTCATCGGGCAGGGGCGTGAAGCCCTGCGGCACGCCCACCGTGAGGCCAGAGGCCACCTTCACCGAAGTCAACTTGGGCTTGGGGCCGAAGCTGGTGAGGGCGAATAGCGAGCAAAGCAAAACGAGGATTTTCATGATGAGGGCAAAAGTAGGGCGGCTGGCTTTGGGTTTTAGTGGGCGCTAAAAACGGTCGTCATGCTGAACGCAGTGAAGTATCTCTACCGCACCGTGTGGGTTCATTCAACGGTGCGGTAGAGATGCTTCACTGCGTTCAGCATGACAGGCATTATGTATGATGCAGCCGATTATGACTTCCGCGTAGGATACTTAATCCGCACCTTTTTCCAGTACACGTAATTCCCGGTCTTAGCCTCAACTAAGTACGTGCCGGCCTGAATGTGCCCCAAATCCACTGGCTCGCCGGTATTATTCTGCGGGTCAAGCGCTTGCTGGTACACCACCTTGTTCTTGTAGTCCGTCATCACCAGCGTGCCGGGCTTGGTAAACTGCTGCGTGAAGCTCAGCATCACGCTGTTGGAGTTAGGCTTGGGAAAAATGTCGATGCCCGACAGCGTCTCCACGCGCTTGATAGGCCCGTCGAGCGTCACGGCCGGGGCCTGGCCTTTGGTTTTAATCTCGGCCCCGTTTTCGTACTTGTTTTTGGTTTTGACTTTGGTTTGGGCCTGGGCCGCGCCGGCCGTGAGCAAAGCGGCCGCCAGGGCCAGCGAAGAAAGGAATTTCATATCAAAAAGGAAGAAAAAGCCAGCGTGCCCCACGGCGCGCACTACTCCTTTTACATACTTCATACCAAACCCCGCAGTTGCGGCCCGCCCCCGCGAAGTAACTTCGCCCCAACTTTGCGCCCAGCCCCCAAAGGGGCCCAAACAATAACGCATAGTCAGCCCGGCGCAGCCGGGCGTATCCGTTAAATCCTACAAATCCGTTTGAATCTGCGGTCCATGCTTAGAAGTCATACCAACGGCGAGCTTCGCCAAGAAAATGTCGGTCAAACCGTTACGCTAGTGGGCTGGGTGCAGCGCACCCGCGACAAAGGCGGCATCCTGTGGATAGACCTGCGCGACCGCTACGGCATCACGCAACTGGCCCTCGAAGAAGGCGTGGAAAGCGAAGAGGTGCGCGCTCAGGCCCGCGAGCTAGGCCGCGAATTCGTGATTTCGGTAACGGGTAAAGTGGCCGAGCGCTACTCTAAAAACGCTCACATCCCGACTGGCGACATCGAGGTGCGGGTGGAAAAACTGGATGTGCTGAACCCCGCCAAGCTGCCACCCTTCCTCATCGAAGACGACACCGACGGCGGCGAAGACCTGCGCATGAAGTACCGCTACCTCGACCTGCGCCGCACGCCCGTGCGCCAGAACCTAGTGCTGCGCCACAAGATGGCCCAGGCCGTGCGCCGCTACCTCGACGGCCAGAATTTCATCGAAGTCGAAACGCCCGTGCTCATCAAAAGCACGCCCGAAGGCGCGCGCGACTTCGTGGTGCCCTCGCGCATGAACCCCGGCGAGTTTTACGCCCTGCCGCAGTCGCCCCAGACGTTTAAGCAGCTGCTGATGGTGTCGGGCTTCGACCGCTACTTCCAGATTGTGAAGTGCTTCCGCGATGAAGACCTGCGCGCCGACCGCCAGCCCGAGTTCACGCAGATTGACTGCGAGATGGCCTTTGTGGAGCAGGAAGACATCCTCAACACCTTCGAGGGCCTGGTGCGCTACCTGTTCAAGGAAATCAAAAACCTCGACTTCCCGACCGTGCCCCGCATGGAGTACGCCGATGCCATGCGCTGGTACGGCAACGACAAGCCCGACGTGCGCTTCGCCATGAAGTTCGTGGAGCTCAACGACGTGGTGAAAGGTCAGGGCTTCCCGGTCTTTGACAGTGCCGAGCTGGTAGTAGGCATCAACGCCGCCACCTGCGCCGCCTACACCCGCAAGCAGCTCGATGAGCTAACCGCCTTCGTGAAGCGCCCGCAGCTCGGGGCTACCGGCCTCGTGTACGCCCGCGTGGAAGCCGACGGCGTGGTAAAGTCGTCGGTCGATAAGTTTTATTCGCAGGAAGAATTGCAGAAGTGGGCCGCCGCCTTCAACGCCAACCCCGGCGACCTGCTGCTCATCCTGGCCGGCCCGGCCGACAAAACTCGCAAGGCCCTGAGCGAGTTGCGCCTCGAAATGGGCCAGCGCCTTGGCCTGCGCGACAAGGACACCTTCGCCCCGCTGTGGGTCGTCAATTTCCCGCTGCTGGAGTACATCGAAGAGGAGGGCCGTTACTTCGCCATGCACCACCCCTTCACCTCGCCTAAGCCCGACGACCTGCACCTGCTCGATAATCCCGACACCATCGGCCAGGCCCGCGCCAATGCCTATGACCTGGTTATCAATGGAGTAGAGGTAGGCGGCGGCTCCATCCGCATCCACGACCGGGCGGTGCAGGCGCGCATGTTCTCGCTGCTCGGCTTCTCGCCCGAGGAGGCGCAGGCGCAGTTTGGCTTCCTGCTCGATGCCTTCGAGTACGGCGCGCCGCCCCACGGCGGCATCGCCTTCGGCTTCGACCGCCTGTGCTCGCTCTTCGGCGGGGCCGACAGCATCCGCGACTTCATCGCCTTCCCCAAAAACAACTCGGGCCGCGACGTGATGATAGACTCGCCCTCGCCGATTTCGGACAAGCAACTGACGGAGCTGAGCATCAAGACGGCCGTGGTGGCGAAGTAGGCCCGCGGAGCCCGCTGGCCACCAGCCAGCGGGCTTTTCGGCGAACGGGTTACGTTTCAACTACGTTATTAAGCAGTACGTTAGCTAGCTCATCGTTATGCCAGATAAAAAGAAGCCAGCCGAATTGTCAAAAGCCGACCTTGAGCTCGTGTTGAAGGAAACGGGGGCCGCCGTGCGGGAAGCCAATCTGGGCCGGGGTATTCCGATGACATTTATCGAGAACGGCGAGATGATAGAGCTACACCCGGACGGTTCGCGGCGGGTGCTCAAGAAAAACTTGCCGCTACCGGTGCCGGTTGCCAAGCGGCGCTTCACGCTGGATTAACGCATGGCTATCCCGCGTTTACGGATGCTGGCCGGGCCTAATGGCTCGGGCAAGTCGTCGCTAGTGCCGCTGTTACGGCAGCGCGTCGAGTTAGGCGTGAGCATAAACGCAGACGAGATAGAAGCTGCTCTGCAACAACAAGATGGCGTGGTTCGGGTGCTCAATTTGTACGACTGGCAGCTAAGCCTGACGGCCGCCGATTTAATCGCGTTCAGTCAGCTGGCTAGTTCACAGCGCCTACCCGAAGATGTGCGAAACTCGTTGCGCTTGGAGCATAACGTGCTACTTTTTCAGCAGGTTGAAATCAATTCTTATCTGGCCGCGTGGGTGGCCGAATTGCTACGGTACTTTCTGCTACGAACCAAGCGAACTCTGACGTTTGAAACGGTCATGTCGCACCCGTCGAAGCTGGATTTTTTGCGCGAAGCAAAAGCGCTGGGCTACCGAACTTACCTGTATTTTGTAGCCACCAGCGACCCCAACTTGAACGTGGCGCGTGTGAGGGCGCGCGTGGCCGCTGGTGGCCACGCCGTTGATGCCGATAAGATTATTGACCGCTACACCCGCTCGCTCAAATTGGCTAAAACGGCCATTCGGTTGGTCGACAGAGCTTATCTGTTCGATAACTCAGGCACCGAGCCGCAGTTGATTGCCGAGATTACAAACGGCCGCGAGGTAGAAATACAGAAAGAACAGCTACCGCAGTGGGTGAACCAAGTGCTGATGTGAAAAATATTAAGCCTATAGATTCGGAAACAAGAGCGGCGACTGATTCTTCGGTTGCCGCTTTATTTTGCCTCACAGCCACGCTACGTTTTCCTTGAACTCCAGTGGGTACATATTGAGGTACTGCACAATGCGCGGGTAAGTGCCGCGATTGGGACTACTGCCGTGGGGAAGGAAATGGTGCCAGATAACCATGTCGCCCGCCTCCGCCGCGATGGGCTTGGTTTGGGCTGATAAGTCGATTTGGCGCGGGTCGGTGCCGGTGGGCAAGCCCGCCAGCCACGTTTCTAGTCGGCGATGGAAGCCGGGCACGCACTGAAACGCACCCTGGTTGGCGGCCGTGTCGCAGAGGTAAATCAGCCCCTGCGTGCCGAAGTGAAAGGGCGGGTGCAGGCTCACGTCCCAGTGCAGCGGCGTGCCTTGGTGGCAGTAGGTAGCGGTTTCGGGCGGGTTGAGGCTGGTGCGGTCGGTGGTGGCCCACAGGTCGGCGGTGCCCCATAGCTGCGCGAAAGCTTTGTGGATGCGCGGCGAACGCCGGTTTTCACGCAGCGTCGGGTGATGGTAGAAATCCATCATAATGCCCTGTCCGATAGCTTTCTCGTACCACGAAGCAGGGTTTTTGGGGCTCATGCCCAGCGCCTCCCACACCGCATCTTCGGTGGCCTGCGCCTGCTCGTGCGAGATGGCCTGCCGCAGCACCACGTAGCCATATTCCTGCCAATGCTGCAAGTCCTCGGCACTCAACACGTCGGGGCTAGCCTCAAGCGCGCGAAGCTGAGCGGCCACTGCTTCTTCGTGGTGCTGGCCCGCGAAGGCGCTGCGGAGCCGGCTGGTTTGCAAGTCGTTGAGCTGACCGTCATTGCGGGCCAGTATCCATTCCTCAAACTCAAGCAGCGAGGGCGCATGTTGCATCAGGTAGCGCATAGTTTCCTGAAGTGGCAGACCGAGGCCATTGAGTAACAAGTTGTCGGCGCGCCAGCTTTGCTCAGTAGCGTTTACAGTTGCACCGTTGCGCTTGGCTAAGGCCTGTTCCCAGTAGGTTTTGAGGTGGGGAATGCCAAGCCGCCCTTCTTTGGCAGCCTTAGACGCGAATAGTTTTTTTAGCATGAGCTTAGCTGGTTTAGAGTTTCATAGCAGCGGAAAGGTAGGGCCTGCCAACTAAAAACCAACCCGGCAGATTACTCGCCCCGCCGATATGCCCACTGCCCATCCACGAGCGTGCCCAGGATGGCCGACGGGTCGGCCGTGTACACGATGGCGGGTAGCAAATGCGCCGGCCCGGCCTGCGCCAGCAGCGGCTGGGTTAGGTCGTACACCACCGCGTCGAGCGGCTGGCCGAGGGCGAAGTAATTGCCGGCCGAGCGGCCCGCCGCCGCCAGCCCGGCGAAGAACGTGGTGCCGACCAGCGTAGTAGCGCCGTCGGCAAACGTGTTGCGGCGGCGGTGCGTGAGGCGCTGCCCGTAGTCGAGCCAGCGCAAATCTTCCAATGGGTTGAGGCTGATGTGGCTGTCGGTGCCGATAGACCAGCGCCCGCCCGCCTCGGCAAACGCCACGAGCGGGAAAATGCCGTCGCCGAGGTTACCCTCGGTGCCGGGGCACAGCACCACGTGCGCGCCCGATTGGGCCAGGCGGGTGGTTTCGCCGGGCGTGAGGTGGGTGCAATGTACGAGGTGAAACCGCTCGCTCAAAGGCAGATTATCAAGCAGCCATTCGACCGGCCGCGCCCCGAGGTGCGCCAGGCTGCGCTCGACTTCGGCCGTTTGCTCGGCGGCGTGCAGGTGGAAGGGTAAGTCGTGGGGGCCGTGCGCGTAGGTAGCGAGCACGTCGGCCGCCTCCACCGCCCGCAGCGAATGCACGCCAAAGCCTAGCCGTGCCTTGTCGTAGTACGCCACCGCCTGCCGGCTGGCGGCCAATAAGTTGAAATAGTCATCCGGCGTAGCCGAAATAAACCGCCGCTGCCGGGGCGCGGGCTCCTGGCCAAAGTCGCCTTTTTGGTAGAACACGGGCACCAGCGTCAGCTTGATGCCGGCCGTGCGGGCAGCGGCTACCAGGCGTTCGCCCATCTCGGCGAGGTTGGCGTAGGGGCAGCCGGTAGGGTTGTGGTGCAGGTAGTGAAACTCGACTACCGACGTGTAGCCGTTGCGTAGTAAATGACGGTACAATGTGGTGGCTACCTGCTCATTCTGCTCGGGCGTGAAGGTTTCGGCGCAGGCATACATCGCCTCACGCCAGCTCCAAAAGTCGTCGCGCGCGCCGGGCGCGTGCTGCTCGGCCATGCCCGCCATGCCGTACTGAAAGGCATGCGAATGGCTATTCTGAAAGCCCGGCAGGGCCACGCCTTTTATGGTTTGAATGGGTTTTTCGGGCGCGGTGGGCGGACTTTGGGCCAAGTATTGAATAAGGCCCTGCTGGTCGACGCCGACGTAAGCCGGACTGAGCCAGCCTTCTTGGAGAAGTAGCGAATCGAAGGCGTAGTAAGTCATAGTAGGGGTAGCGCGGACTTTCAGTCCGCGAATAAAAATGGCTGCTCGCTCGCGGACTAAAAGTCCGCGCTACTGCGGGCCAGCCAGCAGTTCGCGGCCTAGTGATTGCAGCGTCTGGCTAAGGAGCGCCCGAATCTTAGCCGCCCGCCGCTCTTCATAGTGCTGCTCCTGGTCATCCATGTACACCTGCTTGGCCATTTCCAGCTGCAAGGCGTGCTGCTGCTGTATGGGCTGGCCGAAGTGCCGGGTAATAAAACCGCCCTTGAATGGATGATTGTGATTCAGGGAGTAGCCGCCGCTGCCCAGTACCAGCAAGGCTTGCTTGATGAGCGCGGGCGCGGCCGACGTTTCATCGGCGCTACCCAGAATCAAATCGGGGAATGGCTCGGGGTTGATGGCGGGCACCAGGCGCCGGATGGAATGGCAATCCCACAGCAGCACGCGGCCGAACTGCGCCTTGGTTTCATCCAGCAGCTGTTGCAGCGCGTGGTGGTAGGGCTCGAAATAGAGCGCCTTGCGGCGGGTTACTTCTGCGGCGGCCACGGCGGCGCGCTCATCCTGGTAAATGGGCTCGCCCAGGAAATTGGTGGCCGGGCACAGGCCCGTGAGCACGCGGCCGTCGTGGTAGAGCGGGGTGCTGTCGGGGTTGCGGTTCAGGTCGATAACCCAGCGGCTGTAGCGCGCGCACAGCATCGGAATGCCTAGTTCGGTGGCGAAATCATAGAGTTGATTTACAAACCAATCGGTATCATCGGGCGGCAGTACATCCGGTTTTAGCTCAGCCCGAATGTCGTCTGGAAACTCCGTGCCCGCATGCGGTACGCTGATGACGATGGGTAGCTTGAGCGCGGCGGGGCGGATGAGGTCGAAGAGGGACATGAGGGAAGGGGATTTCCGGTTACAGTCGTCATGCTGAGCGCAGCGGAGCGGAGTCGAAGCATCTCTACCGCTTCATTGCTAAGCGTAGAAGTTAGTTCACCGGTAGAGATGCTTCGACTCCGCTGCGCTGCGCTCAGCATGACAATTGTAGTCGGCATCTAAGAAATTGATAAAGAATTCAATAACCCATCATCCACCAAATGCGGTAGCGTAACCTGCAAGCCAGTACTGCGCGCCAACTCGCGCTCAATTGCGAAGCGGGCCTCCGGGTTGCGCGCCCAACTGCGGCGGGCGATTCCATTATTAACATCAAAAAACAGCATGCTTTGTAGCTTGCGCTCGGCCTCCAGGCTGCCATCGAGCACCAGCCCGAAGCCGCCGTTGATGACCTCGCCCCAGCCCACGCCGCCGCCATTGTGAATCGACACCCAGGTAGCGCCCCGGAAGCTGTCGCCGATGACGTTGTGCACCGCCATATCGGCCGTGAAGCGGCTGCCGTCGTAGATGTTGCTCGTTTCGCGGAAGGGCGAGTCGGTGCCGCTCACGTCGTGGTGGTCGCGGCCCAGAATCACGGGCGCGGGCAGGCGGCCATCGCGCACGGCCTCGTTGAACGCCAGTGCGATGCGAATGCGGCCCTCGGCATCGGCGTATAGGATGCGCGCCTGCGAGCCCACCACCAGCCGGTTTTGCGCGGCCTGCGCTATCCAGCGGATGTTATCGTCGAGCTGCTGCTGAATTTCGGGGGGCGCGTCGGCACGCAGCGTCACTAGCACGTCGTGGGCGAGTTGGTCGGTGAGGGCGAGGTCGGCGGGCGCGCCCGAGGCGCACACCCAGCGGAAGGGGCCGAACCCGTAGTCGAAGCACATCGGCCCCAGGATGTCCTGCACGTAGGATGGGTAGCGGAAATCCACGCCGTTTTCGGCCAGCACGTCGGCCCCGGCGCGGCTGCTTTCCAGCAAAAAGGCATTGCCGTAGTCGAAGAAATACGTGCCGCGCGCGGCGTGCTGGTTCACGGTGGCCGCGTGCCGCCGCAGCGTGGCCTGCACCTGCGCCCGGAAGGCCTCGGGCTGGCTGGCCAGCAGCTCGTTAGCCGCTTCGTAGGATAAGCCCGCCGGGTAGTAGCCGCCCGACCAGGGGTTGTGCAGCGAGGTTTGGTCGGAGCCGATTTCCACGAAAACATCTTCTTCGTAAAAGCGCTCCCATACCTCCACCACGTTGCCGAGGTAGGCTAGCGATACCACTTCCTGTTGCGCTTTGGCCGCTTTCACCCGCGCCACCAGCGCGTCGAGGGTTTCGTGCAGCTCATCGACCCAGCCCTGGGCGTGGCGCTTGCGGGCGGCGGTGGGGTTAACCTCGGCGCATACCGTGACGCAGCCCGCGATGTTGCCGGCCTTGGGCTGCGCGCCGCTCATGCCGCCCAGGCCCGCCGTGAGGAAGAGCTTGCCGGCCGGCGACTGCCCGGCGGGCAGCGTTTTGCGGAAGGCGTTCATCACCGTAATCGTGGTGCCGTGCACAATGCCCTGCGGCCCGATATACATAAACGAGCCCGCCGTCATTTGGCCGTACTGCGTCACGCCCAGCGCGTTGTAGCGCTCCCAGTCGTCGGGCCGCGAATAGTTCGGTATCATCATACCGTTGGTGACGACCACCCGCGGCGCAAAGGGCGACGACGGAAACAGTCCCAGTGGGTGCCCGCTGTAGAGGTGCAGCGTCTGTTCGTCGGTCATGGTGGCCAGGTACTTCATCGTGAGCAGGTACTGCGCCCAGTTCTGAAAAACTGCCCCGTTGCCGCCGTAGGTTATCAGCTCGTGTGGGTGCTGCGCCACGGCCGGGTCGAGGTTATTCTGCACCATCAGCATGATGCAGGCGGCCTGCGGCGAGCGCGCCGGGTACTCGGCCACGGGCCGGGCGTGCATGGCGTAGGTAGGCCGAAAGCGGTGCATGTAAATGCGCCCGTAGGCCGCCAACTCGGCTCCAAATTCGGGGGCCAATTCGGCGTGCCACTCAGCCGGGAAGTAGCGCAAAGCGTTACGTAGCGCCAGCTTTTTTTCCTCGGGTGAGAGAATGTCCTTGCGCCGGGGCGCGTGGCTCACGCTGGCATCGAGCGGGCGCGGCGCGGGCAACTGCGCCGGAATACCTTGCTGAATTTCTTCCTGAAACGTCATGCCAGGGTGGGGGAGGGGTAGGCACAACGGCCGCTTTTCCAGACCTGGGCCGGCCGAAGCTGCCCTTGCTGGTAAAGAATCTCGGCGTAGTCGGCGGTGGGGAAAACTACAAAATCAGCCAGCAGGCCCGCTACCAGCCGGCCGCGGTCGGTGAGGTCGAGGGCGCGCGCGGCGCGGCAGGTGAGGCCGGCCAGTACCTCGGCGGCGGTCAGCTTCTCGAAGGTACCTAAAATGGCGGCCTGCGTCAGCAAGTCACCCATCGGGGCCGAGCCGGGGTTCCAGTCGCTGGCGATGGCGAGGCTGGCCCCGGCATCGAGCAGCCGGCGGGCGGGCGTGAAGCCGCAGCCCAGCCCCAGCGACGCGCCCGGCAAGGCCACCGCCACGGTAGGGCTACCCGCCAGCAGCCGAATTTCGTCGTCGCCGCTGGCCTCCAAGTGGTCGGCGCTGAGCGCCCCCACCTCCACGGCCACTCGGCTGCCTGCGGCGCTGAACTGGTCGGCATGTACCGTGAGCTGGAAGCCCAGCCGCCGCGCCTCGGCAAAGTAGGGCGCAATCTGGGCCGCCGAAAATGCGCCCTGCTCCAGAAAGGCATCGACGCGGTTGGTAAGCTGCTCCTGCTTGAGCTGCGGCAACAGCTGGGCGGCCATTTCGGCGAGGTATTCTTCGGACGTGCCCGCGTAGTCGCGTGGTAGGGTGTGGGCTGCCAGGCAGGTGCTCACGAGGTCGGCCGCTACCTGGCCATCGGCCGCTTTGATGGCGCGTAGCTGCTTCAACTCCTCGGCTACCGAGAGGCCGTAGCCGCTTTTTACCTCTATCGTCGTCACGCCGCTTTGCAGGTGGCGGGTGGCGCGCTGCACAGTGAGGCGGGTTAGCTCGGCTTGGTCGGCGCGGCGGGTCTGCTGCACTGAGTCCCAGATACCGCCGCCCGCTTCGGAGATTTCGAGGTAGGTTTTGCCCGCGTTGCGCAGGGCGTAATCCTGCGCCCGCGTGCCCGCGAAGCAGATGTGCGTGTGCGCGTCGATGAAGCCGGGCAGCGCCACGAAGTCATCGGTCAGCTCGATTATCGTGGCTTGCAACGCTTTGGCCTCCAGCCGCAGGTCGCTGAAAGCCCCGACCCGATAGATAAGCTCGCCCTGCAAAAGCAGCCCACCTTCCCCGACGGGCCGCAGTGACTCGTCGGCGATAGGGCCGCGCTCGACGAGGTGTAACATTGGCAGTAACTGCCGGAAGGGTCCAATCAATAGGAACGGAGAATTTTCCGACATAGAGCGAGGCAGAGCGGGATTAATATTGCCCGAAAAATAGCGAGAAAACAGCTACTAGGCAGGAGGAACAAAGGTATAGGTCACTCATAATGTGGCCGAGCTAAAATGAAAAAAGGCGCCCTGTAGAGGACGCCTTTTGGAAACCAAATAGAAAGCAAGCTAGAAATTACGCTCGCCCGTCTCGCGCTTGCCCAGCATCACCGAGCCCACCATCGCGGCCAGCAGCAGGATGGAAGCCAGTTCAAACGGCAGCGAATACTGCTGAAACAGCACCATGCCCAGCCGGTCTACCATGCCAATTTGCGAGTCGAACTTGTCGGCGTTGTAGCCAGTCGGCTCCACGCTGCGTAGCGCGGCTACCATCACCAGCAGCAGCAACCCGCCCGAAACGGTGGCGGCTACTTTGGCTAGCATCGGCTTGTGCGGCTCGGTATCCTGGTTGAGGTTCAGAAACATAATCACGAACAGGAACAGTACCATGATGGCCCCGGCGTACACGATGATGTTCACGGCGGCCAAGAATTGCGCATTCAGCAACAGGTAGTGAGCCGATAGCGTGAAGAACGTGAGAATAAGGAACAGCACGCTGTGGACCGGGTTTTTGGCCAGTACCACGCCCAGCGCACTCAGCAAGGCCACGAACGACAAGAAGAGAAAGAGGGACATGTTAACGGATGTCATGCTGAGCTTGCGAAGCATCTTATCACGCTCGCACCACTCGTAGAAGTACTTGATTCTGAAAAAGGTAGCTATGATAAGATGCTTCCTTCGTCAACATGACGACTAATTATGCCGACTGCATCTGCGAACGCAGCTTATCGGCTTGCTCGGGCGTGAGCTGAATGCCGCGCTTCGAGCGATTATCCGGCGACACGGGCTCTACCAGGCGGTCTTTACCATAGATGAACTCGTCGCGCTCGTAGCGCGGCGGGGCCATTTTGTCGGCTTGCAGGTAGATAGCGGCCTTCGGGCAAGCCTCTTCGCAGAGGCCGCAGAAGATGCAGCGCAGCATGTTAATCTCGTAGCTGACAGCGTATTTCTCCTCGCGGTAGAGATTTTGCTCGCCCTTTTTGCGCTCGCCGGCCACCATCGTGATGGCTTCGGCGGGGCAGGCCACGGCGCACAGGCCGCAGGCCGTGCAGCGCTCGCGGCCCTGCTCGTCGCGCTTGAGCACGTGCAGGCCCCGGAAAACGGGCGAGAAGGGACGAGTTTCCTCGGGGTAGCGAATGGTGGCCTTCTTCATGAAGAAGTGCCGCATCGTAATACTCAGGCCCTGGAAAATAGCCGGCAGGTATGCGCGCTCGGCGAGCGTGAATGGCTTCTTTTCCAGCTTTTTGGCGCGGTTGCTTAAGGATTGCATCGAGAGTATAGGTTAAGCAGCTTGCAGGGGCGGTGGTTTGGGAAGCACAATATTTTCCAACACGCGAACCCGTTGGTCGAGGTGGTAGATTTCCTCTATTTTCTCGGCTAGTCGCATTACCGAGAGTCGTAGTTCGCCCGTCACAGCATTACTCTTAGCTGACTGTTCCTTAAGAACAGCGATGTCGTTTTTCACCGTGCTGATGTCGGCTGCCATTCGCGTAGTAGCAGCACGGGTTTCGCGGGCTTCAGCCAGTAGCTCGGCCAGTATCTCAATCAGACGATTATCGTCAGCCATAGCACAAAGGTATCTTGTGTGATTAACGAACAGCTATCGGGGAGGTGAGCCACCACTGTTTCACCGGCGCAATAACGTCGAGGGTGATGAGGCCGCCCGTGAGCAGGATGTTGAAGATAGCCAGTGGGATAAGGATAGTCCAGCCCAGGCGCATCAGCTGGTCGTAGCGGAAGCGGGGCAGGGTCCAGCGCACCCACATGAAGAAGAAAATGAAGGCGAAAATCTTCAAAAACAGCCCCACGAAGCCGAGGATGGAAATGACGTTCTGCGCCATGTCGGCCGACAGCCCGCGCGACGATTGCAGCCACTGGCTCAATTCGTACTGGAAGGGGAAGTTGAAGCCCCCGAAGTAGAGCACGCTCATCACGGCCGAGGCCACGAAGACGTTGATGTATTCGGCGAAGAGGTAGAGGCCGAGTTTCATCGAGCTATACTCGGTGTGGTAGCCGCCGACCAGCTCGGTTTCGCATTCGGGCAAGTCGAAGGGCGTGCGGTTGGTTTCGGCGAACGCGCAGACGCAGAAGATGATAAAGCCCAGCGGCTGCTTCACGATGTTCCAGAAGTGCCACTCGCCGGGTACCGACTGCTGCAAGGTGATTTCGCGCAGCGAAAGCGTACCCGACATCATCAATACCGCAATCAAAGCCAGGCCCATAGCGAGCTCGTAGCTAATGTTTTGCGAAGCCGCGCGGATAGCGCCCAGCAGCGAAAATTTATTATTGGAGGCCCAGCCGCCAATCATGATGCCGTACACGCCCAGCGACACGATGCCGAACACGTAGAGCATCCCTACGTTGATTTCGATGCCCTGCAAATGCACAACGGTATCGCCAAACTTGAGGAAGTTGCCGAAGGGAATAACCGCCGACGACATTAGGGCAGTTATCATGGCCAGGCAGGGGCCGAAGATGAACAGCGCCTTATTGGCTCCGCCAGGGAAGAACTCCTCTTTGGTGAACATCTTCACGGCATCGGCCAGCGGCTGCGCGAGGCCGTAGGGGCCGGCGCGGTCAGGGCCTACCCTGTCTTGTAGAAAGGCCGCGATAACACGCTCGGCGTAAGTGCAATAAGTGGCGATGAGCAGCGAAAGGCCGAACAGCACCAGGATAACGAGGCCTTGCCAGCCCAGGGTTTCGAGAGACATAATATCAAGCAGGTGTCATGCTGAGCTTGCGAAGCATCTTATCAGGCTCGCTTAGCTCGTTTGGTAACCAAGTTCTGAGGAAGGCAGCCGTGATAAGATGCTTCCTTCGTCAGCATGACAATTAGGAATTAGCCATTCAGACCGCCCAATTTGAGCGGTGGGTTTTGCTCCAGCTCGCGCACGGTGCTTTCGGGCAGGTCGGCAATGACTTGCGGATTGATAACTGGCAGTTCATAGTGATTAGCCGAGATAACCGACGAGCGGTCAATGTGGGCCGGGCCTTCAATAACCCAATCCGAAGTTTCCTTCTTCTCGAAGCGACACTCGTTACAAATCCACTCCTTCACTTCGTTGTACTCGTCCTTGCGGGCGGTTACGCGCAGCACGTCCTTGCCTTTATACCAGAGGGTTACGCGGCCGTTGCACTTCTCGTGGCCGCAGTCGCGGTGGGCATTCACCGGCTTGGTAAACCACACGCGCTGCTTGAAGCGGAAGGTTTTGTCGGTGAGCGCGCCCACTGGGCACACGTCGATTACGTTGCCGCTAAAGTCTTTGTCAATCGAGTTTTCGATGTAGGTGCCGATTTCGGCGGCATCGCCGCGGCCCAGTACGCCATGCACGCGCTGCTCGGTGAGCTGGTCGGCGGTGTACACGCAGCGGTAGCACAGGATGCAGCGCGTCATGTGCAACTGCACGTAGGGGCCGATGTCGATTTTCTCGAACGTGCGGCGCTCCTCTTCGTAGCGCGTGGTGCTCACGCCGTGCTCGTAGGCGAAGTTTTGCAGGTCGCACTCGCCGGCCTGGTCGCACACCGGGCAGTCGAGCGGATGGTTAATGAGCAGCATCTCCACGATGCCTTTGCGCACGTTCAGCACCTGCTCGGAAGTCGTGTTTTCGACCACCATACCATCCTGCACCGGCGTGATGCACGAGGCCACGAGCTTGGGCATCGGGCGCGGGTCTTTGGCCGAGCCGGCCGCCACGCGCACGAGGCAGGCACGGCACTTGCCGCCGCTGCCTTTCAGGGGCGTGTAGTAGCACATGGCGGGCGGCACCACGCCGCCCCCGATTTTGCGGGCCGCGTTGAGGATGGTCGTGCCGTCGGGCACTTCTACCTCTATTCCGTCGAAAGTTATTTTAGCCATTTTATTTCTTGCAGAAACAAGCATTTCCGTCATGCTGAACGCAGGGAAGCATCTCTATCGCTTCGTTGAGTATACTACCACAACGGTGCGGTAGAGATGCTTCCCTGCGTTCAGCATGACGTTCGTTTTATGAATTACGCCAGCACCAAGTTGCCGCGATACACCGCGCCGGGCTGAGTAGCCTCTTTCGGGTGCGTCACGTGCCACTCAAATTCGTCGCGGAAATGGCGCACGGCGGCGGCCACCGGCCACGCCGCAGCTTCGCCGAGCGGGCAGATGGTATTGCCCTCAATCTGCTTGGCCACGCTCACAATCAGGTCGATGTCGTGCATCGAGCCGTGGCCGTGCTCCAGGCGGTGCAATACTTTTTCGAGCCAGCCGGTGCCTTCGCGGCAGGGCGAGCACTGCCCGCAGCTTTCGTGATGGTAGAAGCGCGAGAAGTTCCAGGTGTTCTTCACGATGCACGTTGTTTCGTCCATCGCAATGAAGCCACCCGAGCCGAGCATAGTGCCCGTTACGAAGCCGCCGTCGCTAAGCGACTCATAAGTCATCAGGCGGTTTTCGCCAGCGGCCGTTTTGAGAATCAACTCTTTGGGTAGAATCGGCACTGATGAGCCGCCAGCCACGACAGCTTTTAGGTCGCGGCCCTTCCAGATACCGCCGCAGTACTCATCGGAATAGATAAACTCCTCCACCGGCACGCCCAGCTCTAATTCGTAGATGCCAGGCTTGTTGAGGTGCCCGCAGGCCGAAAACAGCTTGGTGCCCGTGCTGCGGCCCACACCAATCTTGGCGTACTCGTCGCCGCCCAGATTCAGAATGGGTACGACGGTGGCGATGCTCTCCACGTTATTAACTACCGTGGGGCGGGCGTACAAGCCCTGCACGGCCGGAAACGGCGGCTTGTTGCGCGGGTTGCCACGCTTACCTTCCAGCGATTCCAGCAGTGCCGTTTCCTCGCCGCAGATGTACGCGCCCCCGCCCGGATGCACGTGCAAATCAAGTGAATAGCCCGAGCCCTGGATATTCTCACCCAAGAAGCCCGCCGCGTACGCCTCAGCAATGGCTTTCTCCAGAATCCGCAACACGTACAACAACTCGCCGCGAATGTAGATATAGCTGGTGCGCGCCCCGAGGGCGTAGCTGCTGGCAATCATGCCCTCGATGAGCAGGTGCGGTAGCTTCGACATCAGGTAGCGGTCCTTGAACGTACCGGGCTCCGATTCGTCGGCGTTGCAGACGAGGTAACGCGGCACACCTTCCGGCTTGGCCAGAAAGCTCCACTTCATGCCCGTGGGGAAGCCCGCGCCGCCGCGCCCGCGCAGGCCCGACTTCTTCACTTCTTCCACCACTTCGTCGGGCGTCATTTTCAGCGCCTTCTCCACGGCGCGGTAGCCGCCGTGTTTGCGGTACACGGCAAAGGTTTCGATGCCTTCGACGTTGACGTGCTCAGTTAATAGCTTGCGTCCCATATTGTTAACCTATTCGCTATTAGTTATTTTGCAATGAAGTCGGCAAGCCATTTTCTTCCCAAGGCAGAATGGGCCGATGCACCAAGCCTTTCAGTTCGCTGAGCATCGCATTCACGTTTTCCTCGGTGTCGAGCGACTCGTAGTATTTCTCGCGCACCTGCACCACGGGGGCGAAGCCGCAGGCGGCCAGGCATTCTACCTCTTTCAAAGTAAATAGGCCGTCGGGCGAGGTGCCGCCCACTTGCGCGCCGGTGATGCGTTCCAGATGCACCGTTAGCTTGTCGGAGCCGCGCAGCATGCAGGGGCCGGTGCGGCAGATTTCCAGCACGTGCTTGCCCACCGGCTTGAGGTTGAACATGGTGTAGAACGTGCTTACCTCGTACACCTCAATCGGCTTGAGGCCCAGCGTTTCGGCTACTAGGTCTTGCACCTCGGGGCTTACCCAGCCGCCAAACTCGGCCTGCGCGATGTGCAGCACGGGCAGCAAGGTCGACTTCTTGCGGTCGTCGGGGTAATGCGTGAGCAAGCGCTTGATTTCGGCCTGGGCGGCGGGCGAAAACTGGGGTTTGGCAGCGGCGGTAGTCGGCTCCATATCAGATACTTTCAACTAAAAACTAGGCGTCAAGCTCGCCGGCAATTACGTTCATCGAGCTTAGCGTCACGATGGCGTCGGAGAGCGACTGGCCCACCACCATTTCGGTATAAGCCTGGTAGTAAATAAAGCACGGCCGGCGGAAGTGCAGGCGGTAGGGGGTGCGGCCACCGTCCGAAATCAGGTAGAAGCCTAGTTCGCCGTTGCCGCCTTCTACCGAGTGGTACACCTCGCCCACGGGCGCTTCAATCTCGCCCATGATGATTTTGAAGTGGTAAATCAGCGCCTCCATGTTCTTGTACACGGCCTGCTTGGGGGGCAGGTAGTAGTGCGGCGCGTCGGCGTGAAAGGGGCCTTCGGGCAAGTTGTCAAGCGCCTGATTGATAATGCGCAGGCTCTGCCAGATTTCCTCGTTGCGCACCATGAAGCGGTCGTAGGTGTCGCCCTTAGTGCCCACCGGAATCTCAAACTCGAAATCCTGGTACGACGAATAGGGGTTCATCACACGTACGTCGTAGTCGACGCCCGCAGCTCGCAGGTTGGGTCCGGTGAAGCCGTAGTTCAGGGCCTTTTCGGCCGAGATGCCGCCCACGCCCACCACGCGGTCCACGAAGATGCGGTTGCGATTGAATAGGGCTTCAAACTCGCGCATCACGGCCGGAAACTCTTTCAGCCACTTGCGGAGCTTTTGCAGCGCCACGGGCGAGAAGTCGCGCTCCATGCCGCCCACGCGGCCCATATTGGTGGTGAGGCGGGCGCCGCAGACTTCCTCGTAAATCTCGTACACCTTCTCGCGCTCCTCCATCAGGTAGAGGAAGCCGGTGAAGGCACCCGTATCCACGCCCAGAATGCCGTTGCAAATGAGGTGGTCGGTAATGCGCGCCAACTCCATCAGTATCACGCGCATGTACTGCGCACGCTTAGGCACCGTGATGCCGAGCAGCTTCTCCACCGTCATGTGCCAGCCCATGTTGTTGATGGGCGACGAACAGTAGTTCATCCGGTCGGTGAGGGTCGTAATCTGGTAGAACGGCTTGCGCTCGGCCAGCTTCTCAAACGCCCGGTGGATGTAGCCGATGGTAGGTACGCCCGACACGATGCGCTCGCCATCCATTTGCAGGATGTTCTGGAAAATGCCGTGCGTGGCCGGGTGCGTCGGCCCCAGGTTGAGGGTCGTCAGCTCCTGCGAGAAGTCGTTGAGCGTGGGCACGAAATTGCCCTGCTGCTCGTGCGCTTCCTGGATAATCTTGTGGGTGCCTGCCAGGGCGTCGTTTACTGCCATATTCTAGGTTAGAGCTTAGATTTTAGAACCAAGAACTTAGAAAGTGGGGAGAGTCTGAGTTCTTGGCTCTCTGCTCTAAGCTCTATAAAAACTAGCGACCGAAAAACAGGTCGGTTTTGTCTTCGCGGGTGCCGTCTTCTACCGGGTACTGCTTGCGCATGGGGTGGTAGTCCATGTCCTCCACGTTGAGGATGCGCCGCAGATTGGGGTGGCCGGTGAAGATGATGCCGTAGAAATCGTAGGCCTCGCGCTCCATCCAGTTGGCGGTGGCGTAGAGGTCGGTGAGGGTCGGCACCACCGGGTCGGCCAGCGGGAAGAAGATTTTGATGCGCAGCCGGATGTTATGCACCAGGCTATGCAGGTGGTAAATCATGCCGAGCTCCTGGTTCAGGTTTTCGGGGTAATTAATACCGCACATCGTGGTCAGGAAGTGGAATTTCAATTCCTCATCCTGCTGTAATCCAGCAATGATGTTGTGAATGTGCTCGCGCTTGGTCGTGACCGTGAGCAGGCCGTAGGGCTCCTCCACATCGGTAAAAGTCGACTCGCCAAACAGGCGGTGCAGCAAGGCCAGCACCTGCGCATTTTGCTGGGCGGCGGGGTCTTGGGCGGCAGTTTCCTGCGCGACGGGCGATTCTTCTTTGGTGGGGTCAGCCATTGGGGTGTTTCTGATTTCTGGTTTCTAGTTGCTGGTTTCTGGTTCGTTTTCTAGCGTTTACAAACCAGAAACCAGCAACTAGAAACCATAAACCTTCAGCAGCACTACTTGATATTATAAGACGCCAGCAGCGCCTGATACTCGGGCGAGTTGCGGCGGCGGAAGCTCTCGTTTTTGGCGAGGTCCTGGATGCGCATCAGGCCGTCGAGCACTTGCTCGGGGCGCGGGGGGCAGCCGGGGATGTACACGTCGACCGGGATGATGCGGTCGATGCCTTGCAGCACCGAGTAGCTGTCGAAGATGCCGCCCGAGCAGGCGCAGGCGCCCATGGCCAGCACCCAGCGGGGCTCGGCCATTTGCTCGTACACCTGCTTCACGATAGGGGCCATCTTTTTGGCAATGGTGCCCATCACCATCAGCAGGTCAGCCTGCCGGGGCGAGAAGCTGGGGCGCTCCGAGCCGAAGCGCGAAATGTCGTAGTGCGAGCCCATGGTAGCCATGAACTCGATGCCGCAGCACGAAGTAGCAAAGGGCAAGGGCCACAGCGAGTTGGCGCGGGCGATGCCCACTACCTTTTCCAGCGAGGTGGCAAAGAAACCGGCGCCTTCGATGCCCTCGGGGGCGGCTACGGTTTTGATTTCAGGAACGCGGGTATCAACCATGAGGAAGTCAGTGACTAGTGACGAGTGACTAATGTATAGTAACTAATAATAACTGCATTAGCTACTATACATTAGTCATTCATCAGTAAAATTAGGCGGCCTGTCCAATCTCGGCCGGACGTTTTTCCAACACCGGTTTTGCCGTATAAGTTTGGCTGGAAGGCGCCTCATTCCAGCGCAGAATGCCCTTCTTGATAACGTAGCCGAAGCCGGCCATCAGCAGGGCTATGAAGATAATCATCTCCACGAAGCCGGCGGTGCCGAGCTGGCGAAAATTCACGGCCCAGGGGTACATGAAAATTACTTCCACGTCGAAGAGCACGAACAGGATGGCGGTGAGAAAATACTTCACCGAGATGGGCGTGCGGGCATTGCCCACGCTCTCGATGCCGCACTCAAAGGCCTCATCCTTAACGCGGCTCATGCGGCGCGGCCCCACGAGGTGCGAGACGGTCATGGCGAAGGCAACGAAGGCCACCGCGAGCCCAAACTGAATGAGAATGGGCAGGTAGTCGCTGGGCTGATAAGAAGTCATATAGGCAAGCAGCGTAAAAGTCAATAAGTTAGCCGCCGGGCACGGGGGCGCGGACAGGCAAAGGTACACCCGCGCCGGTTTGGGCGAAAATAAGCCCGCTTTCGTGGCGGCCTAGCGCGGGGTTTCGCGGGCAGGCGCAGTGTCGGGGGTAGCGCTGGGCTCGCCGTTGCTGGCCCCGTCGAGGTTGGCCCCCTGGAAGTAGTTTTCGGTGAAGATGCGGTAGCGGTCAAAGATGGAGCGCACCGAGCGCACCAGTACGTACTCGCCGCGCACGCCCTCGGGCACTACCACGCCCGAGGCGTAGCCGTTCCAGATGGCATTGTCGGAGTGCGTGTCGATGAGCGTGACCATGAGCGTGCCATCGAGCAGCAGCATGCGCTTGGGCAGGTAGGTGTGGCGCTGGTCTTCGGGGGTGTCGTCGTCTTCGGCCTCGTTGCGCTTCACCCAGTAGGTGATGTCTTCCTGCTGAAAGCCGGGAAAGCGCATGTCGCCCTCAAACAGCTTGAAGCTGACCATGAGGTCGGGGTTTTTGCGCGAGTACTTATAGCCCTGAATCCGCATGCGCTGGCGCACGGCATCGCGCAGGGTTTCGCTGAGGCGGGTGCTGTCGGCGGTGAGGCCGGTGCCGTTGAGGAAGCCGTAGGTGCGGTAGTGCCGGAAGCGGCCCCGGTAGCTGTAGCTCGATTCGATGCGCGCCTCGCGCGAGGTGAGGCAGCTGGAGAGCAGCCCGAGGCTCAGTAAACCGCCAAAAGCAAGGGTAGCGATAGGTTTCATAAGCAGCCAGTTCAATAAAAAGAGGATGGGGTCCTCTAAGTTACGCAGACGGGTGCATAAGTGGTTTAAGGCTCAGCTTATAAGTAGGGCTGGGTAGGTAGGGGCGTCGGCGTTATCACCGCTATATTTAACGCCATGACGCATCAAGAAGCCCAGCCGTGCCGCTACACGGTCGAAGAATACCTTGCTTTAGAAATGAAAAGTGAGGCCCGCCACGACTTTATAAACGGCCACATAATCGAGCGGCCCGGCGACACGGCCACGCACAATACCATCGTAGGGAACTGCTTAACGGCCTTCCGGCCTGCGTTGCAGCACAGCGAAAACCACGTGTATGTATTAGGTATCCTACTGGTGCTACGCGAAAACGAGTACTACACTTACCCAAACCTCATGGTGTGCGGCGAGGACGAAGGAGCCGATGAAATAGCCCTGATTCGGCGACCCCAACTGCTGCTGGATGTGTCAAATCCTGAAACTGAGGACTACGACCGAGGCCGGAGATTCAAGCTGTATCGGCAGCTGCCTTCGTTGCAGCACCACGTAATCGTGTCGCAGACTGCGCGCGCTGTAGAGTATTTACGTCGTAATGAGGCTGACGAGTGGATAATAACAATATTGACCGAGCCGGAAGAAGTACTGGTTATTCCAGAGTTGAATCTGACGCTTACGTTAGCCGAGATTTATGATGAAACGGACGTAGGGCCAGTGCGGATACCAAAATTTGATGAAACTAGACTAGGCGGCGATGCATGATAGTAGGGCAATAAAGCTATTGTCATGCTACTTGTGAGCACTGGTGACGTTAGCTAATAGCTCAGTTACAAAGCACAATGCGACAGGTGCGACGACTATGATTAGCGTAAAGATATAATCTCCTAGATTGACCTTTCGACCTGTTTTGCTATCATAAGAACTTCCTTTCGTGAGTATCGGCTCGTAGTGGTTCTCTTTGACGAACTGCCATCTTGCAGCTTTGTGGACTAGCAGGAAATAGGTCCACCAAGTAAGAAAAAAGGCAAGGTGGGCGTGTGACATATCGGATTTATAAAGCACGAAGGCAGCTGCATAATAAAGTAGTGACAATAGAAAGGCAGGGTAAAAGATACGTGCCTGAGACAGCGCAATTTCTTGTCCTCCAAATGATGCAAGTGCTAGTATGCAGTAAAGAATAATCAAAGCTTCTATCATATCCAACTTAGATTTTCAATTGCCAAAAGAACAATAATCTTCCCTACCGATACCCCGCCGCCTGCAACTGGAACAACTCCGCATAGCGCCCGCCCTTGGCCAACAGCTCCTCGTGCGAGCCGATTTCCTGCACGCGGCCGTTTTCGACCACTAAGATGCGGTCGGCCATGCGGACGGTGCTGAAGCGGTGGGAGATGAGCACGGCGGTTTTGCCTTGGGTCAGCTCCTTGAAGCGCTCGAACACCTCGTACTCGGCGCGGGCGTCGAGGGCGGCGGTGGGCTCGTCGAGTATCAGCAGCTGTGCCTCGCGCATATAGGCGCGGCCGAGGGCGATTTTCTGCCACTCGCCGCCGCTCAAATCCACGCCGCCGTTGAAGCGGCGGCCTATCATCTGGTCGTAGCCCTGGGGCAGCTTGGCAATGACCGTATCGGCGAGGCTCTGGTGGGCGGCCTGCTCGATGCGGGGCTGGTTTTGGCGCTCCGAAATGCGGCCCACGGCCAGGTTTTGGCCGGCGGGCAGCTGAAAGCGCACAAAATCCTGGAAGATGACGCCGATTTCCTGGCGCAGCTCGGCGGGGTCGTACTCGCGCAGGTCGTGGCCATCGAGCAGGATGCGGCCCTCGCTGGGGTCGTAGAGGCGGGCCAGCAGCTTGACGAGCGTGGTTTTGCCCGCGCCGTTTTCGCCCACCAAAGCCAGCTTTTCACCCGCGCGCAGCTCGAAGCTGAGGTGGCGCAAGGCCCACTTCTCGGCGTTTTTGTACTTAAAGCCCACGTCCTCAAACGTGAAGCCCTGCCGGATGGGGCGCGGAAACGGCCGCACCGCCTGCCCGGCCGCCGGCCCCACGATGCGCGGCCGAATCTGGAAAAACTCGAAGAAATCCTGCAAGTACAGCGCCCCATCGGCCACCTGGCTGAAGCGGCTCAAAATCCCTTCCAGCAGCCCCCGCAGCCGCGCAAACGAGCCCGCCAAAAACGTGAGCTGGCCGATGCTGATGCTACCATGCACCGCCCGCATGATGATGTAGAGATACGCCCCGTAGTAGCCCGCCGCGCCCACGGCCGCGAACACCGTGCCCCAGCCGGCGCGGCGCAGCGCCAGGGCTTTGTTCTGGCGATAAAACTGGTCGGAGAGCGTCTCGAAGCGGGTTATCAGAAAATCGGAGAGGCCGAAAATCTTCACTTCCTTGGCCGTTTCGTCGCTCGCGCCGGTTTGGCGGAGGTAGTCGAGCTCGCGGCGCTCGGGTGTCCAGGAGTGCGAAAGTGAGTAGCTGCGCTCGTTGAAGTGGCTTTCGCCCAGGAAGGCGGGCACCACGGCCAGCAGCAGCAGCCCCAGCAGCCACGGCTGAAACGCTACCAGCCCGGCCGCCAGCAGCACCAGCGTCACGGCATCCTGGCCCTGGGCCAGCACCTGGCTCATCAGCACCGAGCGCGAGAGCGTCTGGCGGCGGGCGCGCTCCAGCTTGTCGTAGAAGGTGCTGTCCTCAAACTGGTCGAGGTCGAGCTCGGCAGCATGGCGCATGAGGCGCACCGAGCTCGCATTGGCAAACAGGTCGCCGAGCAGCGAATCGAGCAGCGCTACGCCGCGGCCCAGCGCGTCGGAGAGCAGCACTAGGCCAAACTCCAGCGCCACCAGCCCCGACACCGGCCACAGCCAGGCGGGCCGGTAGTCGGCTTTATTAAGCGTCACTACCCCGTCGATAATCTGCTGGCCTACGTAGAGCATGGCCAGCGGCAGGGCCGCCCGCAGCAGGCGTAGGGCCACGTTGCCGAGCGTGAGGGCGGGCGAGGTTTGCCAAATGAGTTTTAGGAAAGCCGGCAGGTGGCGCAGGGCGGCGGCCCGCTCGCGCACGCTTACGGTGGGGGCGGGCGGGCCGTGCTTGTGCTTGGGGTTTTTGGCGGAAATCTTACTTAGTAAATCGATGAGGAACGGCATAGGTAAGCGGTACGGCAGATTTGGGGCCGGGGTGGGGGAGTGGCCGTTTTGGCAGGGCGCTAGGTAGGCGGTTTATGGTCGTGTCCGTCATGCTGAGCGGAGCGTAGCGCAGTCGAAGCATCTCTGCCGCTTTTCTGTTTAGCGTCGCTGATTAGTGCTGAGGTAGAGATGCTTCGGCTACGCTGCGCTCCGCTCAGCATGACGGAAGTATTCCTACTCCCTCACCGCTGCCGACCTTTGCGCTACTTATGCTGGGTTCCTATTCGCGCGGCTTTTGGCTGATGTGCCTCTCGTCGTTTCTGTTTTTCCTGTCCTTCAACCTGCTGCTGCCCGAGCTGCCCGACCACCTCACGCAGCTGGGCGGCGGCCAGTACAAGGGCTTCATTATTGCCTTGTTTACGCTCACGGCGGCCGTATCGCGGCCGTTTTCGGGCAAGCTCACTGATACCGTGGGGCGCATTCCGGTGATGGTGTTTGGCTCGCTGGTGTGCTTTGTGTGCGGCTTTGCCTACCCGTGGGCGCTCACGGTGAGTAGCTTTTTGCTCTTGCGGCTGCTGCACGGCTTCAGCACTGGCTTCAAGCCCACGGCCACGGCCGCGTTCGTGGCCGATATCGTGCCCGCCGAAAAGCGTGGTGAGGCGATGGGACTGCTCGGCGTGATGGGTAGCCTGGGCATGGCGGCCGGGCCGGCCTTTGGTTCGTGGCTGGCCGAGCATTTTTCGCTCAATACGATGTTCTACTGCTCCAGCGCGGCGGCGCTGCTCTCGGTGCTGGTGCAGGGCACGCTCACCGAAACGCTGCCCACAAGCCAGCGCCGACGCTTCAGCCCGGCGTTGCTGAAGCTGAACTGGCGGCAGGACATCTTCGAGCCGCGGGTGCTGGCGCCGGCCCTCACCACGCTGCTGTGCCTATTCCCCTACGGCGCGGTGCTCACCGTGATACCCGACCAAAGCCGCGTGCTGGGCCTGGTAGGGCCGACCAAGGGGCTGTTTTACATCTGCTACACGGCGGCTTCGCTCACGGTGCGGCTGGTGGCGGGCAAGGTCAGCGACACCCACGGCCGGGTGCCAGTGCTGCGCTGGTCGTCGGGGCTGCTGGCGCTGGGGCTGGCGGTGCTGGTGTGGTCGCCCTCGGTGCCGGTGTTCTTGCTTGGGGCGCTCATTTTCGGCGTGGGCACGGGGCTGAATTCGCCTACGCTCTACGCCTGGACCATCGACCTGAGCCACCCCGAGCGCCGGGGCCGGGGCGTGGCTACCATGTACATTGCCCTGGAAGTGGGCATCGGGCTGGGCGCGCTGGTAGCGGGTGGGCTCTTTAGCAATCAGGCCGCGCACTTGCCCTGGGTACACGCGGCCAGCCTCATTAGCGTGCTACTGGCGCTGGCCTACCTGCTGCTGGGCGTGCGGGCCACGCCGGTAGCGCCCGCGCACCCGGCCCAGGTGGCCGAGGCGATGGCCGTAGCCAGCCCCGAAGAAGTAGTGTAGGTTGGATGAGGGAGAAGTTGGTAAGTGGGGAGGGCGTATCTACATTTACTCCCCAATAGCTAGCTACTAAAATATAGCGCTGGCCTGCCAATACTACTTCCTTGTTTCTATGATTAAGCAGCTACAAATAAGCCTGTTCGGAACGGCCTTTATGTTGCTCGGCGCGTGCGCCGCGCAGGCCCAGCAGGCCCCGGTCGTGACGCCGGTTACCATTAAATTCGGCCAGCCCGCGCCGGCCGATTTTGAAGCCAAGAACTTTGTGGGTGATAGCGCGGCCAGCGCGGTGGTGCTCTACGACTACGGCAGCACGCGCTTCCGGCTCAACGGACTGAGCTTTCAGATGGAAAGGGAGCGTACCACGCGCATCAAGGTGCTGAAAAAAGCCGGCTACGACTACGCCACCGTGGAAGTACCGCTCTACCACCAGGGTATCAGTGAAGAAAAACTGACCAGCCTCAAAGGTTTTACTTACAATGAGGTAGGTGGTAAGATTGAAAAGACGAAGCTCGACGGCAGCAGCATTTTTTCGGAAGACCGCACCAAAAACGTGCGCGTGCGCAAGTTCACCTTGCCCGGCGTGCGCGCGGGGGCCGTTATTGAGTATTCGTACTCGGTTACCTCCGATTTTCTCTTCAACCTCCAGCCCTGGGCATTTCAGCGCGACATTCCGACCCGCTGGAGCGAGTACCGGGCCGAGATTCCCGAGTATTTCGATTACAAGATGCTGATGCAGGGCTACGAGCCCCTGGCCTTGTCGGAAAAAACGCAAACAAGTGCCCAGTACATGGCCACCGAGCGGGTGATGAAAGCCGACGGCGTGACGCTGGGCGGGGGCGTAACCGGCCACGAAGGCACCGCGATGTCGGCCATTCAGGCGCAGACTACTACCTACCGCTGGGCCATGCAGCACGTGCCAGCCCTGCGCGAAGAAGCCTACATGACCACGCCCGGCGACTACGTGGCGCGCATCAACTTTGAGCTGGCCGGCACCCGGATGCCGGGCACCGGCTACCGCAACGTGGCCGGCAACTGGTTTAAAATCAACGCCGAGCTGCTGGCGAGCGAGGATTTTGGGATGCTGCTCGACCGGGCGGGCTTTCTGAAGGAGCAGCTCCAGCCCCTCGTGGCGCAGTACCCCGACCCGCAGGCGCGGGCCGCCGCCGTGCGCGCGCTCGTGCTCCAAAACGTGAAGCATGACGGCACAAGCCGCCGCCTGGCCAGCGGCTCGCTCAAGCACACCTGGGAGCAGCACCGCGGCAACTCGGCCGACGTGAACCTGCTGCTCATCGCGGCGCTGCGGCAGGCGGGCCTGCCCGCGCAGCCCGTGGTGCTGAGTACCCGCACGCACGGCCGCGTCAACCAGGAGTTTCCGCTGCTCGAGCAGTATAATTACGTGGTGGGCGTGCTGCCGCTGGAGGGCGGCAAAGAACTGCTGCTTGACGCCACCGAGCCGCTGCTGCCCTGCGGCGTGCTGCCCACCCGCTGCCTCAATCAAGTAGGCCGCCTGGTAGCAAAAGGAACGGAAGGCCGCTGGGTAGACCTGACGCCCAGCCAGCGCCACTCGCACTACCAGAATATTAAGCTGACGATGGACGCCCAGGGCAACCTCAGCGGCCAGGTGCGCGAAGAGCACGGCGGCTACGCGGGGGCCCTGGCGCGGGCCCGGCTGCTGGCCCTGGGCGAAAAGAAATACCTGACCGAGCTGGCCAGCCAGCACACGGGCTGGGAAGTGCCTTCCTACACCTTCGGGGCCGTGGACGACCCCGGCAAGTCGCTGGCTATCAGCTACGAGCTGCGCCAGGCGGCGGCTTCGGCCAGCTCTGGCAGCGAGCTGTTTCTCAAGCCGCTGGCGGCTTTTTTCGACGCTCAGAATCCGTTTAACCAGGAAACGCGCACGTATCCGGTCGATTTTGGGGCCATGCGGCAAGAAGTCATTATGCTGACGCTGACCCTGCCCGCTGGCTACACCGCCGAGCTGCCCAAGCCTGCTGCCCTTTCGCTGCCCGACAATGGTGGCCGCTACCTGTACTCAGCTACCAGCCCTACGCCAGGCACCGTGCAGTTTATAAGCCGCATGACCCTCGACAAGCCTGTCTACGGGGCCGAGGAATACGCCTCGCTGCGTGAGTTTTACCGCCTGGCGCTGGCCAAGCAAGCCGAGGCCGTGGTGCTGAAAAAACAGTAGCGGCGGCGGGTAATGGCTGTTCTTGCGAGCGCAGCGCAGCAAGCGCACTTGTAAAGCGCCACCGCTCAGCTACGATTACTGCGCTCGCAATGACAGTTGCTCTCACCGATAATACCAGTCTTATCCTATGTTCCTGACCACGCTCGCCGCCCTGCTGTTCGCCAGCCCGCCGGCCCCCAAGTATCCGGTCGAGGCTATTGCGCCAGCGCTGCGCGAAAACGCCCACGCCGTGGTGAGGGCCTACGACGAGGTCGTGACCGTGAAATCGGCCAGCCAGCTCGTCAAGAGCGTGCATCAGGTAGTCACCATTCTGGGCGGCGACGCGGGCGATGAGTACGGCGTGCTGCGTGTGCATTACGATGAGCTAGACCGCCTCAACTACCTGCGCGGGGCCGTGTACGACGCGCAGGGCCACCTCGTGCACCAACTGCGCCCGGCCGAAATCGGCGACCAGGGCCTGGGCAGCTCGGGCGGCAGCTTCATGACCGACCTGCGCGTGCGCTACGCCGACCTACGCCAGCCCACGCTGCCGTATACCGTGGAGTTTGACTATGAGATAACATCCAACAACACGCTGTTTTACCCTGACTGGCAGCCGCAGGACGACGAGAATATTGCCCTCGAAAGTGCCACGCTGCAAGTGACTACGCCTACCGCACTGCCCCTGCGCTACGAAGAGCAACTGCTGCCGGCTGGGGCGGCTGCCGCGCCCGTGGTGGCGGGTGGCCTCACTACCTACCGCTGGCAGCTGGCCACCCGGCCCGCCGTGGAGGCCGAGCCGCTGTCGCCACCGCTGAGCGAGCTGCTGCCGGCCGTGCACCTGGCCCCGGCCACGTTTGAGGTGCAGGGCTACGCGGGCGCGCTCGACTCGTGGCAAAACCTTGGCCTCTGGAGCTACCAGCTCGGCAAGGGCCGCGACGTGCTGCCGCCCGCCCTCACCGCCAGGATGGCCCAACTACTGGTAACTGACCCCGACCCCCGGGCCCGCGCCCGCAAGGTGTATGAGTATTTGCAAAGCTCGACGCGCTACGTATCGGTGCAGCTGGGCCTGGGCGGCTGGCAAACGGCCCCTGCCACCGCCGTGGCCACCGGCGGCTACGGCGACTGCAAAGCCCTGAGCAACTACACCTGCGCCCTGCTGAAGGCCGCCGGCCTGCCCGCCTACGTGGCGCTGGTAGGCGCGGGCTCCAACCACGCCGACGTGCGGCCCAACTTCCCGAGCAGCCAGTTCAACCACGTTATTCTGTGCATGCCGCTGGCCGCCCACGGTACTACCCCCGCCGATACCGTGTGGCTGGAATGCACCAGCCAGACCGACGCCTTCGGCTACATGGGCTCCTTCACCGGCAACCGCCACGCCCTGCTGCTCACGCCCGAGGGTGGCCGCCTGGTAGCTACCCCGCGCTACGGCGCGCAAGCCAACCGCCAGCAGCGCCGCACCGAGCTCTGGCTCGATGCTACCGGCAACGCCAAAGCCACCGTGCGGACCCAGCGCGTGGGTTTGGCCCAGGACACGTATGCCCAGCTGCTGCACGGTGCCGACCCCGAAGACCAGAAGAAATACGTAGCCAACCACTTGCGCTTAAATCACTTCACCATTACCAGTCTGCGCCTCACGGCCCCGGTCGCTACTGCCCCGGCGCTGCCCAGCGTGGTAGAGCAACTGGGCCTCGACCTGCCCGGCGTGGCTACTACCGCCGGCCGCCGCCTGCTGCTGGAGCCCAACCTGCTGGGCCGCCTGGCCGCGCTGCCGGCCCAGGTGGGGCCGCGCCAGTCGGCGCTGGCGCTGCCGCCCGCCAGCCTCACTCAGGACACCGTGCGCCTGCACCTGCCCACCGGCTTCAAGGCCGAAAACCTGCCCCAGCTGGTGCAGCTCACCTCGGCCTACGGCACCTACACCAGCACCTGCACCGCCCTGCCCGACGGCACCCTGCAATACGTGCGCCAGCTCGAAACCCGCCGCCCGGCCGGCAGCCGCACCCTGCCCGCCGCCAAGTATGCCGAGTACCAGGATTTTCGCCGCAAAATCAACCAGGCCGACCACGCTCAGGTAGTGCTGGTGAGCGCGGGCGCATAGCGGCGCGGCTTGTTATGCTGAACGCAGTGGAGCATCTCTACCGCACCGTTATAATGATGCGGTAGAGATGCTTCACTGCGTTCAGTATGACAATATTTGTGTTTTAATTGTCTGACTGCTACTACTTATGCCTGCCCCCGAGCCCGAAACCTTCTGCCCCAGCAGCCCCGCCGAGTGGCGGGCGTGGCTGCAAGCGCACCACGAAACCCACCAAAGCATCTGGCTCATTTACCATAAAAAGCAAACCGGCGTGCCCAGCCTCACTTGGAGCCAGGCCGTGGACGAGGCGCTGTGCTTTGGCTGGATAGACAGCCAGGCCAAGCCCATTGATGCCGACCGCTACATGCAGTTCTTTTGCCGCCGCAAGCCCGGCAGCGCGTGGTCGCGGGTCAATAAAGAGAAAATAGCGCGCCTCACCGCCGCCGGCCTAATGGCCCCGGCCGGCCTGGCCCGCATCGAAGCTGCCAAGCAAAACGGTTCGTGGACGCTGCTCGACGAGGTAGAGGCGCTGGTAATCCCGCCCGACCTGGCCGCCGCGCTACGTGCCCGGCCGGGTGCCAGTGCTTTCTTCGACAGCCTGAGTAAAACCGACAAGCGCAACATCCTGCAATGGCTGGTGCTGGCCAAGCGCCCCGAAACCCGCCAAAAGCGCCTCGCCGAAATCGCGGAGCTGGCCGGGCAGCAGCTGAAGCCTAAGCAGTTTGGCGGGCGTAAGGCGGCGGAGTTGCTTTCGTGAGCGGCCGCGAGCCGGCGCAGAAACGGAGGGCCACTCCGTTTTACATACGGTAGCGCAGCTGCGCTTTTACCTCAGAGCGGGCCGCGCCCCGGATTTCCTCCAGCCCCGAGCCCACGGTGGCTTGGTGGCGGTAGCTGGTGTTGGCGTAGCGCAGCCACAGCGTAAAGTGCTTGTTAAAAGTAAATTGGACCAGTGCATAGGCCCGTGTGCCCTGCCCGTAGAGCGCAGGCACCGAGATGGCGTAAAGCACGTCGGTTTCAAACACGTACTGCCGCGTGTCGTAGTCGTCGGTGTCGAACAGGGCGTAGCGGGCCGTGAGCGCTACCCGCCGGCCGAGCTGCACGGTGGCATCCTGGCTGAGCACGTAGCCGCTGCGCCAGGGCAGGGCATCGTCGTCGCGCAGGCGCGAGGCTTGCAGGCGGGTGCGGAGGCCCAGGCGGGTAGTGGGCTGAGTGTCATAATACAGCAAGAGCGAGTGGCGCAGCTGCTGGCCCGGCAGCGGCACCGGCCGCCCCAGGCTGCTACTCAGGTCGCGGGGCTTGAGGCGGGCGCGAAGCTGGGCGTAGAGCAGGCTGGTCTTGGAGGGCGTGAAGGCCACGCGCAGCAGGGCATCGTCGCCCCGCGAGGGCGCACCCACCCGGTAGCGCAGCCACGGAAAGTGGAACTGGTCGAGATAAGCCGAGATTTCCCAGCGGGACACAGGTCTGATTTTCAGCCCTAAGTATAGCCCACTCTCGTTGATGTTGCGGGTGTTCTCGCTGAGCGCATTACCGTAAAAGGTATGAAAATCGGCGTCGTAGTGCCGCACCAGCACGGCCGCATCCACGCGCGGGCCGAGGCTGGCGAGCAGGCCATTCACGGTGCCCAGGCCGCCGCCCGTGCTACGCGCCGACTCGCCAAAGAGCAGCAGATTGCGCCACACGTAGCTGTAGTGCAAACCCAGCGCGAGGTTGTTCTGGCCGCTGAACTCGAAATGATTGTATGGCTCGTTGCGCCGGAGCAGCGGCGTGCCGTAGTGCGTACCCACGGCTGTGCCGCCCAGGGTCAGGTTGCCATCGGCGCTTGTGTAGCCGAGGTTGCCGCCGCCCACGGTCTCGCTTAGGTTGTGGCGATTGGCTAGCTCGGTAGCGGTGCGGTGAAAGCCGGTGTAGAGCAAGCTGGTGCCAAACTCGTCGAACTGCGCCAGCGAGTCGGCCGCTTGCTGCAAGTTGGCGTCAATATTTTTGTGCGAGGCAAACGCAGTGCCCTCCCAGCGTGGCCCAAGCTGATAGGTAGCCGCCGCGCCCCGAAAAAACGTGTTTTCCAGCAGTGCCGAGTACGGCCGCACGCCCACCGACGAGCGCCGCAGCGTGGTTATCGTTTCAGCCCCCTTGCCCACCGCCAGCCCCGACGACAGCAGCAGTCCTTGCCCAAATTGCAGCTGGTAGTCGCCCAGCGCTAAGGCTTTCAGCCGCCCGCGCTCCTGCAAAAAGAAATGCGCCGACCAGTAGTCCGCCCCGAAGCGGCCTCGGCTGGGCTGCCAGGCCAGGGGCTCGCCGGCGTCCTTCTCGGCCGCGAAGCCCAGGCTGAAATCATGGGCGTGACTCACGCGGTAGCGCACCAGCAGCTTGTCGGGCGAGCCGAGGTAACGCAGCGTGGGCCGACCCTGAAACGTGTCCACGGCCGAGTAGCCCTTGCGCTGCTGAAGCACCCGCTCGTAGCGCAGAAACAGCGCGTTGTTTTCCTCGTTTTTGATGCGCTGCCACAGTGGGCCGCGCGCCCGGTTGGCGTCGGTGGTTTGCACCGTCACGAAGGGTAGCACCCGGTAGATGGTGCGCAAGTCCCAGCCCGGCACGGCCTGCAATTCGTACAAGCTCAGCAGCGGGCCGGTGGCTTCTCGGTGTTTCAAGAGGCTGGTAATCTGCGTTTCTGACAGCAGTAGTAGCGCCCGCAGCTCCTCGCGGCTGGCGGTGTTGAGGTTCACCGGCGTCTGGTAGTATTGCAGCAGCGTCTCGTACAAATCCTCGTAGGGCACCTGGTCCGATTGAATTTCGGCGAACAGTTCCTGCGTCAGCCGGTCGAGGTCGGGCGCGCGGCGCGGCAGCTCCTGCGCGTGGGCCGCGCCAGTGAGGGTCAGCCAGGCGCCAGCGGCGGCCAGGCCGCGCTTCACTGCTTGCGCTCCCATTGCCAGCTCACGCTCAAAAATTGACTCAGCCCCAGCACGCCGTGCCAGCCGGCCGCGTAGTCAAATTGAAAATTGCCAGCCCGCACGCCCACGCCGCCGGTAGTTTGCTGACTCAGGCTGGCATAGCCCGCCCGGATGGCCACGGCCGGCAGGGGCAGGTATTCGAGGCCGGCCTTGAGGCCGGCGGCGCGCTCCACGTCTTTTTCGGTTTCGGCAAGCAGCAGCACCTGCTTGCTGGGGCGGTAGGCGAGGCCGGCGCGCAGCACGGTGGGCACGCGCTCGTTTTGGTACTCAAATAGTCTGGCCTGATTCAGATTATACAGATACACGCCAAACGTCAAATGCTCGGGCACTACGTCGGCCTGCCCGCCCAGCGAGGCGACCACCGCCCGGCGGCTGCCCAAATCCTGGAAACTGACTTGCAGCACGTCGAGCCGCCCACCGATGTTCACCACGCCCAGGCGGTAGCCATAGGCCGCGCCCAGCCGGGTTTCATTATAAAGCGCCCCGCCAAAGCGTTGGGCCTCGGCCGCCACTACACCCCGGCTGGCGCGGGCGGGCTGCCCGCCCGCAGCGGGCTCCACGGTGCCCAGCGGCAGGGCCACGGCGGCGGCTACCGCGTTGAGGCTGGCGATGAGGTAGCGGTTTTCGAGGTGGGCGCCGGCCGTGGGGCGGGTGAGGGTGCCCAGCCCGGCCGCGTTGTTGGCCACGGCCCACACGTCGCCGCCGAGGGTAGCCGAGGCGTTGCCCAGGGCCACGGCCCGCGCGCCGTGGCCGGCCGGGCCATTGCCCTGCGCCCACAGCCGGGCTGGGCCAGCGAGGCCGAAAAAGAGGAGTGAGAGTAATCGTAGCCGCATAGCACAGCTTGGGAAAGAAGCCGAAAGATAAGGCTGAGGTTGAGCTAAAACTATTACTTCGTCTATATGAAATGGCTATTTTTTAGCTGAGCTGCTAGCGGCCGGGCCGAACTTTGCGCCGCCCTCCGGCCTTTTGCTTCTATGATTCGCCGCTTGCTGCTGCTGCTCATTCGTTTTTACCAACTGGCTATTTCGCCGCTCAAGCCGCCTAGCTGCCGGTTTACGCCTACTTGCTCGGCCTACGCGGCGCAGGCCATTGGCAAGTATGGGCCGTGGCGCGGGGGGCGGTTGGCGTTGCGGCGTTTTGGGCGCTGCCATCCCTGGGGCGGCCACGGCCACGACCCGGTGCCGTAGCGGGCGCTAGCGGCGGGGCCGACCATTGGTCGGGGTTTTGCCGTAAAAGCCAACCCTATGCTACAGCTTCCCCAGATTATTCGCCCCCTGCTGGGCGTGATGCTAGTTGCCTCCGCGTGTTCGCAGCCCGAGAACGCCCAGGCCAGCGCCGAGCAGCCGCCCACCGTGGCCCAGCACCACAAGGGCAAAAAGGGTAAAAAAGGTAATTCTAAAAAGGGCAAGGGCGACCTGCCCGCCGGCCTGCGCCGCGTGGGCACGCTCGCCGACGGCATCTTCGAAAGCTCGGGCCTCTGCGCCGCTCCCGAGGCCGGCACCTACTACACCTTCGGCGACGACGGGCAAAAACCCACCGTGTTCCGCATCGACGCCACCGGGCAGCAGGTGGGTCAGTTTACCCTGAGCGCGCCCAACCACGACTGGGAAAGCCTGAGCCGCGACAACAGCGGCAACTACTACATGGGCGACTGCGGCAACAATAACTCCGACCGCCGCAACCTGGCCATCCTGCGCTTCCGGCCCGCGCAGCCCGCCAATATCGGTAAAATCAACTTCAGCTACCCCGACCAGAAGGCGTTTCCGCCGCCCAAGCCCGAGCGCACCTTCGACTGCGAGGCCAGCCTCTGGCACGCCGGCCAGGTGTACCTTTTCACCAAAGACCGCGCCCAGGAAACGACCTGCAAAGTGTACACCGTGCCCGAAACGCCCGGCACCTACACTGCCAAGCTCGTCACCAAGCTCGCCATTCCGGGCCAGGTGACGGATGCTATGCTCTCGCCCGATGGCCGCCGCCTGGTGCTGCTGGCCCGGCAGGAGCTGTTCATCCTGGAAGGCGCGTCGTGGGAGGCCATTCTGAAAGCCACGCCCCGCCACATCGACCTCAAAGGCGCGGGCCAGACCGAGGGTGCGGCGTTTAAGAGTGCCAACACGCTGCTCATCAGTACCGAAGAAGGCCGGTTGTACGAGCTCGATATTTAGGGCGTGTTTACATTGGGCTAAAACCGTTTTTGAACCGTCATGCTGAACGCCGTGAAGCATCTCTGCCGCATTGTGTGGGTTTGTCCAACGGTGCGGCAGAGATGCTTCACGGCGTTCAGCATGACTGTCTTTCTAGTTTCAGAACGCGCTCTAGACTCAAGGAACACCCCGCTAGCTACGCCAGCAGCTGCGGCCTCTCCTGGTATACCTTCCACAAAAACTCGCCGAACAGGGTATTGGCCCAGGCAAACCACGGGCGGGTAAACTTGCTGGCGTCGTCTTTGTGAAACGACTCGTGCATGTAGCCGGTGCCGGCGTGGGTGGCTTTCAGGCTCTGGATGCAGGCCCGGATTTCGGTGTCGTCGGTGCTGGTGAGGCCCCGCACGGTGATGGCAATCGGCCAAATCATGTCCGCGCCCACGTGCGGCCCGCCGATGCCCTCGCCTGCTTTGCCCTTGTAGTAGAACGGGTTATCGAGCGAAAGTAGCAGTCGGCGGGTGTTTTGGTACAGCGGGTCGGTGGCGGGCACGGCCCCGAGGTAGGGGAGGGCCACCAGACTGGGCACGTTGGCATCGTCCATGAGCACGTGGCTGCCGTAGCCGTCGACCTCGTAGGCGTACACGTCGCCGTGCTGCGAGTGCTTTACCACGGCGTGCTGGCGCAGGGCGGCGGCTACCTCATCGGCGAGGGCGGTGAGGGCCTGCGCGGTTTGGGTGTCCTGGCCGAGGGTCGTCAGCATTTCGGCGGCCTGGCGCAGGCTCGTTACGGCGAAGAAGTTGCTGGGTATCAAGTAGGCGTAGAGCGTGGCGTCGTCGCTGGGCCGGAAGGCTGAGCAGATGAGGCCCGTCGGCCGCACGGGGTAGCCGTAGCCGTGCATGGGCTGGGTGTCGGTGGCTTTCTCCGTCACGCGCTGAAACTTATACGGTCCCAGGTTGTCTTTGCGCTGCTGCTCGCGGAAGGTTTGCAGGGTGGTCTTGATGGCCTGCTGCCACTGCGCGTCGAAGGGCTTGGCGTCGCCGGTTTTCTTCCAGTAGTGGTAGGCCAGCCGGATGGGGTAGCACAGCGAGTCGATTTCCCACTTGCGCTCGTGTACGCCGGGCTGCATGGCGGTGAGGTCCGATTTCCACTCGCCCACCTTCGTGTCGTCGCCGTAAAACGCATTAGCATACGGGTCTTTCAAGATGCAGCGCGTCTGGCGGTTGATGACGCCCGCGATGAGCTGGCGCAACTCGGCATCCTTATCCACCAGCTGCAAATACGGCCACACCTGCGCCGAGCTGTCGCGCAGCCACATGGCGTCGATGTCGCCCGTGATGACGTAGGTATCGGGCCGCCCGTCGCGGGTGCTGTGCGTGACGGTAGTATCGAGCGTGCTCGGAAAGCAGTTCTCAAACAGCCAGCCCAGCTCCGGGTCGCGTACTTTCTTCTTGAACTCGGCAATGGCCGCCTCCACCGCGCGGCTGCGAAAGCGCCGCTTGCCGGCCGCCGGCCGCACCACCGGAAAAGCCGGCGCGGCGCTGGCAAACGCAAAAGGCGTCAGCAACGTGCTGGCCGTGAGAAGGGAAGCGCGCTGCGCGAAAAGTCGGCGGTTCATGCGAGGGGTGGGGTAGAGTGAGTTTTGCGAATGGCGTAAAGTGCGCTAAAACCGTCTGTCATTGCGAGCGCAGCGAAGCAATCGCACCCGAGCGGCGCGGCTGAACAGGTGCGATTGCTTCGCTGCGCTCGCAATGACAAACGGTTTTGACGTGCATGGTAAAAAGTTTCTTCGCCAGCAACGGCGAAAGTACCATTAATTCCGGCTGGCCTGCAACAGATACTAAAACCTTTTAGCATATTTGCTCGCCCCACCCCGACTGCCGCCGCACCTCGCCGGCCCCGCAGTCGCCTTCCCGTACTTCTATGCGCAACCCTTCTACCCGTTTTCGCCGGGCGCTAACCCGAACAATCTACCGCGTGCTCGGCGGCGGACTACTACTCGCCAGCCCGGCGCTACGCGCGCAGCAGCTCACGCAGTTTGTCGACCCGCTCATCGGCACGGGTGGGCACGGGCACGTGTTTTTGGGGGCCAACGTGCCCTTCGGGGCGGTGCAGGTGGGGCCGCAGAATATTTTCAAGGGCTGGGACTGGTGCTCGGGCTACCACTATTCGGACAGCCTGCTCACCGGCTTTTCGCACACGCACCTGAGCGGCACCGGCGGCTCCGACCTCGGCGACGTGCTCATCATGCCCTACACCGGCGCGCTCAAAACCGATAAAGGCCAGCAGAAAGCGCCGCACTTGGGATATCTATCGCGGTTTTCGCACCGGCGCGAGGTGGCCCGGCCCGGCTACTACGCCGTCACGCTCGACGACTATAACATCCGGGCCGAGCTCACCAGCACGGCGCGGGTGGCGCTGCACCGCTACACGTTTCCGGTCGGGCAGCCGTTGGCGCACGTTATCATTGACCTGAAAGAGGGAAATGACGACCAGGCCACCGAAACCTATATCGAGCAGGTCGACGCGCAAACGTTCGTGGGCTACCGCTTTTCCAAGGGCTGGGCCAAAGACCAGCGCCTGTATTTCGCCATCAAAACCTCGGTGGCGGTGCCAAAATTCGCGGTCTATAATGAGGCGCAGCAAGTCGTGGGCAAGGCTGGCAAAGGGCTGGCCATCAAAGGAGTATTTAGCTTCGCTAAAGCGCCGGGCGCGCTCTTGCTGAAGGTCGGCATCTCGCCCGTGAGCTCGGCCAACGCGCTGGCCAACATCCAGGCCGAGATGCCTAACTGGGACTTCGCCGCCGTGCGGCAGCAGGCCGATAAAACCTGGAACCAGGAGTTGGCCAAAGTAACGATAACCACGCCCGACCCGGTAGTGCGGCGCATCTTTTACACCGGCCTGTACCACGCACTGTTCGCGCCCACGCTTTTCAACGACGCCAACGGCGACTACCGCGGCACCGACAAAAAAGTGTACCCGAAAGCGCCGTTTGCCAACTACAGCATCTTCTCGCTCTGGGATACCTACCGGGCTGAGCATGCGCTGTTTACGCTGGTGCAGCCCGGCCGCGTCAATGACATGATGCAGTCGATGCTGGCCATCAACAAGGAGCAGGGCAAGCTGCCCATCTGGCACCTGCTGGGCAACGAAACCAACACGATGGTAGGCTACAGCGCCGTGCCCGCCCTGGCCGAAGCCTATCTCAAGGGCACGCCCGGCCTCGACGGCCCGCAGGTGCTGGCCGCCCTGAAAGCCGCCAGCACCCGCGACGATGAGGGCGTCAACTTCGTGAAATCAATCGGCTTCATCCCGGCCGATAAGGAAAGCGAATCGGTGGCCAAGGCGATGGAATACGCCATCGACGACTGGAGTATCGCGCAGGTAGCCAAGAAGTTGGGTGCGCAGGACGACTACCGCACCTACAGCGCCCGCGCCAAGTACTACCAGAAATATTTCGACCCGCACACCCGCTTTATGCGCGGCCTCACGGCCGATGGCAAGTTTCAGCTGCCCTTCGACCCCATCCAGTCCATCCACCGCCAAAATAACTACACCGAGGGCAACGCCTGGCAGTACACCTGGCTGGTGCCCCACGACGTACCGGGGCTGATTACGCTGTTTGGCAGCGACGCGGCGTTTACGCAAAAGCTTGATAGCCTGTTTGTAGTGCAGGGTAATCTGGGCGAAAGTGCCTCGCCCGATATTTCGGGCCTCATCGGCATGTATGCCCACGGCAACGAGCCCAGCCACGCCACGCTCTACCTCTACCCCTACGCCGGGCAGCAGTGGAAAACGGCCGAAAAAGTGCGCCAGGTGCTGCGCGAGATGTACAAAGACCAGCCCGACGGCATCAGCGGCAACGAAGACTGCGGGCAAATGTCGGCCTGGTACATCTTCTCGGCGCTAGGCTTTTACCCGGTGAGCCCCAGCAGCGGGGCCTACGTGCTGGGCAGCCCGCTGGTGAGCCAGGCCACCATCCGGCTGGCGAAGGGGAAGACCTTTACGCTGACCACCAAAAACAACAGCCCGCAAAATCTGTACATCCAGTCGGCGGTCTTGAACGGCCGGCCGTATGCCAACAGCTACCTGCTGCACCGCGACATCGTGGCCGGCGGCACGCTGGAGCTGACGATGGGGCCGCAGCCTAATCGTAGCTTCGGCACCGACCCCGCCCACCGGCCGCGCGAGGTGTATGAGTAGTTTTTGGTCTCTGAATTAAAACGGGGTCATGCTGAGCGTAGCGCAGCGGAGTCGAAGCATCTCTACTTCAGTACTAACTTCTAACGCTAGTAACGAAGCGATAGAGATGCTTCGACTCCGCTGTGCTCCGCTCAGCATGACAGACGTTGACGTTGCCGCTATATTCCTCCTGTTACGTTGAAAAAAAAGCTCCTCATCCACGACATTGCCAGCCACCTGGGCGTGTCCATTGCCACGGTGTCGCTGGTGCTCAATGGCAAGGCCAAGGAGAAGCGCATCAGCGAGGCGCTGGCCGACAAGGTGCTGGCCTACGTGCGCGAGGTGGGCTACAAGCCCAACCAACTGGCTAAAAGCCTGCGCACCGGCAAAACCCACGTTATCGGCCTGGTGGTGGAGGATATCGCCAACCCGTTTTTCGCCACCGTGGCCGGGCTGCTCGAAAAAAAGGCGCTCGCGCACGGCTACCGCATCCTGTATTGCAGCACCCACAACGACGCGGCCAAGACGCGCGACATCCTGGCCATGTTTCAGGAGCGGCACGTAGATGGCTACCTGCTGGCGCTGCCCAATGGTGTGGAGCCCGAAATAAGCGCCCTGGTGCGTAGCGGCAAGCCGCTGGTGCTCTTCGACCGTGTGCTGCCGGGCGTGCTAACCAATGCCGTGGTGGTAGACGGGGCCACGGGTATGTATGAGGCCACGCAGCACCTACTCGCGCAAGGCATTAAGTCGGTGGCGCTCATTACCATTCGCGACGGGCAAACGCAGATGCTGGTGCGGCAGCAGGGCTACCAGCAAGCCTTGCAGGCGCACGGCCTGCCCGAGCTAATCGAGGAAATCGAATACCGGCAGGAGCCCGTGCAGCTAGTGGTCCAGATTCGGGCCTTCTTCGAGGCGCACCCCACTTGTGAGGCTGTGCTGTTTTCTACCAACTACCTGGCTGTGCGCGGCCTGGAGGCGTTGCAGCAATTGGGCCGGCGCGTGCCGCAAGACATCGCCGTTATTACGTTCGACGACAACGATTTATTCCGGCTCTACTCCCCGCCCATCACGGTAGTGGCCCAGCCGCTGGAGGCACTGGCCGAAGAAGTTATCAGCCTGTTGTTGAACGCTCTGGAAGGCTCTAAGGAGGGTAGCCGCCTCACGCAGCTACAGCTCACGCCGCAGCTGGTGGTGCGCCAGTCGTCGGTGAAGTAGGGTGCGGGGCTTGCCCCCGCCCGGCGTTGGTGGGCCCCTGCTCGCGTACTGAAAAACGCCGGGCGGGGGCAAGCCCCGCACCCTACGCTACCCGGCGGCTGCCCCGCAGCCCGTACCACATAATGTATACGTAGCACACCACGGGCAGCAGCAGGGCCCAGCGCAGGCTGCTGTAGTCGGCAATGACGCCGAATAGCATCGGAATGAGCGCGCCGCCCACGATGGCCGTGCAGAGCAGGCCGGAGGCTTCTTCGGTCTGGCGGCCTAGCCCGGCTATAGCCAGGGTAAAAATAGTGGGGTACATCAGCGAGTTCATTAGCCCTACCGCCAGCAGGCTCCACATGGCCAGTGCGCCCGTAGTGTTGATGGAAATCAGGACGAGTGCCACCGCGGCGAAGGCATTGAAGGCTAGTAGCTTGGTGGGGGAGAACTTATTGAGCAGGTAGGCGCCGGCAAAGCGCCCCACCATCGCCGCGCCCCAGTAGTAGGCCACTTTGCTGCCGGCCGTGGCGGGGTCGAGGCCCAGCACGTCGGGCAGGGCCACGTAGTTGACGATGTGTGAGCCGATAGCCACCTCGGCCCCCACGTAGGTGAAGATGCCCAGCACGCCAAACAGCAAATGCCGGTGCTGCCAGATGCTCGGGCTGCCCGGCTGGTCGGCAGTGGCTTCTTCAGCCGCAGGCGTTATCACGGGCAAGTGTACGCGGCTCAGCAGCAGGCTGATAAGTAGCAGAGCCCCGCCAATAACCAGGTACGGAATCTGTACGGCCCGCACGTCAATCTGCGCCGCCGAGGCGGCGTTGTTGAGCTTGGGCAAATGGCTTAGAATAAGCGCGGTGCCTAGCAGCGGCGCGATGGTAGTACCCAGCGAGTTGAACGCCTGCGTAAGCGTGAGCCGGGCCGAAGCCGACTGCGGCGGGCCCAGAATAGCCACGTAAGGATTGGCCGCCACTTGCAGCAGCGTGATGCCCGACGCCAGCACGAACAGCGCCCCCAGAAACAGCCCGTAGGCCCGCTGCGCCGCCGCCGGATAAAACAGAAACGCCCCCACGGCCGCCACCACGAAGCCCAGCAGCATCCCGCGCTTGTAGCCGATGCGCTCGACCAGCTTGCCGGCCGGGATACTCATCAGAAAATAAGCCCCGAAAAAGCACAGGTTGATGAGGTTGGCCTTGGCAAACGAAAGCTGAAAAATCGCCTTGAGGTAGGGAATCAGAATGTCGTTGAGGCAGGTGATGAAGCCCCACAGGAAAAACAGCGTCGTGACCGCCGCCAGCGCCGATGTGTAGCGTTGCGTGGACGCGGGCGCGGTGCCAACGGGGGGAGCGGAAGTCAGGCTAGGAGGAGCAGCGGCCATTGGGGAAGAGAGGTGGGAATTAGGCGAAGAGAGAAAAATAAGCCGGGCCGGACGCTCGAAAACATCGGAACCAGCTCCGAAAATAAAGCAGGTTCTACCTTATTGCAGGCCAGCGAGAAAAACTTTCATTATGCGGCTAGTTCGTAGTTGCTGAAATGTTTTAGCAAAGTACTACATTTGAGCTTCTCCCGGCAGTTGCGCGGACTTTGTAGTCCGCGTTTTGCCAGCGTAATCGCGGACTACAAAGTCCGCGCAACTGCCGACGCCTATTTCCGCACGTGCTACCTTATGGAATACCCGCAAGCCGATTATCCCACCCATTTCAAGCGGTATTGCAAGACGCTGACCTTGCAGGACGATAGCGCCCTCATCGCGCAGTACAAGCGTGCGCACGCGCCGCATGCCGTGTGGCCCGAAATAAACCAGGGCCTGCGCGAAATCGGGATTCTGAAGATGGAAATCTACCTGCTGGGCCGCCAGCTTTTCATGCTCATGGACACTGTGTCCGACTTCGACCACGACCAGGCGATGGCGGCGCTGGCCACCCTGCCCCGGCAAGCCGAATGGGAAGCCTACGTGGCGCAGTTTCAGCAGGCGGCGGCCACCAGTACGGCCGACGAGAAGTGGCAATTGATGGAGCGTATCTATCAGCTTGACTAACAGTAGCCCTTCTGTTTTGCGCAGATGGCCTTTAGGACTGTCAGGCAGAGCGCAGCGAAGCATCTCGCGTGTTTTCGTCTGCCAACGTCAGGGTTTACTGCGCCATGCGAGATGCTTCGCTGCGCTCTGCATGACCCGAATTTGAAAACTTAAACACGCCCTAATTGCCCTCGGCCCCTACTCTTGTGAAAAAATACCTGCTCAATTGCCTGCGTTGGCTGCCGCAAAAGCCGCTGCTGCTACTAGGCTGCTTCGGGCTGCTGGGGCCGCGCGCGGGCTTGGCGCAGCTGTATTCGGCCACGAACTACGTGCCGGTTCCGGCCGGTAGCTCGGCGGCGGCGGTGGTGCGGCGGGCGGCTACCGTCACGCCGTCGGCGCGGCAGCTGCGCTGGCAGCAGCTAGAGCTGACGGGCTTTATTCACTTCGGCATCAATACATTTACCAACAAAGAGTGGGGCGATGGCACGGAAAGCCCGGCGCTGTTCAACCCCACCGCGCTCGATGCCAGCCAGTGGGTGCGGGCGTGCAAGGCGGGCGGCATCAAGCAGTTGATTATCACCGCCAAGCACCACGATGGTTTCTGCTTGTGGCCCTCGGCCTACACCGCGCACTCGGTGAAAAACAGCCCCTGGAAAAACGGCCGGGGCGACGTGGTGCAGGAGGTGGTGGCGGCCTGCCGGGCGCAGGGCCTGGGCTTCGGCGTGTACCTCTCGCCGTGGGACAGGAACTCGCCCTTTTTTGGCGATTCGGCCAAGTACAACGACTACTTCGTCAATCAATTAACGGAGCTGCTCAGCCACTACGGCCGCGTCGATGAGGTGTGGTTTGATGGGGCGAACGGCGAAGGCCCCACCGGCAAAAAGCAGGTCTACGACTTCAACCGCTGGTACGCGCTGATTCGGCGGCTGCAGCCCACGGCCACCATCGCCGTGATGGGGCCCGATGTGCGCTGGGTGGGCACCGAATCGGGCCAGGGCCGCGAAACCGAATGGAGCGTGGTGCCGCTCGACAGCCAGCAGCAAGACAAGGTGGCCGCCGCGTCGCAAAAAGAAGTCAGCTTCGCGCCCAGGAATATGATGGACAACGACCTAGGCAGCCGCGCCAAAATCCGCACCGCGCCCGCCCTGGTGTGGTACCCGGCCGAAGTGGACGTGTCTATCCGGCCGGGCTGGTTTTACCACCCCGCTGAAGACGCGCAGGTGAAAACGCCCGCGCAACTGGTTGACATTTACCACAGCTCGGTGGGGCGCAATGGTGTGCTGCTGCTCAATATTCCGCCCAATAAGCAGGGCCTACTCAGCCCGCCCGACGTCGCCAGCCTGACGGGCTTCCGACAAGCGCTCGCCAAAACCTACGCTACCAACCTGCTGGCCGCCGCCCAGGTTGTCGGCCCCAATGCCCAGCAGGCCAAGAGCTTGCTCGATACTAACTACGCCACGTACTGGACCACCGCCGCCCGCGATACCACGGCCACGCTGACCTTCGCGCTGCCCGCGCCGCAGACGTTTGACACCGTGCTGTTGCAGGAAAACATCGCCGTGGGGCAGCGGATTGAACGCTTCGTGCTGGAGTATCAGCGCGGCGCGCAGTGGCTGCCGGTGGCGGCGGGCACCACCGTGGGCTACAAGCGCATCCTCACGTTTGCCCCGCTGCGGGCGCAGCGGGTGCGGCTGCGCATCACCTCCTCACGGCTAAATCCTACGCTGTCGGCGGTCGGGCTTTACAAGCAGGCGGTGGTAGGGGAGAAGCAGCCTTGAATAAACGCCTGTCATTGCGAGCGCAGCGAAGCAATCGCACCTGTTCGGCCGCGCTGTTCGGATACTCGTCGGGTGCGATTGCTTCGCTGCGCTCGCAATGACAATCGCCTTTTTGCGCAGGTCATAATCAACTAAAAACCAATCTATAAAAATGAAAAAAACTACCTTCGCCCTCGCTCTACTAACTGCCGCTACCCTGCCGGCCTACGCCCAGGAGCAAGGCATGCACCAGCAATCGACGCAGTACGAAGCGCCTACCGACCCGCTCGTGGTGCAGAAGCTCGACAAGTGGCGCGACCAGAAATTCGGGCTGATTCTGCACTGGGGGCTGTATGCCGTGCCGGGCATTATCGAGTCGTGGGAGCTGTGCTCGGAAGACTGGGTGGAGCGCGACAGCACCATCGCCTACGAGGACTTTAAGAAGCAGTACTGGGGATATAGCAAGGTTTTTAATCCGACGAAATTCAACCCCGAGCAGTGGGCCAGCGTGGCCAAAAAAGCTGGCATGCGCTACCTGGTTTTCACGACCAAGCACCACGACGGCTTCAATATGTTCGACACGCAGCAGTCGGATTTCAAGATTACTAACGGCCCGTTTCAAAGTAACCCGCGGGCCAACGTGGCCAAGTACGTGTTCGAAGCGTTTCGGCAGCAGGGCTTTATGATTGGGGCGTATTTCTCGAAGCCTGACTGGCACTCACAGAATTTTTGGTGGTCGAAGTACGCCACGCCCAACCGCAACGTCAATTACGACATCAAGAAGTACCCGTGGCGCTGGAAAAAATACCAGGAATTCACCTACAACCAGCTTAGCGAGCTAATGCACGACTACGGGAAGATGGACATTCTGTGGCTCGATGGCGGCTGGGTGCGGCCCAAGGAAACCGTGAACGCCGAGGTGCGCTCGTGGGGCGCGCCTATCCCCGAGTTTAGCCAGGACGTGAACATGCCGCGCATCGCGGCGATGGCCCGGCAGGCCCAGCCCGGCCTGCTCATGGTCGACCGCACCGTGCACGGCCCCTACGAAAACTACCAGACGCCCGAGCAGCGCGTGCCCGACCGCCCGCTGCCCAACCCCTGGGAAAGCTGCCTGACCCTGGCCAACAACTGGGGCTACGTGCCCAACGACACGTACAAGTCGCCCACCAAAATCATCCACTCGCTGGTCGAGGTAGTGGCCAAAGGCGGCAACCTGCTGCTCGGCGTCGGCCCCAAGCCCGACGGCACCCTGGCCGATGAAGCCACGACGCGCCTGGCCGCGATAGGCAAGTGGCTGGACGTAAACGGGGCCGCCATCTACAACACCCGCGCCACGCCGCGCTTCCAGGATGGCAGCACCTACTTCACGCAGGGCAAAACGGGCACTCGCTACGCCATCGCCTGCCTACCCGAAAACCAGCCCGCGCCCGCTACCCTCACCTGGGCCGGCAATCTGCCCAGAAAAGGCAGCAAGCTGACGCTATTGCAAACTGGCAAACCCGTGAAATGGACCCGCCAGGGCGACAAGGTGCAGGTGACGCTGCCCGCCGACCTGGGCAAGCAGGCGGGCGCGTACCCGGCGCTGGCTTTCGCGTTTGTAGCGGAGTAGATTGCTGTTGTCAATCAGTTGGTTAAAAAACGGGTCATGCTGAGCGGAGCGCAGCGGAGTCGAAGCATCTCTACCGCTTCATTGCTGACGGTAGGAATTACTCTACTAAAGAGATGCTTCGACTCCGCTGCGCTCCGCTCAGCATGACCCATTTTTTAATCCCTCTACTTCCTGCCCGCCGCCAGCGGCTTAACCCCACTGCCGCGCAGCCGCGTCACAATGCATTCCCCTACCTGCTTGCCCTGCGCGTTGCCATTCGTGACGCTGTCGAGGTAGTGAATGCCGCCGTAAAGGCGTGAGATAGAAGCCTCAGCCGCCGCCTGCCGGAAGGACGTAAACTTCCGCTCGCCGCTGCCAAACGGGATTTCGGTGTTGTCGATGTAAGCTATATTATCCCCCAGCAGGTAGGTCAGCACTTCGGCCGAGGCGGTCGATACTACGGCGTGCCCGCTGGTGTACTCCGGGAAGGGCGGCGTTTGCAGCAGGGGCTGCCAGCGCACGCTCATGTAGCGGTTGATGTAGGTTTCGGGGCGAATGCGGTTGGTGAGGTACTTGGCATCCCAGCAGCTGATGAAGGCGTCCATGAGCGTGATGCCCTCCGCGCACAGTACCACCACCGTCTTATCGAAGCCCACTTTGGCCTGCCGGGCCGTCAGGGCCGCGATGTTCATCCAGTGCCCCCCGGGGCTTATCTTCTTGAAGCCGATGGCCATGTGGCCCGCCGTGTTCACGGCAAACGGGTTGCAGTCCCAGAACTGCGCTATCTGGTTTTGCTCGGCGCTCAGGTGCGTCGAAACGGTGTGCACCTGCTTCGCCAGCCGGTAAAAAGCCGAGGCCGTGTCCTTGCTGAACGGCGCGCACGGCACGGGCCGAAACGCGCTGGCCGAGTCGATAACCAGCGGGCGGATGGTTTTCCAGTTGGGCTCCACGGGGTCGAGGTAGGCGGGGGGCGTGGGGTACCAGCTGCCTTCTTCCTTGCGGGGCGTATAGCGCTTGAGTGCGCTCAGTTGCGCATAGTGGTCGGTTTTGGAGAAGCGCACCACGGCCGCCGAGGCCAACTTGCCCACGCGCACCGACTGCGCCAGCACGTCGGGCCGGGTGCCCTGTTGGGCGAGCTTTTTCAGCAAATCAGCTTCTTCCTCAGCTAGCGTTTCGCCCGAAGGCAGCAGCAGCCGGGCCGTTTCGAGCAGGCTATAGTAGGCCGCAATCTGGTAGTCGTAGCGGGCCTTTACGGTATCGAGCCGCAGCGCGCCGAAGCTCTTGACCAGAAGCGGCAAGTCCGGCACGCCCTTGTTGTGGGCCGCCACGATGCAGTAGGCCCCCATCGTGGTGTAGGCGTAGTAGCGGGCGGCCACGGGCGGGCTCACCACGTCGTGCACCATTGTCATATTGATGCTATTCAGCGCCTTGGCCGGGTCGAGGATTTCGGCCAGATTGGGGTTGTGCGCTTGGGCCGGCCGGCCGGCCAGGGCCGTAAAAGCCAGGCAAGCCAGGCGAGAAAGGTAGTTCATGGCTGTGAGCCTTCTTGCGGGATGTGGGAGAACGAAGAAACGGGTCATGCTGAACGCAGTGAAGCATCTCGCGTGATGCAGTAAAATCTAACGTCAAGGTTAGTGCGCCACGCGAGATGCTTCACTGCGTTCAGCATGACGAACGTTTACAAGATTTCAATTATAAAAAAGGCTATTCTTTGTAAAACTGCACCGGGCCGCCGCTCACGCCCACTACCAGGTAGGGCTGGCGGTTCACCAGGATTTCGCTCACCGACTTCACGTCGCCCAGCACGCAGAGGCCTGCCGCGGGCTGCGGCACGTAGCGAAAGTGGCCGCGGCCGTCGCCTTGCAGCAGGCAGCCGTAGCCGGCGTCCAGGCTGCCGATTTTCAGGCGGTTGTCGGTGTGGTTGCCGAGTAGCAGCAGGTCGCGGTGGCCGTCGTGGTTGTAGTCGCCGCTCGTAATCTGGGTGACCACCGAAAACTGGGCTTCCATCGGCAGCTCGGTGGCCGCGAACTTGCCGTTCTGGTTGATATACAGCATGGTGCGCAGCTCGTTGGCTTCCAGCTTGCCGGCCTTGCCGAGGTCTTCGGCGCTGAAAATATCCGTCATCACGGCGTCGGCGTAGGCTTTGTACGACGTAAAGCGGCGGCGCATGGGGTATATTTCCTCGTTCAGCTCGTCGCGGCTCACGAAGGGGTAGCTCTTGCCCTGCACGTAGAAATTCAGGAAGGGGTCGATGGAGCCATTGCTGTCAAAATCAGCGTAGTACAGCTCGGCGGGCTCCTGGGTCGTGGCTTGCAGGGGGCTGTTGGTGCTGAGGTTGCCGGCCACTATATCGGGCTGCCCGTCGGCGTTAACATCGGCCACGTGCAGGCTAAACCAGAAGCCTTTCTGGGGCGTCGCGAAGTACGTGGTAGTCTGGTTTTGAAAGCCTTGCGCGGTATTCAGCCACACGCTTATCGGCATCATCTCGCCGCACAGTACTAGGTCTTTGCGGCCGTCCTTGTTCAAGTCGACCCACTGCGCATCGGTCACCATGCCGACGCTGGCAAAGGGTACGCTAGCAGCCGCAAACTTGCCGTGGCCGTCGTTGAGCAGCAGGTAGCTGGGTGGCGGCAGCGGGTAGCGCCCCGGTATCACCCGGCCCCCCACGAAGAGGTCCAGGTCGCCGTCGTTGTCGGCATCGGCCGCCCGCACGCAGCTTTTGCTACTAGCAGTCAGCGCGGGCAAGTTGCTGGCGGCTAAGCTTAAATGGCCCTTGCCGTCGTTGATGTACAACTCATCTTGCAGCTCCTCCTGCCCGGCTTCGTAGAGCGCGTAGCCGCCCTTAGCGAGGTACAAATCGGGAAAGCCGTCGCCGGTCGCGTCGAAGAAAGTGGCGGCGGCCACCGTGCCGCCCGGCTGGCTGGTGTTGCGCAGCAGCGGCGCTTCCGCAAACTTGCCTCCCGGCTGTTGCAGGTATAGCTTGCCCACCTCACCGGCCGCGCCGCTCACAAACAGGTCGTCGAGGCCGTCCTTGTTCACGTCAGCCTTAGCCAGCACCGGCGCGGTTTTGGAGTACATAAACAGCATAAGCAGCTGGCGCTTAAAGTCGTTCAGCGTCACTTCCTCGGGCTTGAAATCGAACAGCGGGGCCACCGGCTTGAACACGGGCTTCGGGGCCGGCGCGGCCCGCACGGCGAGTCGGCCAGCCGGCGGGCTGGTGAGTTGCAGCAGCTGGTTGGCCGGCACCGCTTTGAGCAGCTGCGTCGTTTGGTTGGGCCAGATAATCCGCACGGAGTCAACGCGCTGACTGGTGCCAAGGCCAAAATTCAGGGTAGTCGAAACACAAGACAAATAGCCCCGGTTGGGGTTGACTTCCTGGTATTGCACCAGGCCGGGCGTGTACACGTATACCTTGGCTCCCACCGCCTGCGTGTTCTTGTCCGAGCCTTTCAGCTTGAGCGCCAAGTAGCTTGCGTGGTGGTCTTCAGTGCTGCGGTTGCGGTAAAGGCTGGCCGGCTGGTTGATGGTGTTGACAATCAAATCCAAGTCGCCATCATTGTCCAGGTCGGCGTACACCGCGCCGTTCGACATATTGGCCTGGTTCAAGCCCCATTCCTGCTGCTTGTTGGAAAACGTTAAATTGTGCTCGTTTTTAAAGATGTAATCGGGTACCGAGGTCGAAGGCATCGCCGTTACCAAATCCATTAATTGGAAAGGTTCGCGCGCCATTGCTTTCTTGATTTTATAATCGCCCCAGTATCGCAGAAAATCCTTATTAGTGTAATCGCGTAAATATCCGTTACTAATATAAATATCCTTATAGCCATCATTGTCAAAATCAGCAATCAGCGGGCACCAGCTCCAATCAGTTTTCGATACGCCCGCTAGTTGTCCAATCTCGCTGAACGTGCCATCAGCATTATTCAGGTGCAGCATGTTGCGCATATACTGCGGATACAGCTCCTGCTGAAGCATCAGCCCAAACGTTTCGTAATTCTCCTGGAGTTGCAATGACTTTTGCCGGTGGTTGTCGGCCGGCAGCATATCCAGGGTGAATATGTCGGGCTGCGCGTCATTGTTAAAATCAGCAATGTCCACGCCCATCGAAAAATGCGAATGGTGCCGCAGCATTTGCTGCGATTGGTTGGTAAATGTGCCGTTGTGCTGGTTGATGTATAAATAGTCCGGCTCGTTGTAATCGTTGGTAACGTAGATGTCGGCCCAGCCATCTTTATTAATATCCGCAATGGCAATGCCCAAGCCGAACGTCAACGGATTCTGGATGATGCCCGCAGCCTTGGAAACGTCGGTGAAATGGCCGGTATCGTTCCTAAACAGCTTGTTGCCGGCCAGCGCGTCCACCTCGTCTTTGCGGCGGGCAAACTCCATGTTGTCAATCTTTTTTACATTGTGATTGAGCAAGAACATGTCTAAATCGCCGTCGTTGTCATAATCGAAAAACGCAGCCTGCGTACTATAACTCGGGTCAGCCAAACCGTAAGTGGTAGCTTCTTCCTGAAACTTAGTGTTGCCTTGATTAATGAATAACTGATTGCGGCGCGCATCATCCGAGCCTTTGCCAGAATAACAGATGTAAATATCTAGTAGTCCGTCGCCGTTCACGTCAGCCATTGTGGCACCCGTTTTCCAACCACCTTTGCGGCCTTCCAGCAAGGGGGATGCTTGGCTGGTAATATCCTTGAATTTGAAATTGCCTAAATTTAAATACAGCTTATTCGGGCGCATATTGCCGGTAAATAATAAATCCGGCAGTCCATCATTATTAATATCACCTACTGCTACGCCGCCACCATTGTAAAAGTATTCGTAGGATAGAATATTAAGCGCTTCGGTTTCGTTGATAGTATTAGCGAAGTTGATGCCGGTTTGCTGCTCGCTTAATAAGCTGAATAACGGTTGCTGCTCACGGCTACTAAAAGCAGTGCTACTTAAAAAGAATACGAGCAACCAGCGATAGCTGAGCCCGAAGCGGCGGAGATACATGGGGGTGAGAAAGATTGAATAGTGGGAATGCTTAATTGTCGGGCTTATCAGTATTGCTAGACATCTGTCCTTGCGAGCGTAGTGAAGCAATCGCATCAGGGCGAGCACCCGAGCGGCGCGGCTGAATAGGTGCGATTGCTTCGCTGCGCTCGCAAGGACAGACGGGTTTTTACTTAGCTACAGCTACTTTGCTCGATGCAGCCTTCAGAGCCGCCAGTGCGCCCGCTGACACGTTGCCGAATAGCGAGACGCCGGCCGCGCCGTTGCGCAAAGCGTTTTCGATGCCTTGCTGCACCTCGGCATCGTTCTGGAAATCAGGCAGGAACAGGCCGGCGTACAGCGGAAATTTGCCTTTGAGGGCCTGCACGCCTTCGACCACGGCCTGGCCAATCCAGGCCACGTTTTCCTTGTAAAAGCCGTGGTAAATCATGGGGCACACGGCGCTGATGTTCCAGTTTACCCAGTCCTGCTTCACGTTGCGGTGGGCGATGTCGGGGGTGGGGAAAACGGCGGCCGTGATGGGCTTACGGTACTGCTTGGCCACGGCCGTGAGGCGGCGCACCACCTCATTGACCCGCTGGTAGCGGAAAACCCGCCACGACGGGCTGGCCTCGGGGTACTGCACGGTGTCGATGTCGATGCCATGCTCGGTTTTGTAGGCCGCTTTGCACACCGGGCAATAGCAAAAATCGTATTCGGGCAGCTCGCTTGTTTGCACGATGCCGTACTTGGCCCAGAGGTTGACGGGCAGAATTACGTCGCAAAAGCGCACGTAATCAAGGTGTATGCCATCGACGTAGTCCTTTTTAAGGGCGGCGGCGTAGTCTTGCTCCAGGTACTGCCTCACCTCCTCGCGCGAGGGACAGAGCCAGCGGTAGTAGTCCACGTAGGGCGGGTGGGTAGCGCAGGATTCGCCCCGGCGGCTCACGGCGTACCACTCGGGGTGGGCGGCCAGCAGCGTTTTTTCGCCCCGGTTCATGGTCCAAATCCAGCGGTGGGCTTCCAGCTTCTGCGCCTTGGCCGCCCGGAAGTGCCGCTCGCTGTCGGCTTCGAAAAAGATGCCCCGAATGCCCGCCTCATAGTACTGCCAGTAGCGCTCGGCAAGCTGGGCGGCGGTGTCCTTGGGGTCGGGGTTAATCCAGACCCAGTGCTTCCAGCCGGTGGGTGGGGGCGCGCTCGGGCCGGCGGCCGGGGCGGCCGAGAGGAGGGGAGCCGACAAGCCCAGCAACAGGCTGTCTTGCACAAATTTGCGGCGGCTGTTCATGGCTTTACGGGTTCAAGCAGGCCCTCGTCGTTTAGGCGAAAAGTGGGCTGGCCGGCGGCGGTGAGGGTGGCGGTAAACTGGTAGGGCGTGGCGGCGAGTTGCAGTTCGTTGGCTTGCTTATCCACCTCGACTTGCGCGGGCAGCTGAAGCTCGGCCAGGGTGCTGGCGTAGCGGCCGGTTTTCTCTTTGTGCTGCTGCTGGCGGTAGTACACGCGCCAGAGCTGCTGCTTGCGGCGCTCGGCCAGCGGCAGCTGCCAGGTGGTGCCCGGCTGGCGCGAGAACTGCAAGTAGCCCCAGCGCTCGGGGTAGTGCATGTTGATGACGCCTTGCGGCGACCACACCCAATTGTGCTCGGGCAGGTCTTTGCCGCTGGCATCGCGCAGCTTCTGGTTTTTGCTGTTCACGGCCCGCGTGTCCCACTCCACCCGCGAAAAGTTGATGCGCCATAGCGTACCCTCGGCGGGCGGCTGCCACGGAAAGCCCATTCGCACGGCCTTAAGCGGAATGGCCATTTCCACCGTCCAGCTTTTATCAGTATCCTGCGGCTTATTGAGCGTGCCGTCGATGGCCACGCCCGATTGCAGCCCGGCCACGTCCCAGCTGATGAGGGCGTCGCCCTGGTTGCGGTAGGGCTTGGGCAGGTAGAGGTCGAAAATCTTGTTCAGCGCGTTGACCTCGATTTCAAAATACTGGTGCGTGTTGTTGTCGGGGTCGATAAACACCTCGAAGTCATTATCATAATAGATAATGTCGTCGTGGCGCGTCTGGTACGCCCAGATTTGGGGCTCCTGCAAGGTGGCCGCCACGAATAAGGTCGAGTCGTTCCACAGCATCTTCACCCGCGTCTGGTAGGTGGGCAGGGGCTTGGTCGCACCTTCAATATCCACGAAGTCGGTGGTCCAGGCGGCTTGCTGCCAGGCGGCTTCCGTGAGGCGGCCATCCATCCGCAGCGGCTGGCTGGTGTGCTGCACCACGTAACCTTTGGGCGGCGTGAAAAGGCCTTCCAAGTCTTGGAAACTGACTTGGGCCTGCGCGGGCAGGGCTAGGCCCAGGCTCAGCAGGGTTACTGGCCAGCCCGTAGGCCGCTGGTAGAAAAGAGTAGATAGTACGTTCATAAAACCTTGAGCCTGGTGTCTAAACCGGCAAGCTGAATACTCAGCTAAAATAAGCGGGCTGTTCTGGCGTATCGCCTCACCCCCCGGCCCCCTCTCCGAAAAGGAGAGGGGGAGCCGACCGTATGCGGACGTAGGAAGTCGTTGGGTAGTCGTGTGGCTCCCCCTCTCCTTTTTGGAGAGGGGGCCGGGGGGTGAGGCGACACGTTTGTATGGTTGACAGAACCAAGTACTTACTACAAAAAAAGGAGGCTTTACCCCAGCTTTGCCCGGAATAAAGCCTCCCTTGTCAGGCGGTGCGGCGGGGGTTATTTATCCCACCACACGCGCGAGGTCAGCAGGTCGCCGCCGTTGAGGCTGGCCACGCCCGACTGGTAGCCGCCGGGGTTGTTGGAGATTTCGGTGGCCGGGTAAATCATGCGGCGCGGAATGGTGCCGTTGGTTACGTTGCCGGGGTAGTTTACGGGCGTGAGCTGCGGAAAGTCCGAGCGCCGCCAGTTGTTCCAGCCTTCGATAAAGTTGAAGGTCGTGGACGTTTCCAGCCAGTACTGCTCGTTAATTTGCTTGAGCTGATTGCTGGCTTGCAGCGGGTTGGCGAGCACGTAGGCGCTGATGGTCGCCGAGCTAATCGTGGCCGTGGTGGCGTCGAACTGCGCCAGTGATTCCATCGCGCTACGCAGGCCGTTGGCGTAGTGCGTGGCGGCGTTGGCCCCCACGCTCCAGCCGCGGCTGGCGGCTTCGGCCAGTAAGAACTCGGTTTCGGCGTAGGTCAAAAGGAAGTTCGGGGCGTTGCGCTTAATGTACACGCTCAGGCGGGGCCGCGAGTAGTTGCCCAGCGGGGCCAGGTCGGTGCCGGTGCCGGTGGGGCCGGGGTAGTCCGAGCGCTTGCGGATGTCGAAGTTGCCGTTCGTCAGGTCGTAGCCGTTGGGCAGGCCGCGCTGGTTGGCGGCTGTGTTGTCGCCCACCAGCGCCTGGTTGGCATTGGCCGCCGCGCCCGCCTGCGGAATCTCGGCGATGGTGCTCAGGCGCGGGTCGTTGGTGGTGCGCAGGTAGTCAATCAGCGTCTTGCTCCATTTCACTTCCCGGAAGTCGTCGGTCGTGAACAGCGCCCCGGCGGTAGCATTCTGGGTGTCGCCGTTGGCGGCATCCGTCTGCACGATGGCGTTGTCGGACGTGCTGGCCAGGGTGCCGGCCGCCGCCGCTTTCTCGGTGTAGGTTTTGGCCAGCGTGGGGTTGGCCTTGGTCATGCGCATGGCTACGCGCACTATCAGCGAGTAGCCCAGCTTTTTCCACTGCGCCACGTCGCCCTTATACAGCAGGTCGCCGGTGGCCTTCGCGCCGTTGGCGTCGAGGCTGTTGATGGCCGACTCCAGCTGCGTCAGCAGGGCCGGGTAAATGTCCTGCTGCTTGTCGTAGGCCGGCGTCACGATGCCCTGCGCCGCCTGCAAGGCCTGCGAGTAGGGAATGTCGCCATAGGCATCGGTGATGCGCTGGAATATCATGACTTTCATGATATTGCTAATCGCAATAACGTTGGTGTAGCGCGAGCTGCTCTGCGTGTTGGCCACGCTGATGGCCTGCTGCAGGCGGCTGAGGGCCGTGTAGCCTTCGTTGAAAATCCGGGCTTGGTAGCCCGTAAACCCGCCCGCGTTCACGTACTTGTCGCCGTTGCCGTAGTAATTGAAGGTGCTGGCCAGCGCCTGAATGGCCGGAGCCTGGTACAGCAGCTGCGTGTAGCCGGTGTTGGCAAACGTGAGCTGCCCGTCGGTGAGCAGGTAGTTGGGGTCGAGATTAGCGGCCGAGGCCGCGTTGGGGTTGGTATTTACCTGGTCGAGGTAGCTTTCCGAACAGGAAGTAGTGCCCAGTAAGGCCGCGAAAGCGAGGAAAAAAACTGGCTTCTTCATAGCGCCGGATTATTTGAATTTAACGTTGAGGGTGAAGCCATACGTGCGGGCGAAGGGCAGCGAGCCACCCTCTACCCCGGCGTAAGTTACCAACGGCGAAATGGTGTTTTCGGGGTCGATGTTCTTGGTGTGCTTCATGATGGTAAACAGGTTGCGGCCCACCAGCGACAGCGTTACGTCCTGGAAGGGCGTGTGCGTCAGGAAGGTCGGCTTTAGCGTGTAGCCCAGGGCCAGCTGGCGGAACTTGATGAAGCTGCCGTCGAGCACCGACAAGGCCGACACGTTGGTGGCCAGCTGCGGGTAGTAGGTGTAGGCGGGCACCGAAATGGTATTGGCGCTGCCGTCTTCGCGCACGCCGGTGGCAACCACGCCGCCGTCGCGGCCTTCCAGCGTGGCCTGGTTCAGGCCGCGGGTGTAGGAGTAGTACTCGGTGGCCGACAGGATTTTGTTGTTGAACTTGAAGTCAACCAAAAACGATAGGTTGAAGCCGTTGAAGTTGAAGTCGTTGTTCCAGCCGCCGTACAGGTTGGCGATGCCCGAGCCCATCGGCTTCAGGTCGCCGCGCATCGGCACACCGTTGCTGCCCACCACGATGTTGCCGTTGGCATCGCGCTTGTAGTCGTAGGCCATCACCTGGGCAATGGCCATGCCCTTCACGATGGAAATGTTGCCGTTCATGGGCCGGTAAGTACCCGTTTGCAGGGCCGGCGTGTTGGCCGTCTGGTCGATTTCCAGCACTTCGTTTTTCAGCTTGGTGAAGTTGAACGACGAGGTCCAGGTAAACGCGCCGCGCTTCACCGGCACCACGCTCAGCAGCAGCTCCACGCCCCGGTTGCGGGTCGAGCCTAGGTTCACCGAGCGGCTCTCGAAGCCGGTGGAAGAGGATAAGCTGGCCGACACGATTTCGCCATCGGTGCGGCGGTTGAAGTACGCCACGTCCAGGCTGATGCGGTTGCTGAAGAATTTCAGCTCGGTGCCTATTTCGTACTCCGTCAGGCTGTACGGCTTGAGATTGTTGTTGGGCAGGCGGCTGTCAAACGTCGCGCGCGGCGTGCCGTTGATGGGGTTGTTAATGTTGTAGTAGAACGACGTCTGGTAGGGCTGGGCCGGCTCGCCGCTGGTTTTGGCATACGAGGCGCGCAGCTTGCCGTAGCTCAGGGCCGGCGCATCGAGCAGGTCCGAGAAGATAAAGCTACCCGACACCGAGGGTGTAAAGATGCTGCGGTTGCCGCTGGGCAGCGACGAAAACCGGTCGTATCGCCCGGTAGTGCTCAACGTCAGGAACTTATACGTGAAGTCGGCCGTGTAGTAGGCCGAAGGCGTTTCCAGCGCGGTGTACTGGTACTCCGAGTTGCGGGTGCGCAGGTTGGAGGGCGCGTACAGGTAGGGCACGATGAACTGCCCGCCGTATAAGCGGCTGCTCTCGAAGTTGTTGCGGCGATAGTTGGCCCCCAGGCTGGCGCTAATCGAGAAGTCCTGCGTCAGCTGCTTATTAAAGGACAGCAAAGCGTCGGTGTTCAGCTCCAGGCGGCTGCCCAGGGTCAGGTTTTCAAGCCCACCCTCGCCGTTGCTCGAATACAGCGTGCCGTAGGGCGTCACGTTGAAGCGGCGGTCGCTGGAGTAGTCGTAGCCCACGCGGCCCATCAGCGAGAGGTAGTCGGTGAAAGCGTAGCGGCCCGATACCGCGCTGATGAGGCGGCGGCGCGACACGTTGTTGCGGAACTGATTAACCACAAACCAAGGGTTGGTGGTGTAGCTGTCCACGTTCCAGGCCATTTCCAGGCCCCGGTTGTTGGCGTCGAAGCCGGGGTTCAGCGTATTCTGGTCGATGTTGGGCGCCAGGAAGATGATGTTGTTGGCGTTCAGCGGCGCGTCGCTCAGGTAGGGCCGGTTTTCGTCTTTCTGGTCGATGTAGCTGGCCGTCAGGTTGAAGCTGAGCTTCTTGGTAAGGTCATACGATGTGTTGAAATTGACCGTGCGACGGTCAAGGCCGCTGCTGCGCAAAATCGACTTGCTGCTGAGGTTGGACAGCGAGAGGCGGTAGGTGCCCTTTTCGCCGCCGCCCGACACCGATACCGTGTTGGTCCAGGCCGGGGCCGTGCGGTAAAAGTTATTGATGTTGTTTTTCACCGGCGAGTAGGCGTGCTGCTGCCCGTCGATGCCCGTGATGGTCGAGCCATCCATTTTGCTGCCCCAGGCCGTGTTGCCCGACACGATGGCCGAGGCCTGGTCGGTAGGCTTCAAGCCCTGGCTGCCCTGGCCGTAAACATTCTGGAAATCAGTATTATCCACCGCCCGGCTGATTTGCAGGTTGGTGTTGTACTCAATGGTCGTGCGGGTGCGGCTGCCGCTTTTGGTCGTTATCTGAATAACGCCGTTGGCCGCCCGCGCCCCGTATAGGGCCGAGGCCGTCGAGCCCTTGAGCACCGTCACGTTTTCGATGTCGTCGGGGTTGATGTTGCTGATGCCGTCGCCGAGGTCGGCGCCGCCCCACTCGCCGGCGCTGCCGCGCACGGTGTTGTCCATCGGCACGCCGTTGATAACAATCAGGGGCGACGACGTGCCCGAAAACGACGTCACGCCCCGAATGTTGAGGCGCGCCGACGAGCCCGGCCCGCCGCTCGTGCCCGATACGTTGAGGCCGGCCACGCGGCCTTCGAGCGAGTTGGCCACGTTGGTTTCGCGGGCCACCGACAGGGCCTGCCCGTCTACCTTGGTCACGGCGTAGCCGATTTTGCGCTCATCTTTCTTGATGCCCAGCGCCGTCACCACCACTTCGCCGAGTTCCTTGTTGTCCACCGCCATAATGACGTTGATGGACGAGCGGCCCTTCACGGCCACCGTCTGGCTCACGAAGCCCACGTAGGAGAACACCAGCGTGGCATCATCCGCCGCGGTGAGCGAGTAGTTGCCGTCCGCGTCCGAGGTAGTGCCCTGCGTGGTGCCGCTCACCAGGATGCTGACCCCGATGAGCGCTTCGTTGGTCGAGCTGGTGATTTTACCGGAAATCCTGCTCGTTTGCGCGTAGCCGTAGCTTCGACACAGCAGCAAGAGTAATACAAGTAGTGGTACTATTCTTCTCATGGTGGGGTGGAGGAGTAATTGAAAGTGAAGTGGTTAGGTGGAAAACAAGACGTGCGCCGCAACGCGCTCACGGTAGCGAAGCCTGGCTGACCCGGGAGCCAGACTAAGCGATGCAAAAACGTTTAGGCAACTTGGCAAAAAAGCTGGCTTGGTAGGCCGGATACTCAAAAAAAGAACGCTGGAAAAGGCCGGGGCGAGCGTAAAAAGCAGCGCGGAGCGCCTGCTGATGCGCCGAAAAGCTGGCGCGGGGGCAGGCGGCACAAGGCAGTAGCTGGTAGTAGCTGAGAAATAGAAATTTTCAGAGTAGCGTCAGCTGCTCGGTAGCTTCACGTATCAGGCCGTATCTGCTTGCTGGTTAAGGATAAAAAATAGGCTGGTATAGAATGGATTGCGCTTGAAGATTAACGCGGACTATTTGCTTGAAGGAGCCTTTTGAACAACTAGGCAATAACCTAGGCATAGAAAGTTCATGATGCTCTTTACCAAGGCTTAGCCAAGGTCTTAAAAATAGCCGTTTAGGAATAATTCAAAAGTAAGTGGTTGTTTGTTGCAAAACAAATAAATTATAGCAGTATAGGGCGAATAGTTGCGCGTTTTCATTTGCGGCAAAATTTGCTCTTTACCAAGTAGCCAAAGCCTAGTCTACGGCATTACCGACCGGGGCCGGTCGGCCGGGGCTACGCCCCAGGTGGGGCTAGGCTTGCTGCCCATCTCAAACACGAGCTGCCCGCCCTTGAGCAGGTCGGCGTGCGTGAGGTATGACTTCGTGTAAGTCTGGCCGTTGCGCAGTACCCGCTGGATGTACTTGTTGGCCGGGCTGTTGTTCTTAGCGGTGATAGTGAGCGTTTTGCCGCTGCCCAGCGCGAGCGTCGCCTGGCTCACCGACGGGCTGCCGAACACGTAGGCCCCGTTGGCGGGGTTGAGCGGGTAGAAGCCCAGCGCCGAAAACACGTGCCAGGCCGACATCTGCCCCACGTCCTCGTTGCCAATAATGCCGTCGGGCTTGGTCGTGTAGAAGTTATCGGTAATGAAACGAACCTTCTCGGCCGTTTTCCAGGGCTGGCCCACGTAGTTGTAGAGGTAGGTGATGTGGTGGCCGGGCTCGTTGCCGTGGGCATACATGCCGATGAGCCCCGAAATGTCGGGTGAGGCCTCCGCGCCCATGTTACCCTTCACAATAAATAACGAATCCAGCTTCTGGCTGAAACGCTTCTCACCCCCCAGCAGGCCAATCAGCCCTTCCACGTCCTGCGGCACGAGCCAGGTGTACTGCCAGGCGTTGCCCTCGGTGAAGTCGCTTTTCATGTGCACCGACGAAAAGGGGTTGAACGGCGTGCGCCACTCGTTTTGCGCTACCCGGCCGCGCATGAAGCCTACGTGCTTGTCAAAGTAGTTTTGGTAGTTCTGGGCGCGCTTGCTGAAGTACACGTAATCCTCCGTTTTGCCCATCTGCTTGGCCATCTGGGCAATGCACCAGTCGTCGATGGCGTATTCCAGGCCTTTCGACACGCTTTCGACCTCGTTGTTGGCGGGGATGAAGCCGAGGGCTTTCACGTCTTTCAGGCCCCAGTCGTCGCGCATGGCGGTGGCCTTCACGGCTTCGTAGGCCAGGTTGGCATCAAAGCCCTTAAACCCCTTGAGGTAGGCGTCGGCCACCACCGGCACGGCGCTGTAGCCCACCATGCAGTTGGTTTCGTTGGCCATGAGGTGCCACACCGGCAGCTTGCCCTGCTGCTGGTAGATGGCCAACATGCTGCTCACCATGTCGTTGACGCGCTCGGGCTGCAAAATCGTGAACAGCGGGTGCGCCGCCCGGTAGGTATCCCAGAGCGAGAACGTGGTGAGGTTGGTGAAGGTAGCCCCGGTGTGTACTTGCTCGTCGGTGCCCCAATAGTCGCCGTTGTGGTCGTTGAAGATAGACGGGGCCACCATCGTGTGGTAGAGCGCGGTGTAGAACGTCTTCATTCGCGCCGGCTCGGCCTGGATGCGGACTTTCTGGAGCTCCCGGTTCCAGCTGGCGTCGGCGGCGGCGGCCACGCGGGCGAAGTTCCAGTGCGGAATCTCGGCCCGGATGTTGGCCAGCGCGTTGGTGGTGCTGACGGGCGAAATACCCACCTTCAGCTTCACGACCTCGCCGGCCTGGGTGGTGAAGGTAAGTACGCCCTTAATGCGGTTGCCGGTCGCGGCGGGCGTGGTATTGCCCAGCGAATCAGTAACCTGCACGCTGCTGAACTGCCGAATGGGCTTCGACACGATGGCTGCGAAGTAAATCCGCTGCTTCACGGCCCAGCCCTTGGAAAAGCGGTAGCCCACGAGCGTGCTGTCGTTGAGCTGCTCGATGTGGGTATCGGTGGCTAAGTCCCAGCCAATGCCCTGCTGCAAGTCGATGACGAGGTGCGCCGCGTCGGACTTGGGAAAGGTGTACTGGTGAAAGCCCACCCGCTCGCTGGTCGTCAGCTCGGCCTTGATGTTGTAGCGCTTCAGCCGCACGCTGTAGTAGCCGGGCTTCACTTTCTCCTCCTTGTGCGAAAACAGCGACACGAACCCACTGTCGGGGTTTTTCAGCGTGCCCTTGCGCACGCGCACCGCGCCGGTGGTGGGCATTACGGCCACGTCGCCCAGGTCGCCGATGCCGGTGCCGCTGAGGTGGGTGTGCGAAAAGCCCACAATGGTCGAGTCCGAATAATGGTAGCCCGAGCACCAGTCCCAGCCCTCCGACAAGTTCACCGGCCCGAGCTGCACCGCCCCGAAGGGCACGTTGGCCCCCAGAAATACGTGGCCGTGAAACCCGGTACCAATGTAAGGGTCAACGTATTGCGTAAGGCTGGCTGGCTTGGTCGCCGCTGCCTTCTGAGCCGTCGCCGGCTGGGCCACGAGGCAGCTACCCAGCAGCGCAAGTGTGCTCAGCGCGGCCAGCGATAACCGCCCACGTCCGTCATGCTGAGCTTGCCGAAGCATCTCTACCGCCTCGTTGGACGAGGTAAGGTGGACCGATAGAGCGGCTTTGCTAGGTTCAGCAGGATGGCTGGTGTTTTTAAATAGCTTCTGCATAACGAATTGGGCGGGATAAGGGAGATTACTTGCCAGCAATTGGGACTAGCTGATTGGCTACGTTCCAGCCTTCAACCGACACTACCGGTGCGGGCTCGCCGGCGGCGGGCGTATAGTCGAGTACTACCGTCTTGCTCTCGCCGGGCAGCACCGACACGTAGTTGTCGGAGTAAAACACCGGCAGCACGCGCTTCTGCGTTTGCGGATTGACCAGGGCCAGCCGGTTGAAAAACGCAACTGGCGCGCCGGCGGGGTTAGCCAGCGTCACCTCAATTTTGCCCGGGGCAGCCTGGCGGGCGGCCAGCCGCACGGTGGTTTTGGCCAGGCTCTTCAGGCCCGAGTATTCGCCCTTGGCGTCGGGCAGCCAGTAGAAGTTATTGCTGAGCACCTGCTTGTTGAGGTCCTGCAATTGCAGCGAGAGGAACATGCCCTGCTTGCTGCCCAACTGCTTCACGTTGGCGTTGACGGGCAGGTATTTCTTGGCCGACGACGGGTTGATTTCAACCACCACTTGCGTGATGGGCGTCTTCTTGCCGGCCATGTCGTAGGCATCGACTACCAGCATCAGGTCGCGCTTCACGTCGAAGCGGTTGTTGACGAGCGTCACCATGCTGTCCACGGGGTTGTACATCACGTGCAGCGGCTCGCTGCCGGTGCGCAGGCCATAAAGGCAGGCGTTGGGGTCGAGGTAGTAGTCGTACATCTGGCCGCGCAAAGCGGTCCAGGGGTTCTGCGTTTTCCAGATGATGCTACCCGTGTACCAGTCCCACATGTGGGCGCTGAAGCCCTCCATGAGCGCCCGGTATTGGTCGTAATTGACGAGCTGCGCCTTCATCCCGAAATCGCGGATGTCTTTGGGCGCGCCGTAGGGCAGCAGATACTGCTCATAGCCGATGTAGGTGTGGTAGGTCCACACCGAATCGACCTGCTCGGTGGGCTTGCTGTTGGCCCCCAGGTAGCGCGGCGGCACGAGGTTGGCGGGTGCCAGGAAGCGCTCCAGCGACTCCACGTCGCCCACGCCCACGGAGCCCACTTCCGAGTTGAAGGGGAATGTGCGGTGTCCCCAAAACTGGCTGATGGGCTGAATGCCGTACGGCCCGTCGCCGTTGCCGCCCAGCGTGTTGGTCGACATGCTGTCGGCGTTGGAGTAGGGGATAAACCAGCGCGTGCCATCGAGCTTGGGCAGCAGGCTGTCCTGCATGGCCGTGAGAATATCCTTGGGCGGCGTGATTTCGTTACCCCCGCACCAAATGGCCAGCGAGGCGTGGTTGCGCACCATCTTCACCTGGTCGGCCACCGAGCGCACGAACAGGCGGTGGTCGTTGGGGTACTGGCGACGGGTCCACTGGTCTTCCAGCTTCATGGGGTCAACCCAGCGGCCGTTGCAATCGCCGCTCATCCAGAAGTCTTGCAGCACCAGCATACCATACTTGTCGCACGCCTCGTAAAACTCGGGCCGCTCGACCAGCGCCCCACCCCAGATGCGGATGAGGTTCAGGTTCATGTCGCGGTGAAACCGGATTTCGGTATCGTAGCGCGCCTTGCTGAAGCGCAGCATGGCATCCGAGATAATCCAGTTGCCGCCCTTGATGAAGATTTTCTGGCCATTGAGCAGCACCTGCATGCTGCGGGTGTGGTCGTTCCACTGGGGGCGGATTTCGCGCACGCCCACTTGCAGGGTTTCCTCGTCCGATACCGCTTTGCCGCCCACCACAAATTGCATCTTGAGCGGGTAGAGGTGCTGCGCGCCGTAGCCGCTGGGCCACCACAGCTTGGGGTTTTGCAGGGTAAAGGTGGGCAGGCTGACCTGCTTGGTCGTGTGCGCGGGCACGCTCACGGTCTGCTTCACCACCTGGCCCGCGATGGTGTATTGCAACACGCCGCTCACGGCGCTGGCCGTCGGGTTTTCGAGCTCGGCCGTGGCGGCCAAGGTGGCTGGGGCCTGCGGGCCAGTTGGCCGCCGTACGCCCGCCACGCGGGTGATGACGTGCGGGTTTTTGAGGTTGACCTGCCCCGTTTTCTCAATCGTAACCTTGTCCCAAATACCGGTATTACGGTCGCGGATGGGCCGAATCCAGTCCCAGCCGGCCGTGTACTGAGTCGAGACGTTGCGGGCGATTACGCCGTCGCCGCCCTGGCCGCCGTTGGGGTTGCCCACGGGGTCGGGCGGGTAAACCACCACGGCCAGGCGGTTGCGGCCGTTTTTGGCGAGGTAGGGCGTGATGTTGTACGTCTGCCGCAGAAACATGCCGTAGTGCGTCTGCTTGTTGAGCTTCTGGCCGTTGAGGAAAACTTCGCAGCTGTAGTTCACGCCTCGCAGGTGCAGCCACACCTGCCCATCGGCCGCGGCCGGCGCTTCCTGAAAATCCTTGACGAACCAATAAGTGTAGTAGTCGCGCCCGGTTTTGTAGATGTCCGGAATGCGCTCGTTATTCATCCCGAAGAACGGGTCGGGTACCTGCTCGTTGGCCAGCTGGGTGGTGAGCACCGTGCCCGGCACCACGGCTGGCTGCCAGCCCGCGAGCGCGTACGTCGGCTGCGACAGCTGCGGCCCGGCCGCCGTGACCTTGGCGATGGGCTGGGCCAGCCAGCCGGAGTTCAGCTCGTAGCGTTGCTGCGCCGCCAGGGGCGAGGTGCTGGCCAAGGCCAGGAAGGAAAGCAGGTAGCGAGATTTAGTCATTCGAAAAGAATGCCGGAATGGAATAAGGTAAAGCAAGCGATAACTGCGGAGGATAGTCAAAAAGCGGTCGTCATGCCGTGCGTAGCGCAGCATGACGACCGCTTTTGTTAAGCACGGCGGATTTTATGTCCTGCCACGCCGTAAAACAGCAAAAACAAGTAACACGGAATCACCAGCCAGTAAGCGCGCTGGGGCGAAGAATGGTCGGCCAGTAAGCCGTAGAGCGGGGGCAGCACCGCCCCTCCGGCAATCGCCATGATGAGCAGCGACGAACCCAGCTTGGTGAAGCGCCCCAGCCCGGCAATAGCCAGCGGCCAGATGGCCGGAAAAACCAGCGAGTTGGCCAGCCCGAGCAGCGAGATGAATAGCACCGACGCATAGCCAGTCGTAGAAAGCGCCCCCAGCGCGAACAGGACGCCCGTTATGGCCGAAACTTGCAATGCCTTCTCCTGCGAGATAAACCGGGGAATGGCTACGATGCCAATACCGTAGCCCACTATCATGGCAACCAGCGTGCAGGTAGTGAAGAATTTAGCCGTGGCCAAGGCAATGCCCTGCGAGGCACCGTAGCTGATAATCGTATCGCCGGCAATCACTTCCACGCCCACGTAGAAAAACATGGCGAGTGCGCCAAGTATCAGGTGGGGAAAGTGGAAGATGCTCGACTTATTGGTGTTAGCAGCGGCTACGGTTTCGTCTTCGTGGTCGGTGTCGATTTCGGGGAGGAAGGAGAAATAGATGAGCGTAGCCAGGATGACCAGCACGCCCAGCATGAGTAAGTAGGGCGTAACCACGCGGGCGGCCAGGGCGTCGAGCTCGGCGGCTTTGGCGGTGGGGCTGAGGCTGCCCAGACGCTTTACCAGCGCATCGGCATCTTTCAGCGCCACGGCCCCCAGGGCAATGGGTGCCAGCGCCCCGGCCACCTTGTTGCAAATGCCCATGATGCTGATGCGCTTGGCGGCACTTTCGCGCGGCCCCAGGATGGTGATGTAGGGATTGGCCGCCGTTTGTAGCACGGCCAGCCCAGTGCCCTGCACAAACAGGCCCAGCAAAAACAGCCCGTAGGTGCGCGTGAGGGCCGCCGGTACGAAGAGCAGCGCCCCCACGCCCATCACTAGCAATCCGGCCGACATCCCTTTCTTAAACCCCGTAGCTTTCAGTACCCAGGCCGACGGAATGGCCATTACCAGGTAAGAAATGTAAAAGGCAAAGGCCACCAGGTACGCCTCAAAATTGCTCAGCTCGCAGGAGATTTTCAGGTACGGAATCAGCACCGAGTTGAGCCAGGTGACGAAGCCGAAGATGAAAAACAGCGCCCCGATGATGATAATCGAGCGGGTTTGCTGGCTGCTGGCTGGGGGGGCCAGCGCGGCGGTGCTGGCTGGAGTCGCTACTTTGGGCATGGAGCAGGGGAAAAAGGCGGGTCGTGATAAAAGGTGGGTACCAGTGGTGCGGTGAAATTCTGCGCCACTGGGAGCTAGCGAGGTTGAGGCAGTCGGCTGCCTATTGCACTACCAACTCGTCGGCAAACAGCCAAGCAGAAGCTTCCTTAGCCCCGGCGGCCGTTTTCTGAGCCTGGGCATTCTTGGCCGTCACCCGGACGAAGCGGGCCTTGGTTTTCTTCCAGTCTGCTTTCACTTCGCCGATGGCGGAGCCGGACTGCGCCGCCGCAACGGGAGCCGAGTACACTATTTTGTAGGTGCGGTCGTCGGTCGAAACAGCGACCTCCAGCGCGGTGGGCAGCAGAATTTCATCTTCTGGCTTCTGCAAAAAGGTGCCGCGCAGGGAGCTGACGTCGGTAGCTTTTTTCAAGTCGATGGTCGCCACCAGGTCGTCGCCCAGAAAGCCCAGCCAGTGCCCGTCGGTGTGGCTGAGGGAGCCGTGCAGGCCATCGACCAGCGTGAGCGGGCCGCTGGCCAGATAGTTTTTGTGGGGTGCGCTGGCCAGCTTGGTCGGCGCGGCGAAAGCCTTGTGTGCCAGCACGTCGGTCGTCGTCGTTTTGCCGGCCGGCTGCCCATTCTCAAAAGAAGCAGCCTTAACCGTGGCGGAGTTGGTAAGCGTAAACGGCCCGGCGTAAGCAGTGGAGGCGGGAGTAGGGGCCGAGCCGTCGAGGGTGTAGCGAATCTGCGGACCGGTGGCGTCGAGCAGCAAGCTTACTACGTCGCCGCCCTTGGTGGTGTCGGGCACAAATTGCTGCCGCACGTTGAAGGCGCTCTTGGCGTAATTAGCGCCCAGCGCGGCGTAGCGCTGGTACTGCGGCTGCATCCGCACCTTGAAGCTCTCCCAGTTTTTGAGGCGGGCGGGCGTCCAGAGTACCTCGGCCAGGGCCGCCATGCGGGGCAGTACCATGTACTCCGCGTACTGCTCGGTGGGGATATATTCGGTCCAGAGATTGGCCTGCGCGCCCAGGATGTACGGGCGCTCGGAGGCGGTCAGCTCCTTGGGTGTGGGCTCGAAAGAGTACACTTTTTCCAGCGGCAGGTAGCCGCCGATGTTCAGTGGCTCTAGGGCGGGGTCGCCCTGCGCGTGGTCGAAATACACAAACTCGCCGGGCGTCATCACCACCTGGTGCTTTTGCCGGGCGGCGGCGGTGCCGCCTTCCATGCCGCGCCACGACATCACGGCGGCGTTGGGGGCCAGCCCACCTTCCAGGATTTCATCCCAGCCGATAATGGTTTTGCCCTTGCTGTTCATGAATTTCTCCATGCGCTGCACGAAATAGCTTTGCAGCTCGTGCTCGTCCTTGAGGTGCTCGGCCTTGATGCGGGCCTGGCACTTGGGGCAGGTTTTCCAGCGGGTTTTAGGGGCTTCGTCGCCGCCGATGTGCACGATTTTGCTCGGAAACAGCGGCATGACCTCGGTCAACACATCCTCTAGAAAAGCGAAGGTCTGCTCATTGCCGGCGCAAAAAATATCGTCGTACACCCCCCAGGTTTGCCCTACCTTGAAGGGGCCACCGGTGCACGAGAGCTCGGGGTAGGCCGTGAGGGCCGCCAGCGCGTGGCCGGGCATTTCGATCTCGGGTACTACCGTGATGTAGCGCTCCTGGGCATACTTAACGACTTCTTTTATCTGCTCTTGCGTGTAAAAGCCGCCGTAGCGCACGTTGTCGTACTCCGGCACCTTGGCCCCGTAGTGGCCGATGAGCGTGCCCTCGCGGTAGCCACCCACGCTGGTCAGCTTGGGGTATTTCTTGATTTCGATGCGCCAGCCCTGGTCATCCGTAAGGTGCCAGTGAAAGGTATTCATCTTGTGCAGCGCCAGATAGTCGATGTACTTCTTCACAAAGTCGGTGCTGAAGAAGTGGCGGCACACGTCGAGGTGCATGCCGCGCCAGCTGTAGCGCGGCTTGTCGATAACCTCCAGCGCGGGCAGGCTAGCATTGGCCCCGCGCTGTACCGGCAGCAATTGCCGCAGCGTCTGCACCCCCCTGAATAGCCCCGCTGGCTGGCTGGCCGCCAGCGTCACCTGCGCGGGCTGCACGCGGAGCGTGTAGCCCTCCGCCCCGAGCGAGTCGGCGGGATTGGCGGGCTTGAGGGTGAGGTAGATAGAGCCCTGCGCTTGCTTGCCCGGCGCGGCTTGCACCACGGCCGGCTGCACGCCGGTGGCGCGTAGTATTTCCTGGCTCAGGCGCTGCCCGATGCGGCGCAACTCCTCATTCTTAGGGCCGACGAAAATCTTGGTAGCCGGCGTGATGGCGAAGCTGCCGGTGCCCGGCGTAAGCTGCACGGGCTGCGGAATGATGGCGACACCCGGCTGGCCGGCCGGGGCCTGCTGCGCCTGGGCAGCGCCGGTGCCAAGGGCCGCGGCCAGCAAGGAAACTAAAAAGATACGGGTCATAAAGCCAGGGCGATGGGTGGGGTGGGGGATAGCTGCCGCGAGTGGCAAAGCGCGGCGGCTCCTAAAATAGCCGCGTTGCCGATGGTGGAAGGCCGGACAATCAGCCGCTCGGCTACCGGCCGGTAGGGGAAGGCCGACAAGCTTTCGCGCAGGCCGCCTTCAAAATACTCGAAGCACTGGCTGACCGAGCCGCCCAGGAAAATGGCCTCGGGAGCCAACGCGTACAAAATGAAGTGAATGGCGCGCCCCAGGTGCCGTCCATACTCGGCAAAGAGCGCCAGCGCTTCGGCGTCGCCTTGCTGGGCCAGCGCGTGCCACGCGGCCCCCGGCCGGCTTGTGCGCTGCCCAAAAAACTTGCCGCTGCAATAGTCTTCCAGCGTTTTATCGAGGTAGGGCATGCCGCCAAACTCGCCGGCCCCCGACAGGGTGCCCGCGTACAGCTGATGATTGAGCACTAGGCCCGCGCCCAGCCCGGTGCCGAGCACCAGGCCCACCAGGTTGGCGTAGGGCTGGCCCTGCCCGTATATTTTTTCGCCCACGGCAAAGGCGTTGGCGTCGTTGGCTACCACCACGGGCTTGTGAAAGCAGCCGTGCAGGTACTGCGCCAAGTGCACCTCGCGCCACGACGGGATATTCTGCACGTTGTGCACCACGCCGTTTTCGGCGTCTACCAGCCCCGGCACGCCCACCCCGATGCCCGCTACCTCGTCGTCAAGCAGCGGGGCCAGCTGCTGCGCCAGCTCCGACAAAATCTGCGCCTTCGGGGCCGTGGCCGAGGTTTCGAATCGCACCTGCTGGATTATCTCGCCCGCCTGCACCACGCCGGCCTGAATTTTCGTGCCGCCGATGTCTACGCCGAGGTATTTGTTGCTACTCATGTGGTTATATCTACTCTAACGTGTTCGCCTCACCCCCCGGCCCCCTCTCCGAAAAGGAGAGGGGGAGCCTGACGTCAGTTAAGACTTATTCTCTTGCTCGATTCCTAATTCTTAATTCAAAACTCTTGATTCGTCCGGCTCCCCCTCTCCTTTTCGGAGAGGGGGCCGGGGGGTGAGGCGAACCGTTGGGGCTAAAACCGCCACCGCACAAACGCTTCCATCGCCTCGTAATTGGCCATGCCCAGGCGGTCGTATTGCTGGGCGGTTTCGTGGTTGCGGTGCTCGGCGCGCACCCAAAACTCGCGGGCGTCGTCGCCCGGAAATACCGGCGTATCCTTCTGGCTCTGGTGCTTGAAAATGGCGTTGCGCTTGCGCAGCACTTCCTGCGGCGAGAGCGGCACGGCCATCTCGATTTCGTAGGGCTTAAACTCGTGCCACGCGCCGCGGTACATCCACACCCAGCAGTCTTCGACCCAGGCCTCGGTAGCGCGCAGGCGGCGTAGCGCCTCGGTCACGATATGGAAGCAGACGAGGTGCGTGCCATTGGGGTCGGCAAAGTCGCCGGCCACGAACAGCTGGTGCGGCTGCACCTGCTGCAAAAGCGCCATCGTCAGCTCGATGTCCTTGTCCGTCACCGTGTTTTTGGCCGTTTTGCCCGACTCATAAAATGGCAGCGCCTGGAAGTGAATGTGGTCGTCGGAGAGGCCTGCGTAGCGCGCCCCCGCGATGGCCTCGCTCTTGCGGATGAAGCCCTTGACGTTGCGAATTTCCTGGGTATCAACCTGGTTAGGCTGCTTATGCTGGATGAACTGCCGCATGTCGTCGTACACGCCTTGCAGGCGGCTGGCATCGCGGCCCAGACTGGTTTCGAGGTCGATGGCAAACTCCACGTAGCGTAGCACGTCGTCGTCCCACACGGCCGTGTTGCCCGAGGTCTGGTAGGCCACGTGCACGTCGTGCCCCTGGTCGATGAGGCGGATAAAGGTGCCGCCCATCGAAATCACGTCGTCGTCGGGGTGAGGCGAGAAGATGATAACCCGCTTCTGGGCCGGCAGCGCCCGCTCGGGGCGCTGCGAGTCGTCGGCCCCCGGCTTACCCCCCGGCCAGCCTGTGATGGTATGCTGGAGAAGATTGAAAATATGGATGTTGATGGTGTAGGCGGGGCCGCGCTCAGTCACCAGCTGGGCCATGCCGTGGGCGTTGTAGTCCTCGTCGGTCAGCTTCAGAATCGGTTTGCCCAGCGTATTAGACAGCCAGATAACGGCCTTCTTAATCAGCTGCTCGTCCCACACGCAGTCCTTCACCAGCCAGGGCTTGTCGAAGCGCGTGAGCTCGGCGGCCGCGTCTTCATCCAGCACAAATTCCACGTTGTCGGCCAGTTGCAAGTAAGTAGCGGGTACCTCGCCCGATACCTCGCCCTCCACGGCCTTCTTCACAATGGAGGCCTTCTTGCCGCTCCAGGCCATCAGCACGATTTCGCGGGCCTGGAAAATGGTGCCGATGCCCATCGTGATGGCCTTGCGGGGCACGTTCTCCTTGCCCCCAAAGTCGCGCGAGGCGTCGCGCCGCGTCAGGTCGTCGAGCGTCACCAGGCGCGTGCCCGAGTTGGGGGCCGAGCCCGGCTCGTTGAAGCCCACGTGGCCCGTGCGCCCGATGCCCAGCACCTGCAAATCAAGCCCGCCCGCTTCCTCAATCTGCCGCTCGTAGTTGAGGCAGAACGCCGCCACGTCCTCCGGGGCCACCGTGCCGTCGGGGATGTGAATGTTGCCCGGCTCGATGTCGATGTGGTCGAACAGGTTTTCGTGCATAAACGTGACGTAGCTCTGCGCCGAGGTGGGCGGCATCGGGTAGTACTCGTCTAGGTTGAACGTCACGACGTTGTGAAAGCTCAAGCTTTCTTCGCGGTGCATCCGCACCAGCTCTTCGTACACGCCCACCGGCGTGGCCCCGGTGGCCAAACCCAGCACGGCTTGCTCGCCGCGCTGCTGCTTGTCGCGGATGAGGGCGGCAATGCGCTCGGCCACCTTGGCCGAAGCCACTTGCTTGTCGCGGTACACGGTCACCGGCAGCTTTTCAAAGCGGGTTTCCTCCAGGAGGTTGAGGCGGGTCATGAGGGGTAGCGAAACGTGCTGCATGAGGCAAGGCTAAGCAGGTGACAGAAAATGCTAAATCGTTTAAGGCAACGGGCAAAAAGAGATAAACAAGTCGGGTATTCGCTTATGAGTAAATAGATTAGTAAAAGTCAGGCCAGCTCCAGATAGCTCTCGAAGATGTTCTCCATCACCGTGGCTACCGAGCCCAGCACCACCGCATTGGCCCCTAGCTCGGACACGACCAAACTGGTTTTCTCCCGCAGCTGCGCCATGCAATAGGTATTGATAGCCTGCTGAATAGCGGGCAAAATAAACTGCCTGACCTGCGCTATCTCGCCACCCAGAATAATCAGCTCGGGGTTGAAGAGCTGCGTGAGAATGGCGATGCCCTTGCCCAGGTTAGTGCCCACGTCGGCCAGCAGGTGAATGGCAAACTGGTCGCCCGCGTGGGCCACCTCGTACACCCGCTCGGGCGTTAGCTCCGCGAGCTCGGCGGCCGGTAGCTGGCTGAGGAGCGTGTTTTCGCCGGCTTCGAGGCCGGCCTTGGCCAGCCGCACAATCGCGCTGCCCGAGGCCACCGTTTCGAGGCAGCCGCGCTTGCCGCAGGGGCACAGCGCCCCGCCCTCCACCAGCGGAATGTGCCCAAACTCGCCCGCGAAGCCTGATGCACCGCCGCGCAGCTTGCCATCGAGGATGATGCCCATGCCAATGCCCCAGTCCATGGACAGCACCAGCACGTCGCGCCGGCCGTGCGCCAGCCCAAAGCGGTACTCGGCCAGCGCCGCGCTCTTGGCGTCGTTTTGAATAAAAACCGGCTTGCCAAACTGCTGCTCCAGTGCCTGTTGCAGCGAGGTGGGCTCGTCGGGCGCGAACAGGTAGGTATAGTTATTACCTTCCTTCGAAGCCACCAGCCCCGGCATACTGATGCCCACGCCCACCAGCTTTTTCAGCTCGATGCCCGAGGCGTGCAGCAGCGCCTGCGCGTGTCCGCAGATTTGCATCAGCGCGCTCCGGTCTTTCGTAGCCTCGATGTGAAACGTGTGTACACCGCTGATAATATGATTGTTATTATCAAAAATGGCCACCCGCGTCTTCAGCTGCTCGATGTGGATGCTGAGCACGAACAGCGACCCGTCGCGCAGCCCGTAGAGCTCGGGCTTGCGCCCGCCCAGCGACCTACCCCTACCCTGCTTTTCGACCAGCCCCTCGGCCACTAGCTCATTGAGCATAGCAATGGAAGTAGGCGAGCTAATGCCGAAGCGGCTGCAAATGTCCGCGTTCGTTTTGGCCCCCTTCACATACAAATGCTTCACTATCTTGAGCTTTTGCATGTGCTGCCGCCGCTCCACGTTATTGAGCCGGGCCAGATGTGCTTCCTCCAGGGCTAATAACGAACTCATAATGAGGCGGCGTTAAATTCGATGTAAATAAATCTGGTTTTTCTTATAAGTCCAAAAAACTTTTGTTAAATTTTTAGAAAAGTGGCTTCGCAATGGTAAAAAAATAGAAAAACCAGTGGCGCTCGTCATGCTGGACGCAGTGAAGCATCTTTATCGCACGGTCTGGGTCTGTTCAACGGTGCGCTCGTCATGCTTCACTACGTTCAGCATGACAGACGACTTTACATGTTCTAAAAACCATCCTACTTCTTCGTTTGCGCAGCCTTCTGCTGAAGCACCACGTGCTTGATATTCCGACGATTATACGTGTACGTGATATGCACCCGCCCGTCCTGCGCCTGAATGATGGCGGGGTAGCTGTACTCCTCGGTTGAGCCGTGTTCGAGCACGGCCACATCGCGCCAGGTCTGGCCGTCGGTCGATTGGGCCACGCGCAGCTCGCTGCGGCCGTTAAACCAGTCTTTGCCCGGCAGGGCGGGGTTGTACACCAGCAACTGCGTGCCGTTGCGCAGCGTCACGGCGTCAGTGCCGGAGTTGGGGTTGAGCAGCGTGGTTTGCGACAGCTGGCCCCAGGTCGCCCCGTTGTCGCTGGACCACGTTTGCACGATGCGGCCCTGCTTGCCGCGGCACAGCAGCTGGAGCCGGCCCGCCGGATACACCAGCACGCTGGGCTGAATCACGTCGAGCGGCGAGGCGTTGTCGATGGGCTGCACCTGCCAGGTCTGGCCCCGGTCGGTCGATTTTTCGAGGTGAATGGTCCAGTGCCCGCCCGCTTCCTCCACGCTCGACGGGGCCAGGATGGTGCCGTTGGCGAGCTGCACCGGCTTGTTTTTGATGGGGCCGAGCACCCCAGGCGGCAGCCGGCGCGGGGCCGACCACGTGCGGCCGGCATCGGCCGAAGTTTTCACCATGCCCCACCACTCGCGCGGATTGGGCCCCACCTTGTAAAACAAAAACAGCTGCCCCCCGCGCTCCTTAAACAGCACCGGGTTCCAGGCCGGGTAGCGCAGCGTGTCGCTCACCACGCCATCGGCCACGCGCTGCGGCGGCGTAGCGCCCTGGCTAGTGAGGTCAGAAAGCCAGATGGATACATCCTTGGCGCTTTCCTGCGTGCCGCCAAAGCAGGCTACCAGCAGCTTGCCTTTTGCGGTTTCGACCAGCGTCGAGGCGTGGCACTGCTGGAAGGGCGGGTTTTTGAACAGCAGCTCTTGCGTGGCGACGGTCCAGGTAGCTTGGGCCAGGGCAGCGGCGCTGCTTGCCAGCGTTAGGGTAGCCGCGAGGAGGAGAATAAGTTTCAATGTAAAAGCCTTAAAAAACGAGTGTCATGCTGAACGCAGTGAAGCATGACACTCGTTTTGGTTGTTCGAATGAAATACTCTGCGAAATTCACTGTGCCACCTCCACTGGCCGCGCCACGCTAAACGGCGCGCTCAGCCGAATATCCTCCGACGACGCGCCGACCAAGGCGGTGAAAGCGCCGGGCTCCACCACCCATTTCAGACTGGTGTTGAGCAGCATCAAGTCTTCCGCGTTCAGGTCAAAAACCACTTCGCGCTGCTCGCCTGCTTGCAGCGCGAGCCGCTGAAATTTGCGGAGCTGCTTGTCGGGCGTGACTACGGAGCTGACTTCGTCGCGCAGGTATAGCTGGGCGACTTCCTCGCCGGCCCGGCTGCTGGTATTTTTCACGGTGAAGCGTACTTTCACCTGCACCGCACCCGCGCTTTCCGTTACGTCGGCGCGCAGGTTGGCGTAGGCGAACTTGCTGTAGCTCAGGCCGTGACCGAAGGCGTAGAGCGGCTTGTTATCCACCTCTACGTAGTCGTGCGGGGCGGGGCGCTTGGCGTTGTAGTACACCGGCAGCTGGCCCACGCTCTTGGGTACCGAGATGGGTAGGCGGCCGGCGGGGTTGTAGTCGCCAAAGAGCACGTCGGCCACGGCGTGGCCGCCCTCCTGGCCGGGGTACCAGGCATCGAGCAGGGCAGGCACGTGGGTAGCCATCCAGTTGAGGTTCAGCGGCCGGCCTTTGATGAGCACTACCACTACCGGCGTGCCGGTGGCCACTATAGCTTTCAGCAGCTCCTGCTGCTTGCCCAGCAGGTCGAGGGTAGCGCGGTCGTAGCCCTCGCCGCTTTCCATGTCGCTGATGGCTTGGCCGCCCGCCTGCACGGTGGCGGCCCCGGTGCTCTGGTACTCGGTTTTGAAATCGCGGGCACTGGAGCCGCCGAGCACCACCACGGCTACCTGCGCCTGCCGGGCGGCCGCCACAGCCTCAGCAATGTTGGCGCTGGTGGTATCCCGAATGGCGCAGCCCTTCACGTAAGCTACCTGCGCGCCCGGCAGCTTGGCCCGGATGCCTTCGAGCACCGTTACCACGTTGCTTTCGGGCTGGGGCGCGGTGTAGTCGCCGAGCTGGTTGTAGATGTTGTCCGCGTTGGGGCCGATGACGGCGATACGTTGCAGGGTCTTGGCCAGCGGCAGCAGGTTCTGCTCGTTTTTCAGCAGCACGATGGACTCCTGCGCTACCTGCCGGGCCAGCTGCACGGTGGCCGGGGTGCGCACCAGCTTGGTGGCCTGGCTGGGGTTCACGTAGGGGTTTTCAAACAAGCCCAGCTCAAATTTCACCCGCAGCACGCGGCCTACGGCGCGGTCGAGCACCTCGGGCGCCACCAGCTTTTGCTGCACGGCGGCCAGCAGCTCCTTGTCGTAGCCGTAGCCGCTGAGGTCGTCGTCGAGGCCGGCGTTGATGGCCAGCGCCGCCGCCTCGGCGGGCGTGGCGGCCACGTGGTGGTTATTGGCCAAGCCTGAAATGCTACCCAAATCCGACACCGTGAAGCCCTGGAAGCCCCATTGCTGGCGCAGCAGGTCGGTGAGCAAAAATTTATTGGCTGAGCACGGCACGCCGTCGATGGAGTTGTAGGCCGTCATAATCGATTGCGCCCCGGCTTTCACCGCCGCCCGAAACGGCGGTAAAAAGCTCTGGTACAGCTCGCGCGGGCCGATGCTGATGCTGCCGCCGTTGTGCCCGCCCTCGGGCACGCCGTAGGCCGTGAAGTGCTTGAGGGTCGAGACCACGTTGCGCCCGCTTTTGAGGCTACTACCCTGAAAGCCCTGCACCATCGCCACACCCATCTGGCCGTTGAGCACGGGGTCTTCGCCGTAAGTTTCCTCTACCCGCGACCAGCGCGGCTCGCGGGCCAAATCCAGCACCGGGCCGTAGCCGATGTGCGCGCCCTGCACCCGCGCCTCCTGGGCAATGGCGGCCGCCATGCGCCCGATGAGGGCCGGGTCCCAGGTGCTGCTTTGCCCGATGGAAGTAGGGAAAACCGTGGTGCCGATGGCCATGTGGCCGTGCGGGCACTCCTCGGCCAGCAGCAGCGGGATGTGCAGCCGCGTGTGCTCCACCACGTAGCGCTGCAAGGCGTTGGTAGCCTCGGCGGCTTGCTGCGGGTTGAGGCCGGTGGTCAGGGTTTTCTTGGTCCAGGGGTCGGCGCGCAGGGTAGCCCACAGCGCCCCGATGTGGCGCTCGTCCACCGCCTTTTTGTAGGCCGGGCTGGTGCCGACCTGCTGCCCGTTTTTCTGGTACATCTCCCAGCCCAGCAACGTCGAGAGCTGGCCCACTTTTTCTTCCGTCGTCATGCGGGCCAGCAGGTCTTGCACGCGGGCGTCGGTGGGGGCGGCGGGGTTTTGGTAGAGCGGCCGGCCGGGCTGGGCCGTGGCGGCGGTGGCGAGCAGGCACAGCCCGAGTAGTAAGCGAGTAGCCATGCGGCAGGCAGTAGCGTGGAAAAAATGGCAGGCTGGTAGGCGTAGGTTTTGCGCGCGGCGGTGGGCTTTGTTGCGCAAGGCTTCAGTGCTTGGCTTGCGCTAATGTAGGGTGCGCGGGCGGCCCCTTCAGCTTATTGGCCTTTGAGAGGTAGTAGCGGCAGTCCGCTTGCGCGCTGCGTGGTGCAGACGTTGCAACAAGCTTAGCTGCTTCGCCACAAAAAAAGGCTCGCTGCACTATGCAGCGAGCCTTTTGGGTCAGTGATACCGCTAAGCCTTAGCGGCCGCCGCTTCCTCTTCGGCCAGGTCGCGCGGGGCATAGCCGTAGGGGTTTTGCGGGTCTTTGCCAGCGCGCAGCAATACCCACAAGCCAATGAGGATGAAGGGGATGCTAAGCAGCTGCCCAATATTGAGGTGGTACTGCGCGATGATGCCCGTTTCGTCGCTCACCTGGTTTTCTTTCAGGAACTCAACCAGCAGGCGGAACGTGAAGAGTAGCACCACAAAGAGCCCAAACAGCAAGCCGCGCGGCGTGCGCTGCTTGTATTTATTCCAAAGGCCATAGAGCAGCGCCAGTAAGAAGAGGCAGAATAGCGACTCGTAAATCTGGGTGGGGTGGCGCGGCACGGCTACCGACAGCCCGCTGGCCGGCGGGGTGCCGGCGGGTAATACGGTGGGGGCTACCTCCCGCACGCGGGTGGGGTCGTCGGGCAGCGGCTGGTAGTTGCGCTTCACGAGAATGGCACCCTGCGGCAAGGTCTCGCCGGGGCTGGCAGGCTGCAAGTGCTCAGTATCGCGGGGGAAGACGAAGGCCCACGGTACGTCAGTCGGCTTGCCCACGATTTCGGAGTTCATCAAGTTGCCGATGCGGATGCACGCGCCGCCGATGGCCACTACTATCACGATGCGGTCGAGCACCCAGAGGTAGTCGAACTTATTGCGCCGGCTGAAAACGAAGACCGCCAGCAGGATACCGATAGTAGCACCGTGCGAGGCCAGCCCGCCTTCCCAGATTTTGAAGATGTCCCAGAGGTTGTCTTTGTACTTATCCCAATCATAAAAAAACACGTGCCCGAGCCGCGCGCCCAGCACCGTGCCCACCACCATGTAGAAGGTAATGACATCGACCCAATACGGCCGCACGCCCTCTTCTTTGTAGATGTGCGTGAGCACAAAAGAGCCGATAACGAAGCCCAGGGCAAAGAGCACACCGTACCAGCGCAGCAGCAGCGGCCCGATTTCGGCGATAATGGGGGAGATGTTCCAGGGAACGTAGGCGAGCAGTGCAGTCATGAGTAACGAAAAACGAGAGAGGTCAAAGGTACTTCGGGCGGGGGCGGTGGGCGCCGGGCAAACGGCGGGCTACCCCATCAGCGTGGAGCTAGCTGCGTCGGTTGGCTAAGGTCATAGGAGCTAACTGGTGCGGCTGGGCGCAGGGCAGAGCCGTCGCCGCTCACCGCCAGCACCAGCGCGCCCAGCAGGGCCGCGTAGGCTGGGCGGCGCGCCCAGGCGGGCAGCCTAGTGGTGGTTGGTGCTTGCCGGGCCGCCAGCCGGGCCTGCACGCGCGCGTAGAAAAACGGCCGGGGCTGGACCTGGGGCTGCTGCCGAAGCTGGCGCAGTAAGTCGTCCCACTCGGCGCCGGAGCCGGGACGAAAATCAGAATCAGACATGGCGAAAAGCGGTTTGGAGATGGCGGCGCAGCGTTTGGCGCGCCCGAAAAAGCAAGGACTCTACCGCCGCCACTGTGGTGCCCAGCACGGCCGCGATTTCCTCATAGCTCAGTTCCTGCTCGTGGCGCAGCGTAAAGGCTACCTGCTGCTGCGGCGGTAGCCGGCCTATCTGCTGCTGCAACTGGTGCAGTTGTTGTGCACCTTCGAGCAGTGCCTGCGGGTGCGCGTGGTCGGGCGGCTCGGGTAGTTGCTGGTCAGTAAAGCTCAGCAAGCTGGTAAAAAACGCAAACCGTTTTTTGGTATTGCGGCGGCGCTGGTGCTGCAAGGCCCGCGACGTAGCCAGCCGGTAGAGCCAGGTGCTGAGCGCGGCCTCGCCCCTGTACCGGCCGATGGTTTGGTACACCTCCACAAATACTTCTTGGGCCACGTCCTCCGCGTCTTCGGGCGAGCGTAGCAGCGACAGCGCCGTGCGGTAAACCTGGTTCTGGAAGCGCGCTACCAGCGTGCGAAACGCCGCCTCGCTGCCCTGCTGCAACTGCGCTACCAGCGCCGCATCGGTGGCCGGTAGCTCGGCGGCCACGGGTGGTGGTGGCTCGGGGGCAAGGCATAGAGGCAGGCTGTAGGTCATCGAAAACCAAAACGGCACATCGGGGAGAAAGCTAGTACCGGGTTGGTTTGGCTAGCGTCCGGTGTTCTGCGAGCTTAGGTGTCAGCTCTTGAGAAAACTTGCGGAGCAGGTTTAATTTTTCTAATAGGTAGTTGATTATCAATGTAAAAATAATGTTTGCTTAAAAAGCCGTTTGTCCTTGCGAACATAGCGAAGCAATCGCACCTGTTCAGCGTCGCCGTTCGGGTTCCGCGCTGGGGCGATTGCTTCGCTACGCTCGCAAGGACAAACGGCTTATTCTACAGCCCGGCCAGCTCCTCGCCAAAGCCGCCGCTCAGAATCGGGAAGCGTAGCCACGAACGCGGGTCCACGTTATAATCATCGAGGTGAAAAGAGGGCGCATAGCGCTCGCGCTTCCACTGGTTGCGGCTCCAAAGCTGGTAGAAGCGCTTGACGTAGGCGCGCAGCTGCTCGGGCTCGTAGTTGGGTTCTTCGGCCACGAGCTGGGCCAGCACGGCGGCGGGCGAAAGGCGGTCGTAGAAAGCCAGCCGCTCGATGCGGTTGAGCAGCACGTAGGGCATGAGGTCGCGCTCGTCGGTTTGCTTGTCGGCCAGGGGGCGCAGCTCGGCGGTGGGTTGCAGGGCATTCACGTGGCGCAGGCCCTCGTAGCCGAGGGCAGTTTGCGCCCAGCGCAGCCATTTTTTGACGAAGTCCTTGTCCACGCCCGCGATGGGAGAGATGCTACCCGCCGTGTCGCCATCCATAGTGCAGTAGCCCACGCTGGCCTCCGAGCGGTTGCTGGTCGTGATGAGCAGGCAATTCTGCACGTTGGCCAGCAGCCAGATGCCGGGGGCGCGCACCCGCGCCTGAATGTTTTGCAGCGCCAGGTCGTCGGTTTGCCAAGTGAGCTCGCGGCCCAGCGCGTGCTCGATTTTGCCCACGTAGCCGGTTACTTCCTCGTCTATCGTCCAGTCAAAAAACCGCGCCCCAATGCTGTTGGCCAGGTCTTTGGCCGAGTTGAAGGTATCGTCGGAAGAATTGACCGTGCCTTGGTAGGCGCAGGTGAGCAGGTGGTTAACGAGTTTCTGGTTTCTGGTTTCTGGTTTCTGGTTTTCAGGCTCGGTGGGGTTGTCTACGTCGTCGGCTTTTTGGTGAGCTTTACCGCCCGCGCCAGCTTGCGTTACCTCTTTCTTGGCCTCGTCAAAAGCTCCGCTACGGCGCTTAAATTCTTCTTCGCCCAACTCTTCCACGCCCAGGCGCACCATTTCGGCCACGGCCACGGCGCAGAAGCATGAGTCGGCCCCGCCGCTCAGGCTCAGCACGAAGCCCCGGCTGCGGGCCTTGCGCAGGTAATCAAATAGGCCCAGGCTCATGGCTTGGTTGAGCTCGCGGTATTCGTCGGGCTCGGGTAGCTCCACGATGGCGTCGGCTACTTCGAGCGGCTCGCTGAAGTCCACGTCTACCCACTCCATGTCTACTTCCTTGAAGCTCAGCAGCTGGTTGCGCTTGAGCAGGTGGCCATTGCGGGCCACCAATATTTCGCCGTCATAGATAGTGCGGCCGGCCTCGTTGCCCAGCAGGTTGGCGTAGAGGTAGGTGCACTCGAAGTTGCGCGACGAGTTGAGCACCAGCTTGTAGCGCACGTCGGTCTTGCTCATGGCAAAGTGGCTGGCCGAGGGGTTGATTATTAAATCGACCTTGCCGCGCAGCCGGCAGGCGGGCCGCACGTCATCGGGCCGCCAGGCATCTTCGCATATCTCGAAGCCGAAGCGCACGCCCTTATGCTCGAAGGTGAGGTCGCCCAGCGGCCAGCTTTCGCCCTCGTATTCCACGGTAGTCTGCTGCCCCGCCGGCCACGACACGAAAAAGCGTGTCTCATAATGCACCCCGTCATTAGCCAGAAACTGCTTGGCCGCAAAGCCCAGTATCTCGCCGTCGCGCAGCACGGCGGCCGTGTTGTAGGTGTGGTGGTGCAGCCGCACCGGCACGCCCACCACCACGCAGATGCCCTGCGTAAGCGGCCGGATTTTCTGCAAATGCAGCATCGCCGCCGCCGGCAGCCAGTCGCTCAGAAACAGGTCTTCGCAGTTGTAGCCCGTCAGGCACAGCTCGGGCAAACACAGCAGTTCCACGCCCGCCACTTTGGCCTGCTCGATGGCAGTGCTGATATTCTGTATGTTATGATTCCAGTCGAAGGGAATCTGGTTGAGGGCGGCTCCGGCTAGGCGCATGAAACGAGGGCAATAGGTTGATGCAAAACAACTCTATTTTGGCCGGTTGGGTTACTGTGGGGCTTGCAGCGGTGTGTAGTGGCCCTCGCTATCTACCACGCGCGGCTGCCCGTGCGCCAGCCACAGAGCTTGCAGCGGCTGCCCGGCATCGGTGCGCTGTTGGTGTGGCAGGTCAAGGGCAATGACTTTGCCGTGGTAAAGCGCTTGTAGCTGCTCGACGGGCGTGTGGCCCACCACCAGGCAAGTGGCTGCATACGTGGCTAGTACCTGGGCTACCTGTTCCTCAGTCGGCGCTTCCTGCACCAGGCCCCGGTACCAGTCGGGGCTGCCGGGGGGGCGCGTGGCCTGCCGTGCCAACGGGCTGGTAGCGGGCGCATCGAGGCTAGCCCGCGCCAGGTCGTTGAGTTGCCGGAGCGAAGCGCCCGTAGCAGCCAATTCGGGGCTGATGCCGCCGTGCACAAACAAGAAAGAGCCGATTTTTTCGGCTACGTTTTTGGTGCGGAGCCAGCGCCCCAGCACCGCGTTGCGGTCGTACCACTGCGCGTAGGGCACGCTGAGCGTGTCGGCATTCACGCGGTACTTGCGGCGCAGGTAGCGATGCTGCCCCAGCAGGTTCATGCGCTCGTGGTTGCCCATGATGAAATGCACCGCGCCGCCCGCCCGCGCGGCCTCAGCTTCCAGCTTATAAATCAGCCACAAGCATTCGGTCACGTTCAGGCCTCGGTCAAAGAAGTCGCCCACCAGCACCAAGTGTCCCTGGCCAAACCGCCAGGCCAGCCGCTCGTCTACCACGCCCGCGCCGCGCAAAAGCTGCGTAAAGCCCTTGAAATTGCCCTCAATGTCCGACACTGCCAGTAGCTGCGCGGGTAGCGCACAGGTATCGGCCGGCACGGTGGGCGCGGCCCGTAGCGGCACCTCAAACGTCTGCCCGGTTTCGCTGGTGTAGCAGGTGAGCGTGGGTAACGCGGTGGCCGGAAATGAGTCAGCCAGCAACACCAGCGCTTGTCCGCGCGGCGCTATATGCTTGCTAATCAAGATGCCGTTGCGGTAGAAGGCTACTGGGCCGTCTGACCCGAAGCCTGACTTATCGCGTGTTGCACGCGGACTTTTTATCGACCAGCCCGGCCAGAAAGTGAAGCGGTCAAGCGTGCCAACCGCGAGTAGCGCCACTCCGCCAACCAGATACAAGGTATATAGCAGAAAGCCCGCTAGCACTACTTTGCGGAGTAGTGGGAGAGTCCGGAAGACGAAAGACATGTATTGATTATTTAGTGTACTACTACTCTAGTACACCGCAAACATACACCTTTTATTCACCACATAGCAAATTGACTTATACCCCCAGCGCAGTTAGTGCCCGTTCGGCTGCCAACTGCTCGGCCTGCTTTTTATTCAACCCCATACCCGTCGCTACTACCTCATCATTGAGCAGTACGGTGGCCGTAAACTCCATCACGCCGCCCGAGCGGGGCTCGCCGCTGATGTCGTAGCGCACGGCCTTGCCGTTGCGCTGCGCCCACTCGATAAGCTTGCTCTTGTAGTTGGAGGTAGTGGTCGTGAGCGCCGCCACGTCCACAAAGGGCTTAATCAAACCTTTCAACACAAACTTGCGCGCGGCCTTATAGCCCAGGTCGAGGTACACGGCCCCGACCAGCGCCTCCAGCGCGTTGCCATTCACCGAGCGCGAGCGGGCCACGCGGGTTTGGGCCGAGTCCAGCTGCACGAGCTTATCGAGGCCAATCTTTAAGGCAATGGCGTTCAGGCTCTCGCGGTTGACGATGCGCGAGCGGGTTTCGGTCAGGAAACCTTCCTGCTCGTAAGGGTATTTCTTGAACAGGTATTCGGCCACGACCGTGCCCAGCACGGCATCGCCCAGAAACTCCAGCCGCTCGTTGCTTTGGTGGCGGCCCGCGCCGGGCTCGCCCCGCACCACTGAGGAGTGCGTGAAGGCCAGCTGGTAGAGGCGTGCATTGCTGGGGTCCTGGCCGATAACCGTGGCCACGGCCTGCCGAAACTGCTTGTCGCTGCCCAGCAGCCGCCGAAACAAGCCAAAGAGAGGTAGGGGCATACTGCTGAGCTGCTAAATGTTAGGCTATTGAAATAAGAATGTCATGCTGAGCGCAGCGTGGCGGAGTCGAAGCATCTCTATCTCAATACTAACTCCTGACGCCGGGATTAGTGATGCGGTAGAGATGCTTCGGCTCCGCTGCGCTGCGCTCAGCATGACAAAATAAAGGGTAGAATGCGGCCGGCTGTGCTACTCCGCCAATTTGCGGAAAACCACCGTCGTGTTGTGCCCGCCGAAGCCGAAGGTGTTGCTCACGGCCACGTTTACCGGGCGCTCTTGCGCCACGTTGGGCGTGAAATTCAGCGCCTGATTGATTTCTGGGTCGGGCGTGTGCAGGTTGATGGTCGGTGGAATGATGCCGTGCTGAATGGCCATAATCGAAGCCACCGCCTCGATGCCACCCGCGCCGCCCAGCAAGTGGCCGGTCATGCTCTTGGTCGAGGAGATGTTGAGCTTGGCGGCGTGCTCGCCAAACACGGTTTCGATGGCTTTCACCTCGGCCCCGTCGCCGAGCGGCGTACTCGTGCCGTGGGTGTTGATGTAATCGACCTCCTCGGGCTGAATACCGGCATCGCGGAGCGCGTTTTTCATTACCAGCACCACGCCCGAACCGCTGGGGTCGGGGGCCGTGATGTGGTACGCATCCGACGACATGCCGCCGCCGATGAGCTCGCAGTAGATTTTGGCGCCGCGTGCCTTGGCGTGCTCGTATTCTTCAAGCACCAGCGCGCCCGAGCCTTCGCCCAGCACAAAGCCGTCGCGGTCCTTGTCGTAGGGGCGCGAGGCGGCGGCGGGGTCGTCGTTGCGCTCGCTCATGGCTTTCAGCGCGTTGAAGCCGCCCACCCCCGACTCGGTGATGGCCGCTTCGGAGCCGCCGGTCACGATAACGTCGGCCAGGCCGAGGCGAATGTTGTTGAAGGCCGCGATGATGGCGTCGTTGGACGAGGCGCAGGCCGAGGTCGTGACGTAGTTGGGCCCACGGAAGCCGTTTTTGATGGAAATGTTGCCCGACGAGGAGTCGGCAATCATGCGCGGGATGAAGAAGGGCGAATAGCGCGGGGTGCCATCGCCGCGCTCAAACTGAAAGCATTCTTCCTGTAGCGATTTCAGGCCGCCAATGCCCGAGCCCCAAATTACGCCCACCCGGTCTTTGTCGACGTTGCCGGTCAGCAGGCCCGCGTCGGCAATGGCCTCGTCGGATGCGATAACGGCGAACTGCGTAAACAAGTCCATCTTCGGCCCTTGCTTGCGCTCGAAGTAATCGAGTGGGTTATAATTCTTTACCTCGCAGGCAAAGCGCGTTTTAAACTTGGTCGCGTCGAAGCGCGTGATGGGGGCGGCTCCGCTTACCCCATTTTTCAGCCCTTCCCAATAGGCGGGGGCAGTGCTGCCCAGGGGGGTAATGGCCCCAATACCAGTGACAACAACGCGGCGAATGGACGACATAAAATCGCAGATTTAAACGGATTTTTAGGATTTCGCAGATACGCCCGGCTGCGCCGGGCTGACTACGCGGGCGACAGAAACGGGCTTAAACCGCAAAACCGGCCGGCAGTGCGCCGGCCGGTTTTAAAAGGAAACTGTAGCTAGTGCCAGCAAAGCAGCCAAACGGACCTAAGAATAACACGCCGGAAAAACCAGCCTAGTCAGCCCGGCGCAGCCGGGCGTATCCGTTAAATCCTAAAAATCCGTTTGAATCTGCGGTCTTACTTGGCGTGCTCTTCGAGGTAGCTAACGGCTTGGCCCACAGTCTGAATGTTTTCAGCCTGGTCGTCGGGAATGCTCACGTTGAATTCTTTTTCGAACTCCATGATTAGCTCCACGGTGTCGAGCGAGTCGGCACCCAGGTCGTTGGTGAAGCTGGCTTCCGGAGTTACTTCCGAGGCTTCAACGCCCAGCTTGTCGATAATAATGGCTTTTACTTTTTCGGCGATTTCAGACATTGCAGTCGTGGGTTAAGGGGAAACTTGACTGCAAAGTAACGTTACTTTTCCTATACACGCCGCGAATCGGCTTTTCGCGGGGCGTACAAGATTTTGGCCGGCCGGTTTTAGCCCAGCGCTGCCGCGCCGCCGAAAGCCGTAGCTTTGCGCTTCGCCGCTGCCTGCCGCTGCCGACTATGACCCTGACCCTGGATGCTGAAGATGACTGCGACTTCGCGCTATTCGGCCTCGTATCGGGGGTGCCCGACTACACCGTGGCGTGGGCGCTCAGCCGGGGCCTGCGCCTGCGCCTGGTGCGGCAGCCCGACCTAGTGCTGAACCTCGTGCAGCAGGGCCCGCTGGCCTTTAGCTACTACCTCTACGGCAACGAATCGCTTACTTTGCGGCTGCTGCGCAACCGGGCGCTGCCGCCTTCGGCGCTGCCCAAGCCGTTTTTTGCGCCCGACATCCACGAATACGACTACTTGCTGCAAGTAGTAGGCGGGGCCGACGAGCTGGCCGGCACCGAGCTGCTCGACCGCCTCACGGCGCTGGCACCCGTGCGCTACGCCAGCGAAATAGACCCCAACGAGCTGAAATACAAAGAGAATTTCTTTTTTTAAACGCGCTGCTTTTCTACATGGAACCGACACCCGTATCGTTCAACAAAACCAAAATCGTGGCCACCGTGGGCCCCGCTTCCAACACCTACGACCGCCTCGCGATGCTCATTCGCGAGGGCGTAGACGTGTTTCGCCTCAACTTCTCGCACGGCGCGCACGAGGAGCATCTGTCGGTAATCAACACGGTGCGCCGCCTCAACAAAGACCTGCGCACCAACGTGGGCTTGCTGCAAGACTTGCAGGGGCCAAAAATTCGCCTCGGTGAGGTAGAAGGCGGGCAGGTTGAAATTAAGCCCGGCGACAAAATCACGATTGTGGCCGGCGAAAAGGAAATCAGCACCGCTACCCGCCTGGCGACCATCTACCTGGGCTTGCCCCGCGACGTGAAGCCCGGCGACAGCATCCTGCTCGACGATGGCAAGTTGGAGCTACGCGTGCTCGCTACCGACCGCGAAAAAGAAGTGCAGTGCGAAGTCATTTACGGTGGCATCGTGAAGCCCCGCAAGGGCATCAACCTGCCCGACTCGGAGGTATCGGCCCCGAGCATGACCGAGAAGGATATTGAGGACCTGAAGTTTGGTCTCGAAAACGACGTGGACTGGGTGGCGCTGAGCTTTGCCCGCCGCGCCGAGGACATCCGGTTTATCAAGAACATCATTGCTGAATCGGGCAAGACGACGCGGGTAGTCGCCAAAATCGAAACGCCCGACGGCCTGCGCAACATCGACGAAATCATCGCCCTCACCGACGCCGTGATGGTAGCCCGCGGCGACCTCGGCGTGGAAGTGCGGATGGAGGAGGTGCCGATGGCCCAGAAGATGATTATTGAGAAGTGCAACCGCGCTGGCAAGCCCGTGATTGTGGCTACCCAGATGATGGAGTCGATGATAACGGCCCCGCGCCCTACGCGCGCCGAAACCAGCGACGTAGCCAACGCCGTCATCGACGGGGCCGATGCGGTGATGCTCTCGGCCGAAACCGCTGTGGGCCAGTATCCGGCCGAGGTTATCCGCTCGATGGTGGCTACCATTAAGAGCGTGGAAACCCGCCGCCCGCAGCTATTCCACAAGTGGTGGCCGGTAGACCCGGCGTCGCCCAACTTCATGGTTGATAGCGTGCTGTCGGCCGCTTGCCACTTGGCTAAGAACACTGGTGCCAAGGTAATTACCGGCATGTCGCACCGCGGCTACACGGCCTTCCAGATTGCCAAGTACCGCCCCAAAGCTGATATCTTTATCTTCACCGACGACCGTGCCATGCTCACCGTGCTGAGCCTGGTGTGGGGCGTGCGCTGCTTCTACTACGACCGATTCATCAGCACCGACAGCACCATCGCCGACCTGCGCTCGGTGCTGCTCACGACGGGCAATTTGCAGAAAGGCGATGTGTTCATCAACACCGCTACCCTGCCGATTACCGACAAAGGCCGCTCGAACATGGTGAAAGTAAGCGTCGCCTAATCGCTGATTTAATCGCTGATTTAAGCTGATTAGCGTGATTACGCTGATTTTCTCTAAACAAGAAAGGCCGCCCGTTTGGGCGGCCTTTCTTGTTTGTGGTCTGGTCTGATTTATTGAGGTAGGAGCGTGATTTCCCAACAAGAAAAATCAGCGTAATCAGGCTAATCAGCTTAAATCAGCGATTAAATCAGTGATTGAGTTTCCAGGTGAGCGGCGCGGTACCGGGCGCTACCAGCTGCACCAAGTAGAGGCCGGCCGGGTGCCCGCCCAGCGCGATGGGTAGGCTGGTTTGACCAGCGGCTACCTCGCGGCTCCACACGCGGCGGCCCAGGGCGTCGGTGAGCGTAAGTACGGTGCCCGGCCGGGTAGGGGCGGCCAGCGTAAGCGTGGCGGCCTCGGCGGCGGGGTTGGGGTGCAACGTGGCGGCTGCGGCGGCCTCGGCATCGCGGGATGGGAGGAGCGTGCTGAAATAGCTGTTGGTGCCACAAAAAGTGTTGCCTCCAGTGGGAGCGTATTTCAAATAATATAGCATGTTTTCATAAGCGGCGTTAGTTCTTCCTAGTCCAGTCGAATACTTATTGGCAACCACAAAATCTGGGTCGGGACTCAAAAATGGATTTCCTCTGTAAAACAAGAACGTGGTAGAAACCTGATACCGAACTACATTGCAAGTAGTGATTCGGGTGATGGGTAGCATTAGTGCTAGTATAGCAGTGCCAGGTGTGTACTCGTAGGTGAGTAGCCCTAACGGGTCGCCGTATGCGGTGGTGGCTTTAATGGGCCGTATGGCATACGCGATGCGCCTCTGAAAAGGAGGATTGACTGTTTGCTGAAAAGGGCCTGGGCAAAGCGGAGGGCCATAGGTAACACTCATGTCTTGCTGCCGGGTAAGATAAATTAAACTGTCGGCCGTCTGTTGCCTGCTGACAACTCGTAGCAGCCGCCTCATATCAGAACAGGCTGCTGTCTGCGTAGGCTGTGACAGATAGCCAAACTCATCGCCGGGCTGAAAATCGTAAATATATTTAGGCTGCTGGTAGTAGACCTGTGGCTGAGGCGTTTTATTCAGTCGCATGATGTGAGCCGTGGCCGTAGTGCCCAGCCCTCGTGGAGCTGTTATTAGCCCCGACTGCTTGCCAATTTCAAATAGTCGCCCATCACTACCTGTGATTGTCGCTACCGAATCGGGTATGCCATCTACCGTGCGTAGGGTACGGGCGGTAAGCGTAGCGGTAACTGTCGGCGAGAGAGGCCAAGAAGTACCTACAGGGGCCTGGGGACGTAGATTGACGGTTTGGGCAGCGACTGCGGGCGCACCGGGAGATTGCGTAATAGCTGCTTCCGCTTGCACCTGAAGCGTAAATTCACGGGATGTATTTTTGACAGTGAGTGAATTACCAAATAAGTTATTAGGTGACTTGATATAACGTGCTGTCGAAACTCGCCGCAGTATGCGATTAAATCGATAGACAGAGTCGCCACCAGCTACATAAGCTGAATCGACACGCAGAGTAAAAAGAGAATCGGCGCCTGCGCTTTGAAAATGGTACACTAGCCCTGGCCGAAACGGCCGCCATGCGGTAGTTTGGGCCTGCGCCTGCTGCCCGAGCGCGCCCGCCAGAAAGGCGGCTAGCAAGTACTTATGTTTCATGCTGAAAAAGAAAAGGATGAATGAGCCGTGAAGGTATAGCCCAAACCCTATCCTGCCAAGCCTAAACGCAGCAAGCCCCGCCAAATGCTGACGGGGCTTGCTGGTAAGGAGCGCGGGACCAAACGATGGGGCGGCAGAGTTTGGCCCCGCTAGAGCTCGTCTCGCGCTAGAGCGCGTTAACGAGCTTTGTCAGCTTGCTTTTGTTGTTAGCAGCTTTGTTTTTGTGGATGATGTTCTTCTTGGCCAGGCGGTCCAGCATCGACGATACTTTTTTCAGCAGCTCCTGGGCTGCGGCTTTGTCGGTAGTGCCACGCAGCTTCTTAACGGCCGTGCGGGTAGACTTGTGCTGGTAACGGTTTAGTACGCGCTTCGCTTCGTTGCTGCGGATGCGCTTGATAGCCGACTTATGGTTTGCCATGACAAAAAAGAGATTCTATAGGAAACAGCCGGTGGGCTGCGGTTTTCACGTTTGGGAGGGCAAAGGTAAGCAAAATAATCAGCTTATCCAAACACCAGTAAAAAGTTTGGAAAGCCGGCTGCTGCTCGCGTAAGCAGCTTAGGGATTAGCGAATAGCACCAAACTTCACCCACCGGCCACGTGTTGGGGCTCAATTCACTTGCCTTATGCCTCTGCTTTCTTCGTCGGCGCACCGCCCGGCCGCTTATTTAGTTAATGGCCACCTGCAAACCATCGTGCCGAGCACGCTGCGGCGGGTGCCCGAAGTACGCTACCAGCGCGAGCGCCTGGAGCTGCCCGATGGCGATTTTGTGGACCTCGACTGGTCGCTGATGGGCACCGCGCCCGCCCAGCGGCTCGGCATCATTTCGCACGGTTTGGAGGGCGACAGCGGCCGGCCCTACGTGCGGGGCATGGCCCGTGCCCTCAACCAAGCCGGCTTCGACGCCCTGGCCTGGAACTACCGCGGCTGCGGCGGCGAGCCCAACCGCCTGCTGCGCGCCTACCACCTCGGTGATACCGGCGATTTGGCCGCCGTTGTTAAGCACGCTATCGAAGTGAAAAACTACCCGGAAATCTACCTGACGGGCTTCTCAGCCGGGGGCAACGTGACGCTGAAATACCTGGGCGAGGCTCCGGAAAAAGTGCCGCCGCAGGTGCGGCGGGCGGCCGTGTTTTCGGTGCCCACCGACCTCAAGGCCAGCTCGCACCACATCGGCCGCTGGCAAAACCAGGTGTATCTACGGCGCTTTCTGGCCTCGCTGCGCAACAAGATGCGCGAAAAAGCGGCCTACCTGCCCGGTCAACTCGACCTTACCGGGTTGGAAACGTTGCGCGACTTTCCGCAGTTCGACGACCGCTACACCGCGCCACTCCACGGTTTTGCCTCGGCCGATGCGTACTACGAGCACGCGGCCTCGGGGCAATACCTAGGGGCTATTCAAGTGCCCACGCTGTTAGTTAATGCGTTGAATGACCCATTTTTACCACCCTCGTGCTACCCGCGCGCCACGGCGGCGGCCAGTCCGTGTTTCTTTCTGGAAACGCCAGCCGCAGGTGGGCACGTTGGCTTTGCCGAAGGCGCACCCAGCGGTATCTATTATTCTGAGCGGCGGGCCGTCGATTTCTTTACTCGCGCCGTCCCTTCGTAATACTAAGCTCCCGTTTGGTGAATCGTTTTTAGGCTACCGCTCGGGTTCTCGCAACGATTCACCAAGCGGGAGCTTAGTGTTACAACAGGGCTACTTGGCCGGGGGCGAAGTAGCCTCCACGGCCGAAAAGGTTTCCAGGATTTTGTAGGTGTGCGAGGCACCCTGGGGCACGAGGTACGAGGTACCGGGCTCCAGCACAGTCACTTTGCCTTCGAGGTGCAGCTCGGCGCGGCCTTTGAGCACGTAGCCCACGGTTTCATAGGGGCGGTTGCTGAGGGGCTTGGGCTCGCCGGGCTGCTCGTCTTCCCAGAGGCGCAGGGCTACGTGGTGGCCGGCAGCCAATTGCTTTTCGCCTTGCGTACCTTCAGGCGCGTTGGTGGCATTTACGTTGGAAACGGACATGGTTGGGAAAGCAAAACGGAGTGGCACTCCGTTTTTTTGAATGCAAGAAGAAACGGAGTGCCACTCCGTTTTACACTGTGGAGGCTAACGCAAGGCAGCGGGCGGCGGTTGTGCACTTGGCCAAACCTTCGGGCCAGTGGTGGGTTCAACTTCCACGCGAGGGGTTTTTAGTAGTATACTTGCCACCCAGCGCGAGTATTTTTTCCATGATTCTGCCGTGTCCATCACCGTCGCTCAACGTTTCGCCGAGCAATTGGCGCACGCCCACGCGGCCGTGCCCACCGCCCTCCCCGGCCCGGCCTTTTGTGTCCTGGCCGAGCAACTGCTAACCGTCCTTTTCCCGGAGCGCGCCACCCAGCGCCTACCCACGGCCGATGCGGTAGCGGCCACGCTTCACCAGCTTCAGGCCGAGCTCACGACCCTGCTGGGGCTGGTGCCCGAGCTGCCCGCGCCGCCCGCCGAGGTAGCCCAGGCGCTTTTCGGCCAGCTGCCTACTCTGCGCGAAACCCTGCTGCAAGACGCCGCTGCCACGCTGGCCGCCGACCCCGCTGCGCAGGGCTTGTTTGAGGTAATAAGCTCGTATCCGGGATTTTATGCCACAGCTATATATCGGCTGGCACACGCGCTGCACGGGCAGGGAGTGCCGCGCCTGCCGCGCTTGCTCAGCGAGTACGCTCACCGCCAGACGGGCATCGACATTCACCCCGGCGCGCGCATCGGGCGGGCCTTCTGCATCGACCACGGCACGGGCATCGTCATCGGTGAAACGGCGCACATTGGTAATCACGTGCAAGTGTACCAAGGCGTTACGCTCGGCGCGCTGAGCGTGGCCAAAAGCCAGCAGGGCCTGAAGCGTCACCCTACCATCGAAGACCACGTGGTAATCTATGCCAACGCTACCATCCTGGGCGGTAGCACGGTTATCGGCACGCGCAGCATCATCGGCGGCAACGTGTGGCTGACCGAAAGCGTGCCCTCGCACTCGCGGGTGTACCACCGCGCCCAGTTGCATATGGCCCGGCAAGACGACCCAGCTGGCGAAGTGATGTTTGTTATTTGACAAGCTTGTCCTTGCGAGCGCAGCGAAGCAATCGCACCTGTTCAGTGCGCTCGCCGGATTCCGTTCTGGTGCGATTGCTTCGCTGCACTCGCAAGGACAGTTGTTTAACTTATCTACCCATTCACGCTTTAAAAACATGAAAGCCAATTCCATTCTCGACGTTATCGGCCGCACGCCGCTGGTCAAACTCAACAAGCTTTTCGCCGCCGAGCGGCCCGACGTGGAAGTGTGGGTAAAGCTGGAGCGCCAGAACCCCGGCGGCTCCATCAAAGACCGCATCGCCCTGAGCATGATAGAGCAGGCCGAGAAGGACGGCATTCTCACCAAGGACAGCCACATTATCGAGCCCACTTCGGGCAACACTGGCGTGGGCCTGGCGCTGGTAGCAGCCGTGAAAGGCTACAAGCTCACGCTGGTGATGCCCGAGAGCATGAGCATCGAGCGCCGCCGCCTGATGTCGGCCTACGGCGCCAACCTGGAGCTGACGCCCCGCGAAGGCGGTATGAAAGCCGCCATTGCCAAAGCCCAGGAGCTAGTGGACCGCGAGCCCGGCGCCTGGATGCCTATGCAATTTTCCAACCTGGCCAACATTCAGGTGCATATCGAAACCACGGCCCAGGAAATACTGGCCGACGCGCCCGAAGGCGGCTTTGACCTGCACATAACCGGCGTGGGCACCGGCGGCCACATTACGGGCGTGACGGAGGTGCTCAAACCTAAATTCCCCAAGATGAAGACTTACGCCGTCGAGCCCGAGCTGTCGCCCGTTATTAGCGGAGGCGCGCCGGGGCCGCACCCCATTCAGGGTATCGGCGCGGGCTTCATTCCGGAGAACCTGCATACGAATATTCTGGACGGTACCATTCAGGTGAGCCGCGACGAGGCGGTTGAGATGGCCCGCCGCGCCGCTACCGAGGAAGGCATTTTGTGCGGTATCTCATCGGGCGCGTCGCTGGCGGCGGTGGCTAAGAAGCTGAGCGAAGTGCCGCAGGGAGGCAAAGTGCTTACGTTCTGCTACGATACCGGCGAGCGGTATTTGTCGGTCGAGGGGCTATTTGTATAGCCTTGTACCGTGGACCCTGCGGGTCCGCGCGTGGACTGGCGTGCTGAGCGCAACTACCCACGCGCGGACCCGCAGGGGCCACGGTACATATTTCCGGCCACGCCCTGCGCTTTTTTGCGTATGCGCGGGCATGGAAACTTCAGCTTCATCCAGCCGCATCTGGCGCTTCGTATTGCCGGTGGCCGTCGCCGCCTGCCTCTACGTCAACTACATCTACAACGCCAACCCGCCCGAGGGCGCGCTCAGCAACGGCGAAATGTCGGCCCGGCATCCTACGCTCATCACGCCGGCCGGCTATGCGTTCAGCATCTGGGGCGTCATTTTCAGCGGGCTGGTGGCTTACACCATCTGGCAATTGCGGCCCGCTGCCTGGCGCACGCCGCTGCCTGGCCGCCTCACGCCGGTGCTCACGCTGGCCGTGCTCGCCACTACCTGCTGGACACTGGTATTCAGCTACGAACACATCGGGCTTAGCCTGCTTGTAATGCTGGCGATACTAGGGCTGCTGGCCATGGCCTACGCCCGCGCCCGGCCGGTGGTGCTGCGCGGCGACGCCCCGGCCTGGCCCGCGTGGTTTTTGAGCTTATTTCTGGGCTGGATAATGCTGGCTTCGGTGCTGAATGTGGTTTTTGGCCTGCGCGACGTGCTGGGCTGGGAATGGTCGGCCCCGGCCAGCCTGGCGGGTAACTACGGCTTGGTAGCCGTGGCCGCCGTGCTGGGCACGGCACTGGGGCAGCGCGCACACGATGCCTTGCTGCCGCTACCCCTCGCGTGGGGGCTGGCGGGCACCTACGTGGCGCAGCGCGAGGCGCACCCGGCGCTGGCGCTGGTGGCGCTGGGCGCGGCGGCGGTACTGGCCGTGGGGGCGGTGCTGAATATCTTCCGCAAGCGGCGGCCAACCCTGGCCGTGGGGTAGGGGAGGAGCCGGGCGCTGGCCCGGCGTACTTTTGCCCGCATCCACTCTACATTAAACTGCTCTTTGCAATGCGCCAGAAATTTGTTGCCGGCAATTGGAAAATGAACCTCACCCTGCCCGAAGCGCAGGCCCTGACCTCGGAAATCGTGCAGATGCTGCACGACGAGCAGCACGGTCCCAACGCGGCGCAGGTAGTTATCTGCCCATCCTTCCCGCTGCTGCCCGCCGTGGGCCGCCTGCTCGATGGCAGCCGCGTAGCGCTGGGCGCCCAAAACTGCCACCAGAAAGAAAGCGGTGCCTACACCGGCGAGGTGTCGGCCAAGCTGCTGCAATCGGTAGGCTGTGAGTATGTTATCCTGGGCCACTCCGAGCGCCGCCAGTACTTCCACGAAGACGATACGCTGCTGAGCCAGAAGCTGAAAGCCGCCCTGGCCGCCGGCCTGCGCCCCATCTTCTGCGTGGGCGAAAGCCTCGAAACCCGCGAAGCCGACGAGACCTTCGACTTCATCGCCAAGCAATTGAAAGACGGTCTGTTTCACCTCAGCAATGAGGAGTTTGACAAGGTAGTAATCGCCTACGAGCCCATCTGGGCCATCGGCACCGGCAAAACGGCTACTACCGCGCAGGCGCAGGATGTGCACGCCTTCATCCGCGAGCAAATCGCCAGCGCCTACGACGCCGAGGCGGCCAATAACACCGCCATCCTCTACGGCGGCTCGTGCAATGCCCAGAATGCCCGTGAGCTGTTCAGCCAGCCCGACGTAGACGGCGGCCTCATCGGCGGCGCGTCGCTGAAATCGCGTGATTTCGTGACGATTGTAACGTCGTTTTAGGTAGTAGCGCGAAGCTCCGCTTCGCGACCGTGCGGGCCGTTCTTTCAACGGTTCGCGAAGCGGAGCCTCGCGCTACGTAGCACGCATTTTGCCCGGCAGCGGTTTATCTGGCCTGAACCCACTTTATCGCGCATGTTCTTCTCGTTTATCCTCCCGGCGCTCCTCGCCCTATCTCCCGCTAAAGCGGCCCCGGCCGGCGTTGAGCCGTGCAGAATCTACGGCTCCATTTACCTCGAAACCGACCCGCGCCTGCGCAGCAACTGCTTCGCTACGGTATATATCGAACCCGAAGAAACGTTTGCCGACGTGCTGGTTTACAACGAGAACAACAAGCTGTTTGCCGATAAAGCCGGCCTCTGGTACCCGGCCGATAACCGGGCGTTTGCCGATTACACTTTGTTCGTCACCCCCGACCGCAACCTGGCCGAATTCTCTATTCACTACACCAAGGTGCGCTCGTTTGCGGGCTGCAAGACGAATTAGGAGAATGTGCGGGATGTGAAAAATGTGGGAAGTGGAAATATTCAGACTGCGCGCTAAGCGGTTTGGGTTTTTCCACATTAGCACATTTTTCACATCCCGCACATTTTTTCACGTTATCCTTTTTGGACATTTTCTTTAAATTAACTTAGAATGGACTATACTGAACTGCGGGTGCAGGCACCCCGCGAACTGGCTGACATGCTGGTGGCCGAGCTGGGCGAAGTAGGCTTTGACACCTTCGAGGACAACGACGAAGGCTTCTGCGCCTACATCGGCGAGGGCGACTACAACCCCGACGCGGTGGCCGAAATCATGAGCCGCTACGAGGGCATCGGCGAGCTGAGCTACTCCGACCGCGTCATCACGCGGCAGAACTGGAACAGCGAGTGGGAAAAGAATTTTCAGCCGCTCATCATTGCCGAGCGGGTGTCGGTGCGCGCCCCGTTTCACCCCAAGCCCGAGGGCGTGGAGTATGATATGGAGATAATGCCGCGCATGTCATTCGGCACCGGCCACCACGAGACGACGGCGCTGATGATTGAAAATCAGCTGGATATTGACCACCACGGCAAGCGCGTGCTGGATATGGGCTGCGGCACGGGCATCCTGGCCATCATGGCTGAGATGCTGGGCGCGCGCCAGGTGCTGGCCGTAGACGTGGAACCCTGGACGGTAGAAAACGCCCGCGACAACGCCGCCGAAAACCACTGCCGCACCATCGAATGCCGCCTGGGCGGCGTGGAGGTGCTGGAAGGCGAAGCGCCGTTTGACATCATTCTGGCCAACATCAACCGCAACGTTTTGCTCGAAGACATGCACGCCTACGCGGCGCTGCTGCCCGCCGGGAAACCAATTTTATTCAGCGGGTTTTATGAGGAAGACCTGGCCAAAATAACGGCTGAGGCTACCCGGCAGGGGCTGCGCTACGAGCGCCACCGCGAGCTGCGTAATTGGATTTCTGCTATTTTTACAAAATTGTAGGTCGCTCGGGATATAGGCCGGGCGCGCTACATTGCCGCCCGAGCCTTTGCCCGACCTTATGAAGCGACTTTTCGCCGCCGCGTTTTTTACTAGTCTTCTCCACTTGTTGCCGGCCCAGGCGCAGCCTGGAAAGCCGGGCACCGCGCCCGCAGCCAAGCCCCCGGCCACTACCACCGATGGCCGCACGCCCGGCCAAACCCGCCCCGGCCAGGTAGCGGTGAGCCAACGCTACACCGGCCACCTCTCGGCCGACCCGGCGCAGTTCATCCTCGACGTGGGGACGATGATGCTGGCTACCAACAACAACGCGGCCAAGCTGACCGGCGACAAGCTGCGCCAGCTGTGGGGTAGCAACACGCTCACCAGCAGCCAGCAGCTGCGCATCGCGGAGCTATCGCAGAAGCTACTCGACAAGAAATTTCGGCCGCAGCCGCACCTGGCGGCGTTCTACGCGGCCATCGTGGGCGGCAAAAACCAGGCAAAGCTGAGCGACGCGCAGCTCGACCAGCTGCTGGAGGTGCTGGGGCAGTCGCTGGAGCGCGACCCGACGGGCGACACCGAGAAATTTCTGCTCACTACTTCGCGGGTGCTGAATGGCGGGTACTTGTACCACTCAGGCTTCAACTCGCTGCGCGTGGCGGGCGGGCAGTTTTCGTTTGCGCATAAGGGCCAGGCCACCGAGCCTACTCCCGGCCTCAGCTTCGACAACGATAAGCCCACCGAGCCCGCCGCCAAGCCTGCCGCTACCGCCGCCAAGCCGGTAGCGAAGGCTAAGCCCAAACCCAAGCCGGTGGTGAAAAAACGCGCCAGCGACGGCTGGGACACCGGCGACCTATGGTCGACCACCCCGACCAAAAAGAAAAACGACGGCTGGGGCGATGACGGCTGGGGTTCGCCCCCGCCCAAAAAGAAAGCCGCCGCCAACGACGGGTGGGGTACCCCCGCCGCCAATGATGGCTGGGGTACGCCCGCGCCCAAAAAGAAAGCGCCGGCTAAAACCGTGGCGAAGGCTCCGGCCAAAGCCCCGGTTGTCAAGCCCGCTACTACCGCCGCCGCGCCCGCCAACGACAGCTTCGACCAACCCGACGTACCATTTGCGCCCTCGGTGGCGGCTGCCTTGGCGGCCTACTACCCGCCGGCGGTGAGCGGGCCGGTGATTGATATTAAGGATGCGGACATCGTAATGGGCACGGCCGGCGACTCGATGGTGCTGCACAAGGTGAGCGGCACCACGGCCGTGCTGAGCAACCGCTTCCTGGCTACAGGCGGCAAGATGGACTGGACCGTCAAGAGCAACCCCGTGTCGGCCGAGCTGGGGCCGTTTGATTTCGACCTGAGTAAGCCCGAGTTCACGGCCCAGCCGGTGACGCTCACGTTCCCCTACCTGTTTGAAAACTCGGTGAAGGGCGCGCTGAGCTATAAGGCCGTGCGCCGCAAGCCGGCGGGCGGCGACACGGGCTACCCGCGCTTTATTTCACTTACCAATGACGTGCGGCTCAAGAACATGGGCGAGGGCATCACGTACCAGGGCGGCTTGTCGATGGCCGGCGAGCGGCTGCTGTCGGCGGCGCTCGATGGCTCGCTGGCGACCATTACGGTGCAGCAGGAGGGCAAGCGGCGCTTCCGGGCTACCTCGCGCAACTACGTGCTCGGCGATTCGGTAATCTCGACCACGCGGGCGGCGGTGGCCTTGTACGAGGCCGCGCACGACTCCATCACGCACCCCGGCGTGGAGCTGAAGTATCTGAAAAATAAGCAGAGCCTCAAGCTGTTGCAGGAGGACGGTACGTTCCGCAAAACGCCCTACTCCGACTCGTACCACCAGGTAGATGTGCGGGCCGAAATGGTGACCTGGAACCTGCGCGAGCCCAAGATTAACTTCAGCATCTACACCTCGCCCAACCAGGTATCGGCCGATTTTGAGAGCAAGAATTTCTTCTCCAACGTGCGCTACCAGCAGCTTAAGAGCATCAACCACCTGCACCCCTTGCAGATGCTGCTGGGCTACAGCCAGGAGCACGGCAAGGTGCAAACCATGTCGGTGCGCGACGTGGCCGAGGCCGTGCAGCTACCCGAAGCCAACCTGCGCTCGGCCGTGGTGAGTCTGGCCCGCGACGGCTACGTGGAGGTGCAGCCCCAAACCGGCCAGGTAACGCTGCTGCCCAAGGGCACGCACTACGTGGGCGCGGCCCGCGAGAAAAAGGACTTTGACCACATCGCCATCAAGTCGCTCACTGGCTCGGGGCGCTCGGCCACGCTCAACCTCAACACCGACCAGATGCTGGTGCGCGGGGTAGAGCAATTCAGCTTCTCCGACGACTCGGCGGCCGTGATAGTGCGCCCCGATAGCGGCGTGGTCCGCATCGAGCGCAACCGCAACCTGCACTTCAGCGGGCGGGTTATCGCGTCGGCGTACCGATTTAAGGGCAAGGACTTTCAGTTTGATTACGACGGCTATTACATTGATATGCCGCACATTGACTCGCTGACTATCCGTAGTAAAACGCCCAAGAAAGCGGCGGGCAAAAACGCGACCCGGCCCACCGATTTTACGCTTACTAATAAGGGCAACACGCAGAGCGGGCGGCTGTTTTTGAACGACCCCAAGAACCGTTCGGGGCGCAAGAAGCTGGGCAAGTACCCGGCGTTTAACTCGACTTCGGGGGCGACGGTGTTCTTTAATAAGCCCGACGTGTTGGGCGGCGCTTACGACTCGACTACCTACTTCGACGTGCCGCCCTTCAAGTTCGACTCGATGGGCACGGGCAAGTCGCGGGCCAACGTGGTGGGTACCTTCCATAGCCGGGCGCTGCCGCCGATAAAGACGACCATGACGACGCAGGAGGATGGCTCGTTGGGCTTCGTGCACACGGTGCCGGCCACGGGCTACGCCCTGTACGGCGGCAAGGGCAAGCTCTCGGGCGGGGCCAAGGTGCGCCTCAACTCGCAGGGCTTGCAGTCGGACGGCACCGTGACCTACCTCGGCGCGACCATGCAGAGCGACCGCTTCGTGATGTACGGCGACTCGCTGACCGGCGAGGGCAAGGCGGGGGCCATCGCGGCCGGGGCCAACTTCCCGAAGGTGGTGATGCCGCCCGGCTACCTCATCAACTGGAACGCCAAATCGGACTCGCTGCACCTGATGACGACCGAGAAAACCGCCCCGGTGAAGATGTACGCCGACCACACCTTTAAGGGTAGTATGCTGCTGACGCCCAAGGGCCTGGGCGGCGACGGCCGCCTCGACGGCCCGCAGAGCTACGCGCGCTCGGAGTCGCTGACGTTTAAGAATGACTCCTACTCAGGCAAAAAAGCCGTGCTGAGCGTGAAATCGGCGCAGGCCGGCAAGCCCGCCCTCACGGCCAACGATACCAATTTCAGCTACGACCTCAAGAACGGCGTGGCCGAGTTTAAGCGCGACGAGGGCAGCACGGCCAGCCTCGATTTGCCCTACGCGGGCTTCCGCACCGGGCTGAGCGAGGGGCGCTGGGACTTCAAAAAGAAGCGCGTGACGCTGAAAACGACCGACGCGACCACCGCCGCCTACGTGGCCTCGACCCGGCCCGAGCAGAAGGGCCTGAAATTCAAGGCTACCTCGGCTTCTTACGACATTACCAAATCGCTACTCGCTACCAAGGGCGTGCCCTACATCGCGGCGGCCGACGCCTGGCTAGTGCCCGACTCGGGCCGCGTGACGGTGGCCGGTGGTGGCAAAATTCAGACCCTGCGCCGAGCCACGGTGCTGCTCGACTCGCTGGAAAAATTCCACAAGCTGACGGGCGGCAACATCACCGTGACCTCGCGCGATGCCTTTAGCGGCGATGCCAAGTACATCACGCGCACGGCCACCGGCGACTCGGTAGCCATGAAGTTTACCAACTTCAAATCGGACTCGTCGGCCCTGGTGAGCCAGGCCAGCAAGAAGCGCTTCCGGCTGCTGCGCCGCTCGTCGGCGGCCAGCGCTACGCCGCCCAGCGTGGCCACTACCGCCACGGCCAGCGTGGATAACAACCAGAAATTTCAGCTCGCGCCCAACATCGGCTACCGCGGCGGTATCAGCCTGAACTCGCAGAAGCGCGGCCTCATCTTCGATGGGCAGGTGCAGCTGCAATTCAGCAAGCTGAAAGGGGCCTCGGAGTGGTTTGCGGTGCAAGACAGCATCGACCCCAAAAACGTGGTGCTGACGCTGGCCAAGCCTAAATCGGAAGATGGCACGGAACTGGTAACGGGCATTTTCCTCTCCGATGCTGATAATAAGCTGTACCCACGCTACGCGGCGGCCAAGGCCACCGACGCCGACCTGCCCGTGCTGCCCCTGGAGGGCAAAGTGCGCTACGACGCCAAAGCCGGCGAGTACACCATCTCAAAAATCGACGCCGCTGACCCCAAGCAGTATGAGGGCGCGGTGCTGACCTACAACGAAACCAACGGCCGCGTGAATTTCCGGGGGCCGATGAACTTCATCGTCAGCAATAAAAACTACGCCCTCGCGGCGGCCGGCGTGGGCACGGCCAACCCCGACAGCGCCCGTTACCAAGTAGATGCGCTGCTGGGCTTCGACATCAACATGACCAGCAAGGCCCTCGACGTGATGGCCGCCAACCTGGGCCAGGTAACCAAAAGCGGCCAGATGGCCCTCGATGGCTCCACTACCGAGCTGTATAAGCTGGGCCAGCTGGCCGGCAACAAAGCCACCGAGGCCTACGCCAGCCGCAGCCCCAACACGGCCCCGCCGCTGCTGCCCACGGTATCGCCCAAGCTCATTCACTCGCTGACCTTGAGCCGCGCCAACCTGCGCTGGGATGCCAAGCGCAAAGCTTGGCACTCGGTAGGTAAGATTGGGCTGGCGGGCATCGGCAAGCGCGGCCTGAACGCGCTGGTGGACGGCTACCTCGAAATCAAGCGCGAGAACTCGACCGACCAAGTGGAGGTGTACCTCGAAGCCGACCCGCAAACGTGGTACTACATCCGCTACGCCAACAACATCGTGGTCACGATGTCGTCGAGTGAAACCTATAATGGCCTCGTGGGTGGCAAGGCCAAAGGCGACCCCAACACGGCCACCGAGTTTGGCGTGTTCCTGGGCGATTACTCGGATGTCGATGGCTTCCGCTCGCACTTCGAGCGTGAGTACCTCGGCAGGTCGGGCAAGCTCGCCGCCCGCCCCGCCGCCCCCGAGCCCGCGCCCGGCGTGGACACCGATAAGAAATCCAAGAAAAAGAAGAAGTCGGACGACCCCTTCGGCGACGGCGAGATAACGCCCCCGCCGAGCGCTGACCCCACCGTGGATGCCGACGCGGGCAAGAAGTCGAAGAAAGAGAAAAAGAAGAAGGACAACGACCCCTTTGCCGATGGCGAAACTGCCCCGGCCCCCGCCGCCGAGCCCGCCAAAGAGAAGGAGAAGGTGAAGGAAGTAGCCCCGGCCGCCGACCCCATCGCCGCTCCGGCCGAAGACTCGGGCAAGAAGTCGAAAAAGGAGAAAAAGAAGGAAACCGAAGCCGCCCCGGACCCCGCCGCCGACCCCTCGGCCGAGCCGACTACCGACCCCGGTAAGAAGTCGAAGAAAAAGAAGAAGGGCGAGGAAGACCCCTTCGGCGATTAAGTAAGCAGAGTACCCCGAAGCCGCGCTTCGGGGTACTTTTGTTTTCAACCCATCCTATCTATGCTCTACATTGTACTCGCGCTGCTGGCCGCCTACCTGCTTGGTTCCATCCCGACGGCTCTGTGGGTGGGGCGGTGGTTTTTTCAGCTGGCCGACATCCGCGAGCACGGCTCGGGCAATGCCGGGGCCACCAACACCTTCCGGGTGCTGGGCAAGAAGGCGGGCACGTTCGTGCTTTTGTTCGATGCGTTTAAGGGCTTTGCGGCGGCCTATTTTCTGCCCAACTGGCTGCTGGGCCAGCAGGTTATCGCGCCCGAGAATCTGTTTTATTTCCGCCTGGCCTGCGGGGTGCTGGCGGTGGTGGGGCATATTTACCCCGTGCTGGCGCAGTTTCGGGGAGGCAAGGGGGTAGCCACTATCCTGGGCATGATGCTGGCCATCGCGCCGGCCACGGTGGGCGTGGCGTTGCTGGTGTTTCTGGCGGTGCTGGGCACCACGCGCTACGTGTCCTTGAGCAGTATGACGGCCGGCGTGGCCTTCGCGTTTTTGCAGCTACTGCCCGCCTTCCAGCCGGTAAACTCGCTGCAAATCTGGTTTGGCTTCGTGCTGGCGGCCATGCTTATCTATACGCACCGCGCCAACATCGGCCGGCTGCGGGCGGGCACCGAGAGCCGCGTGCCGCTGTGGGGCAAGCCATCTACTAGTCAAAAGCCAGCTACTACACAAAATAATGTAGATAGTGCTGGCCAAGATGAAGGATATACGGATTACGAGGAAGTAGTGTGAATGTGATTATTAAATGCGCTAAGAAGGGGGGCGAGAATAGCCGCAAAGCGGCGGTATGTTGGTAGTTGTAATTGAGTAAAGTAAACAAAGCCGCAAAGCGGCGGCACCAACTGTCAGCTACCATTGCTTAGTGACTCTTTTATTTCATTGCGCATGGCTGGCACCTATTTTCAATTACACATTCAGCTTGTATTTGCCGTGGCTGGCCGCACCAAGCTCATCCCAGCCCAGCATCAGGAAACGCTGAATAAATACATCGCTGGCATTATTACAAACAAAGGGCAAAAAGTGCTGGCGGTAAATGGGATGCCCGACCACTTGCATATTCTAATCGGACTGCGCCCAGATATGGCGCTTGCCGACTTAGTACGCGACATTAAGGCCAACTCGTCACGCTTTATTTCGGAGCAGGGTTGGGTAATGGGCAAATTTGCCTGGCAGCGGGGTTATGGCGCGTTTTCTTACTCTGCTTCGCACCTTGACCGGGTGGTGCATTATATACATGCGCAGCAAGCGCACCATACTACCCGGTCGTTTCGGGAGGAATACGAGGCGCTGCTTACTGCTTTTGGGGTGCAATACGACCCGCGATATTTACTGGATGAAGCTGACTAATTCGTGCTTGCGTTGGGTGCCGCCGCTTCGCGGCTCTTGCTGGTAGGTTGTCTCGTCGACTACCAACATGCCGCCGCTTCGCGGCTACTTATCGTCCTTTTAAAGGGTTATTCTTCATTACCCTCATGCCCGCCGACTTCCCTCGCCTCACTACCCCGCGCCTGCTGCTGCGTGCTTTCGCCGAGGCTGATATTCCCGGCCTCATCGCCCTAGCCGGCAACTACGAAGTAGCCAGAAACACGCTCAACATCCCGCACCCCTACACCGAGGCCGACGCCCGGCACTGGCTGCACCTCACGCGCCAGGGCTTCGAGCAGCAGCGCGCCTACGCCTTTGCGCTGGAACTGCGGGCTACCAGCGAATTTGTCGGCGGCATCGGCCTGACCATGGAGCCGCGCTGTAATCGAGCCGAGGCGGGCTACTGGCTGGGGCAGCCCTACTGGGGGCGGGGGCTGGCTACCGAGGCGCTGGCGGTGCTGTTGCGCTTTGGGTTTGAGGAGCTGAAGTTGAATAAGATACACGCCACGCACCACGTCGAAAACCCGGCATCGGGCAGCGTGATGCGAAAGAATGGGATGCTAAAAGAAGGCGAGCTGGTGCAACACACCAAGCGCGACGGGCGCTACCACGACCTGTGGCAATACCGCCTCACCAGCCAGGAATATGCCCGGCGTGCAAAGTCCACGCGTGGTGGTGCGGCTTAAATAGCTGATGCCTGATTGAGTGGTGTTGGGCGAGCATTTTGCTTGATTCGAAGGGTAACTTGCATTTAGCAGAGCTTAGCGCCGCTTGCCGAGCAAAGCGCATGTGAACAAACCATTACTTTTGCACGATATATTTCCTGCCTGTATGCCAACTCCCGCCTACCTCACCCAGCATCAAAACCGCTTTCTCGAAGAGCTGATTGACTGGCTGCGCATCCCGTCCGTTTCGGCCGACCCCAAGTTTCACGGCGATGTGCTGCGCGCGGCCGACTACCTGGCCGAGCGCCTGCGCGAAGCCGGCGCTACCTACGTCGAGCTGTGCCCCACGGCTGGCAACCCCATCGTGTATGGCGAGTACACGGTTGGCCCCGGCCGGCCCACCGTGCTCGTGTATGGTCACTATGACGTGCAGCCCGCCGACCCCTACGAGCTGTGGAGCTCGCCGCCCTTCGAGCCGGTGATTAAAAACGAGAAAATTTACGCCCGCGGGGCCTGCGACGATAAAGGCCAGGTGTACATGCACGTGAAGGCGCTCGAAATGATGCTGCGCGACGGCGGCGCGGGCGTGCCCTGCAACCTCAAATTCATGATTGAAGGCGAGGAAGAAGTGGGCTCGAATAACCTCGCCATCTTCGTGCGCGAAAACAAGGCGAAGCTGGCCGCCGATGTCATTCTCATTTCCGATACCGGCATCTTGGCCAACGACGTGCCCAGCATCGAGGTGGGGTTGCGCGGCCTCAGCTACCACGAGGTAGAAGTGACCGGCCCTAACCGCGACCTGCACTCCGGCCTCTACGGCGGCGCGGTGATGAACCCCATCAACGCGCTCTGCGACATGATAAGCAGCCTGCACGACGAAAACCGCCACATCACCATCCCCGGCTTCTACGACAACGTGGCCGAGCTCAGCGCCGCCGAGCGCGCCGAGTTGGCCCAGGCTCCGTTTTCGCAAGCGGAGTTTGATGCCAGCATCGGGCTGCCCGCCGCCGCCGGCGAGGCCGGCTTCACTACCCCCGAGCGCACCAGCATCCGGCCTACGCTCGATGTCAACGGCATCTGGGGCGGCTACACCGGCGAGGGCGCCAAGACGGTGATTGCCAGCAAGGCCTACGCCAAAATCTCGATGCGCCTGGTGCCGAACCAAACCAGCGACGAGATTACGGCGCTGTTTCAGAAGCACTTCGAAAGCATCGCGCCAGCCGGCGTTACGGTGAAGGTGACGCCCCACCACGGCGGCGAGCCCGTCGTTACGCCCACCGACTCGGCCGCCTACCGCGCCGCCGCCCGCGCCATGACCACCACCTTCGGCAAAAAGCCGGTGCCCACGCGCGGCGGCGGCTCCATCCCCATCGTGGCCATGTTCAAAACCGAGTTGGGCCTCGACTCGGTGCTGCTCGGCTTCGGCCTCGACTCCGACGCCATCCACTCGCCCAACGAGCATTTCGGCGTTTTCAACTTCCTGAAAGGCATCGAAACCATCCCCGAGTTCTACCGCGAGTACGCGGCCGGCGAGTAGGGGAGTAGTTGATTCTTAATGTAAAAGCCCGGTTCCTGCGCAGAAACCGGGCTTTTTCATGGTGGCCGGTGTGGTCTACCGGCCGCTCACCGAATACGTGAGGTAGAGCTGAAACGCGCTGTTGCGGGCGCGGCGCTGCACAGTCAGGTTGCCAAAAGTCGCGGCCTGGTCCACGTTGGTGAAGCCGCCGTTGTAGCGCAAGCCTACGCCGAGGCCATGTTTGAGCTGGTAGCCCAGCCCGAACAGGTAGCCAAAATCGACACTGTTGAGCGTGCTTTTGATATCGGTAGAGGCGCTGCCACTTTGGTACTTGGCACCTACCAGGAAGCCTACCTGCGGACCAGCTTCAAAAAAGAGCCCGCCCGAATTGACGTGAAACGCGAGCGGCACATCGATGTAATGCAGGCGTTGCGATACATCGGTTACGTTGTTGTAGTTGGCTCCCTTCTGTGAGTACAGCAGCTCGGGCTGGAAGGCGAAGAGTTTAGTAAGCCCAATATTGGCAAACACGCCCGCGTGGAACCCGAAGCGATTATCATACACCTTGGCATCGGCCCCCGCGAAGCTGGTGAGCGAAGCGCCCGCCTTCAGGCCCAGCGATACGCTGGGGCTGCCACCGCCGCTGTGGCCCCGCTTCTGCGCCTGTGCGGCCGCGCTGACGCTCAGGCTCAAGGCCAGTAGCATTATCATATTTTTCTTCATAAGGAAGGAAATTGGAAAGATAGCTAAACAAAGCAAAGCTACAGGTAAGAATAAAGCTAGCTACCGCCAAAAAGCTGTATTTGGTGTAGAGTATGTTGGTAATAAACTTGTTATTAGTATGTTGTGTGGCATTAGAAGCCAGGCGATGAGTAGTGCCTATAAATGTTGCGTACGGCAGCAGCCTTAACCTGAGACATAAAAAAGCCGACCACTGTAAGGTGGTCGGCTTTTTTATGTCTCAGGTTAAGGCTGCTGCTTAGCTTATTTGCCGCCGAAAGCGTAGCCAACTTGGAATTGGAATACCGAGTTCTGAACTACGGGGTTCTTCACGAAGGCATTGGGGTTAGCAGCTTTAAGAGTAGTAGACTGGCCGTCTTTGTATACTTTCGAGAAGTCGCCGGTGTAACGCAGGCCGAGGCTCAGGCCGCTCGTGAGCTGGTAGCCAATACCACCCGCGTAGCCTATCACTACTTTATTCAGGTCGTTGGTGCTGGTGTTTTCTGTCTGCTGCGTGTTGTTGCCGCCAGTCTGGAAGAAGTCGCGGTTGTGCAGGACAAAGCTACCCTGCGGGCCGAGCTCTACGAAAAGGCCTTTGCCATCTTCGCCGATGTTGTAGCGGAACATAATGGGTACATCAAGGTAGCCCAGCGTGCTTTTCAGCGTCAGGTTGTTCGTGCCTTGGTAGTTGTCAACCGAGGCACCTTTTTGCGAATACAGGAACTCAGGCTGAATCGAGAAGTTGTCCGAAACACCGAAGTTTACGAAGGCACCAGCAGCGAAGCCAGCCTTGTACTCCGAGCCTTTTGAGTCAGCGCCTGCGAAGGTTGCGCCATTGAAGCCGCCCTTTACGCCTACTTTGATACCAGTCTGAGCATTGGCAACGCCGGCAGCGCTGGCGAGAACGGCGAGTGATAGAATGAATTTTTTCATGGCTGAAAAAAAGGTGTGGATAAAACCGGCCGATAAGGTTAATTAGCGAAATGCAGTAGACCGGAAATGCGCCTTATACAAGCGCCGTTGGGGCAGGGTTACAGTTTGAGAAAAAATTACTTTTATTCGCAGCAGCAGTTTCCGGCGCAATTGGGCGCGTATTTTTGGAACTGGTTTGCTGCCAGCTTTATGCCCTTTCCCTGGATTAGTAGGATATTGACAAGGAAAAAAACGAGTGTCCGCACCATTTTACTGGCTGCGGGCTGCGCGGCGGGGCAGGCCCGGGCCCAGCAGGTAGCGCCCACGCTGGCCGCTTACGACTCGGTAGCCGCGCAGGCGGCCCGGCCGCCGCTGGTGCTGGGGGCCTACGCCCAGGGTAGTATTATTCTCAACCACACGGGTGCTATCAGCCACCTGGTGGCCTCGCACCCCACGGGCTTCGAGCTGAACGCGCAACGCCAAACGACAGGCCGCGCCGCCTGGCACGGCTGGTACAAGTACCCCAAAGTGGGCCTGGCGCTGGTGTACTACGACTACCACAACCCCGTTCTGGACCGTAGCTACGCGGCCACGGCCTACATCAGCAAGCCGTTTTTGCGCACGCGGCGGCAGGATTTGAGCTTTCGGCTGGGCGCGGGGCTGGCGTGGTTCACCAATCCCTTCGACCTGCAAACCAATCGCAAGAATACCATCGTCAGCTCGCCGTTGAATGCTACTCTGCAGCTGCGCGTGGAGTACGACTACGCCCTGAGCGAGCACCTCGGGCTACTGGTGGGCGTGGCCCTCAACCACTACTCCAACGGGGCCACAACCAAGCCCAACTTCGGGGTCAACCTGCCCTCGCTGGTGCTGGGCCTAAACTACCACCAGCAGCGCCCCGCGCCCACGGTAACCTACCTGGCCCCCGACCCCGCCGACGTGGGTCATAATTTTTTGCTGGCCAGCACGAGCCTGGGCTACAAGCAGTTTGGCCTGAGCGACGATAAGAAATATTTCGTCAACTCCGTAACCGTGGCCGCCGGCCGCCGCGTGAACCGCAAGAGCAATTTGCTGGTCGGCCTCGAAGGCTTTTACGACCGCTCGCTGCTGGCGGCGCAGAAGGATACTACTCGCAGCGGCGGCAAGCTGGTAGATGTTAAGAAGGCTGGCGTCTTCGTAGGGCACGAGCTGTTGTTTGGGCGGTTAGCCTTCGTGTCGCACCTGGGCGCGTACTTCTATAACCCCTACAAATCCAACGCTTTCTACTACGAGCGGCTGGGCCTGCGCTACCAGCTTACCGACGTAGTATTCGGGGCGATAGACCTGAAAATCCACCGCGGCGCGGCCGATGTGATTGAGTTTAAAGTGGGCGCTAAGCTGGCCAAGCGGTAAGTCATACGCCTGTCATTGTTTGAGATGCAGCATGCTCGCAATGACAAAAAACGTAAGGTAGTGCGTGGCGCTTCGGCGTGCTCGCACTACACTTCGGGCACGGTTGGCGCCACTTCGGGATGTTATGATTTGACAGGTTTCGGGTAGGGCATCATCTTTCGGCTGTCAACCAAAAGCCGCCCCGGCGCTCGTTATGGAAACCTTCTTTTTGCTCAATCGCTGGCTGCACATCACGGCCGGTTTCGTTGGTTTTTTCGTGGCGCCGGTGGCGCTGGCCGTGCGCAAGGGCGGGCCGGCGCACCGGCGCTGGGGCAAGGTCTTCTTCTTCGCGATGGTGGTGGCGGGCACCACGGCGCTGGCGGGCGCGCAGCACATTCACAGCCTGTTTTTGCTGCTTACGGCGGTGTTCAGCCTCTACATGGCGGCCTTCGGCTACCGCTCGGTTTTCCTTAAGCACCTGGCCTGGGATGCTCGCGTAGCCCCCGCCGACTGGGCGCTGGCCGGCGCGGGGCTGGCCGTGTTCCTAGGCACCGTGGGCTACGGCCTGGCCGTGGGCAACGTGCCCGTGACGGTGTTCGGCGGTATCGGGGCGATGACGGCCGGGCGGCAGCTGCGCGGCTACGCCCGCGCCGGCCGCTGGAGCAAAAACCAGTGGCTACTCAACCATATTGCTGGTTTTATGGCCTCGTACATCGCGGCGGTATCGGCCTTCTCTGTTACCAGCCTGCACTTCATTCCGTTTCCGATTAACTTTCTGTGGCCCACTGCCATCGGTATGCCCATAGTAGCGTGGTGGCACCGGCGGGTGCGGCAGCAGCGGGTGGCTATGGCCGCGCCAGCGCCCGGTTTATCTGGCTCACCAGCCCCGGCCCTTCGTAAATGAAGCCGGTGTAAAGCTGCACTAAGCTCGCGCCCGCCGCTAGTTTATCCAGCGCATCCTGCGCCGAGTGAATGCCGCCCGCCCCGATGATGGGCAGTCCACCCTGGCTGTGCTGGTGCAGGTAGCGCACCACCTCGGTAGCCCGCTCGCGCAGGGGACGCCCGCTGAGGCCGCCCGCGCCGTGGGCGGCCACGGTGGCGGCCGGCGTGCGCAGGCTCTCAGGCCGGGCAATGGTAGTATTGGTGGCCACGAGGCCGCTGAGCTTGGTTTCGCGGGCGATTTCCAGGATATCGTCGAGCTGCGCGTCGGTGAGGTCGGGGGCGATTTTGAGCAGCAGCGGGCGCGGGGTGGCGCGTGCCTGGTTACGCTCCTGCACGGCCTGCAAAAGGCTGATAAGCGGCTCCTTATCTTGTAACTCGCGCAGGCCCGGCGTGTTGGGCGAGCTCACGTTGACCACAAAATAATCGACCTCCTCGGCCAGCGCCTCGTAGGCGGCCACATAGTCCTGGGCGGCCTGCTCGTTGGGCGTATCCTTGTTCTTGCCGATGTTGCCGCCGATGATGAGCTGCCGGTTACGCCGCTGGCGCAGGCGCGCGGCTACCACCGTGGCCCCGTCGTTGTTGAAGCCCATGCGGTTAATCAGCGCCTCATCCTGGGGCAGCCGAAACAGGCGCGGCTGCGGGTTGCCGGGCTGCGGCCGGGGCGTCACGGTCCCGATTTCTACAAAGCCGAAGCCCATCGTAGCCAGCTCGTCGGTGAGCACGGCGTTTTTGTCGAGGCCGGCGGCCAGGCCCACGGGGTTCGGGAATTTCAGGCCGAACACCTCGCGCGCCAAGCTCGGGTGCTGGTAGTCGTAGAGGCCGCGCAGCACGCTTTTGGCGCCCGGCAGGCCCGCCGCCCACTTCAGATTATCAAACGTGAAATGGTGGGCACGCTCGGCATCGAGCTTGAAAAGCAGGGGTTTGGCGACGGATTTATACACGGGGATTTTGTTGAGATTCGTTGGCTGAAACCAAGGCCAGGATAGCAGGCAACTCCAGCGCTAGGGTAGGAAGGTGATTTTCAATTACCTCCCAGTATAGAGGTAAAGTCTAGCCGAAAATATTCGTGCGCTATAAAATTGCGCATTCCAGTCATGCGTCGCCAATCAACTCGCGGCAAGCGTTGCTTGGTTCTGTCAGAAACCCGCGCGGCAGCTTCGCCAATCACAAGAAGCTGTCGCAAGACAGTATCCTGTAAATCCTCGTCGCGTAAAAAATCGGGCAGCGTGCTTCGCTGCGTTCGAGATAAAATGCGATTGGTAGCGTATTCCAGCTCCTGAAGAATGGTTGAGTCAAGCCGCTTGCTCATAAATAGTTGTTAAGTCGGGCTCAATGTGCGGGCGGGCGTAGGGAGATAAGGCAGTGCCAATATCAACCCGAATGCCTAGCTTGTCTTGCAAATCCTCTTGATAGTCAACTAAATCGAATAGCGATAGCGAGCCATCCAGCCTACGGCTCAGCAGCAAATCCAAATCTGACTCGGCCGTAGCCTCGCCCCGCGCATACGAGCCGAATACCTCGACCCGCCGCACGGGCTTATCAGCAAAATAAGCGGTTATAACTTGCCGGATATATTCCAGAGGCAGGGGCTTTTCCATGTTTTGGGAGCACTACAACAGTCTAAAAATAGTGGGTAGATTTAGAAATACACTACCCCGCCCATCCCTCGCGGTCGAGGCTGCGGTACTGAATGGCCTCTGCCAGGTGCTGAATTTCAATGGCTTCGGTGCCTGTGAGGTCGGCGATGGTGCGGGCTACTTTCAGGATGCGGTCGTAGGCGCGGGCGCTGAGGCCGAGGCGCTCCATGGCGGTTTTGAGCAGGTCGCGGCCGGCGGGGCTTATCTGGCAAATGTCCTTCACCATCTGCGAAGGCATCATGGCGTTGGAGTGGATGTCAGGAAAGTCGGCAAAGCGCTGGCTTTGCACCGCGCGAGCCTTCTCTACACGCCGCTGAATGTCAGCACTGGTTTCGGCCTTGCGCGTTTCGGTCATCTGGTCGAAGGTCACGGGCGTTACCTCTACGTGCAGGTCGATGCGGTCGAGTAGTGGGCCGCTTACTTTGTTGAGGTACTTTTGCACCACGCCGGGACCGCACACGCACTCCTTCTCGGGATGGTTGTAATAGCCACACGGACAGGGGTTCATACTGGCGATGAGCATAAAGTTAGATGCCCTTCCTAGTGGTGTCTGTGCGTAGTAGTGAGGCATTTAACGTTCGGGAAAACAGTTGTTTAGGATGTTTTGTAAAGAACTCTTCGGAACTGTTTTGCACTCTTGTCAAAATGCTTTTGTGGCGTTTTCTGTAACTCTACTTTTGGCGGTAACAAAGGTCACAAAATCGGCCCTTAACGTCACAAAAGTAACAAATCGGGAAAAGCTATGGCAGCCAAAGCATCGGTTACGGTAAGAGAGCGCAAACTACCGGATGGAAGAATCCGCGTGTGCTACGACATTTACAGTGAGGGACAGCGCGAGTTACGAACTGACGAGCCCACTCTTTACATACTGCCCACTGATTCGGCAAAGGTGAAGGCGGCCAAGCGGGAAAGGGCGTCAGTCACTGCGTTAGAACTTAAGCTGGTAGTGGTCAAAAAAGAGTATTCATTCCGCAAACCCAAGCCTGCTGCCTTGTTGGAAATAGGTAGTATAAGTGTTGACAACTACCCGACCTTCCTTAGTCTATTTGAAGGCGAAGCCGCCCGTAGGAGCGCAGCCCTTGCCGAAACGCAGGCTTACAAAGCGCAGCAAGGTCGTCAGGTGCATAAGAAGGCCCATGACGACGTTTATTATTGCTTGCAGCGGTTCAAAGCCTTTTTAAGCATCAAGGGCAAGACTGACCTGCACTACCAAGATTTTAACTCAAAGCTCCTTGAGCAATTCAAAAACTACCTACTTGCCGAAGTACGCGATAGCAATACCAAGTTTTGCAAGAATACAGCAGCGGCTTATCTAAAAAAGCTGAAAACCGTGGCGTTATTAGCCTATAAACAGGGGCTGCTGAATGCCAAAGCCGCAAACTCAGTTCCTGCCATTAAAATGGAGGAATTTACGCGTAAATATTTAAAGGAGGAGCATATAGCTATCCTGTTAGGCGACTTGCGCAATAATCCCACCGATACCTTATTTAAAAGAGCCTTCTTATTTTGCTGTATGGTTAGTCTTCGGTTCGGGGACCTTGCAACAATAACTTGGGGCCACGTCCAAGATGGAAAGCTCATTTTCAAACCAAGCAAAACTGAAGGGAAAGAGCTGCGAATCAAGCTTAATTCGGCGGCTCTGGCATTAGCAGGAGAGAGACAGGACGACAGTCAGGTTATCTTTCCTGTTAAATACAGCTCTGCCTTAAATGACAAGCTTAACCTATGGATTTTAGGTAATGGTATTCGGAGGGGGCGTATAACATGGCATTCAGGGCGTCACTCATGCGCTACAATGTTGCTGCGTAAAACAAAGAACGTTGTCCTTGTGCAAAAAGCACTCGGTCATACTCGAATAGAGACAACGCTTCTCTATACTAAACTGGAATCGGAAGAGTTGGATAATGCGATGGATTCTATTGACATAGAGAACTTTGAGCTGCCTGAAACTGAATTTTAAATTTAAAATTTCCTGACTATGCAGACGAAGTTCTTTGACGAAGTGCAAACTATGCTTAGGGCGCTGGCATTTGCCGACCTATATCCCGAACCGGAAGACAATCCTTTTTGGAATTTGGAGAAGGTTCTTGAATCTAAGGGCCTGCCAACGCAAGTTCGGTGGATGGAGTATATCAAAGGCCGTTACACTAAAGTCTTCGAGCAAGCTCACGAAGACCGTTACGAAGAAGCTTTCAGAGAAGGGGACCGCGCCCAAGCCGACCAAGCTATGATTAAGGCGACAGGGTACGTGGAAAAGTATCTGGAAAATCACTTGCCCGCAGCTTACTCGGAAATGCAGGACTACTATGATAGCCCTGACTTTGGTAAGCAGGGCGACGACCTGGTAAGCCAAGCACGTAGCATTGTAGGTGCAGACGAAATTTCTGCCCCAGCCAGTCAGGCTATTTATTTTGACCGCCCGCAGGTAACGAAAGGGGAAATGGCACAAATGCTCACCTGCTCCGAACGGTACATTGACGACCTAGTGAAAAAGTACGACACCTTTCCCCGGCCGATTCAACGACTGCCTGATGGCATGATTTATTTCTGGCTGGATGAGGCGTTAGCCTTCAAAGCTGGGAAGCTATACCAAGATATAGAGCAGGAGAGAAGAGCAAAGGCGTTGGATGCTGGTAACTCGGATGAGGGGAGGAGTAAGAGAAGGTCCCCAAACCAGAATCAGGGTAAGAACCCGTTTGGTGCCTTCAACGTGGTAGGTAGACTTAAGGCTACTCCACCGAAAAAGAGGAATGCTAAAAGGACGAAGGGCAGGCCGTCGAAGGGTGACTAACCGGCACCTCTTATCAGCAGCTCAAATTTTTTAAATGATTTAAAATAGCAAGGCGTCCTAGTCGGGACGCCTTTTTGCTTTTATATGAGGCACTAGCCTAAGCCGTGTGCCCAAAGTAGGAAAGATGGGCTTTGGCTTTGGAGTAGAGCGCCACAGGACCAAGACACTAAAGCATAATACTCTTTGATTAAGCTTCAATTTAAAAATATGATAAAAATACTAGTTGGCCTGCCTGAATCTGTTAAGTTATTTAACAGAATGGCAAAATTGACCTTGCTTAAGACAAGTTAAATAAGCTGAGATTTTATGAATAATGTGTTGTTAATTAGCATTGTAAAAATTTATAACTGAGTGCCAATGAGTACTGGCTGAGAACGTAGAATTTTTTCCCTATTCGGAACAGGAATTGAATAAAGCAAAGTTGGGGTAGCCATATCTAACCAGTATCCCAACGCATGATTGACTATATTACCCTAACTGCTACTAACCTACCTGACGACTACGCCGAAGCCTTTAAAAATGAAGCTGGTGGCAGATTCAACAGCCTCGGAGCTGAAACCTACCACGATATGACTGTGCGGACTATGTACTTGCACCTAGCCTATTCCAAAAAGCAAGGGTGGGTATTGAATATTAAGGGTTCCGTTAAGGATTTTAAGAATGGCGAAAATTATTCCTTCATGGATTTCGCCCAAACTACCGACGCTCTCCAAGAACTTGCTGCACTTGTGGGCCTAGCCCCGACGCAACTCAGCGTAACCTCGTTGGAAGTGAGCGCACCCGTCGCTACTGCACCCATTGAAAACCTAGTGAGCGGTTACGGTAAATGGGCTTTTATGCCCAAACTGGTGCCCAAGAAGAAAAGTGGCTTCGGAGGCAAAAGCTACGGAGTAATGGCAACAAGCCCCCACCCCTACGTCAGCATCAAAATATATCGGAAGAACGACGAGCAGCAGATTCGCTACGGCCGGAAGCTACCCCAACTCCAACAGGTCGAATTTTGCATTGACAAGCCGCGTTTCCTACGTGATAAGCTCAAGCGGGCTGGTATCCCTTCCGATAGCCCATTAACGGGCGGCGTGGCATTGAGCGACCTAATGAAGCCGGAAGTACAGCATATTCTCTGTGACTTACTCGCGGACATTCCCAACCAAATTACCCTTAAAGAAGACGCAATGGCCTCTATCGACTACGACGCTATTTTACTATCCGACCTTCTTGCGAATGAGAAAAGCAGCAAAAAGAGGGAGGCCAAATTATTGGAACTCTTATCCTTTGCCGAATCGCGCAGCTTTCGCCAACGCTTGAAGACCACAAGAAAGGACCACTACTACAAACTGAAAGCAGAGTTTACCCCGTTACGCGACCAGCTTTGCCCGTCCAGCGACAAAGAGCTTCGCCGGTTCCAGGAGGCCCTACAAGCTGCCGTGAAGGCTGGCAGGCCCACCGAAGTTTCCCCTATTACCTATGTTGGGAAAATGTCTGAAAAAAAGACAAAGACAACTTCCTTAGTCAATGAATAAAATCCTTGTTATCAATAAAATGATTTAAAAAATTCTACACGTTGCGCGAAGCGCAGGTGAGGCGGTAGCCGAACCAATCGTTATTCAGCTTTTAAAATTTACGAATGCGCGAAGCGCGGGCGCAGCGGAGCGAAGCCCACTTGCTAGGGCACGTCAGGGTAACATGGGCGTAAGGCGACCCCATATATGCGCATAGCACATGACGTCCTTACACTAAGCTAGGACCCAAGATATGTAAAAAGCCATTTTTCGGCACATATCTAGGGACAAAAGGCTGTTTTCAAGGGCTAGAGGCTAAATATGCAGGCCAAAAAGCCCCTGACATTTTTAATTTAAAAATATCAGGGGTGTACTGGTAGGCGCAAGTCGTTCTAAAGGGAAATTTTTACAGCCACATTGCCCACTATGCCGTCTAAGGGGGCGTACAGCGGTTGAAAAACGGGGCTGACAGTAGAGCCAGTAACTACCGATTCAAACCGGGTTTGGCGCACGTCGAGGGCATTTTCGACATTAAGGACCACTGAAAAATGGGGGGCGAAGATTTTCTCAACCAAGGCTCCCACCAGCCAGAAGCCGCGTCCCTGCCGGTTGCCTTCTCCCAAATATTGCGCGCCGTTGTAGGTGCCTTCCAAGCCCATCCGAAATTGCTTTTCCTGCTCGTAGGTGGCCGTAAGCACTACGCGGTGCCGGGAAACGAAGGGTAGCTGGGTGGGCTGGCTAAGGTCGTAGTCCTGGTGGGTGTCGGTGAGGGTATAAGCCGCTAGCATTTGCAAATGGTCGAGGGCCACGCGCAGGTTGGTTTCCAAGCCCCGCGATGTGATAGGTGTTGAAGCGTTACGTAGGTCAGTTATACCAGTTGCCAGTTGGGTTGGGTCTGATAATAGGCTATGAGTGAGGCGGGTATAAAAAACGGCCTGATTGAGCGTGATAGTCACAACCTCCCCCCGACTACGCAGCGTCACGTCCGCGTTAAGGCCCTTTGAGGTTTCGGCCTGCAACTGAGCCGGGTTCAGGGGCAGTACTCCCACGTAAGCTTGCTGCTCGGTGGTGCTGCTGAAAATGGTGGGGGCCTTATACCCGAAGCCGCCACCAGCTCGCAGGCTTAAAAAGTCGGTGGGCTTGTAGAGGGCAGAAAAGCGGGGTAGTACGAACCAGCCGTAAGGCCGCTGGTAGTCGGTGCGTAAGCCAGCTTGCAGGGTGAGCTGGTCGAGTAGGTGCCAATCGTCCTGCATAAACGCCCCATAAGTGCGGTAGTCATAGTCGCGGGCGGCCCCAACGGCTGCATTATGTTCCCTAAAGTTGTCCGTCGAAAAGTTAACCCCGACAACTGCCCGGTGCGCGCCAAGGGGTAGCAGCAGGGAAGCTTCGGAGTAGGTTGAGAGCTGCCGCCCTGCAAACATCACGTTGCCTGCCACTAGGTTACGCTGAAACGAGCTAACGCTGTTTTTCCCCGTCAGCAACCAACCCCGCCCGACGTGGGAATCTACCCGTAATTGGGTACTGTAACGTTCGGAACGGTTGCGCTCGGTGTAGCCCGCTGTGGCTGGGTTGTCGAGGGCTGCCAAGTAGCCCCCGTTGCGGGTTTCTACGGTAGCGTTGACACCTGCATACCAAGTGGTTGAATCTGACAGGTAGTAGTAAAGCCTAGGATTGACGTTGGTAAGCTGCACCTGTGGCAAGTCCGTAAACCCGTCGCCGTCCACGTCGCGGGCCTGCTGGGTGTTCTGCGTAGCCAGCAGTGTAAGCCCTAATTTACCCGACCGCCCACTGTAAAAGGCGTCCAGGTCACGCCCACCTTTGAAAGTTTGATTGAGTACCAGGTTAAGGGCCGGTGTTTTTGTAGGTGTTTTGCTTACCAGGTTCACCAAACCTGCAATGGCGTCCCCGCCGTAAAGGGCTGAGGAAGCGCCTTTTATAATCTCTACTTGCCGCAAGTCCAAGGGAGGAATTTGCACCAAGCTCAAGCTCTGTGAAAAGCCCCCGAATAGTGGAAAACCGTCTTTTAAAATTTGGGTGTAGCGGCCGTCCAAGCCCTGAATGCGAAAGGCAACACTTCCCGAATTGGCCGACGTGAATTGAGGTTGGATGCCGGAAGCTTCGGTGAGCAGCATAGCCACGTTGGCGGGGCGCATACTGATTTTTTCGTCTAGCTCTTCCGACCCCAATACTTCTAGGCGTACCGGGATGTCTTCAATACGTGAATTAGTGCGCGTAGCTTCAACTATCACGCCCTCAAGTTCTTCACTGCTAGGGTTAAGCTCTACCGTAGCTGGTTGGTCGGACGGCTGAGGCAGGGTAAAGGAGACGATGCGCGAAGCATAGCCTAAACTGGAAAACTGCACCGACTGTACCCCTGCCGGCAGACCAGGTACGGTAGCCAGGCCCGTTGCGTCCGTGGTAGCGCCCACTTTCAAGGCTGGCACGGCGACAGTCACGCCGGGGAGTGGGGTATGGGTTTGCTCGTCGCGCACCAGGACCCGCAAGGGGTGCTGGGCCGCGACAGAACCGGCGCACAACAGCAGCGCCAGCCCGATAAGGGATGATTTCATGGAGGAAAACCGGAAGTGAGGGAAAGGCCCGCAAGGCTGCCCACCGTTAGCGCAGTAGGGCCACTTGTCAGGATTGGAAACGCAGGTGCGCCTAAGCGCGGGGCGGTTGCCAAGGGTTTTCCCCCTCCCGATTTAGCAGCGTAGAAGCCCCTAGGGAGGTGAAGCGTGAAGCTGGGAAGGTGGGGGTGGTTTTACTTGTAAAGGCTACGAGCAGGGCCGTAGGCAGGGCAAAGCCTGCTGAGCAATGGCACTGGCACAAGGGAGAACACCAGTCGGCTTCACCGTGAGAAGTGCGGCCACCACTAGGGGCGGCTTTTATCACGGTTACGGACGTAGCTGCTGCATCAGGCTCCACCTCCTGACAGAACCAGCCCCCCAACAGGGCGAAATAGCAAGCAAAGAAAAATGCCAGCGCACGCATCAGGGCAAAGATAAGTCAACCTGCTGCGGGTCTATATACCCCGCTATTGCCGCCGTCGTGCGGGCCTAGCAAGTAGCCGATGTAACAGCCCTTGCACTCCGATAGCCAAGACCAGTTAAGAATTAAATAATTTAAAATTTACACTGTTCATGGGGCTAGGCTTGTGGTTGCCGTAGTCGGGGAATTGGATGCCCCCTGTCTCCAACCAGTAGGCCCCTGCCCACTTGGTTACCCCGGCTATCAACTCCCCCGGTGCTATGTCGGGGGCGTAGGTTTTGAGGAAGTAGGGCAGGTTATTGGCCTTGTGGCTGACTACTTCCTTTGGCGTTAAGTGCTCGAAGCAAAGGTGCGCCAGATTGTCTTCGTCAAAGTACTCGGTCAAGTCGTTCAGGTAGTACACAGCCAGCCGCTCAGTGTCAGTAGCAGCCAAATGCAGGTACTTGGTGAAAAAGCCCTTTGTCAGCGATTTTTTAAATTTAAGATTGTGGCTATCCATGCACTCCGAATTAGAAACTGACTTTGGGTAACGCATTCTGGCCAGCGTAAATGAGCTGTGAGAAAAACCGACTTCATTAAATTATTTAATAAAATACGGGGATTAGCTTTTTACAAAGTAAACCCGTTTCAGCCCACTTACTACGTTGATAAGGTGATTGCCTAGGTCAAGCCTTTTGAGTGGCACCAGCTGTCTAAAAAGCGGGTGAAATGGTTTATGCAGCGGGGCTACATACCTGCATAGCCTAGCAATACCTCCGACGTGAAGCTAGTCCTTATCCCTTAGCTCAAGGCCGGGTATGTCGAGCAGGTCCTTTGACGGTATTTCCAAGGCCCGCGCCAGGGAAAAAAGCATGTCCAAACCTACGGCGTGTTTGGCAAGCTCTACCCGTTGTAATGTTTTCTTCGGTATAGAAGCACGGTCGGCAAGCTCCTGTTGCGACCATTCCCGACTTTCACGAATACGCCGCAGGTTCAGGCCAAAAGCGCTGAGTGCTTCGGGGTTTTTCTTCACGCCCCGAAGCTCCGGTGGTGTAACAAGGGCTTTGGGGGCAAGATTGACCCCAATTTGAAAAAAATCATTAGCTTTGCGGCGCTGTGGCGGCAAGGTTCTTTTGAAGGCCGCTCAAATTCCTCTTGGTATGGATTCTTCGACCCTACTCTTTAGAGCTGGTTTGTTTTCATGTGCGCTACTGCTGGGCCAGTTGCCAGTCTATGCCCAAGCCGATACGGGGCCAGATGAATGGACCCCTTCGCAACGCGCTGAAATGGAAGCTGATTATAAGGTGTTTAAGGCCGATTCCATACGAATGGCAGAAGTCATGCGAGAAGAAGAAGCAGGGGTGGAAGTACATGCCTTCTCCGATTCAACCGTGTACACACCCGGCGCAGTAGACCAACTGCCCCAGCTACCGGGTGGGGGAGGGCAAGAGGCTATTATACAGGCCATAAAAAAAGCTTTTCGCTACCCTTTGCTGGCAATAAAGAAAAAAAGAGAAGGGGTAGCCACCGTCAGCATTATTGTGGACGAGAATGGCCGACCTACCAACCTCAAGGTTGTTAATGGGCTTGGCTACGGTATTGACGAAGACCTTATTAGGGCTATTGGTACACTGCCTAGGTTCATTCCGGCCTATTGCAGTGGGTATGCAGTTCGGGTTAGCCTTACGCTGCCTATCACTCTGAAAATTCAATAATATTTCACCTAACACACGAGCTTAAAACTCTTGTCAATCCTTCCCCGGCTATGAAACGACTGCTACCCCTGCTGCTGGCCCTGACACTTGGAGGCTGCACCCAATGGAATGCCTACCGCCTGACCGGCTCCTACGCGGCTAAAAGTGGTGAAACAGCGGTTTTCACAGGGTCCAAGGTGACCCTCACCACCAGCCCCCGCGTAAGTATGGTGTTCGACTATAAGGTGGAGGCCAGCCGTGTGTATCTGCACAGCGACGCCGCCGACCTTTTTATGTTGGGCTTCGGTGAAGTAGTAACCCCTGAATTTGAGATTTTAGACAGCAATACGGTTCGGTATAGCGTAGTAGGTACTAATAAGCAGCCTATTACGTTTGCTCGCGTTCCGTAATTTTAAATTTAAAATTTGCTTTGACAGTAAAGCGAACTATATGAACTCAAAGAGTCTGACGCCTCAGCAGTTTCAAGCCCTCACCTTTGCCGAAAAGCTAAAGGTGTACACCCGTTTTGCCGTTGACTTGAATATTGAGTTCGTAGAAGACCCTGTAGTGGCGGCAATGGACGACGACGAGTTAGATAAGCTGAGCGAAGTAGTAAATCTTAAATTATTTTATTTAAGATTGGGGACCGGATTCTTCGTGCTACTGCGTGTCTTGTATGTGTGGGGTGAGGCTGGCCGGGTAAAGTTCTTGGACATTTACCCCATTCCCAATAGTCGGGGGGAAGAACTGGTGGCCGCCGAAGTGACAATGTACAGGTTAGGGGCTTAGTCAGGGTATAATAAAAAAAGGCGCTTGCAAGAGCGCCTTTTTTTATTAGGTATCTGTGTCAGCTGTAGCGTCGAAAGTGGCACCAGCAGGCTAAAAATGGGCTGGAATGCTTAATCCTTATGTTGGCTGTTATTCTACTACAAGCTTGCGGTACTCTGATATTCCATTGTGCTGCAAACGCACGGTGTAAAGGCCCGTTTTGAGCGCTGGTATTGTGAGCGTGTGAGGGCCTGCTACCTGTTGTCCCCCGCCCGCGATAGTCGCCGTGTGACGGCCTACCGTGTCAAATACATCTGCACTAACATTGGCGCTGTTGGGCAAGTAGTAGGACATGGTGGCGGTGCTGGTCGTGGGGTTGGGGTAAACAGTCAAGGCTAGCGGGTCCGTAGCCGTGGCCGTAGCGGTGACAGTTGAGCGTGTGTACCAGATAGGAGAGGTTACAATGCGGTCCCCGTCAGCCTGAACCAGTACAGCATAGTAGTAGGCGGTGGTGCTGGCTGCTTGAGGGTCGGTATAGCTTAGCGCGGTGGCCCCCGTTGCAGCAGTGGCTACGGCGACCGGGGCTACTCCGCTTCCAGGTGTGCCACGCATGAGCGTAAGGGAGGTCAAGCCTTCGGCGTCAACGTCGGAATAATTGACCTGCACGGTTGCCGAAGTCGAGCCGCTGAAAATAGTACCCATTGGTTGACCGTTGAGCGTCAGCGTAGCCTCTGCATTCCAGTCATCCGACGCATAAAAGTGACGTTGGCGCATAGCTTCGAGTAGGTCGGTGGCAGTAAGAGCAGGCGCTAAAACAACTAAACGACCTTGGGTTGTCCGCAAAAATGTAGTGTTGTGGTTGTCGTGGTCGAGGCTGATACCTACGTGGTAGCCTTTTGCCAGTAGCGTTGTAAAGGTGGCTTCGTAGCTGCCGGTCGAGGGGTTGCTATAAGTCGTATTGGTCGAGGTGGCGGGGCCGCTACGCAGTACGGTGCCGACAATAGCAGAATCGGCCCGAGCCGAGAAGGGAAGGGAGCCAGCCAAGTTGCCATAATCGCCGCTTTGGGGGTGGGCTAGGGTGCCAAAAGCCCCCGGCCGCCTGTTAATTTCCCGAAAGAGGCTTTGATAGTCGTTTTTGGCTACAAATACATCATAGTTGCCTGCCTCCCAGCCTAATAGTTGGTTAACGCCGTAGACGACTACGTGACCGCCACCCGAAATAACCCCCCATTCCATGCCGTACAGCGCCACAAAAGTTGAAGTAGTGGCTTGGGTAGCTTGTTGTAAACCAAGGGCATAGTTAGGTAAGCTCATGCCAGCCTGTGAGTGGTTATGGTCGCTGATACCTAAGAAATCACTATGTAGGCTGGCCGCCGCAAATTGGAAATCTTGTAGGGGAGTAGCGGCGGCATCTTGGTTGCCATCGGAATAGGCCGAATGCGCGTGCAGGTTGCCGCGCCAAGGAAGCAGGGTGCCCGCAGCCGGGACGGGTACGGTGTAGCTTGCCGAGGTAGGCGCGGAGGTTAAATAAGCGGCCGAGCAACCAGTGCCATTGTACGGGTAAACCGTAGCCGTGTAGCTGGTGCCTGCTAACAGGTTGCCCACGGTAACGCTGGTAGCCGAACCTGTGTACACTACGTACCCGGCTCCTAGGGCCTGACCCGCCCCAAAGCTGGCATTTGCCGTGTAGCCGGTAGCGTTGACAGGAGCCGTTAGCGCTGCCGTAGATGGACGGACTACTACCAAGTAGTTAGCTGCATTACCCGCTGTCCAAGAAAACGTAGCGCTAGTACGACCAGCAGCGGTTGCCGTTGCCGCCGAAGCGTTTACGGTTGGTGCGGTCGCTAGTACGCAAGGTGCCGTCGTGAAGGTGCCGGAAGCAGGAGTGGCTTGCAGGTAGTTAGTAGCGCAGCCAGTACCTAATAGCTCAAATACTTGATAGGCATAAGCTGTGCTAGGCTGTAAGTTCGTCACGTTTACTGTGGCGTTAGTGCCAACGTAGACAACGTAATTCGCACTCCCTAACGAGGTGCCACTACCGAAGCTGGCGGCCCCATTATACACAAGTCCATCGGTGGGAGAGGCGGCAGTAGCTGTTATAGGCCGCACTACTACCAATCTTGCAACTCCATTACCTGCCGTCCAGTTAAGCGTTGCGCTAGTGCTGGTCAAATTGGTAGCAGCAGAAGTACCAGGACCTTGGGTTGGCTCAGCTCCTAGTGTACAAGGAGCTGTGACATAGATATTATCAAAAACAGCGTACTCGCTAGCAGTCGTAGCATGGTTCCAAAAACAGCCTAGAAAGGGTAGGGCGGTTTTAGTGAATGCGGAATCTTTGCGTACACCAATGCGGGTGTAAGTAGTAAGCAATGGGTCGGTAAGGACCGTATTATTGTTGCCAAGTTCCAATGTCCAGTTGTCCTCATCGGGGGCGTAGAGTACGCGAACGGTGGAAGCTGGCCCAGGAGCGCTTGAGGGTACAGGTAGGCTTACACTAGCTAAGGTTTTGAGGTTGGCCGGGCCATTAAGCCCACCAGTGAAGCGCACTAGCTTGAGCGAATCCGGCGTACCCGAGTTGCCATATACTACCGCGTAGCCATTTGTTGAGGTAGCTGTGAAGTCGGCTGCACTGGCCGCCACTATAAAGGCAACCCCGTAGTTATTGCTGGCAAAGCCCGAAGGGTTAGGTCGGCTCTGTTGCATGTTGAACAGCCAAGTTAATTGGTTGGCATTCTGGCGCAAGGTGGGGCTATACCGCGAAGAAATATCACGGCTAACAAAATCCTTCCCCTGTACGCCGCTACTAAGCTTGAGCTGATTATTGAGAATGGCCGCACCAGTGCTAGCAGTGGTTTCCGTTTCTGCCCAACCGTTGCCTACAGTTTGATTGTCAGTACGGTTAAAGTCGTCAAGTAAGGTGGGAGCGGATTGGGCCTGTGCATGGACAGTGGTAGCTAAAAGCGCCAGCCCACTGCAAAGCCAGCGGCGAAGAGTAATGAATCGAGCCATGAATTAAACAAGTGAAAGGCACACAGACTACGAAGGTCGGGGTGAAATATTTGAGTAAGTGACTGTTCACCAAATATTCACAGCAGATTAACACAAAAAAGCCTAGTCCGTTGAGACTAGGCTTATGTTGCCCTGCAAGCGCCCGCTTAAATTTTTAAATTATTTAATGGCCTACCAAGAAATGTCCGACTCAGCTTAACCAGTTGGGTAGCTGAACAGACATGGCATAGTCTTCCAATTGGGCGATATTAGTGAATGCTTGCAACCGCACCAGCTCGTTAGCTTGAGTGTCGTAGTAGAGTTCGACAAAGAATCTATTGAAAAGGTGGTACAAGTTCACGGCGTCTTCCTCTTCATAACGGCGGGCTAGAAATGTGCCGCTGTCAAATACGGCCACAAGCTGCCGGTCATAGGGGAGGGCGTTGAAGACGGCAATAGTCATGCAGTGTATAAGCCGTTAAATTATTTAAAATTTAAAAGAGTACTGCCGACCTTAAAGTTAGGCGTGGACTTATTGTTGCTAGTATTGAAAAATAGTTATACCAGCGCATCAAGGAAGCTCATTTGCTTCTTGTAAACTGTCAACTCGGGGGAAGCAGCCATTTGTAGTGCTGTGCGAATAGCGTTTGCCGGGACCCGGCCTAGCATTGGTGGCACTGCATTACCTATCTGCTTCAACTGCTGCCACTCGCTGCTTTGGAGAACGAAGCTGTCTGGAAAGCTTTGCAAACGCATTGCCTCCCGAACAGTGATGAAGCGGTCTAGGTGCGGGTGAATCCATTCGCTCAAGTCCCGATGCATTTGTGCCAGTAGAGTGTGAGCTGGCTTAGTCCCGTCGAAACGCCGCCACTTTTCCGGTCGGGCATTGTCCCATACCTCCTTAGGCAAAGAATCCGCCTTTTTTCCTGGCTGCAACAGCTTTATAAGGGCTAAGCGCTTTGCCTGTATCTGCTTAGTGTGGTGGTTAAAAAGTACTATTTCCTTCACTGGGGCTACCTTTTCATAAGTGCGGCGCTTTTCTTGGCGAGGAAATACACTCCCGTTGGCATCAAGCCGCATTTCACGCTGGTAGGCAGTTGGGGTTGCACACGTCGGATAAGGTAAAGGAGTGGTAGGCTCATCAGATACCCCTGCTGGCAGGTCCGAAATGGCATCATCAACGCTTATCATAGGCCGGACTTGAGCAAGTGCTACGGCGTCAAAAATATCCTGTAAGCTGTGAGCAAGTGTCTCTGGTTTGGTAGCCAAGATAAAAACCCGTTTGCGTGCCTGTGGCACGCCAAAATCAACGCCATTCAGGACCTTTAGGCCAATGTTACTGTATCCTACACTGCGCAGCGCGGACAGAATACGGTCCTTGAACATGCCTTTTTTCATTAAGAGCATGTTAGGGACATTCTCAATCAAAATGAATTTAGGGTTCAATAGGCCTGCTAGGCGGCATACCTCTAAATACATTTCATTACGAGGGTCGGCAATATCGCGGGGGCCAATCTGGCTGTAGCCTTGGCAAGGAGGCCCACCGAAAAGCAAGTCTAGCTGCTTGACGTTGGCATAGGTAGCGACGTGTTGAGCAAACAGCGCTTCGTCGTCAGCAGGCATGAGCTTGGCCACATCGCCTTCGTAGAGCGGAATATCTGGAAAGTTAAGCCGGTAATTGACAGCGGCGTACTTGTCGTGTTCAACGGCTCCTAATACATTGAAACCCGCTTTTTTAACCCCTAGGCACAATCCACCAATGCCAGAAAATAAGGACAGCGCCGAATAATCATTTGTCGTGTCGGTACTTAGTAATTCCTCTATCCAATTATGTAAAATCATGCGCGGTTGCTAGTGCGGTCTGGCTTTCTGAACAATACAAAGGTAACAAATTGCTTGGCGGTATGCCAGAAAAATGAGACTTATAGTCCGTAGACACATGGGCTACAATGTTCTCCCTTTGTAGTCATGGAAGAACATGCACTTGCTGAGGCAGAAAAGATAGCGGCTGTGTTCGGCCAGGCGCTACGTCAGCAGCGGGTCAAGTGTGGCTATTCGCAAGAAGAATTGGCCTTTCGCTGTGGCCTTGACCGAACATACGTAAGCGGGGTAGAACGTGGAGTTCGCAACCCTACTCTGCAAAGTGCGGGTCGGCTTGCCCTTGCATTAGGGGTGCCCCTAAGCACACTCATACAACAAGCTGAGTTACTTTCTAAAGGGGAGGGGGGCGACGGTGCCATATAAGCTCATTCCGCCTACTATTTGCTTACAGTGCCCTTACGGGGTTTGTGTTGAGTACCTTGGCGACAAGAAATTTAAAGACAGGGCCACTAAATACCGTCTAAAACAAAATACAGTAGCTTGGTGTGTTTTTGACCGCTGGCTTCCCGGCAGTTGGGTAGATGAAGCAGACCAGCACGCGGCAAGCTCTTTAACGGACTGGACTGACCTGCTAAACCAAATTTTCATTAATGGTCGGGAAGCTGGAAATACACGCACACAGGCGGGTTTACTAACAGTAGACGGTAAGCCATTTTTCCTGACTGAGCAACAGGTAGGTAAAGTTCGGGGCGATGTTTTTCAGCTTTTAGTGGGTGCATCCCTTTGGAATGCGTGTATCAAGCACAATGAAGCTCGGTTAGCTGGTGAACCAATGTATGCAGTTCTTACGCTTGGTGATAACTATGACTTAACTACTTTACTCACAAAGGAATATGGGGACAAGCTTCATGCGTTGCAACGCCAGCTGTCGGTAAGCGATACGCAACTAGCCTATTCTACTCCCGACTTTGTAGTGATAGACATTACTAGTTTAGCGCCAACTACACAAGCTCATTTCAGTACACCAATTACCAACTTACACCCTGATAACCAAGTAAAGCTTGTGTCTTCTAGGAAGATACTAGAAGGGCATATAGGGGGCAATACTATCTTAGCCGCCATTGGATTAAAGACTTCCATTCGTTCGGACCGCATGTACCAACTATTGTTCGAGGCAAACGCTTGGAAGTTTGTTTGGCGGGCTGGCTTTGGAATACCGGCTTCTCGCTACTATGCTATTTTTATGGGTGGATACGGTGCTGATGCTGGTAAGCTCACGTCCGTTGACTTTAGCAGTGTCCAAGCTGGAACAGGATTAGCTAAGCCTGCTATTGACGGGGTTTTTTCAACTTCGCGACCGGCCGATTTATCTCCTACGTTTGCTCATATTTTAGCAGGCTCTCTTCCCTCAATACCAAAGCCGCCCCCCAAACCACCTGCTCCGCTCACTCTATTCTAGTGAGGTGGTTCAGGTATATATCTGAATATGAGAGCTGTACTTTATAATCCGAATCAGCCAGCGCATCAGGTTGCTACTGTTGGGCTGGTGTTGCCGTCGCCTACGGGGCAAGCTACGGTGACCGAAGAAGTAGCCAATCACTTAGGTTGCGTTAAAGGTTTAGTGGACGTGCTGGATTGTGGCCCCGACTATGTAGCTTATTCGGTTTTTGATTGTGAAAGTGCTGTAAACAAGTCGGCTATGGTTGCCTTAGAAATGATTTCTGGCCACCACTACGACCTTGAAGACGAGGACCAGGTATTGCGTGGGCCAATACTTGTGGTCACACGTTAGCAGCCGAAAAAGGCACTGCAAAATGTTAAATAATTTAAATTCAAACTTTGCCGGCCTCCTGTATAGCCCGCTCGTAGAGCCGTTGCACTTGCCGCTGATTGAAAGTGCCTCCCCGACGTGCAGTAAAGCCAAGGCCGTTGAGTTCTGCCGCAATTTGGTTGAAGCTCGCATTTTGGGCCTTTCGAGACACTATCAGCGCCGTGGCCTGCTTACTCCCCGAATGCTCTCTAGCATTGCGCTGGCGGGCCTGTAATCCCTGCTGTCGGACTGATTCGGTTAAGTTCTCCGGTGTCCCAAGCTTCCCACCTTTTGCAATCTTAGCTTGCAGGGCATCTTTGGTCCGTTTGGAAATGGTTTCGCGCTCGTGCTGTGCGATAACGGCAAAAATCCCTACGGTAAGCGTATTTGCGTCGGGCATGTCGGCGGCTACAAAATCCACCCCACTATCTCGAAGGGCAAAGATGAACCCGGCGTTGCGGCTCAAGCGGTCCAACTTTGCAATAACCAAGACGGCCCCATTTGCCTTAGCTGCCGCAATGGCTGCTACGAGCTTCGGGCGGAAATTCTTTTTACCGCTCTCCACTTCTACGAACTCTGCCAGCAAGAGCGCGTCCTTTACAAAAGCGGCGACAGCGGTTTGCTGTGCATCCAAGCCAAGCCCACTAGCTCCCTGCTTAGCGGTGGATACACGGTAGTAGGCAACGTACTTCTTCACGGCTCCCGACTGTTGTTTGGTTAGGGTCGGGGCAAAGGTAAGGGCCGTTAGTCATTTTAAGAACGGACGTTTGTAAAATGACTAACGGGTCTCATTTTAGGTCAAGCTGCAAGTAAGATGCTTTTTTTAGCTTTCAATGCTGATTTACTATGATGCCTCATGAGTAACTTGTGCACCAGCAGATAAACAGAACCATTACTTACACACGAAAGATGCAAGAGTACAACAAAATGATTGCCGAAATGCTGAGCAAGCCTATTATAGCTAAGGGAGATTACTATGATTACGAAGACGATATAAATAAAGAGGAATTTGATTCGGCATTTTTGTTCTACAAAGAAGCTTTGGAGAGAAATGAGTATTATGGGATTGTACCTAACTACATTTTTTATAATAATGACCTTAGAGTTAATGCAATGGCTGCTAAATATAAAGATTCATTTATAATTAGTATGAATAAGGGTACTATAGCTTTTTTGCTGTCGTCATTTAGAAAGGATGATTTGTTAGAGGGTAGTGGATTAGAATATTGGATAGAGTTTGAAAAAGAGTTAGATAATTCTATTTCAAATTTGATGTATCAAAATGCGCTTCATTTTACATTTTATCATGAAATGGCCCATTTGGTGCAGAAGTCAGAGCTGTTAGAATTAGGGCTTTATGAACAGCCTATGCAAAATGATTTCTCGGCGAGGAGACATATTCTTGAATTAGATGCTGATGAATATAGCGCCTTATCAGTAGGTTCGCACACTTTGCAGTACGCAAGAACTATTTATGGTGATGAAGTGCCTAATGATAAGCTTGAAAAGCTTTTAGTCCTTGTATGTGCTTCTATTTTAATCTATTTGATGTCTTTTCCATCCAATAGAAGAGGTATTTATTATAAGGAATCGACCCATCCTCATCCTATTATTAGGGTAACATGTATAGTATTTGTTATCATAGGCTATAGCAAGCAAGCCTTAGAACAGATAGAATTAGATTTGGTATTAGATTCAAAAAGTATTGTGAATCAATCTATTGAGCTGGCTGAAGCTCTATCGGTTAAAACCCTTGGTTATGACTATCTAAGCGGCTATAAGGATTCTGTTGGTCTGGAAGCAGATAATATAGTTGCCTACATCAAGGAGATGAGGGAAATTTCTAATAAAGACTCGACGTTAGCCGTGGACAAATGGAATCTCATCGCACGTTCACTTCACGAGTAAAATAGATTTTATAGCTCAAATCTAAAATCTTTATTGTCTATCTGCCGGTACGGTAAGGCGAAGAAAGCAGCGACCATATCTGACGCATGTTTAAATGCTGGATTTATTATAGCATTGCCAGAGCTATTAATTAGAATGAATTGAAATCTATTTACTTTAATAAACAATCTTCCTCTATCGCTATCGAAAGAAGCTAACTTATTAAGTTGCTGAATGCAATAGTTGCGTAAACTGTCTTCGTCGGTTTGTGTGTCATTTGGACTGATACGATTAGCGTTGCTCCATACACCAAAATTAATCAGACTGGAATCGACCGAATGCATATTTGGGACCTGTACCACACGCACTTCATCGTGAAGTATATTGCCGTTTCCATAATTAAGCTCGCAGTGATAGACACCATCTTTCGATAGAAAAAAAAGTCTATTATCACCTAATTTTTGCTTTCCTTCTGGATTCCTTTCATTAGCAAATTCTAAAAATTTTACTAATGACTTTATATTAGATTCCTCTAAAAAGTTAAGTTGTGTACCTTGAGAGTATAACCAGTAATCGTAATTTTCGATTAACTGAGCTACATAGCTTTTTCCAGCTAGTGTAAAGAAAATATTTGGGTCGCTTAGTAGCTTCTTCACTTTTTCTGCAAAATAATGTGTGGCCTCACCCCCATTGGTTTGATTTGTTGCGATACAGTCGGCCATTAGAAACTTACTGTCAGCTATCTGCCCTGCGACTATGTATGTCATATTTTTTTATGCTAGGTTGTATGTTGCTTAGTTGCTATGAATTATACTGCATTTTTTAAGGAAAAGCACATGTTGTCTATTTTGTTGCTTGATAGATAATGATTTGATAGTCAGTACACATTCAATCCTAGGGACAGAGACTAACTAGGTAGAACAATTAGAGTTTGGACGCTGGGACTTGGTTACGGTGTTATAGCAGCCGTTGCTAGGGGCTAACATGGCAAAGTCCCCAAAAGCCGTTTGTACGTTTTAAAGAATCGTACCTAAAAATGCCCTAGGGGACGTGTAAAATTTTGTTATCCTTATTTGTGGCAAACAAGCGTAATGTATTGATTTTTAATAAGTAGTATTTGCTATTCAATCCTTGAGCATAAAATTGGCCGGAAAGTCGATGCTCACCTTAGCCCGCGAAATGGTCACGCGGCGCTCCTCCAGCGGCTGGCGCATCACCTCCAGCACGGTGCGCTTAAACTCGGGTAGCTCGTCGAGGAACAGCACGCCGTTGTGCGAAAGCGAGATTTCGCCGGGCTGCGGATTGCCGCCCCCACCCACCAGCGCCACGTCCGAAATAGTGTGGTGCGGCGCTCTGAACGGACGCTGATTCAGCAGGCCCTTGCCCGTGCTCAGCTTGCCGGCCACCGAGTGAATCTTGGTCGTTTCAAGAGCCTCCTGCATGTTGAGCGGTGGCAGAATGGTAGGTAACCGCTTGGCCAGCATGGTCTTGCCCGCGCCGGGCGGACCTATCATGATAACGTTGTGGCCGCCGGCAGCAGCTATTTCGAGGGCGCGCTTGATGTTTTCCTGGCCCTGCACATCGGCAAAGTCGGCGGCGTACTGGTTGGCGGTGTGCTGGAAGATATCGCGGGTGTCAACCCGCACGGGCTCAATCGTTTTGCGGCCTTCAAAGAAGTCGATGGCCTGCTGCATGGTCTCGACCGGAATCACGTCGAGGTTGTTGACGATGGCCGCTTCCTGCGCATTTTCCTGGGGTAGAATAATACCCCTAAAGCCTTCTTTGCGGGCCTGAATGGCGATGGGCAGCACACCTTTGATGGGCCGCAGCGTGCCGTCGAGCGAGAGCTCTCCCATTATCACGTAGTTACTTAGCTCATCGGTGCTGAGCTGCTGCGAGGCGTGCAAGATGCCCAGCGCGATGGGTAAGTCATAGGCCGCGCCCTCCTTGCGGATGTCGGCCGGGGCCATATTCACCACCACTTTGGTGCGCGGCATGCGGTAGCCGCGCAGCTTCAGCGCCGACTCGATGCGCTGCTGGCTTTCCTTGATGGCGCTATCGGGCAAACCCACCACGAAGAAATTGGTGCCCGCCGAAACCACGACTTCGATGGTGATGGTGTAGGCGTTGACGCCCTGCACCGCCGAGCCGAAAACTTTAGTAAGCATGTCAGAAAATAAAGCGCGGCGCGCGGCACCGCTACGTTCAGCGAAGGTAGCAGCCCGCCCGCGCTGTTGGTTGCCAGGGCACCGCTGGCAGGTGCCGAACTACCGATAGTACTGCCAGTTGTAGGAGATAATTTCGCGGTGATGAGGTAGTTGGCTCCGCGCTATATAAAAATAATATGATTAGCTACGACGGCGTACGTACTTTTGAGGCCGAGTCATTCACCCATTCATTTATCGCTATGAAGCATCTTTTTACCGCCGCTTGCCTGCTGGCCGGTAGCGTCGCCCATGCCCAAATTACCATTACGGCAGCCCAGTTTCCGGCCACGGCCGCTTCCGTCGACCGCTACCAGGCCGCCACGCTAACGGGCGTGGCCGCGCCGACGCCGGGTGCCAACCAAACGTGGGACTACCGCAGCCTGACGCCATTGTCGGGGAGCAGCCCCGTCAATGCCACCTACAGCAGCGCGGGCACCACGCCGCCATTTGCCAACAGCGTGCGCTCCTACACGTTCTCCATTCCGCTGGGGGCGTTCAATGTCAACGCTACGGCCTATGAAGGATTCGACGCGCAGGGTTTCAGCCAGTTGGGGTCTACTATCCCGGCCCAAACCTTCCCGCTCACGACGGTAACGAGCGGGCCAAATGACGTGCTGTCCATTCCGGCCCAGACCGTGAATGCCAACGTGTTGCGCGTGCCGCTGCCGCTCACGACTACCACGCGGGTGCAGCGCACCAGCCGCATCGTCAACAATTCGACGCTCACGATTCAGGCATTCCTCATCAACCAAGCATCGTTTCAATATGTGCAGCGCTTCACTACCGTCGATTCGGTGGCGGGCTGGGGCACGGTGCGGATTCCGGTGGCGGGTAGTGCGGCGGGCTCGGCCCCCATACAGTCGCTGCTAGTGCAGCGCCGCGTGATTGAGCAGGACAGCTTTTACCTAAACGGCCAGCCCGCGCCGGCCCTGCTGCTAGCGGGTCTGGGCCAAACCCAGGGCGGTATCACCCGCACCTACGGGCGTTACTTCTACCGCCAGAATGCAGCGCAGTACCTGCTGGGTTTCTCTTTTGCCACTAGCGCCTATACCGCGCCTACCGCAATAGCTTACTCGGCCGAAACGACCATTCCGCTGAATGCCACGGCCGCCCGCGAGATAGCCACGGGCGGCCTCACAGCCTGGCCCAACCCCGCCACGCGTGGCCAGGCACTGCGTTTCGAGCTGGCTACCGTGGCCCTAGCGCAGCCGCTGCGCCTCAGCCTGCGCGATGCGCTGGGCCGCGTAGTAGCTAGCCTGGAAACGCCCAATGGCCAGCCCGCTCCGCTGCCGACGCTACCCACCGGCCTGTACTTGGCCGAGGCCGAAGCCGCCAACGGCGCGCACGCCAGCCGCCGCGTGGTGATAGAGTAAGCAGCTTTCAACCCAACTAAAAAGGGCCACCCGACGGGTGGCCCTTTTTAGTTGGCTATGCTGGTGCGTTAGAACATCAGTTTTTCAATCAGCATAATCATGATATGAATGGCTTTGATATGCACCTCTTGGATGCGGTCGGCGAAGCCAAAATGTGGCACCCGGATTTCAATGTCGCTGAGGTCGGCGAGCTTGCCGCCGTTTTTGCCGGTGAGGCTCACCACCTTCAGGCCGGCGGCGCGGGCGGCTTCGGCAGCGTTTAGGATGTTGGGCGAGTTGCCGCTGGTGCTGATGGCTAGTAGCACGTCGCCGCGCCGACCCAAGGCCTGCACAAAACGGCTGAATATAAATTCAAAGCCATAATCGTTGGCTACGCAAGTCATGTGCGAGGCTTCGGTGAGGGCAACGGCAGCCAGGGCGGGGCGGTCTTGACGGTAGCGGCCACTCAGCTCCTCGGCAAAGTGCTGGGCGTCGCAGAGGCTGCCGCCATTGCCGCAGGTTAGCACTTTGCCGCCGTTCTTAAGGCTGGCGGCAATAAGTTCGGCCGCTTCGGCAATGCATGTGATGTTGCGCTCATCGGCCAGAAACTGGGTGAGCACGGTGCGGGCTTCGGCCAGCTCGGCCTGCACGAGGCCGGCCAGCGCGGTAGAGGTAGGGGCGACGGAGTCGGACACAGCGTAAGCTTAGTAAGTAGTCGGGGTAGTGGGGGGAGTAGTAGGCCGCGGCGCGTGCTCGGCCGCCGCTGCTGCCGCGGCGGCGGTGGGGTACGACACGGCCGGGCTGTGCGTGCCGGCGGCCGGCTGATGTACATCGTAGAGCTTGGCCTTTAGCTCATTGATTTTGCTGTCTTGCTTGAGAGCTTCGCGGCGCAGCAGGCTGCTATCGAGGTTCTCGACCACAACTACCAGCGCCAGCACCATCGCCCCGATGGCCGCCAGCACGGAGAAAAAGCTGCGCTCATCGTCCACGAGCGAGCCGCTGCCGTTGAGGCCGGCCACGCTGCTGCGCACTGCCGGAAATAGAAAAAACAACAAAGCCAGCAAAAGGTAAACCAGGGCGGCGACGGTGACGAGGCGTTTGAAAGTGAACATAGAGCGCAGGCTTGACGAGTGAAACGATGTGCGCGGAGTACGTAGAGCGAAAGTAAGCTGTTTCCGGCTGGGCCGGGCTACACCAGCGCGGCGTTGGTTTGGAGCTGGCTGAGGCGCTGGTAGAGGCCGTCGGCGCGGCGCAGCAGCTCGTCGTGGGTGCCGCGCTCCACGATGCGGCCGTGTTGCAGCACAATTATCTCGTCGGCGTGGCGCACGGTACTGAGGCGGTGCGCGATAACCAGCGACGTACGCGAGGCCATGAGCCGCGTGAGGGCCTCCTGCACCAGCTTCTCGCTCTCAGTATCGAGGGCCGAGGTAGCCTCATCGAGGATGAGAATGGGCGGATTGCGCAGGATGGCGCGCGCGATGCTGAGGCGCTGCCGCTGCCCGCCGCTCAGGCGCCCGCCGCGGTCGCCTATTATCGTCTGGTAGCCCTCGGGGCTGGCCATGATGAAGTCGTGGGCGTTAGCCGTTTTGGCCGCCTCGACTACCTCAGCCTCGGTGGCTTCGGTGTTGAATTTGATGTTGTTGTAAATCGTGTCGTTGAACAGGATACTCTCTTGAGTCACAATGCCCATTTGGTCGCGCACCGAGTGTAGGGTGCAGTCGCGGATGTCGTGCCCGTCGATGAGCACCCGCCCGGCGCTGGGGTCGTAGAAGCGCGGCAGCAGGTCGGCCAGTGTGCTTTTGCCGCCGCCGCTGGGGCCTACTAGCGCCACCGTCTGTCCCTTCTTCACGGTTAGGTTCAAGTCGTAGAGCACGGCGTTGTCGCCGTAGCTGAAGCTCACCTCGCGCAGCTCAATCTGGCGCTCAAAGTCGGGCAGCACCGTAGCATCGGGCCGGTCACGGATGGCGGGCTCGGTGTCAATGACACGTAGCACGCGCTCGCCCGACACTAGCCCGCGCTGGATGTTGCTGAATGCGCCCGACAAGGCCTTGGCGGGCGTCAGAATCTGCGAGAAAAGAATGATATAAGTAATAAAGGCCGACGCCGACAGACCCGCCTCGCCGCTCAGCACCAGCGAGCCGCCGTAGTAGAGCAGCCCCGCTACCACGGCCACGCCCGCAAACTCGGAAAACGGCGAGGCCAGGTCGCGGGTATTATCGATGCTTTGCGTAGTCTGGGCGTATAAGTCATTCTGCATCCGGAACTTACCCAAAATGTATTTCTGCGCATTGAACCCTTTAATGACCCGGATACTGCCCAGCGTTTCGTCTATCACCGACAGCATCGAGCCCAGCGTGCTCTGGCTGAGGGCAGCTTGCCGGCGCAGGCGCTTGGCTACGCTGGCAATGATGCCCCCCGAAATAGGTAGTAGCACCAGCGTGAAAATGGTGAGCTTGGCCGACATGCTGAACAGCAGCACAAAAAAACCGATGATGGTCAGCGGCTCTTTAAACACGGCCGTGAGCGTGTTCACGACCGATATTTCGACCTCATGCACGTCGTTGGTGAGGCGCGACATGAGGTCGCCCTTGCGCTCGTTGGAGAAGTAGCCGAGCTCCAGGTCGAGAATGCGGTTATAGAGCGCGCCGCGCAGGTTTTGCACCACGCGGGCGCGCACTTTGGTCAGCAGCTTGCCGCCGAGGTAGCGGAAAACGTTGCTGAAAAATACCGACGCGATGATAACGCCGCACACGTAGGCCAGTGCCCCGCGCTTGCCCTTAACTGCTAGTATCTGAGAGAAGTAATAGTTGAAAACGTCCTTGATATACTCGATATTCAGGGCAACATGCGGGAGTGTGGCCGGTGCAGTAGCCGTGTGCGTATCGGTGGTGCCGAAAAGCACGTTGAGCAAGGGAATAACCAGCGTGAAGTTGGCGATGCCGAAAAAAATGCCCAGCACCATGTACAGCAGGTACAGCGGCAGAAAATCGCCGTAGGGCCGGGCAAACTGGAGCAGGCGTATATAAACTCTCATCGCAGATTCAAACGGATTTTTAGGATTTAACGGATACGCCCGCTGCGCGGGCTGGCTACTCAGTACCGTTATTCCTTTAATAATTAATCAATTGGGAGTGCTATCAAAGCAGTATGTAATACAGATAGGAAATAGCCCGCCCGCGCAGCGGGCGTATCCGTTAAATCCTAAAAATCCGTTTGAATCTGCGATTATAGTTCGTGCAGGCGCTGGGCGATGTTCCAGCGCACGGCCAGCGAGGCGTAGCTTTCCACGTAGCCCGAGCTGGTGAACGAGGTAGTGCGGTTGCTGCGCGAGATGAAAGAGGCGTCCAGAAACAGGTTGAGGCGCGGCTGGTAGGTGGCCGTAAAATCGGCATGCAGCAAGCGCCGCTTGTCGCCCTGGCCGGTGCGGTTGCCGTACTCGGTAGGGTGCGAGCTGTAAGAAATCAACGGGTTGCCACCGTAATTGATGAGATTGCCCGCCGCATCGCGGGTGTCGAGGCCCTGCACCGTGTAAAATGCCTTGCCCACCAGCGTGAGGCGCGGCAGCGGCTGGTAGCTCACGATGCCAAGCACCTCCGTGAGGTTAGCACCCATAGGGTGCGCTAGCGGCTGCTGGTAGTGCTGATAGTTGGTGTAAATGCCCTCGTGCTGGTAGGTGTAGGGTCGGATGTAGTTGAACTCCAGCTGCAAATCGAGGTTGTGCACGCCGGCCACGTCGAGCAGCTTGCCGCCCAGCTGAAAGGCTTGCTTGTTGGCCCACCAGCCGTTGCCCGCAAATACCTCTTTTGCTTTGAACTCATCGAGCACCAACTGGCCATAGAGCTGGGCGCGGTACTTGATATTCCACTTAAAATCGAGGCCCAACAGGGCGTTATCGGCCGAGCCAACCTGCTGCTCGATAGCGCGGTAGAAAATAATCGGGTTCAGGTATTGAATTTCCAGCCCGCGCCCCGGCCCGCCGGTCACCTCCGATTCAAACACGCCGATGTTGAGGTTCTTCGTTACATCGAGACTCAGGTGGTGCAGCGCCAGGTACTTCTTCGGAAATACCTGGTCGGCGTTCTCGCGCTGGGCCGTGAGCTCGGCAAACAGGTTCTGGTAGTTGAATTTCCAGACCCGTGTATTAAGCTTGAGGAAGAAATACGGCGCGCTGTAATCGCTGAGAATCAGCGAGCGGTAGCCATTGCCGATGAAGTTGCGGTCGTGGGCTAACTGCACGTTGATGTGCTTGGTAGCCGCGTAGGTGATGCCGCCCCGCGCCGTAAAGAAATCATAGGCGCTGCCGCCCTCAGTCTTGAAGTACTTGGTGTAGCCCTCGTGCGGGGCCACGGGGCCGCCCGTGAGGTTGTCGCGCACGATGCGCTGCTGCACCCAGCCGGGCACGGCCTGCTGATTGTCGGTGAGGAACCCGTAGAAGCCCAGCCGCTGGTCGATGGTACCCTCGAAGCTAATGCCCCGCGTATTCACGTAGCGCAGGCCGCTGAGGCTGTTGTCGCCGCCGTCCTTGCCAGCTTGCAGCAGTAGCACGGGGTTTACGCGTAGCGTAAAATCCTTAGTTTGGACGTGGTACAGGTCCGTCTGGTCGCGGTAGAAATACGTGAGGATGGGCTGCCGGCTCGCGTTCAGGCTATCGCCCAGGGACGAGTACATCCAGTTGTCTTTCAGCAGATACTGCGCGTTGTAGCGGTCGGCTCGCGACAGGCTGCCCTGGCTATACGCCAGGCTGTCGCCACTGAGCAGGCGTTCGCCGAGGTGCGCGGCGGCCGCCCGCGTGTAGGGCCGCACGCTGGTATGCGGGTCTTGCAGCGAGTCGGGGCCGTACTTGATGGCGTAGCGGTCGAGCAGGCGGTAGGTGCTAGGGTCGAGCGGCACGTAAAGCGCGCCCTGGTATTGCTGGCCGTAGGGCGTGCCCTTGGCCGGGCGCGCCTGGGCGCGGGGCGCGGCTACGGTGGCCGAGGTTTTTGCTTCTTTGGCCGCCGGCTTTTTGGGGTCGGCAGGGGCTGGGTCGAGCGGCTGGTTGAAGATATACCAATTGGCCGTGCCCGGCGCGGGTGGGGTAGGGGCGGGCGTGGTTTGGGCGGCGAGCCGGCCTGCCGGCACCAGCAAGAGCAGGAAATGGTAGGGTTTCATCCAGAAAAGAAATACTACCCCACCGGGGCAGGCCCCACAAAATTACGTTAGCCATCGCCGTGCCCGCCGTAGCGCGGACTTTCAGTCCGCGGCTGTTGCCACGCGCCCGCAGCAGCAACCTACCCGCTGGCGGACTGAAAGTCCGCGCTACTGCCCGACCTTTGCCCGCCGTGCTGCGCCTGCTCCAATTTTCCGACCTTGACCTTGCCCGCTGGGATGTCTGCGTGGCGGCCAGCCCCGGCGCGCTGCCCTACGTGCAGGCGTGGTGGCTGGCCGCCACCGCCGGCCGCTGGGCCGCCGTAGTCGAGCTGGGGCCGCGGGGCGAGTACCGCTCGCTATTGCCCTTGCCCTGCAAGTGGCGGCCCTGGGGCCGGGTGGCCTACCAGCCGCTGTTCACGCAGCAACTGGGGCTGGTACTCACGGCCGATAGCCAGCACCGCGACTTGCAAGACTACCTGGCGCTGGTCGCAAAAAGCGTCGTCCGCTTCTACCAGCAATTGCCGCCGGCCGCGCTGCCGCTACTTGCGCTGCCCGCAGGCTTCGCGCCGGCCGAGCGCCTCACCTACCTGCTCGACCTAGGCGCGCCCTACGCGGCCATCTACAAAAACTACCTGACCGGCTGCCGCCGCCGCCTGCGCAACAACCAGGCGCTGGCGCAGCCGCTGCTCGTGCAGGAAGGAAATGACCTGGAAGCGCTGATTGCGCTTTTTCTTACCTACCGGGGCGAGGCGCACACGGGCCTGCGCCCCGGCCACTACCACTTGTTGCGCCGTCTGTTTGCCGCGTTGCAAAGCCGGGATATGGCCGAGCTGCGCGAGGTGCGCCACCCAGCTACCGGCGAGCTACTGGCTGGGGCGCTGTTTGTGCGCCACGCGGGCGGGCTTATTTATTTATTTGCTGCTACCTCGCTGGCCGGGCGGGCGGCGAGCGCGCCCATTCTGCTTATCGATGATGCCCTGCGCCGCCACGCGGGCCAGCCGGGGCAGGTGTTCGATTTTGAAGGCGGAAGTATGCCGGCCATTGGGCGATTTTTCGCCAATTTTGGGGCCACGCCCGTACCTTATCCTACCCTCACGCTTACCCAACCTATCTGGCTTTTACGATGGATGCGCCCCTGATTACGTCCGAATCTGTGCAGCAAACGCTTGACCGCCTGCACGTAGTTTGTGCCGAGCCCAGCATTGCCAACCACTTTCTGGCCGAGTTGCGCGACGTTGATATTCAGAAGGACAGCCTGCGCTTTCGGCGCAACTTGCAGCGCCTGGGCGAGATAATCGCCGGCCGCATCAGCACCAAGCTCAGCTACACCACCAAAACCGTGAAGACGCCGCTCGGCGAAGCGCCCAGCCAACTGCTGCACGACTTCCCGGTGCTGGCTACCGTGCTGCGGGCCGGGCTGCCGTTTCATCAGGGTTTTCTCAATTACTTCGACCAGAGCCCCAGCGCCTTTGCCGCCGCCTACCGCATCGAGGGCACCGCCCAGGTGCAGGTGCAGCTCGACTACCTCGCCGCCCCCGGCCTCGACGAGCGCGTGCTCATCTTGGTTGACCCCATGCTGGCCAGCGGCAAAAGCCTCGTGCAAACCTACCGCGCCATGCTGCGCTTCGGCACGCCGCGCCAGGTGCACATTGCGGCCGTTATTGCCTCGCCCGAGGGCGTGGCCTACGTGGCCCGCGAGATACCCGAGGCCAGCCTCTGGGTAGCTGCTGTCGATGAAAAGCTCAACGAGCAGGCTTACATCGTGCCCGGCCTGGGCGATGCCGGCGACCTGGCTTTCGGTAGCAAAATATAATCTGCACGCAGGCACGTACTTAGCCGGGCCGCCGTTATAAGCGACCTCGGAGTGGCGGGCCTCGCCCCGAAAAAGGTATTTTTGCCGCGTTATCGTCTGGTTGTTTTCCTCTCCCTCGTCTTTTTGCCAGTGCTTCCCTACGCCGCCAAATGGGCTTCTGTCTTCCTGCTCAGCACGGTCAAGTTTTTGGGCGGGCCGCTGGCGGGCAGTAGCATGGGCCTGAGCTTTGCGCCCACGATGGCGCTCACCGTGGCGGGCATGATGACGAGCGTATTCGTGTTTTCGGGCGTGGGGCGGGCCTGGGTGCGGCACCGGCAGCGGCAGCGCCGCCTGCGCCGGGCGCCCATCTTCTCCAGGCGCTCGCGCAATATTATCAAGATATTCAAGCGCTTTGGCATGGGTGGTATCGCGTTTCTGACGCCCATTTTGCTTTCGCCCATCGGCGGCACCGTCATTGCCACGCTGCTGGGCGTGCCGCGCCAGCGCATTCTGCTGCACATGCTGTGGAGCGCCGTGCTGTGGGGCGGCATTCTCACGCTGGCCAGCGACCGCATCGGGCACTTGCTGCATCATTAGAATTTAGAACTTAGATATGAGACGTTAGACAGGAGCAAGCTCAACAAACAGTTCTCATGTCTAACGTCTCATGTCTGAGTTCTACCCGCCTGCTGCGCCCGCCACTCGTCTTCTAGGATGCTCATCTCAACCAAACTCCAATAATGGTCGTCGTGGCGTAGCACGTCGCGCATCACACCATCTACTTGCAGGCCGCAGCGCTTGTAGCAGCGAATGGCGGCTTCGTTGAAATCGTACACCCCCAGGTCGATGCGGTGCAAACGCAGCTGCTCGAAGCCGATGCGCAGCAGCGCCCGCACCATCTGGGCGCAGTAGCCGTGGCCCTGGTGCCCCGCGGCCACCAGCACCCGCGAAATGCGCCCCGAGCGGTTGCGCTCGCTGATGCCGCCCAGCGAGATGTGGCCCACCGTGCGGCCGGTTTCCACTTCCACGGCTTTATAGATAAATACTTCAGGATTAGCGAAGTCATTGGCCCCTTCGAGGTACCAGGCCAGCGCGCCCGGCGTGAGCGGGAAGGAGAAGAGCGAGCCGCTCCACTCGTACAATAAACGCTCGGTATTGACCCAGGTAATAAGCTGCGCAAAGTCGGCAGTAGTAAACGGTTCCAGCTTAATCATAAGGACGTAAAGCTACGGCTAGCCCTAGCGCGGTCGGCGGGCCGTAGTGTTAGCTTAACATCAAGATGACGGGCGAGGTGCCCCGCCGCCGGGCAAGAGCGGGCTACCGCGCCACCTATCGGCCGCCCTGCCCGCGCCGGCGCAGTGCCTTGGCCGCTGGGGCCGACGCACCCTTTTTGCCAGGGTTCTTCTTGCTGCCCTTCTGGCTTTTCTTGTGGTGCTTGCCGGCCTCGAAGACCTTGCCCGTGCGCTTGTCGATGGTTTCGCCGGGCTTTATCCACTCCTTGCGCTCGTGGAAAGCGCCTTTGTAGTCGGGGTTGGCGCGCTTCTTTTGCTCATCGATGGTGCGGGCGTGCTCCTGGCCTTCTTCGAAGGGCGTGGCCGTTATTTCTACTTCGGCGGGTAGCTCTAGTAGCGGAATCGTCTGCTTGATAAGCTCTTCGATGCGCTCGATGTGCTGGCGCTCGGCGGGGTTGGCAAAGGTGATGGCCGCGCCCGTGTGCTGCGCCCGCCCCGTGCGCCCGATGCGGTGCACGTAGTCGTCGTAAATGAGCGGCACGTCGAAGTTGATAACGTGGCTTACCTGCGGCACGTCGATGCCGCGCGCGGCCACGTCGGTAGCCACCAGGTAGCGCACGTTGCCCTCTTTGAAAGCGTCCATGCTGTTGAGGCGCGCGTTCTGGCCTTTGTTGCCGTGTATCACGCGCACCTCGCCCACGGGTGCTTTGCGGTTGAGGAAGGATGCTACCTGGTCGGCGTTTTCCTTGGTGCGGGTGAAGAGCAGTACCCGTGTCATCTCCTCCGCGTCGCGGTGCAGCAGGTGGTGTAGCAGGTTGATTTTGGTGCCCAGGTTGGGCACTTCATACAAGCTCTGCGTGATGGTCTGGGCTGGCTGGGCGGGCGGCGTTACCTCCACCCGCATCGGAAATTCCAGAAACTCCTCGCTCAGCTGCGTCACGCGCTCGGGCATGGTGGCCGAGAACAGCACGTTCTGGCGCTTGCGCGGAATGATTTCCAGGATGCGCCGAATCTGGGGCATGAAGCCCATGTCCATCATCTTGTCGGCCTCGTCGAGCACCAGCGTTTTCAGCTCTTTCAGCACCAGCTCGCCCTTGAGGTAAATTTCCATCAGGCGGCCCGGCGTGGCAATCAGAATATCCAGCCCGGCCTGTATCGTCTCAATCTGCGTCTTCGGCCCCAGCCCGCCGTAGATGGCAAAAATGCGGATGTCGGTGTGCATGGCCAGCGCCTTGAGGTGCTTTTCGAGCTGAATGGCCAGCTCGCGGGTAGGGGCCAGCACCAGCGCCCGCGGGTGCTGGCCCTGCGCGTATTTCACCTTCATGAGCAGCGGTAGGCCGAAGGCCGCCGTTTTGCCGGTGCCCGTTTGGGCGATGCCCAGCACGTCGTGCCCGGCCAGCAGCAGCGGGATGGTTTGCTGCTGCACGGGCGTGGGCTCGGTAAAGCCGGCGTCGGCTACGGCCGTGAGTAGCTGCTTGTTGAGTTTGAAATCGGCGAAGGTGGCGGGGGTATCCATTCGGCAAAGGTCGGCATAAAGTACCGTGGACCCTGCGGGTCCGCGCGGGTTATCGGTAGCGGGTGTTATCACTCGCGGACCCGCAGGGTCCACGGTACATCAGGGCCGGCCACACTTTTTTTATTTAAAAATCTTGCATTAACCCATCAGCCGCGTATCTTTGCACTCCCAAACCACCACACGGTAGATATAGCTCAGCTGGTTAGAGCGTCGGATTGTGATTCCGAAGGTCGTGGGTTCGAGCCCCATTATTTACCCGCTAGAAAGTCCCCGGATGCGAATCCGGGGACTTTTTTTGTTACTTGCGCCGTTGCGCCCCTGAATTCTTACTTCTCATTAACTCATTCTTTCCCAAATGAGCCTTCTCGTAATCGGCTCCGTGGCCTTCGACGCCCTGGAAACTCCCTTTGGCAAAACCGACAAAATCATCGGCGGCGCGGCTACCTACATCAGCCTGTCGGCCTCGTACTCGACCAAGCCGGTGAACTTGGTGGCCGTGGTGGGCGGCGACTTTCCGCAGTCCGATATCCTGACCCTGGAGGAGCACGGCGTCGATACTAAAGGTCTGCAAATCAAGCAGGATGAGAAGTCGTTTTTCTGGTCGGGCAAGTACAACAAAGACCTCAACTCGCGCGAAACCATCACCACCGAGCTCAACGTGCTCGGCTCGTTCGACCCCATCATTCCCGACGCCTACCAGGACTGTAAGTACCTGATGCTGGGCAACCTGGCTCCGCAGGTGCAGCGCCTCGTCATCCAGCGCCTCGTCAACCGCCCCAAGCTCATCGTGCTCGACACCATGAACTTCTGGATGGACATCGCTGCCGAAGAGCTGCTGGCCACCATCGAGATGGTCGATGTGCTCAGCATCAACGACGAGGAAGCCCGTCAGCTCTCGGGCGAGTACTCGCTGGTGAAAGCGGCTCGTAAAATCCTGATGTTTGGCCCCAAGTTTTTGATTATCAAGAAAGGCGAGCACGGCGCGCTGCTCTTCCACAAAAACAAGGTGTTCTACGCCCCCGCCCTGCCGCTGGAAGAAGTCTTCGACCCCACCGGCGCGGGCGACACCTTCGCGGGTGGCTTCATCGGCCACATCGCGGCTACCGACGACTGCTCGTTCGAGAACGTGAAGCGCGCCGTGATTCACGGCTCGGCGATGGCCTCGTTCTGCGTCGAGAAGTTTGGCACCGAGCGCCTGCTCAACCTCACCCAGGAAGAAATCGAAGCCCGCGAAGCCATGTTCGAGGAACTAGTGAAAGTGCAGCCCGCCGGCGTAGTAGAGAACGTGCGGTAAGCTTTAGCTTGCCGTTTGAAAAACAGTCAAGTAAGCTCGTCATGCTGAACGCAGTGAAGCATCTCTACCGCACCATGCAACGAGGCGGTAGAGATGCTTCACTGCGTTCAGCATGACCTTTTACACCTAAGTCAACATGACCACCTGGCTCCGCAAAAACCGTGGCGAACTTCTGTTCTTCAGCGCCTTTGCCCTGGTAATGACGACCGGCCTGCGCCAGCCCATGCTGAGCACATTGCAGCGCGGCCTGCTGGCTACTGGCCTGTGGCGCGCCACGCCGCCCGCGCCCCTCGCCGCCACGGCGCAGTTTGCCAGCGAGCGCACGTACCCGCTCAACCTGCCGCTGACCACGCTGGACGGCCGCCCGGCCAACCTCAGCCAGTTTCGCGGCAAGGTGGTGCTCGTGAACCTGTGGGCCAGCTGGTGCCCGCCCTGCCTGGCCGAAATGCCCGGCCTGCAAGCCCTCTATCAAAAAGTGGACACGAGCAAAGTCGCCTTCGTGCTGATTTCGCTCGACGCAAACCAGAACAAGGCCCGCGCCCTGCTCAAGCGCAAGCACTACACGATGCCGGTATTCTTCCCGGCCGCCGAGCTGCCCGAGCCGTTTCAAACCTCGTCCATTCCCTACACCGTCGTCCTCACGCCCGATGGCCGGGTGGCCGACCGCCACAGCGGCATGGCCGACTACGACACGCCCGAGTTTAAAGTGGCCCTGGAAAAGCTGGCGCGCTAAACTTTCCTAGGGCGAAAAAGCAGCCAGTCAAGGACGATAACGACAACCTCCACGGGCTTAAAAGGGTAAAAGGAGGACATCACTTAACCTTTCCCCGCCATGTCTCTCGCCCATCTGGAATCCGATAAAGAGGACGCCACGCCGTCCGTAAATCCCTTCGAGAATACGAAGAAGAAAAACTCGCAAACCCAAGACCCGAATACCAACGCGGTATCGAGCCACGGCAACACGACCGACGGTGCCAGCGCTGGCCAAGGGGTTGATAATGTGCGCAATAACCCGCAGAATAACAAGCCGATGTCGGTGGATACCGGCAAAGTAGGAAAAGGTGCTGACACCAAGCACTAGACCGCAGATTCAAACGGATTTGTCGGATTTAACGGATACGCCTGCTGCGCAGGCTGACTACCGAAGTGATAATGAGAGAGCCGCCTTTTGGGCGGCTCTTTTTGTTTTAATCAGCGTTATTGTTAATCTGTTATGATTGTGGGTGATAGGGCCAGTCGAGCCACTTTTGGAAACCAGCTTGCTGCGCTTCGTCGGCGTCTGTTAATTTCTCAATCGCGTAGCGCACGCCGTAGGCCGCGCCCGGCTGGGCCAGTAGCTCCACCAGCACCAGCCGGTTTTGGCGGAATACGGCCACCTCGTAGAGCGGCGCGTCGGTGCTGAGCAGGCTTTGCAGGTTCATATCGACGCGGCGGCCGTTGATGGCTACTATCTCATCATCGACGGTGAGTACGGCGGCGGCCGGTGAGCCCGGCCAGATGTAGGTGACTTCGGTACGCTCGTTTTTCACGACGGTGCGGAAGCCGAAAGTGCCTTCCGAGGCCGAGGCGTTTTCGTAGGCCACGAGCTGGCAGCCCACGGCGTGCAGTGCCTTGTCGAGTGGCTCTTGCAGGGGCGCGGTGCCGTTGATGAATTTGTCGAAGTAGACCTGCATTTTGCGGCCCGCCACCTCGGCCACGATACGGGCGTAGTCCTCGTCGGTGTAGCCGACACCAGTTTTGCCGAAATCGTCGTAGAGGCGGCGCATGACATCGTCGAGGCTACGGGCGTGGCCGTGCAGGTTGCGGATGGTGAGGTCGAGTAGCAGCGCCGTGAGTGCGCCCTTGTGGTAGACCGACACCTTACGGTCGGGCACGCCGGGCTTGTAGCCATCAAGCCAGAGGTCCATGCTGGCATCGGCCAAACTCAGGTTCTGGCCGCCCGCGTCGTCGTAGTGCTTGCGCAGCACAAGGTTCAGCTCCTCAAAATATTGGGCTGGCGTGCGCACGTGGCTGCGCGCCAGCAAGTACTCGCCGTAGTAGGTCGTGATGCCTTCGGCGATGTAGCAGGTGCGGAAATAATTTTCGCGGGCGTAGTCGTAGGGCTGCATCTCGGCGGGGCGGATGGCCTTGATGTTCCAGGTATGGAATAGCTCGTGGCAGCTCACGCCCAGCAGTTCCTTGTACAGCGCCTCGTGCATCAGCAGCTCGGCCGGCCCTAGGGTAATTACGGTCGAGTTGTGGTGCTCTACGCCGTGGTAGTGCTTGTAGGGTAAAAACTGATTGAGAAAGTGGTAATCCTGCACTGGGAAGCCACCAAATAGCTTTAGCTGCTCTTCCGAAAACGCCTTAAAGTCAGCTAGCAGGCGCGGCCAGTTCACAATGGCTTCTTCGCCCTGCGCCCACACGTGGAAGGGCAGCCCGCCCGCCTCGTACTGCTGGTGCTGAATGGTAGGGCTGGCGATGAGTGGCGCATCGGCTAGCTGGTCGAAGTTTTTAGCTTCCAGTACATTTGGCTTCGACTGCGGCAGGCCGCAGGCCAGGCGCCAGTCGGGCGGCAGTACCAGTGAGAGTTGGCATGGTAAATCCTGGTGCCCCTCGGCATACATGAGCGCCTGCACAGGATTGAGGTAGAGCTGCGTTTCATCGAGCCACGAGCCGCCGGCATCCATCTGGTGGGCGTAAAAATTGTAGCGCACGCGCACGCTGCGGCCGGCCGCGCCGGGTACTTCCCAGCGGTCCTTCGTGACTTTGCGGTAGGGGAGGGGCTCATCGGTTTCGGCGTCGCTGATTTCGACCCGCTGAATCTTTTGGGCGAAATTTTGTATCTCGTAGCGTCCTGGCCGCCAAGCGGGTAGCTGCAAGGCTAGCGGTTCCGAAGACTCGGTCGGAACCTCCACCATGAGCTGAATTTGCAGGTAAAAGGTGAGCGGATTCTCGAAGGAAACGTGGTAGTAGGTCATGGGTAGGAAGAATGCGGCGCGCAATGTAAAACGGAGTAGTACTCCGTTTCCGGCAGCAGGGCGTGTACGCAAAAGACTGCTGACCGTAGCGCCCGTAAAACGGAGTAACACTCCGTTTTACATCACTGTTGCTATTGTAAAGCTAAATCCGTACCTTTGCCGGCCCAACTCGCAATTTAACTTGTCATGAAACGTACCTTTCAACCCTCGCAACGCAAGCGTCGCAACAAGCACGGCTTCCGTGAGCGCATGGCCTCCGCTAATGGCCGCAACGTACTAGCCCGCCGCCGTGCCAAAGGCCGCAAGCGCCTCACCGTATCGGACGAAGGCCGTCACAAGCGCTAGTCTTTCGATTTAGCTGGTAGCTAAGGGCTTATTGCTGTTGGCTACGCAGATAGCCGCATTGTTGGGGCAGGTTATTCTCTGGTTTTGCCGGAAATGACTGCCGCTACAATGCGGCTTCGCTGTTTTTACTCCAGGCTTGTTTTGGGGAACGTAGCAAATAGATTTTGTCATGCTGAGCGTAGCGCAGCGGAGTCGAAGCATCTCTACCGCTTCGTTGCTATGCGTTAGAAGTTAGTTCACCAGTAGAGATGCTTCGACTCCGCTGCGCTCCGCTCAGCATGACGAATAGTAACATTTTCCTGCCAGAATACCGTGAACGAGCCAACCGCTAACAGCTCTCAGCCAGCGGCTAAGAGAAGCTACACCTTCCCGAAAGAAGAGCATCTGTGCAGCAAAAAGCGCATCGAGCAGCTTTTTAATCGCCAAAACCCCTCGCTCGGCGTGTACCCGCTGCGCCTGACGTGGCTGCCCGCCCCAGCGCGCACCACCGCGCCGCCCGAAGTGCTTATCACGGTGCCCAAGCGCACTTTCAAGCGGGCCGTCGACCGCAACCGGCTCAAGCGCCTCGTGCGCGAAGCCTACCGCCTCAACAAGTACCGCTTGCTCGAAGCCGAAAACGGCCATCCGGTGGCGCTATTGGGCATTCTCTACACCGGCAAAGAAAAAAGTGAGCTGCCGCTGATAGAAAAAAAATTAATTTCCGGGCTTAATCGTTTGCTGGCCGAAGCTTCGGTGCAACCCGCGCCGTAGTATTGCTTATCTTCACCTGCGATACAGCCGCCACGGCTACTTAGGGCGCATCGTTGCCCCATTCTAACTGGTCCGTTAGTTGCACTGTATTGCTTATTAGCTTCGCTGCCTCCGTTTTCCCGCCGATGACCACTCGTACAAAAGTTCTCGCTACCCTGGCCCTGGGTACCCTGGGCCTCGCCAGCTTCCGCGCTGCCTCCGATAGCGAGCGGTACTTCGAGATTGCCAAAAACCTGGATATTTTCGCCACGCTGTTCAAGGAAGTGAACACGTACTACGTGGACGAAATAACGCCCGGCAAGCTGGTGAAAACGGGCATCGACGGTATGCTGAAATCGCTGGACCCGTACACCAACTACATCCCGGAAGACGACATCGAGGACTTCCGCACCATGACGACCGGGCAGTACGGCGGCATCGGGGCGATAGTGGTGAAGCGCAATGGCAAAACCGTGGTGCAGAGCGCCTACGAAGGCTACCCGGCCCAAAAAGCCGGCCTGCTGCCCGGCGATGAAATTCTGACTATCAACAACATCAATGTTGATAAAAAAACTAATGCCGACATCAGCAAGCTGCTCAAAGGCCAGGCGCAGTCGATAGTGAAGCTCATCGTGACGCGCTACGGCCAAGATAAGCCGGTGGAAATCAACATTACCCGCGATAAAATTCAGGTCAACAACGTGCCGTACTACGGCATGTTGACCTCGGATATCGGGTATTTCCAGCTCGGCGGCTTCACTGTGGATGCCGGCCGCGAGGTGCGTACTGCCGTGGCCAAGCTCAAGGAGCAGGGCGCGAAAAAGCTGGTGTTTGACATCCGCGATAACCCCGGCGGCCTGCTCAACGAGGCGGTAAATATCTCCAATCTCTTTGTAGACAAAGGATTGGACGTAGTGAGCACCAAGGGCAAAGTAACCGAGTGGAATAAAACATACAAGGCGCTCGACGTGCCGCTCGATACCCAGATTCCCATCGCCATTATCACGAGCAACCGCTCGGCCTCGGCGTCGGAAATCGTGTCGGGCGTGCTGCAAGACTACGACCGCGCCGTGCTCGTGGGCGAGCGCACCTTCGGCAAGGGCCTCGTGCAGGCCACGCGCCCGCTCAGCTACAACTCGCAGCTGAAGGTGACGACTGCCAAATACTACATCCCGAGCGGCCGCTGCATCCAGGAAATCGACTACTCGCACCGCGGCGAGGATGGCGCGCTCACCAAATTCCCCGATTCGCTGCGCACGGCCTTCAAAACCCAGGCCGGCCGCGTGGTGTACGACGGCGGCGGCGTGGCCCCCGACATCGACGTGCAAGACCGCGAAATCGCCGACATCACCCGCGTGCTTATCCAGAAGAGCTACCTCTTCGACTACGCCACGCGCTTCCGCTCCGAGCACGCCACCATCGCGCCGGCCAAGCAGTTCAAGCTCACCGATGCCGACTACCAGAAGTTCGTCGCCTACCTCCAAAACAAGAGCATCGCCTACAGCACCGACGCCGAGCGCTCCCTCACCGACCTCACCAAAAAGGTGAAGGAAGAGAAGCACTACGACGACGTGAAGCTGGAGCTCGACGCCATCAAGAAGAAAGTTACCGTCAACAAAGCCAACGACTTGCAGCGCTTCAAGCCCGAAATCAAAGAAATTCTGGAGTCGGAAATCGTGTCGCGCTACTACTACGAGAAAGGCCGCACCGAAGCCAGCTTCGACGACGACCCCAACATTCAGGCCGCCGTGGCCGTCCTCAACGACCCCAACCGCTACGCCGCCTTGCTGAAGCCGGGCGGGCAGGCCGCCAGCGCGCGGAAGTCGGCGGGGGTGAAGTAAACGAATTTAAGTCTTAGTATTAATTTGTGCTAAAACTTAAATATATGGAAGATAAAGAGGAGGCTCTGCCAGATATTTTGATTGCCTATGAATTCGATAAGAGTTCTTGGGCAATCAATCATACTGATTCAGGAAGTATTGATGATTTTTACCAATATTCTTTGATAGATGAATTCCTTTATAAAAAGGTGTTCAATAACTGGGAGTCGATTCTTGGCTTCGGTAAATATGAGGGGCGCACTATTAGGTATGTGTATGAAGCAGAAAGCTCATATCTGGAATTTTGTATTAGAGAGTTAAACTTCTTTTACTTAACGAGTGATATAGTCAAAAGCTTATTGAGTGACGGTTATCAATTTTCAAATGAAACAGTCCTAAGATATAAGCAGAAGCTCTGTGATTACCGTGCTGGAGTTTGGCTATCAAATAAGCGCGACGACGAAGCTGACGAGGATTATAATAGTGGTTATTATAGTAGTGGCGATAATGAAGATGATTGGGGTGGGAATATAGATTCCAACCCTTATTATAATGATGATTTAGATATGGACCAGCAAAGTCAAGAGTTTTGGGACAACCTTTAATACTATCCTTAGAAACCTCCTCGCCAATCTGCTCCATCGCCCTGCACAGCGTGGAGGATGGCCGCCTGCTCGGCCAGTCCGAGCTGCGCCTCGAAAAATCGCATTCCACGCACCTCACGGTCTTGATTGAGCAGCTCATCGCCAATACCGGCCACACGCTGCGCGACCTCGCGGCCGTGGCCGTGAGCGATGGCCCCGGTTCGTACACCGGCCTGCGCATTGGGGGGGCGGCGGCCAAGGGCTTGTGCTTTGCGCTGGATGTGCCGTTGGTGGCGGTGGGCACGCTGCCCGCGCTGGCCCGCCAGGTAGCCGCCCGCACGCCCCGCCCCGCTACCTATCACTACGCGCCCATGCTCGACGCCCGCCGGCAGGAAGTGTACACCGCCCTCTACCGCGCCGATGGCCGCGAGCTGGCCGCGCCCGCGCCGCTCATCCTCACCCCCGAGGCGCTGGCCGAACAATTAGCCCACCATCCGGTGTTATTCTTCGGGTCGGGCGCCGCTAAGTTCCAACCCCTGGTAAGCGACACCCCCAACGCCGCCTTTCTGGCCGATGTGCAGCCCTCGGCGGTGAGTGTCGGCGAGCTGGCCCTGGGTGCCTACCAGCGCCAGGAGTTTCAGGATGTGGCTTATTACGAGCCGTTTTATTTAAAAGAAGTTTATACGACCACGCCACGTAGTGCTTAGTTGACAGTGCTTGGTGCCTAGGCTAAAAACCTGGCCCAGGCACTAGGCACCAAGCACCAAATACTAAAATTATGGAGCCGCTTTTTGTAAACCGCGTCGCTGCCTCGGGCCTCGTTACCCTCAACCTGGAGGAGTACATTCATCCCGGCGACCGGGTGGTGTACGACATCAAGGACAACCTTTTTCACGGCCTGATGCTGCGCGAAAAGGATTTCCGCGAGTTCGTAAAAACCCACGACTGGACGCAGTACGACGGGAAAAACGTGGCCATCATTTGCTCGGCCGATGCCATTGTGCCTACCTGGGCCTACATGCTGCTGGCCAGCAAGCTGCAAGGCCACGCCCACCGTTACGTCTTCGGCGACCTCGGGGCGCTGGAGCAATCGCTGTTCGAAGAAGCCATTGCGGGCATTAATCCCGCTGATTACCAAGATGCCAAGCTGGTAGTAAAAGGCTGCGGCGATAAGCCAGTGCCCACGTTTGCCTACGTAGCCATCATGCAGCGGCTGCTGCCGGTAGCCGCCAGCATCATGTACGGCGAGCCGTGCAGCACCGTGCCGCTGTATAAAAAGCCGAAAGCGGCGGTAGCCGCCGAAGCCTAGATTACGTCTGTCATGCAGAGCGCAGCGAAGCATCTCGCGTGGTGCAGTAACTGATGACGTTTTGACTACTGCGCCACGCGAGATGCTTCGCTGCGCTCTGCATGACAACGAAGAGTAATTAAAAAGCCGCCCGCGTCAGCTTCTGACGTGGGCTTTTTTGCGTTCAAACGAAAAGCAGCACCGACATTTGCCGGCGTGCAAACACAACCATACAAGATAAATTTCCGCACCGGCGTTTCCATCGTCATCGCCAATATGGTGGGCACGGGTGTTTTTACCAGTCTCGGGTTTCAGCTCCAGGGCATCCAAAGCGGCTTTGCGCTGCTGATGCTATGGGCGGTCGGCGGCCTCATCGCCCTGTGCGGGGCCGTGAGCTACGGCGAGCTGGCGGCGGCCATGCCGCGCTCGGGCGGCGAGTATCACTACCTCAGCCAGATTTATCACCCCGCCCTAGGTTTTTTGTCGGGCTGGGTGTCGGCTACGGTGGGTTTTGCCGCGCCCACGGCGTTGGCCGCGCTGGCGCTGGGCCGCTACGCCCAAAGCGTGTGGCCCACGTTGGCCGGGACGGTAGTGGCCGATATATCGGGCGCGCAGCTGCTGGCCGTGGGGGTAGTGTTGGCGCTGGCGCTGGTGCATGGGCTTAGCATTCAGGCGGGTAGCCGCTTGCAGGTAGCCATTACCGCGCTCAAAGTTGGGGTGCTGGTAGTATTTATTGGGGCGGGCCTAGTGGCTGGTAAGCCGCAGGCCCTGAGCTTCGTGCCCGATGCAGCGGGATGGCGGGCGCTGCTAAGTCCCGCTTTCGCCGTGAGCCTGGTATATGTCAGCTACGCCTACTCGGGCTGGAATGCCGCCGCCTACCTCACCGGCGAAATCGACCAGCCGCAGCGCAATCTGTCGCGTATTTTGCTCACCGGCACCGCCGTGGTACTCCTGTTATATGTAGGGCTGAATTTCGTGTTCCTGCGCTCGACGCCCCTGGGCTGGCTAAAAGGGCAATTGGAAGTCGGCTTCATCTCGGCCAATTACCTGTTCGGTCCGGCCTGGGGACGGTTTGCCGGGGCCGTCATTGCGGCGCTGCTCGTGTCCACCATCAGCGCCATGGTTTTTGCCGGCCCGCGCATCACCCAGGCGATGGGGGAGGACCTGCCCGCCCTCGGCTGGCTGGCCCGGCGCACGGCGGCAGGTATTCCGCAGCGGGCGCTGCTGCTGCAAGTAGCTATTAGCCTGATATTTATTTTGAAGCCTGATTTTCAGGCGGTACTTGTCTACGCGGGTTTCGTGCTCAATCTGTTCACATTCCTCACGGTGCTGGGAGTGTTTTTATTGCGTTGGCGGCAGCCGCAGCTGCCGCGGCCCTATCGCGCCTGGGGCTACCCCTTTACGCCGCTTATTTTCCTGGCCCTGAGCGCTTGGACGCTGGTTTTTATTATCAAGGACAAGCAAGAGGAGTCGCTTTATGGGCTGGCTACCGTAGCGGGCGGCCTGCTGGTTTATTTCGCGGTGCAAAAGCTGCGTCCGGCTCCCCGACCCTAGATGCGGCTACTGCCCGGTTTACTTTTCTATCTTCTGCCAATTAACGCTTGCTGGCCCTTTCACCTTCGGCCAGTCCCCGCCTTTCAACCAATGCGCCGTTCTCTGCTTTCCCTGCTGCCCGCCCTCGCGTTGCTAGCCGCCTGCTCCAATTCGAACACCGAGCAACAAGCCACGACCACCGAAACAATGGCCGACACGGCCGCTAAGGTTCCGGCCACCGCGCCGCACCCCACTGCCTCGGCTGACAGCATTACCACAGCCACTGCCGATAAAACTGCTGCCAAAGCCCTAGCCCCCGATACCGCCAACGTCCAGAATGTAGCCGCCTACCTTGCTGGCCTGCCGCCCAAAGCCGAAACCCCACTAGCCGCGCTAGCCGCCCAGCCCGCCTGGCAGGCCTTCGCCAAAGACCAGGATAAAAGCTGGACCAAATACCGCCTCACCCACACCGACCCCATGAAGAAGTGGGCTGCCACTGAGCTCGATTCGGTGCGCCGGGCCACTACTACGCTGTTCTACCCCTTCAGCGGCCCCGATTTTCTGAACGCCTACACGCTTTTCCCCACCGCCAGCACCTACGTGATGTTTGGGCTGGAGCCCGTGGGCAGCGTGCCCAGCCGTGCCAACCTGGCCAACCCGGCCATCCTGCCGGCGGTTAAAAAATCGCTCTGGTCAGTGCTGAATTTCAGCTTCTTCCGCACCAACGACATGGCCATCGACCTTAAATCGGTAAACCTCGACGGGGCCGTGCCGCTCATCATGCTCTTCGCCGCCCGCACCGACAACCACGTGCAGGCCGTGCGCCCCGTGCAGCTCGACGCCCAGGGCCAGCTTCACGAAGTAAGTGACACCACCCGCGCTGCTGGCTCGAAAGCCATTCAGGGAGCTGAGCTCAAGCTACAGGCCCCCGACGGCACCGAAAAAACCATCTACTACTTCTCGGCCGACCTCAGCGACTACAAGCTCGCTACCAAAGATGCCCCGCTGAAGTACGTGCGTAGCCTCGGCCCGCTCACTACCTACGTAAAATCGGCCACCTACCTCATGCACAAGAGCTATTTCTCCAAAATCCGCAACCTGGTGCTGGAGCGCAGTAATTACTTGCTGCAAGATGATAGCGGCGTGGCTATGAAGTATTTTCCGAAGAATAACTGGCAATTCACCTACTACGGCACGTACAAGCGCCCCATCAACCTCTTCGCCAAGCAGTACCAACCCGAGCTCACCACTGCCTACCACGACAGCCTGCACCGCGCCCGCCCGCTCCCCTTTGGCACTGGCTACAACTGGCGCCAGACCGATAGCAACCTATTGCTGGCCAAGCGCAAAATGCCCCTTAGCAAGTAGAAGCTTAGGTTTTGCGAGCATGGAAGCGAAGGCAGTTCGCACATTTACGGCCAAAAACGCCCGCTCGCTATCGGCCAGGCACCCTTCTCAGGGTCGGGTAGAAGAAAATAAGTAAAGGCTACGCCGCCGTGGCTCCCCTCCCCCGCGGGGGAGGGGCCGGGGGTGGGGCGGCAGGCCGTGATAAAAACTATCACGGCCTTCTTTATTATATACTGTATGAAAATGCCTGCCTTCGTGAAGTCTATTCTTATTCTTCTGGCTCTAAGCCTGACCGCCCGCGCCCAGGCCCAAGCTCCACAGCATCCTGATTCACCCCTCCTCGATAGCCTGCTCCGCACCAGCCCCGCGTTGGCTAAGGTTCTCAGCCACCCCGCCACCTACCAGTTCCAGCTCATTTACACTCAAATAAACCGCGATGCGCAAAACGTGCCGCACTTTACCCAACACACCTACCATCTCAATCCCCGCCAGTATTTCAACCCCGCCAGTCTCGTCAAGCTGCCCGTGGCCCTGCTAGCGCTCGAAAAGCTGCACACCCTACCCGTGCCTATTACCAGGAGCACGATAATGTCTACTGGCGTGGCTGGCCGCTGCCAAACGCCCGTACCCTTCGCCGCTCCTGCCGACTCCGACCGCCATGCCACCGTCGGCAACTACATTAAGCGGATGCTGCTCGTCAGCGATAATCTCGCCTACAACCGCCTCTACGAGTTTCTGGGTCAAAAAACCATTAACGACCGCCTCCAGCAGCTCGGCTACCCCAGCAGCCGCATCGCGCGTCGCTTCGCCCCCTGCGACACCGCCGCCAACCGCTACACCAACCCCATCGCCTTCCACAGCCCCATTGGCGATACCCTCTGCAAGCAGCCTGCTCAAGTCGCCCCCCGCACGCCCGCGCCGCCGCTAGGCCCTGTTTTTGCTGGCCGCGCCTATAAAGTCGGCAGTAAAATCATCCACCGCCCCTACGACTTCACCACCGCCAATAACCTCCCGCTCCCCGACATTACCGCCCTGCTCCAAACCGCCCTCTTTCCCGAGGCCATCCCCACCGCCCAGCGCCCCCACCTCACGCCCGCCGACCACGCCTTCCTGCGCCAGTACCTCCACCTCACGCCCCACGCCGCCCATTTTACCCCCTACGCCGCCCCCCGGTACTTCGACGCCTACAAAAAGTACCTCTACTACGGCCGCCGTCCCGAGGCCCAGCCCCAGCCCGGCCTCCGCATCTTCAACATCGTGGGCATGTCGCACGGCTACCTGGCCGACGTCGCCTACTTTGCCGACTCCCTCCACCAGTCCGAATTCCTGCTCAGCGCCGTCCTCTACGTCAATCAGGATGGCATTATCAACGATGCCGCCTACGAGTACGACACCATTGGCGAGCCCTTCCTGGCCCAGCTAGGCCAGCTTTTCTACCAATACGAGGCCCGCCGCCCCCGTCGCTACCGCCCCAATCTTGCCCTTTTCTTCGAAAAAGACCCCCAGCCCTGAATTTTTTCCAAAATCAGCCGGTTGGCTAACCGGCTGACTGCTAACCAACCCCCGAATGCTCACCCCACAAAGCGAAGCCAAGTAATACGGCAAAAGCAAACTGCCGGTTGTCAGCGCACCGCCCGCGCCGTACTTTTGCACTCCCAACTCAACCGGACGAGGGCGACGAAAAGAACCAAGAGCCACAAACTCGAAAAATTCTTTTGCCAATTTAAAAATTCTTAGCGTACCTTTGCACCCCGTTCCAAAAACGGCTCATCGGAAACGCCGAAGCAGAGGTTGGAAAACTAAAATTTTTTTCGCCTTAAATTTGGAAAGTCAAAAAATAACGCTACCTTTGCACTCCCAAACAGAATGAGCGTTTGGAAACAACAAAAGTAGGCTGCTAGTCAACAGTTAGTTAGCTCACAAAACCAGCTCAAACGGAGTTGATTCGATTAGCAAAACGAAATGAGAAACCTTGAGAATTTCTCAAATAAGTTTTGAAATCCAAAAAAAACTTCTTAACTTTGCAGCACGCTTCAATCGAAAGTCGCTAAAGCAAATCGCAAACAAAACACTAAAAAGTTTTTCACTGCGAAACTTGCAAAGTAAAAAGTTTCTTCGTACCTTTGCACTCGCAGCCAAAACAGGGCGCTGCAAACAGTGAAAGGATTTTAATACAATCCACCATGTTGCTTCAATTGGAAGCAACAAACGTTCTTTGAATGATTGGAAAAGACAAATGGTAAGTATGCTTACGCAAGTAGGCAAAACGTAACATTAAAATTGAACTCGTCAATACGAGTCGGATTAGCACTCGACATCAGCCCATGTTCGCATGGGTGTAGGAATATTATACAATGGAGAGTTTGATCCTGGCTCAGGATGAACGCTAGCGGCAGGCCTAATACATGCAAGTCGAACGGTGGCAGCAATGCCATAGTGGCGCACGGGTGCGTAACACGTAACTAACCTACCTATAACTGGGGGATAGCCCGCCGAAAGGCGGATTAATACCGCATAAGCCACACACCCGGCATCGGGTATTTGGTAAAGATTTATTGGTTATAGATGGGGTTGCGGGTCATTAGCTAGTTGGTAAGGTAACGGCTTACCAAGGCGACGATGACTAGGGGAGCTGAGAGGCTGGTCCCCCACACGGGCACTGAGATACGGG
>CAXYJY010000021.1:0-43687 GCA_964277755.1 uncultured Hymenobacter sp.
CAATGACACACTGCGGCGTGGCCCAAGAGGATGCCACCACAAACATATGATGACGACTGTTTCCCCCGCTCATCCAAAAAACCACTTACTCCACCTTGCGCAGCTCGTCGGCCTCGAACACCTGGGCTACTTTGCGCTTGCGCTCGACTAGTTGGTAGCGGGCGCGGTCCTCACTTTCACGCCAGAAAATATCGGACACCAGCCCGCGGTGCGCGGGGCGGCCGGCGGGCGGGCTGACTTCCTCTACCAGGTCGCCGAAGCCGAAGGGCGGCTTGTTATATAGCTCCTTGAACAGCTCGCCGCGCACCAGAAACTGCTGCTCGTCGTAGCGCAGCGTTATCCACTCGCTGTCGTCGTCGAGGTCGCTTATTTTCTCGAAAACTTTGCCCACTGGGTGCACCCACTCGAAGGAGCGGCGGTTGGCGGGGTGCAGGTACGAATAGCCGTAGTCGGGCGACCAGGCATACAAGCCAAAAACGACGGGGCGCGGGCGAGGCATGGGTTGGGTAGTAAATAGTCGGGCTAGGCTAAACCCCAAAACCGGGTCGCTGGTTGCGCCGCCCGGCCTTTTCCGGGGCGCGGGCGCGGCTGGCTGGCCTGGCCCCTGCCGGCGCGGGGCGGCTGGCACGCTGGCGCGGCGAATCCCCACTACTGAGCAGCTTACTATTTAGCTTTTTAACGAAGGCCCGCGCCACTTGGCGCGGGCTTTTTTTATGGGCTAATACCTGGACAGCTAGGTTGTTACCAATACATTAACTTTCCAATTTTCCTTTGTACTATCCTTACTACCGAGAATAATTTTGATGTCGCTTTACGCATTCTTCATCTTTTCTCAGCCCACTTACACTCCTTACCTCCCCTACATGAATCGTTCTCTACTTACGCGCTCTAGGCCGCCCGCCCGCTGGCTGCTGAGTACCCTCTGGCTCCTGCTGCTGCCGCTGCTGGGCCGGGGTCAGGTAGCTACTATTGCCCAGCAAGATTTTGAGGCGTCGCCGGCTGCGCCGGTTGCAACTGTGGTGAAGTCTGGTGGTACCACGCTCACTGGTAATGGAGTATTCCCCAATGCTCCGCTTTACGTTTCTGGCTCACAAGGCTTCGGGGTATCAAATGGCACTGCCACTGTCACTTCGGCTGCAATAGATGCCAGTAGTTACACTGGGGTTTCGGTATCCTTGCGGTTAGGCTCTTTTTCTGCTACCTCGGGTAATGGTGCTGATAGTCCTGATTTAGTTACCCTGGCTATCAGTACCGACGGTGTCAACTTCACCGACCAGGTACGGGTCCAGGGCGGCTCTACTACTAGCAGTAACAACAGATGGTCTTTTACCTCTGGCACCGGCACCGCCTCACGCGCTTATTCTGCGAGTTCGGCCGTTTCCGTTAGCACTGCCAATAGTGCTAACGCAACAACGTTATACAGTACGCTTACTGTAAATAACATAACCCCTACCTCTTCGATACGCTTCAAGGTAACGTTGCTGAATGATAGCGGCAGCGAAACCTGGGCTATCGATGATATTATTGTCACGGGGACTCCGGCCTCTTCCACCTCTTCCACCCTCACCACCAACGCCGCCAGCAGCCTCACGGCTACTACGGCCACGCTCAACGGCAACCTCAGCAGCTTTGGCGCGCCTACCGGCAGCAGCCCGGCCTACGGCTTCGTGTACAGCACGGCCTCGGCCAATGCGACCCCGACTCTCAGCGGCGCGGGCACTACCACCCTCACTACGGGCACGGCGGCGGCTACGGGCGCATTCAGCGGCCCGGCTACCGGCCTCTTAGCCAATACCTTGTATGCCACCCAGGCCTACGCCACCAACGGTACCGGCACCGGCTACGGCGGGGTTGTCAATTTTACCACCTTGGCCAATGTGAGCACCACCACCGATGCCGCGCCCGGCCAAACCACGGCTGCGCCCGGCGGCACGGTAGCCGCCGATGGCGGCGCGGCCATCAGCGAGCGGGGCGTGTATTACAGCACTACCAGTGGCTTTGTACCCCCGGCCGGTACCAAGGTAGTGGCCTCGGCGGCCACGGGCACGGGCAGCTTCACGAGCGCGCTCACGAGCCTGGCGGCCGGCACTACCTACTACGCGGTGGCCTACGCCACCAACGCGGGCGGCACCAGCTACGGCGCGCAGGTTAGCTTCGCCACGGCCGCCGCCACGGCTGCGCCCACCGTGAGCACCACCAGCGCCAGCGCTACCGGCCAGACGACGGCCACGGCCACCGGCAACGTGAGCAGCGAAGGCTCGGCGGGCGTAACCGAGCGGGGCGTGTACTACGGCACTACCAGCGGCTCGGTAGCTACTACCGGCACCAAGGTAGTGGCCGGCGCGCCCACCGGCGCGGGCACGTTTACGAGCGCGCTCACGGGCCTCGCGGGCCTCACCACCTACTACGTGGTGGCCTACGCTACCAGCCCGGTGGGCACCAGCTACGGCGCGGAAATCAGCTTCACCACCAACGGCACGGCCACCCTCACGGCCAGCCCCACTACCCTGAGTTTGGGCACCACGGCCGTGAATACGCCGGGCGCTATCTCGACCTACAGCCTCGGCGGCGCGGGCCTCACGGGCAGCGTAACCGTGACGCCCCCGGCCGGCGTGGAGGTTTCGACCGACGGCTTTTTGACGGCGGCCAACAGCAGCACGACTGCCCTCACGCTGACCCCGGCCGCCGTGGCGGCGGGCACTACCATTTCGGTGCGCCTGGCAGCGGGCGCGGCGGGTGTTATTACTAATCAAAATATTACGAATGCCACGGCGGGGGCCGCGACGCAAAACGTGGCCGTGAGCGGCACCGTGGCCGCCGGCAGCAGCGCCTGCGTGAACGAGAACTTTAACAGCTTCACCGGCACGGCCGGCACGACTACGCAGCCGGGCTTCGCAACGCTGGGCTTGAACAGCTACACCACGGCAACTAGCTCAGGGCTTGCGCCCAACGCGGTGCAGTTCACCAACAACAACTCTTCGCTGACGACCCCGACCGTGTCGAACCCGCAGCAGCTGCAATTCTATATCAAGGGGAATAGTGTTTCGGGCTCGTCGCTGCTGGTGGAAGGCCTGACCAATGGCGTGGCTACCACCATCGACAACATCACCTCTTTCCCGACTACCGTTGGGGCGGCGGCCAACACCAAGACTTATACGGCAGCCACGGGCATCCAAAGCAGCTTCACGAGCTTTCGCTTCACCTTCACGAAGGTCTCGGGCAACGTGGCTTTTGATGACCTCGTGGTGACCTGCGGGGCCTCGGCCCCGCTCACGGTGGCCACCGGCGCGCCCGGCGTGGCCGGCCCCTACTGCCTGGGCCAGAGCCCGGCCGGCGACGTAGCCCTGGCCGTGCCCTTCACCGTGACCAACGGCTCGTTTGCGGCCGGCAACGTGTTTACGGCTTATCTGAGCCGCGACGGCTTTGCCACGAAAACCGCCATTGGCACGCTGAGCGGCGTGGGCAGCGGCACCATCAATGCTACCATCCGGCAGGCCAGCGGCTTGGTTACGGCCGGCAACTACCGCATCCGGGTGGAGGGCAGCACTACCGCCGCCACCCTCGCCGACAACGGCACCGACCTGAGCGTGGCCAGCTACCTCGACAATGAAGTGGCCTCGGCCACCGCGACCTCGGGCGATACGCAGGCCACGCTGACCTTCGTGGCCCCGGCCGCCTGCGCTACTAACGTTATCGTAACCATCAAGGCCGGCACCAACGTGGGTACTACCAACAAGCCCCAGGTGGGCGGCAGCTACGCGCCCGGCGCGAGCACCAACACGGGCGCGGTAGTTTTCGGCACCGGCACCGACCTCGGCGGCGGACAGTACGTGGTGTACAATGGCCCGGCCAGCGGTAGCATCACCGTGACGGGCCTCACCAACGGCACGCGCTACGCCTTCGGCGTATTTACCACCAACGGCGGCGCTACCGGCACCACGGGCTACAGCAACGGCACCTCGCGCTCGGTGGTGCCCGTGGCCCCGGCCATCGTGACGGAGCTGGTAGTGCCGCAGTATTTGAGCGGCCACGCCAGCGGCAGCAGCACGCACCCCACGCGCCTGCCCTACGTGTGGCGTGCCACTTTCAGCAGCCTGCAACCCAGCACTACTTATAAATATTACACCGCCGTGCGCCTGGCTTCCGAGCCCGCCAACGCGGCCGGCGCGGGCAACCAGGTTGACTTGAAAACGGCCGGCGCGTTTGTGCGCAAAACCACCTCGGGCCTCGATAACGGCAGCTTCACGTTTACGACCGATGCCAGCGGCAGCTACACCGGCTGGTTTGGCCTGGAGCCCACCGAAAACGCCCGATTCACCGACCAAGCGGTGGTGTACCCGATGGTGGTGCTTAACGGCGGCGATGGCGGCAACGTGGCCACCCAGTTTCTGACCACCACCAGCACCGTCACGGTAGTGCAGCTCAACGCCTCGGCTACGGGCGCTACCGGCGTGCGCGGCAATTCCTTCGGCACGCCCGGCAACCTCGTGCTGACCTACGACAACCCCGCCGGCACCGGCCGCCCGCTGGCCGGCACCTGGCTCGAAAGCGACGGCACCACCGCCAGCAGCTACCCCAGCTTTTACAACACGACCAACGTGGACGGCGTGGCCGGGGCCTACGGCCTGCTCACGCCTAATGCCAATGCCAGCGGCATTCAGCGCGTAGAGCAGCGCGCCCTCGCCGATGGCAGCCTCGTGGGCTGCGCGGCCACCAGCGCCACCGGCGCCTGGTCGGCGGCCAACACGGCCAGCCCCAGCGGCGGCACTACGGCCCTGGTACTCAGCAGCGGCGACACGCCCTTCGCAGCCCCGACCCTGACCGCTACCAGCTCGACTTCGATATACCCCGGCCAGACGCTGACGCTCACGGGCACCGGCTTTGCGGCTACGCCGAATGCGCAGGTGGTTTTTGCGCCGGGCAGCACGGTGGCGGCGGCTACCGTCAACGCGGCGGGCACCAGCCTCACGGTGGTCGTGCCCTCGGGCGCGGGCAACGGCACCATCGCCGTGGCCAACGGCTGCGGCACCAGCGCCACGCTGGCCACCACCGTGCCGCCGCCCTCGGCCCCCGGTATGCTGTTGGTCGAAGACGATTTTGACTACAGCGGTGCGCTGAATACGAACGGCTGGACGGGCAGCGGAACCAGCCAGACCCAGGCCGGCAACCTCACGGCTACCTCGTTTCCGCAGGGCGTGCTGGCGGCGGGCGGCCCCTCATACCAGGCCCGCCTGGTGGGCACCAGCGGCGGCTCGCTCGCGCGGGCACTTTCCATCCCTACGGGTACTACCACCCTGTACGCGGCGGCGCTGATTAACGTGTCGAGCTCGGCGGTGGTAGGCAACGGCGACGACTACGTTCTTTCGTTTCTGACCACGAGCGGCGGCAGCAGCGGCCAGGGCCGCATTACCATTGCCCGCCCGAGCAGCGCGCTCACGAGCAAGTTCGTGTTCCGCCTGCAAGCCTCCAACTCTACTACTGCTTCCACCAGCACGACCCAATTCGATGTCAACACCCCGTACATCGTGGTGCTGAAAGCAGAGAACAGCGCCGCTACCGGCGGCAGCGACCAGTTCAGCCTGTACGTGCTGCCCGCCAGTGCCGACCTCAGCCAGGAGCCCAATACCCCTTTTCTCACTGCTTCGGGCATTAACTTTTTCGGGGCCATCGGGGCGTTTCAGTTCCGCCTGTCCGATTCCAACAACCCGGTGCTCAGCCTCGACAACTTCCGCGTGGCCACGGGCTGGGGCACGGCCGTGGGCAACCCCATTTACACGGCGGCCGGGGCCAGCATCGCGGCCGGCAACTACAACAGCCTGACGCTGAACAATGCCGGCACCCTGACGCCCATCGGCGGCGTGAACGTGGAGAATCAGCTCACGCTCAGCAGCGGCACCATCAACACGACAGCTACCAACTCGCTGACCTTGTACCCGGCCGTGGCCGTGACGCCGGCCGTGGCCAGCAGCACCAGCGGCTACGTCAACGGCCCCGTGCTGCGGCCGGTGCCGGCCCTGAGCGGCGCGCAGTCGTTTGTGTTCCCGGTGGGTAGCGGCGGCAACTACCGCCCGCTGACCCTGAACGTGGCCGCCCAAACCAGCCCCGCCACCTACACCGCCACCCAGACCGAAGGCAACGCCGGCCAGAGCTTCTCGGCCGGTAGCGGCCTGGGCGCGGCCCCGCTGGCGCGGGTATCGGCCCAGCGCTACTACGCCATCACGACCAGCAACGCGAACAGCGGCTTCAGCGGCACCGTGACCCTGTCCTTCGCCCCCAACGACTACGTGAACGCCCCGGCCAACGCCGGCCTGGTAGTGGCCAAGCGCGACGCCGTGGCCGCCGACCCCAACGATAACAACAAGTGGACGAACCTGGGCAGCAGCGCCTACTCGGGCACCGGCACCGGCGCGTCGCCGGTGAGCGGCAGCCTCACCTCGGCCGTGTTCACGAGCTTCTCCGACTTCACGCTGGGCGCTACGAATGCCGACGCGACCGTTAACCCGCTCTCGTCGTCGGGCAGCGCCCCGCTGCCGGTGCAGCTCGTCGGCTTTGCTGCGGCGCGGCAGGGCGGCGGCGTGCAGGTAACCTGGGCTACGGCCAGCGAGAAGAACAGCGATTACTTTGTGGTAGAGCGCTCGCTCGACGGCCGCACCTTTGCCCGCGTGGCGCGCGTGGCCGCCCAGGGCACCACCGCCCAGGGCCACGCCTACGCCAGCCTCGACGGCACGGCCCCGGCCGCCCGGCTCTATTACCGCCTGCGCCAGGTAGACCTCGATGGCACGGTGGCTTACTCGCCGGTGGCAACGGTAGCCGCTACCGAGGTCGAGCTAACCCTCGCCCCCAACCCCGCCCGCGAGAGCGTGAGCTTTGAGACCGCGACGCCCACGGCCTACGGCGTGCGCAACGCGCTGGGCCAGCTGGTGGCCAGCGGCACCACCGTGGCCGGCCCCAACCGCCTGCCGGTGCAGGCGCTGCCGGCCGGGGTGTACTTCCTAGAGCTGCACGGCGCGGCGGGCCGCGTAGTGCGCAAGTTTGTGAAGGAATAGCCTACTACTTCTTCACCAACCCGTTAGCTGAATGCCCCGCGCTGCTTGCGCGGGGCATTTTTTTGTGGGCGTGGCCGGGCAGCGCCGCGTTTATATCCTAAAGCTGCGCCGTTTCGTACAAGCCGGTACTTAGCTGCTGAGCGCGCCGGTTGGCTTCCTTTCTGAAGCCAGCGCGCCGGCTTTTTTTTATGCCCTCCCTCACGCTACCCCGGCCCCCGGCCAAGCCGGCTTCTTCTGCCCAAAAACAAGCTACTGCTACCCCCAAGCCGCAGCCCAAACCCACCGTGCCCGCCAGCGCCGCTCCCGTGCGCGACGGCTTCGGGGCCTTGCCCCATGAGGGCGGCACCACCTTCCGGGTGTGGGCTCCGGCCGCCTCGGCCGTGTCGGTCGTCGGCACCTTTAATGACTGGAACAAGGACGCTAACCCGCTGCAAGCCGAAGACGGCGGCAACTGGGCCGCCGACCTGCCCCACGCCAAAGCCGGTGACGGTTACAAGTTCGTGTTGCAAACGCCGGCCGGCGAGCTCACCCGCAACGACCCCTACGCCCGCGCCATGACCAACTCGGCCGGGCACTCGCTGGTGTTCGACCCGCTGAGCTTCGACTGGGAAGGCGATAATTTTCAGATGCCCGCCTGGAACGACCTCGTTATCTACGAGCTGCATATCGGTACCTTCAACGTGAAGGAAACCGGTAAGCCGGGCACGTTTTACGACGCCATCGAGCGCCTCGACTACCTGCAAAGCCTGGGCGTGAACTGCATCGAGATAATGCCGGCTACCGAGTTTCCGGGGGCGTACTCGTGGGGCTACAACCCCGCCAATCCCTTCGCGCTGGAAAGCGACTACGGCGGAGCCGAAGGCTTTCAGGCGCTGGTGAAGGCCGCGCACCAGCACGGCATCGCGGTGGTGCTCGACGTGGTGTACAACCACTTTGGGCCCGGCGACCTCGATTTGTGGCAGTTTGATGGCTGGCAGGAAAACGATGGCGGCGGCATTTACTTCTATAACGACTGGCGCGCCGAAACGCCCTGGGGCCACAACCGCCCCGATTACGGCCGCCCCGAGGTGCGCCGCTACATCCGCGACAATGCCCTGATGTGGCTAGAGGACTACCACTGCGACGGCCTGCGCATGGATGCCATCGCCTTCATCCGCAACGTGCACGGCGAGGAAGACCCCGGCGCCGACCTGCCCGACGGCTGGAGCCTGATGCGCTGGGTAAACGAGGAAATCCGCCAGCGCCAGCCCTGGAAAATCACCATCGCCGAGGATTTGCGCGGCAACCCCGCCATCACGGGGCGGCCCGAAAACGGCGGCGAGGGCTTTTCGGCGCAGTGGTCGTCGTCGTTTATCTACCCCGTGCATGACGCGCTGACCACGATGGAGGACGCCAACCGCGACATGGAGGCCATCAGCCGGGCCGTTTGCACCAATTACAACGGCGATGTCTTCCAGCGCGTTATCTACACCGAAAGCCACGACGAGGTAGCCAACGGCAAAAGCCGCCTGCCCGAAGAAATCGGGGGCGGCAACGTGGAAAGCTACTTCGCCAAAAAGCGCATGGTACTGGGCGCGGCCCTCACGCTGACCGCGCCGGGCATTCCGATGCTGTTTCAGGGGCAGGAATTCCTTGCCCCCGGCTCGTTCAACGACACCGAGCCGCTCGACTGGGGCTGGGCCGCCGCGCACGGCGGGCTCATCCAGCTCTACCGCGACCTGATTGCGTTGCGGCGCAACTTCCAGGGCACCACGCCGGGCCTGCACGGCCAGGGCTGCCGCGTGTTCCATGTCAACAATACCGACAAGGTAGTGGCCTACGCCCGCTGGGACGGCGACATCGAAAACGCCACCATCGTCATTGCCAACTTTGCCAACCAGGCGCACCAGGGCTACACCATCGGCCTACCCAGCGGCGGCTTTTGGACGGTGCGCTTCAACTCGGACTGGCAGGGCTACGACCATGATTTTCAGAACTTCCCGTGCTACGGCACCGAGGCCCAGGGCGGCGACTACGACGGCTTCGGGCTGCACGGCAGCTTCGACCTCGCGCCCTATGGCGTGGTAGTGCTTTCGCGCTAAGCCGCCGCAAAAACTGCCCCGCAAGCAAGTCCCTTCCAGCTACCTGGAGGGGGCTTTTGCTTTTAAGGCATTGCTTTCAATAGCGTGGGCCCGCGCAGGCTTGGCGTTTGCTTTTTGGGCTGAAAAGGGAACTGCTTCACGCTAATTACGGATTAACAAAATAGGTATCAGCTTGAAAATGCCTGCTTTGCCCGCGCCTCGGCAGCGCTAATAAACTGACTGCGAGAAAATAAAGGTTAGATAATCGTAGCTTAGCACAGTGATAATACCCGGCCGGCTTGCGCCCCCGGGCGCCTGTTTGTCTTTCCCCACTCTTCAATTTCTTCATGCGAAAATCCTTTACCCGCAAGCTAAGCCTGGCCGTACTCGGCCTGCTGCCGCTGGCCGCGCTGCACGCGCAAACGCTCGACCCGGCCCTGGCGCTGGAAAAAGCTCAGGCTACCCGCGCCCAGTGGGCCGGCCCCGATTTTACGGCCGCCGAGGCGCGCCTGAGCAGCGCCTACGCCGATGCCAACGGTCTGGAACACGTGTACATGCAGCAGCTTTACCGGGGCATTCCGGTGTACAACCACATGCAGTCGCTGGCTTTCAAGGGCAGCCGGCTGGCCTTGCACACGGGCAGCTTCGTGCCGGCCAAGCAGCTGGCAAACCTGGCCGCTACGCCGGGCCTGACGGCGGCGGCGGCCGTGAGCCGCGCCCTGCTGCACGTGCGCGGCACCGACACGGGCGCGCCCAAGCGCCTCACGGCCGAGGAAGGCCCCGAGGCGCGGCAAACGTTTGACAAAGCCGACATCGCCCACCACGACATCGTGGCCAGCCTCACCTGGGGCTTTGACCAAAACCAGCGCCCGCACCTGACCTGGAATGTGAACGTGGACCTGGTAGACTCGCCCGATTGGTGGAACGTGCGGGTAGACGCCCAAACTGGGGCCATCGTGGACAAAGACAACTGGACCACCCACGAAACCCTGCCGCACGCCGCCGAGGCTCCGGCCGCCGCTGCCGCGCCTACGCAGGGCTACCAGGCGCTGAACGCGCTGCTGGCGCTGGCTCCGCCGCCGCCTACCACAGCTACGGCCTCGTATCTGGTGGTGCCTTTCCCGCTGGAGCGGCCCTCCACGGCGGCCGGCAATGGCTTCGTGACCGACACCGACCCGTGGCTGCGCGCCGGGGCCAGCAACAACGCCGTAACCCACGGCTGGCACTTCGACGGCACCACCAACTACACCACCACGCGCGGCAACAACGTGTCGGCCTACGACGACGGGGCCTCGACCAACAACCCCGGCACCTACGCCACGTCGCAAACGGGCTCGCCCACGCTGACCTTCAACTACCCGGCCGACTTCACCCAGAATGCGGCTACTACGGCCAACCGCAACGCGGCCACGACCAACCTGTTTTACTGGAACAACATCATCCACGATGTAACTTACCAGTACGGCTTTACGGAGGCGGCCGGCAACTTCCAGGCCGATAATATGGGCCGGGGCGGCGTTGGCAACGACTACGTGCGGGCCGAAGCCCAGGACGGCGGCGGCACCAACAACGCCAATTTCAGCACGCCCGTCGATGGCAGCAGCGGCCGGATGCAGATGTACCTCTGGAACCCCGCCGTGCCCGCTTACTCGCTTACCGTGACGGCTCCTACCGCCGTGGCAGGTAGCTACACCGCCGTGGAAGGCCGCATCAGCGCCAACAACCGGCTGTCGAGCGTGGGCCCAGTATCGGGCCAGTTGGCGCTGTACACCGATGCTGGCGCTACTACCAGCCTAGCCTGCGCAATCTACGGCGGCACCACGCCGCTCACCGGCAAAATCGCGCTGCTGTACCGCGGCGGCACCTGCTCGTTTCCGGCCAAGGTGAAGAACGCGCAGCTGGCCGGCGCCATCGGCGTGATTGTGGTCAACAACGTGACCACGAACCCGATTACGATGTTTGGCACCGATAACAGCATCACGATTCCGGCCGTGATGGTATCGCAGGCCACCGGCGCGACGCTGGCCGCTCAGGTGGCCAACGCCGTGCAGGTAACGCTGCCGCTGAATGCCAACACCATCCAGCGCGACGGCGACTTCGACAACGGCGTGATGGTGCATGAGTACGGCCACGGCGTCTCGACCCGCCTCACGGGCGGCCCGGCCAACAGCAGCTGCCTCGGCAACGCCGAGCAGGGCGGCGAGGGCTGGAGCGACTACCTCTCCTTGATGCTGAACACCAACTGGGCCACCGCCCAACTCACCGACGGCCCCAACGCCCGTCCCATCGGAACTTTCGCCTCGGGCCAGGCCCCCACGGGCGGCGGCATCCGCCGCTACCCCTACTCTACCTCCATGACCACCAACCCGCTCACGTATGCCAACGTGGCGACCAGCGTTATCCCGCACGGTGTAGGCGAAATCTGGTGCGCCACCCTGTGGGACATGACCTGGAACATAATCCAGCAAAAGGCCTCCATTCAGGCTAATCTCTACAATACCACCGTCGACCCCGGCGGCAACGTCATCGCCCTCCAGCTCATGATGCAGGGCCTGAAGCTCCAGCCCTGCCAGCCCGGCTTTCTCGATGCCCGCGACGCCATCCTGGCCGCCGACTCGCTGCTCTACAACGGGGCGTACCACTGCGCCATCTGGCGCGCGTTTGCGCGCCGGGGCATGGGCTACAACGCCGTCCAGGGCCTCTCGACCAGCACCACCGACCAGACAGCCAATTTTGACCTGCCACCCGCCGTCATTCTCGACCAGCAGGAAGCCCTGCGCACCGGCAACAGCTTCACTATGTCGTTTAAGCTGAGCTGCGGCTGCCCGCCCGCCACGCCCACCGCGCCCTACACCCTCACCGCCGAGCTACCCACGGGCTTGCAATTCGTAAGCAGCCCCAGCGGCGGCACGCTCGTCGGCAACAAGGTGACGTTCAGCAACCTCAACTTTACTACACCCGGCCAAACGGCTACCGTGAGCTACGTAGCCCAGGCCACGGCCGCCGCCGCCTGCCCCATCGTGACGCCCGTCAACGACAACCGCGATAACTCACTGGTGGGCGGCTTCGCCGGTCAAAAGCTGGTGGGCAACACCAACTGGGCTCCCAGCACCACCCGCGCCTACAGCCCCACTACCTCGTGGTACGCCGCTGAGCCCGCCGTCGATTCCGACTTCATGCTGACGTCGGCCCCATTCACGCCCACGGGCTTGTCGATGCTGTCGTTTTACCACTACTTCAATTTTGAAGGTGGCTACGACGGCGGCACCGTAGAACTCTCGACCGACAACGGCACGACCTGGCTCGACGCTACTACCTACTTCGTGCAAAACGGCTACAACAGCACCTTTGCTGCCGGCACGCTGGCCCCCGGCCTTCGCTGCTTCTCGGGCCTGAGCGATAAAACGCCCGGCACCTTCGAGCGCTCGCTGCTCGATTTGCGCACCTTTGCCGGGCAGCCGCTGCTCGTGCGCTTCCGCGTGCGGACTGACACCGGCAACTCCACTGCCGTGGAAGGATGGTATATCGATAACATCCAAGTGCTCAACGGCTGCGGCGGGCCGCAGCTCATCGAACTGCGCACCGGCGCGGGCGCGCTGCAAACCGCGCAGCCCATCTTCACCTACCTGCTGCCCTCGGGCGCGCTGGCCACGCAGGCCGGCACGCTGGCCGCCGCTAGCCAGTTCCAGGCCCACCCCAACCCCTTCGGCAACGCGGGCCTGCAAGTGCAGCTGACCTTGCCCACCGCCCAGGCCAAGCTGGAATTTACCCTACTCGATGTGACGGGCCGCACTCTGCTGCGCCGCACCGTAGCGCAGGCCGCCGCCGGCACCAGCACCCTCAGCTGGCCCGAAACGGCCAACCTGGCCGCCGGCCTCTACCTGCTGCAAGTGCAACTGCCCGACGGCAGCAGCGCCACCCTGCGCGTAGCGCACGAATAAGTATCGCTTCTTTTCCTACAAAAACGGCCCGCTGATTATCAGCGGGCCGTTTTTGTATAGGTAGCCGGAAAGCTTAAACAGGGTGCTTGCCCTAACCAGGAAGTTGCGCTAGGGGTGGCCGTAGCCTACCTTCTGGCGCACCTTGGCCAGCACGCCCGCGCCGTAGGCTTGGGCCTTGCGGGCACCTTCGGCGAGGCGGGCGTCGAGCTCGGGCAGGTTATTCATATAGTAATCGAACAAACGGCGCTCCTCGCCAAAGCGCTCTAGAATAAGCTCGTACAGCTCTTTTTTGGCGTGACCGTAGCCGTAGCCGCCCGCCTCGTAGTTGGCGCGCATGGCGGCCGTTTGCTCGGGCGAGGCCAGTAGCGAATACAGCTTGAACGTCACGTCCTTGTCCGCGTTTTTGGGGTCTTCGAGCGGCGTGCTGTCCGAGATGATGCTTTTCACGGCCTTAAGTAGCTCTTTTTCGGGCGCGAAAATGTCGATGATGTTGCCGTAGCTTTTGCTCATCTTTTGCCCGTCCACGCCCGGAATGGTCATTATCTGCTCGTCTACCCTGGCCTGCGGCAGCACCAGCGTCTCGCCGTAGCGGTTATTGAAGGCCGTGGCGATGTCGCGGGCTATTTCGAGGTGCTGCACCTGGTCTTTGCCCACGGGCACTATGTCGGCGTCGTAGAGCAGAATATCGGCCGCCATCAGCACGGGGTAGGTAAAGAGACCCGCGTTCACGTCCGAAAGCCTATCCGACTTATCCTTGAAGCTGTGCGCGTTGGCCAGCATGGGGTAGGGCGTGAAGCACGACAAATACCACGTCAGCTCCGTTACCTGCGGCACGTCGGACTGCCGATAAAACAAATTTTTCTCGGTATCGAAGCCGCAGGCGAGCCACGCGGCGGCCACGGCGTAGGTGTTGGCGCGCAGCAGCGCGGGGTCGCGCACGGTGGTGAGCGAGTGCAGGTCGGCGATGAAATAGAGCGAGTCGTTGGCCGAGTGCTTAGAAAGCTCGATGGCAGGCAAAATCGCGCCGAGCAGGTTACCCAAATGCGGGCGGCCGGTGCTTTGGATACCGGTAAGAATGCGGGACATGTTTTTGGAAGTTAATCAGTTGCCAGTCGGGGCCGGGTCGGGGCCGGCTGGCGGTAGCAATGGCCTTTCGGCAGTGGGAAAATAAAACGGTTGCCCCGAATTTAAGGCCCGCACCAGCGCCGGCAGGCTATCGATGGTGATGGCCCCGTACTCGACCAGCTGCCGCAAGTCGGGGCGCGCGGCAAAGTAGGGCAGCAGCGTTTGCTGGAAGCGCCGGCCCTTGCCGGTGTCGGCGTTTACGGGCAGCGTCACCACCGAGTCGGCGGCGGCCTCGTGCAGCAGATAGGTAGCGAGCGCGGTGGTAGTGGTGTTGTCGTGGCCGCCCACGTAGTGCGTGTAGCGCAGCAGCGACACCCGGCCGCTGTCGAGCACCTCCACAAACAGGCGGTCTGACTGCCGGGTAGTCCACAGGCCGCTTTTGATTTTGAAGCCCTGGGCCGTGGTGTAGCGCACCCGCCCGATTTGCACGCGGTACACCTCCTCGGGCTTGTAGTGCAGCGTCTGGCCCTGGTCGGTAAACACCACCAGCTCGCGGGCGTACACGCGCAGGCTACCGCGGCGGGGCTGCTGCCGGTCGGCCTGTAAAAAATACGTGCCGGGCCACCCCTTACCGTTGAAGAGCAGGCTCTTGTGCATTTGCGCGCGTGCCGGCCGCAGCAGCCCCAGTAGTACTAAGCAAGTAAAAAGTAGGCGCATAGGCAGCAGAAAAGGTACTAAAGCTACACGCTTTTATTGACAAAGGCTTCCTGCTGAAGCTCTGTGGTTTCGGCCGGGCCCAGGTAGCGGTCGATGAGGTAGTGGGCCAGGTAGAGCAACGGCGTGAGCAGCACGGCCGCCGCGCACTTGTACCAGTAGTTGAAGGTAGCTACGCTGACTACTTGCGCCAGCGGCCAGTTGCCAAACACGTAAAACGCCACAAACAGCACCACGAAGCTGTCGACGAGCTGCGAGATAAGCGTGGAGCCCGTGGCCCGCAGCCAGATAAAGCGGCTGCCCGTGACGCGCCGAAACGCCTGAAACACGCTGGCATCCAGCACCTGCCCAATGACAAAGGCCGTGAGCGAACCCACGATAATGCCCAGCCCCTGCCGGAAAATACTTTGGTAGGCAAACTCGATATCGAACGGCCGCCCTTGCGCATCGGTCTTGTTGAGGTCGAGCCAGAAAGCTGCCGGCGCGAGCTTGGTTGTGCCCAAAATGACCAAAAAAGCATACAAAATCAGCCCCACCGTGAGCCAGGTGATGCGCAGCACGCCCTTGCGCCCAAAGTACTCGTTGATGACATCGGTGCCGATGAACACGACCGGCCACACCAGCACGCCCGCCGAAAGGCTGCCCGTGAGGCCGAAGGTTTTTCCGACCGAAAATATCTTGACGCCGATAATTTCGGCTAGCAGGGCATTGACTAGGAATATGCCGCTGAGGACGAGGTAAAGCTGCTGCTTTTTGTGGGCGTAGGAAGTCATGTTGAAGATACTACTCAATGCCTGCCCAGGCGCGGGGAACCTCACCCCCGGCCCCTCTCCTCGGGAGAGGGGCCGGGGGTGAGGTTCCCCGCGCCTGGGCACAACCTAAATGGCTACCATCAGCCCCTCAATCGCCAAATCAGTATTCAAAAAAACTGCCTGCGCCTCAGCCAGATGCGCGGCCAGCTGCTTGTAGCGCGACGAAAAGTGCCCAATGAGCAGGCGGCCCACGCCGGCGGCGAGCGCCAGCTCGGCGGCCTGGCGGGCGGTGCTGTGGTGGGTGTGGGCGGCGCGCTCGCGCAGCTCTTCCAAGAAGGTGGCCTCGTGGTAGAGCACGTCGGCCCCGCGCACGAGTTCGGCCAGCGCGGGCAGGTAGAGCGTATCGGAGCAGAAGGCGTAGCGGCGCGGCGCGGCGGCGGGCACCGACACGGCGGCGTGCAGTAGGGCGGGGCGGCCGGTGGCGGGGTCGGCGGGCAGGTCGAGGCCCTGGGCCAGCTGCGCCAGCTCGGCGGGGCCGAGGCCGGCGGGCAGGCGCTCCTTCACCAGCCGGTCGCGCCGGGGCTGCTCCTCGAAAAGGTAGCCGCAGCACGGCACGCGGTGGCGCATGGGCAGGGTCGATACTTTAATCAGCGCGTCCTCATATACCACGGTGTGGTTCTCGGTATCGACGGGCACGAAGTCGAGGTTGAACCCGTACTGCACGCCTGAGTGCATGGCCTGGGTCGTGAGCACCTGGTCGAGGCCGGGCGGCCCCACGATGGTGAGCGGCTCCTGCCGGCCCTGCAAGTGCAACGTGCCCAGCAGCCCGAAGATGCCAAAGTAGTGGTCGCCGTGCAGGTGCGAAATAAAGATGACCCGTAGCGAGCTCAGGCGGCGCTTGAGCTCCAGCAGCCGCCACTGCGTGCCCTCGCCGCAGTCGATGAGGTAGCGGCCTTCGCCCACGGCCAGCAGCTGGGCGGTGGGGTGGCGGCCCACCATCGGCGTAGCCGACGCGCTGCCGAGTATCTGAAGCTCAAATTGCATATCCTGTCCTAAGCTGCTGGCTGGTAGCTGTTAGCGGCTAGCTTTTTCTCGAAAGCGCGTGCCGCGAATAGTTAAGAGCCGATTAGTAAAATAAAAAAGCTATTGGCTATTAGTCGTCCGCCTTCCCCGATGGGGAAAGTCAACAGCTAACAGCCAATAGCTAACAGCTTGCGAAAAGCTATTCTTTATCCGTAAGGTCGCGCTCGATGGAGTGCAGGAAAATGCGGTCGATGCCTTCTTCCACGGTGGGCAGGATGTGCAGCACCGATTCCAGCTTGCTGATGGTGATGAGTTTGAGCACGTGGTCTTGCAGGCCCGTGAGCACCAGCAGGCCGCCGGTCGAGTTGCACAAGCGGTTGGCGATGAGGATGCTGCTGAGCCCCGACGAGTCGGTGTACTTCACGTGTTGCAGGTCCAGAATCAGGTTGTTGGTACCTTCGGCGTTCAGCTTCACAAACTCCGATTTCAGGTCGGGAGCTACGGTTGTATCAAGCTTTTTTTCATCAATGGTGATGACGGTGTAGCTCTCTTTTTTATCGATGGAGTATTTCATAAAGAAGCAGCGTGGGGGCAAAAATGGCGATGCGAAAGGCGAAGGTAGCAACAAATTGGAAAATGCATAACGGGCATTTTCAACATATTCAGCAGTAACTATTTAGTGTCTGGGCGCTGGCGGCTGGCCGCTACCCCCTCGGGGCCGCCAAAGGTCAGGGTTGCCCAGGTGCTCAGCCAGTCAGCCCGGCTGGCGAGGGCGGCCGGGGCGGGCTCTATATAGTTGGCGGCCACTAGGTAGGGGCCGCTGCCTGGCAGGCGTAACAATACCCGCCCGTTATTGTTTGCGCGCGTCGCAAAATGAGCGGGCGCAACTGGCAGACTGCCCTTCTCGGGAGCGGGTTGAACTTCCCACACCTGCACCAGCGCGCCCGGCACCGGCTGCCCGCCGCGCAGCACCCGCACCGTGAGCGCCGCGCCCGCCCGCAGCCGAAACGGGTTTTGCTCGGGCACCAGCTCCAGCGGCAGGTTCAGCACGCGGCGGTAGGCAGTGTCGGCCGGGCTGGCCGGGGCGCGGGCGCTGGCCGTGGCCAGCACCAGGGCTTTGGCGCAGCGGCGGTAGGCCTCGCGGCCGGGCTTGGTAGTGGTTTCGCCCTGCTGCTGGCGGTGGCGCAGGGCATTGTCGAGGCCCTCGGCCCGCAGGTAGGCGGTGAATTTATCGGCCGGCAATTCGATAAAAGAAGGCGCGCTGGTGAGCACTACCAGTTGCGTACCCGCCGTGGGGCAGGCCACGGCCGGCGCCACCGAGTCGGCCAGTAACGCCGGGCGCAGGTCGGTGCTATCGGCCGGGCTGGTGGGGCCAAAGCGCACGAAGCGTCGCACCCGGCGCGTGGGCCGGGGCCAGGTTTCTCCCCGGAAGCCTTCGCCCACCAGCAGCCGTAGCGGCACCACCGCCCCCACGGCCACGCGGAAGCTGGCGGGTTGCAACCAGAATTCGTGGGCTAGGGTAGCGGTAGCGAGTAGGAGTAGAGGGAGGATATAGCGCATAGGAAATTTTCGCACAGAGATTAAAAAGAGCAAAGCGAGTTGCGAAAAGTTGAATTTTAGCTCTGTGCAACTCACTTTACTCTTTTAACTCTGTGCGAAATAACTACCGCCGCTCCAGCGCCAGGGCATACGCCCGGTCGTAATACACGCGCAGGTTTTTCCAGTCGAAGATGTCGGCCGAGCTCTCGACGCGGTTGCGCTGGGTGATGCGCTCGCGGCGGTTGAGGAGCACGAAATTCCAGAGCATGTCGGTGAGCTCCTCGGCGGCCTGGTCGAAGCTGCGTTCCTGGCGACGCACCACAAAAATGCCCTTGTCGTCGTGATTGGGCACGTTTTTCTGCACGTAGTCGCCAAAGCCCGAGAGGTCGCTGGTGATGGCCGGCACGCCGCGGGCCACACATTCGAGCGGGGTGTAGCCCCAGGGCTCGTAGTAGCTCGGGAACACGCCCATGTGGCAGCCGCGCACAAACTGCCCATAGTCCATGCCAAAGAGTGGCGAAGTAGTGCTCACAAAATCAGGGTGGTACACTATTTTGACGCGGTCGTGCTGGTTGTTTACCAGGTTGGCGCGGCGCACGAAATTCAGGATGTCATCGTCCTGGTCGTTGACTAGGTTGTGGGTGATGACGGACGGGAGCTGCGAGGTTTTCCAGCTTTGCAGGCTGCGGCGGTAGCGCAGCTTCCAGTAGTCGTCGACCATGCTGTCGAGGTCGGGCAGGCGGTGCTCCTGGCTGGCGGCGGCGGCGTAGAAGAGGCGCTCGCCCACCTGTTTTTCGATGGCGCGGCAGGTTTGGCGCACTTCTTCGAGCTGGGCGCGGCTTTGCAGCACCAGCGGGTTGATGCTGGTGTAGGGCCGTTTGGTGATGAAGAACATCACGACCTGCCCGCTCAGCCCGCTTTCGCGCAGGCGATGGTTGAGGCGGGCCAGCGCCTCCAGCGTGAGGTCAAACCCCTTATTATGATACTCGTAGCGGCCCGAGGTGAAGAGGTAAATCGTCTCGTCGAGGTCAAACGAGTAGCTCTGAAAGAAGTGGGCCATCACGAATTCGTGAATCTTGTCCTTGTACTTCTTGTGCAGGTTCTGAAACTCGTGCAGCGCCACGAAGCGCTCGATGTTGAGCCCGTTGGGCAGCACCGCGTCGGGGATTCTATCCAATAAATAAATGCACTCGCGCACCGTGAGCTCGCTCACCGTGGTGAACACGTGCGAGCCGTGGGCGGCGGCGCGCTCCATGCTCACGGCGGGCTCGATGTTGAAGTGCTTGGCCTGCGAGCGCCAATCCACGAGCATGAGGTGGTCGTAGAAATTGGGGTCGTTCATGGCCAGGTAGCGGCCCAGCAGCGTGGCGTGCGTGGTAAACACGAGGTGCACCGGCACTTGGCGGCGGCGCAGCTCCGGGATGGCCACGCCCGTCATCCACTCGTGGAAGTGGCCGATAACCTGGTACTGGCCCACCGTCTGGCGGGCTACCTCCTCCACAAACACCCGCGCCAAATCGCCGAAGGCAATGACCTGATGCAGCAGGTCATCGTTGTCGGGCGTGGGCAGCTGGTGGTCGCGCCAGAGGTCGGTTTTGAGCTCGGCCAGGCGGGGGTAATTCTGAAACGGATTGATGAGCACCGTGCGCGGGCGGCCCGTTACGAGCCACACCCCCAGGCAGATATCGTAGCCCCGCTGGTGCAGCGCCCGCACGGCGCGGGCGTAGGGGTCGTCCATGTTGGCGAGCTGGGCGTCGTCGTAGGTTTCAAACTCGCCCTGCGCCTGCTGCGGAAAGTAGGGCCCGAGCAGGCAGTAGCGGTCGCCCCAGGCGGGCACGGTAGCGGGCACCTTCGAGCGAATAACGGTGTAGATACCGCCCACCTGGTTGCACACTTCCCAGGCTACTTCGATGAGGAGAGAATTTGGAAACAATTCGTCGGGGGCGTTGGCGAGAGGCTGCATGAGCGGGCGGGAGAAAGAAGACGAGGCGCGAAAGGTAAGGGCGTAGAAGCTGCTTACCATAGCGGCAGGCCGATTTTCGGCCAAAATTAGTTACCCCACCCGCCGCCCCGAAGTTGCCAAAACATCTGCCCCCCGGCTTGGTGTTGTAGCGCCGACCGCTCACTTTTTTTCTTTCTCATGTCCGATACCCTTAACGTACTCCAACCCGAGCACCCCATTTTGCCCCAGCTCGCGCAGCGCCGTAGCCCACGCGCCTACACCAGCCAGCCCGTGAGCGCCGAGGTGCTCCAGCAGCTCTTTACGGCGGCCGGCTCAGCGGCTTCTTGCTTTGGCGAGCAGCCGTGGCGCTTCGTGGTAGGCTCGCAGGAAAGCAGCCCCGAGGCGTTTCAAAAAATCCTGGGCACGCTGGCCGAGTTCAACCAAAGCTGGGCCAAGAAGGCCTCCGCCATCGCGCTGGCCCTGGGCAAAACTACCTTCTCGCACGATGGCAACCCCAATGCCTGGGCCAAGCACGACGTGGGCCAGGCCGTGGCCACGCTGGCCGTGCAGGCCGTGGAACTGGGCGTGCAGATTCACCAGATGGCGGGCTTCTCGCAGGAGGCCGCCCGCGCCGCCTTCCAGGTGCCGGCCGACTACGAGCTGGTATCAGTATTCACCATCGGCTACCCCGGCGAGGTCGAGGCCCTGCCCGAAGCCTTGCAGCAGCGCGAGCTGGCCCCGCGCTCGCGCAAGCCGCTAGGCGAAATCATGTTTGAAGGCGGCTGGCCCTCGGTGCAGGGCGAACGCTACGACCAAGCCCAGAAGTAAGGGAGCCTGGAGCGTACCAAAAACGCTGGTCATGCTGAGCGGAGTCGAAGCATCTCTTTAGCACAACAACTTCTAACGATGAGGTTAGGAACGAGGTAGAGATGCTTCGGCTTCGCTGCGCTCCGCTCAGCATGACCGGCGTTTTACATGCTTGCTAAAACGGCTGCTCGTGCGAGAAGCTGAAGCCGACCTTACTACCCCGGCTCACTTGCTGGTTTTCGAGCTTTTGCTTCACGGTAATTTTCTGAATATCGCTCATGGGCGGGGCGATGAGGTCGTTGTTGACGGCCGCAATCATGGCGCTTTCCACAAACAGGCGCAGGGCGGCGGGCGTCACGGGCGCGTCGCTCATGTCGTGGCCGGGCAGCTCCAGCTGCTCCACGCCTTCAAGGAAGTAGTGGCTGTCAATATTCACCAGCAGGCGGCCCACCAGGTAGCCAGGGTCGCTCAGGCGCTGGTATTTAATGCTATCGGCCATGAAGTTATATGCCATAATGTGGCCGAAAAAGCGCCGCCGAAAATCGGCCTGCACGTAGGTCGTGCCCATCGGCCCGAAGCTGTCGGGGAAGGTGACAATGTTGGAGTGCATCACGAATACCAGCAAATCGCCGGAAAAGCGAATGTGAAACTCCATGCCGTTGACTGGGTAGTACTCGATGCGGACGCTGGCATCGACGGTGGTCGTGATACGCTGCGTCAGCTCCAGGCACAGTTCCTGCGACACCTGCCGCAACATGTCGAACGCGCTTTGCGTGGCCCGGAAAATGGCCTGCTTGGCGCTGGCCTTACCGCTCAGGCCCTGCGCGATGAGGTCGAGGCGGTCGGCGGGCGATGCCTCGGTGGGCGCGGGCGCACCGGGCTTGACGGCGGCTTTGCGAGGCTTGCGGGCGGGCTTGCGCGGCGGGGCACCGGCAGCGCTTGGGTTGGCAGCGGAAGAGGCCATAAGCGAAGAAGTGGGTGATGCGATGCTTACGCAAAGCCCCTACTGCGCAGTTTTCTTTGGCCGGCTTTCGGGCCGCTGCCGGCCGGAAAGCCGCGCGCCGGAGTAGGTTTACCGCTTATGCAGCCCCTACTCATCCGCATGGCCCAGCCCACCGACGCGCCCGCCCTCGCCACCCTGGCCAACCAGCACACCTACCAGCACCTCACCGAAGCCGAGCGGCAGGGCGGCTTCCTGACGGGCTCCTTTTCCGTGCCCGCCCTGCACGCCATGCTGGCCTCGGTGCCGGGCCAAGTGGCCTACCACGGCTCCGAGCTGGCCGGCTTCGTGGTGAACTCGCGGCTGCCCTCGGCACAGTATCCACCACTGGTGCAGGCCATTATCGACCAGTTGCCTATGCTGTGCTACCGGCAGCGGGCACTGGCCGAATACCGCTGGTTTTTCTACGGGCCGGTGCTGGTGCGCCCGCCCTACCGGGGCCGGGGGCTGCTGCGGCAGCTGTTCGAGGCCAGCCGGCGCACCCTGGCCGGGCAGTTCGAGCTGGGCATTGCCTTCATCGCCACCGCCAATGAGGTGTCGCTGCAAGTGCACACGCAGGCGCTCGGCCTGGTAGTAGTAGGCGAGGTAGTAGCCGATGGCCGGGCCTATGCTATTCTGGTGTTCCCGGTTTTGTAGATTAGCTTTAAACAGACAGGTAGCACAGCAACGGGTTGGGCATAAAAAAAGCCGCATTCGCGGCTTTTAGTTTTTCTGCTTCCTGTGGATACTTCTTTAAGAAGCTAACCCATTCGGCTACCGTGATTTGATACATTCTGAGAATCTGTTCCGCTGGGCGGCTGCTTCTCAAAATAAGGGAAATAGCAGCTTTTATTTTATAGAAGAGCTGCCGCTCTGCCGACAATTCCATATCATCTAGCGAGTCATGTGCTTGGCCGAAGGCTGACATAGCATTTTATCTATTAAAGCTCGGAGTAAAGATGCTCTTCAGAAGTAGTTACCTGCTCGGAGTCAGGCGCAAAAGCAAAGCCCCTGACATCATGCCAGGGGCTTTGCTTTTGCAGAGAAGGAGGGATTCGAACCCCCGGACCTGTTACAGTCAGCGGTTTTCAAGACCGCCGCAATCGACCACTCTGCCACTTCTCTAAAAAAGAACTGATAAAAAAGATGAGCTGGTGAAGCGTGGAAGCTACTTCACCAACTCACTTTTCTATCAATTCGCAGAGAGGGGGGGATTCGAACCCCCGATACCCTTGCAGGTATAACGGATTTCGAATCCGTCGCATTCGACCACTCTGCCACCTCTCTAAAGGTCCCAAAATGAGTGGTTGGGGCTGCAAAAGTAGGACACGATGCTTAATGAGCAATGAGTAAGGAGCAGATAATCCTCAAAAATTCCGCGTTTGCACTTGCTCCTTGCTCATTGTCAACTACTAATTTTTTTCAGCCGGCCGGTGGCGGCGTCCATGCTCACGTTCACCTCAAAGCCGATGATGAGCGTCATGCACACAAACTCCAGCCACACCATAAAGCCCACCAGCGCCCCGATGGAGCCGTAGAAGTGGTTATAGGAGTTGAATATGCGGACGTAGAGCGTGAACAGAAACGACACTAGAAAAATGAGCAGCGTGGCCACCAGCGCCCCCACCGAGATGAAGGGCCACTTATCGTGCACCGGCGGCACGAAATAGTAGATGACGCAGGTGGTGGTGAGAAACAGCCCTGCCAGCGAGCCGTAGCGCAGGGCCGTAATCATGAACTCGGTGGAGCTTTCGGGCACGATTTCGTAGAATACCAGCCCGTCGATGATGAAGGTACCGAAGAAAATGCCCGCGATGGCCACCACCAGCACCAGCGCGAGCACAAAGGTCAGCATCGTGGCGATGAGGCGCTTGTGCAGGTAGCTGCGGTGCTTAAACCACGGATATTTCTTTTCAAATGCATCGAGCAGCGCCATGATGCCATTGGAGCTGAGTACTAGCGCCGACACAAACCCGAACGACAGCAGGCCGCCGTGCGGAATCCGCACGATGTCCTCGATGGTGGTGGCGGTGGCCGCGTACAGCTCGTGAGGCATGATGTCGGCCAGAAACTGCAAGATGTCCACGTCGAGGCTCGGCACCGGGATGTAGGGAATAAGCGTGAATAAAAAGATGATGGTCGGAAACAGCGCCAGCGTGAGGTTGAAGGCCATGTAGGCGGCGCGCTTCTCGAGCGAGTCGAGGCGCAGCTCGTGCAGCACGCGCTCGCCCACGTCGTAGACCGAGATGCTGCCGCCGCGCAGGTGCTTGCGCTTGCCCCAGGCCATGAGGGTGCGGTAGGCGCGGTGGCGGCGCACATCGGGCACCAGGGCGCGGCGGCGGGTGGGAGGAGCGTGCAACTTCGTTGAGTTAAGAGTTTTGAGTTAGGAGTTTTAGATTAGCTCGTCGACATTGTATTGACGAACTCGCAACTCCTACTTACTGATTTGTAATTATTTGCCAAAAGCGGCGGGCGCGGGCGCATCGCCAGGCGTGGCGCGGCCTGCGCCGAGCGGACCGAGGGCTTCGGCCTCCGAAAAGTAGGGAGCGAGCTGCTGGCGCACGCTAGCCGGGATGGGCACCGGGCGGCCGTTGCTGGTGCTCACAAACACCATCAGCGTGGAGCCTTCGGTGAGCAGGTCGCCGGCTTCGTTATGAATCTCATACTCAAAATTCACACGCGAGCCTTCGGACAATTCTTTGAGCATGACGCGAATGGTAAGCAGGTCGTCGTAGCGGGCGGGGCGGCGAAAGCGGGTGCGCAGCTCGCCCACGGGCATCCCCACGCCCTGGGCTTCGAGGTCGCGGTAGCGGATGCCGAGCTGGCGAAACGCCTCGGTGCGGGCCACCTCGAAATAGGCGGCGTAGTTGCCGTGGTAGACGTAGCCCATCTGGTCGGTTTCGGCGTAGCGCACGCGGAGCTGGATATCGGCAGAATACATAAAAAAAGCGGGGGCGCACGTGAAAACGCCCCATGATTGAGGAGCAAGGATAACACGGCGGGCGGCAAATAGCGCAGCGCTAACCCGAACGGGAGGGCCAGCCGGGCAGGTTAAGTTTTGGTAACATGCACCGCCGGACGGGCGGCCAGGCCGAACTTTACGGGGTTTTCATCTAAAACTCACTTTTTGTTTTCTTCCTGTTTTTATGCGAAAACTTTTCCGTTTGCTGGGCTGGGTGCTGGCGGTGCTGCCGCTGGCCGGCCAGGCCCAGGTAGTGCCGCCGGTGCCGGCGCCCGCGCCCGCCGCCCTGTCGGGCGTGCCCCTGCGCGACTGGCTGCGCGCCAACTGGTACGACCCCTACCGCACGGTACTAAGCTACTCCGACGCCCGCGCCAAGATGTATAATTACGCTGACAACTATAATAATAGCGTGGTATGTGTGTACTCGGGCTACTCTGAAACGGTGCCGCTGAATTTTAACAGCACCAGCACCGGGGTGGTCAACAACATCAACTGCGAGCACAGCATTCCGCAGTCGTGGTTCCGGGAAACCACGCGCATGCGCTCCGACATGCACCACCTCTACCCTACTTACATTCAGTGGAATAGCAACCGGGGCTCGGACCCGTTTGGCGACATCCCCGACACCCAGACCACGCTGTGGATGCGCCTGACCCAGAGCCAGACGAGCATTCCGACCAGCAACATCGACGACTACAGCGAAGACGGGCCGGGCAAGTTTGAGCCCCGCGAGGTGCACAAGGGCAACCTGGCCCGCGCGGCGTTTTACTTCTACACCATGCACGCCGGGCAGCCCGACCTGATAGCCACCGGCCATAGCAATATCAACACACTGGCCGACCTCAATACCTTGTACCAGTGGCACCTGGCCGACCCCGTAGACGCCCAGGAGCAGGAGCGCAACCGCCGCGTGGCCGCCAGCCAGGGCAACTATAACCCCTACATCGAAGACCCCTCGCTGGTGGCGCGGGCCTGGGGCTTTGCCCCTACCGGGCCGGTTGTTTCGTTTGCCACGGCCACGGGCAGCCTCCCGGAGGGCAATGCTGGTAGCACTACCTATACGGCCACGCTCAGCGTGAGCCCCTCCCCCACCGCTACCCTTACGGTGCAGGTAGCCCTGGATGCAACCAGTTCGACGGCTACCAACGGTACCGACTTCAGCTTTACTACGCCCGCTACCGTCACCTTCGCCGCCGGCCAAACCAGCCAGACGGTAACGCTGACCGTGACCGGCGATACCCAGCCCGAAGCCGACGAAGCGGTGGTGCTGACCCTGCAAAACCCCGGCACCGGGGCCAGCATCGGCGGGCCCGCCACCCACACGCTCACCATCTTTAACGACGATGGGCCGGCCCCGACGGTGGCTTTTTCGGCTGCTACGGGCAGCATTACGGAGGGCAATAGCGGCACGAGTACCTACTCGGCCACCGCCACGCTTACCAACCCGGGCAGCCTCGCGTTCCCCGTCACGGTACCCGTAGCAGTAGTAGCGGCCGGCACCACGGCCACCAGTCCCGACGACTACACGCTGGCTACCAGCACTATCACCTTCGCCAGCGCCACAGCCCTGAGCCAGCCCGTACGCGTAACCATCGCGGGCGACGTGCTGCCCGAGCCTAACGAAACGGTGGTGCTGCGCCTGGGTACGCCCAGCAACGCCAGCGTGGTAGTGGGCACGCCCGCCACCCACACGCTCACCATCCTCAACGACGACACGCCCCCGGCGGGCGTCAGCTGCTCGGCCCCGTATTTCAGTAAGTACTTCGAATCGGCTACCGGCAACACGAAGGTGCTCGAAATCTTCAACCCCACTACCGCCACCCGCAACCTGAGCGGGCTGCGCGTGGAGCTGTTTGCGGCCAACGCTACCACGCCCACCACCACGGCCAACCTCACCGGCAATCTGGCGGCGGGCGACGTCTTCGTGATTGCCAACACCGGCGTAACCAGCGCGGCCGTGCAAGCCGCCGCCGACCTACAATCCAACGTCTGCTTTTTCAGCGGCACGCACTCGCTGGTGCTGTACGATGGCACCGATACGCTCGACATCATCGGCGTGGTGGGCCGTGCGCCCAGCGGCACGGGCTGGGCTATCCCGAGCGGCGGCACCACCCGCGATAATTCGCTGGTGCGCCTGCCCAGCACCGGCCAGGGCACTACCCGCTGGTTTGGGGCCGCCGGCGCGGCCACGACCTGGCAGGCGCAGGGGGCCGATAATTTTACGGGCGTGGGCAGCTACACCTCCACGGCGTGCGCCACGCCGTTGGCCACGCGCGGCAGCCGCACGGCCGGGGCGCTGGAGCTGTACCCCAATCCTGCCGCCAGCCGCGTGAGCTTGCGCCTGCCAGGCGCGGCTACCCGCCCCGCTACCATTGAGGTGCTGGATGCGCTGGGCCGCCCGGCGCGCCAGCTTTCGGCCCCCGTGGGCGATGCCATGCCCGCCACCCTGGAGCTCGTGGGTCTGCCAGCCGGCCTCTACGCCGTGCGCGTGCGCACGGCCGAGGGGTTGCACCTAGGCCGCTTGGTGGTAGAGTAGCACGTTGCTTTAATTTGAAAAAGGCCCGTCTGACTGAGGTTTACTCAGCCGGACGGGCCTTTTTCAGTTGGCTTCCCGCAGGGTTTCGCGGGGTCAGGCGCAAGGTTGCGCCAGGTTTTTTGAAGGGAAGATTCGAGCGGCTTCGGGCCGTTGGCCGGCGCTTCAACGCCGGGGGCCAGATGGGTTTTGTGGCGAGGCTTGCGCCCATGCTGCCACTAGTGCGGGCCATAGCCCACTACTGCATCCGGCTTGGTTGGTCCCGGCGCTTTAGCGCCGGGCAACAGCCCAAAGCCGTTCAAATCTCGCCTCTAAAATTTCGCGAAGCTCGTGGGAAACCACCGTGGCTTTAGTCGCGCGCCAGCCGCTGCCAGAGGTTGCCGCCAGCGCCCGTTACTCGCACTACGTACAAGCCGGGAGTTAGGTTTGCCAGGCCCACGGAGCCGCCGCCGGCAGCCAGGGCAGACTGTGAAACCAATTGACCCCGGGTGTTGAATAGCTGCACGGTAGCCGGGCCGAAGCCGCCGGGTAGCTGCACCCGCACCACGTCGCGGGCGGGGTTGGGATAAAGCTGCCACTCAACCGCTTTCGCCGTGGGTGCAGTGGGCAGCGCCGTTTGGTACACGGCGCTGGCAGCCTGGGCGGCGGCTTGCAGCTGGAGCAGCGTGGGCGCGGCCAGCACCGCAAAAGCTACCCGCACCGAATCGCCGGGGGCCAGGCGTAGTACTACCGTACTCAGCACCTGCGACACGTCGCCGCTGCCCGCCGAGCGGTTGGCCCGGCCAAAGCCGCCGCTCAACGCCAGGTATTTTTCGGCGGGGCTGAAGCCGTTGGCCAAGGAGATGGGCGCGCTGGCGGGCGCGTTATTGTTGATGGAGTAGACTCCGGCCGGGCCGCTGCCCAGCACCTGCACCCCGGCGTACACGCGGGTGGCCAGCGAGTCGTAGCAGTAGCCCACGCGGCGCACCGAGTCGTAGCGGGCCAGGTTGCGGCCGCTTTCGCCGGGCAGGTCCCAGTCGGCAAACAGGCCAGCGTAGAGCGGCTTCAGGGTGTCGGCGGTAATGTTGCGCAGCGAGTATTCCAGAATGATAAAATCGCGGCGGACGGCCGGGGCGCTCCAGGCCAGCGCGTGCTGGCGCACGCGCACGCCCACCGAGCGCGGGCGCTGGGCATCGGGCAGCGAGTCGCGGAAAGTGCTGTAGGCTTCCTGGTCGGCGCGCGGGCCGGGCATCACGCGGTGGATGGCCGTTTCGATGAAAAACGACTGGCGCACGGTGTTGGGCGCGGCGCGCAGGTGGTCGGATACGCGAGTAGGCGAGGTGGCCAGCAGCAGGCCGCCTTCGCTCAGCAACGGGCCCACAGTGCGGTAGCTGAACCCCAGGCCGCCCTGGTCGAACACGCCGTCGTAGGCCAGGTTGCCCCGGCTGCTGAGGCTGGTCACGAGGTCGCCCGCGTCGAGCACCACGTAGCCGGGATTCAGCATAATGGTTACGTACTGGTCGGTTTGGTAGCCACCAGCCGCCGTAAGGCGGTAGCGCAGCGTGGCCGGGGTATTGAGCGGCACCGCATTGGCTACCACGAGTTGGTAGGGCTGGCCGGTATTGGTGCTGGTGCCCAAGGCAGCCAAGCTACCCGCCGCAAAGGAGCCCTGCGCCACCGTGAGGTAGGGCGAGAGCGAGGTCAGCGTGACCGTGAGGCCGGCCACGGGCTGGAGCAGGTTGCGCACGGTGGCCACCAGCTGCACGGGCTCGCCGGGGGCGTAGCCGGCCGGGCGGGCCGGGGCAAAGGTGCTCGTCACTACGCGTACCTCCTGCAAGCTGCGCGTCACGGCGCGCAGCACGTTGAGGCGGCCCCGGCCCAGGCGGCCCCGGTAGGCGGCGTTGGCGGGCAGGCTGTAGATGGAGGTATCGGCCGACTGCCGCAGCTGGGCGGCTACCTGCTCGGCGGTGAAATTGGGGAAGCGCGCCCGCACCAGCGCCGCCGCACCCGACACCAGCGGCGCGGCCAGCGAAGAGCCCGTATCGTACCAGTAGTCACCATCGAGCGGCCCGATGCCCACAAATAACGCATACCCGTTGGTGGTCCAGATATTCACGCCTGGCGCGGTCAGGTCCACGCGGTTGCTGTAGGTAGCAAAGCTGGCTTTGGCATCGGCGGCATCGGTAGCGGCTACCGACAGCACGTGCTCGTAAGAGGCGGGGTAAAAGAGTAGGTCGGCATTGGTATTGCCGGCCGCCGCCACCAGCACCGCGTCTTTATTGACGGCCGCGTAGGTACACACGTCCTGCTCGAAGCGCGAATAGCCCCCTACCCCGCCCCACGACATATTGATGATTTTACAGCCATGGTCGGCCGCGTACACGATGCCCTCGTAGCCGGCAAACGTGCCGGTCGCATTGCCCGGAAATACCTGTACGGGCAAAAACTTGCACTTGAAGGCCATGCCGGCCACGCCCTTGCCGTTGTCGGCCTGCCCGGCCAGCGCACCCGCCACGTGCGAGCCGTGCAGGGCATTGTCGTTGTTGTAGGTTACGTCGTTGTTGCCGTTGGCCATGTCCCAGCCCCGGTAGTTGTCTATGTACCCATCGTTATCGTCGTCGAGACCGTTCACGGGGTCAGCCCGGTTGTACTTGATTTGGTTTACCAAGTCTTCGTGCGTTGGGCGCATCCCCGTATCAGTAAGGCCGATAACGATGCTGGTATCACCCTTCGTAAAATCCCAGGCGCGGTACGCCTGCGTCAGCTTGAGGTGGTACTGGCTACCGGTCACCGAGTCGGCGCGCGGGTCGTTGGGCTGGTACAGCGGCTCGCGGATATAGAGTGGCTCTACGTACTCGACCGCGCCGGTGCGCAGTAGTGCCGTGCGCGCCTTTTCGAGCGAGAGCGCGGCCGGCACCTCTACCTGGTAAATGAGCCGCAAATCGACGCTGCCCGGCCGCTCGGGGCTGGGCGGCGCGGCGCGCGGAAACTTCTGACTTAAGTCCTTTGCGCCCAGCGTTTGCAGTACCGCCTGCACCTCCTTGGAACTGGCCGTGGGCGTTAGCTTCAGCACCAGCCGGCCCTTTATGGTGGGTGGTTCCGCCAGGGCGCTTAGCGTTTGCGATATAAATATGACTATAGCAAGAATATATTTCATAATTAAGCTCATTTAGCTATTAATTTTGTAAATATACAAGTTATCGTCTTTTCACAAACCAGACACTTACGCGGTGTTACCCGGCTGGCCACTGCCGGGGCAGGTTCTGCTCACGCGCCAGTGGGGCCGCCCCCGAGGCGTAGAGGCCAGCCAGCACGGCCGTAGCGGCTTCCGCTAGCTCCAGATGATAATCTACGTGTAGCTTACCGGCTTGTTTAAGTGCTTCCTGCGTGCGGCGTATCAGGTGCTGCAGCAGCGGCTGCGTGGGGCCGTGCAGCCGCGCCACTATTCCAGGCTGGTGCCGGAACACATTGGTCAGTAGCCGCAAACTCAACTCGATTTCCCCAAAGGCATCATCCGTAATGCGGGCATGGTACGCCAGCCGCGCCTGCAATTGCCGCAGGATAACAAGCAGGTCGTTAGGCGATTGGTGGTAGCCGCGCACGGGGTCATCGACCTGTTGACGCAGCGCGGCGCGGCGGGTTTCGAGCGCGTCCGGACCTTCGAGCAAGCGGTAGCTGAGTTGCTCGGTGAGCACGGCGTCTTGGGCCACGAGGCGGGCCAGCAACTGGTCTTTTTCCTTTTGCGGAAGGTCGAAGAGGGCGCGGCGCAGGTCGGGCGGCAGGGTGGGCATGGGATTAGATAATATGATAAAACGGCTGTCATGCTGAGCGCAGCGGAGTCAAAGCACCTCTACCACTTCTTTGCCAGCGATTGAGTTTACTCTGCTAGAGAGATGCTTCGGCTGCGCTCAGCATGACGGAACTACTTCCTCGGTTTCCTTCCAGGAACTGCTTCAGATATGGGGCTGTCCTGCTGCCTTTCGCTCGGGCTACCTCGGCGGGTGGGCCAGCCGCGACCACGCGCCCGCCTTCGTTGCCCGCGCCGGGGCCGATGTCGATAACCCAATCACTACTAGCGACTACGTGCATGTCGTGCTCCACCACTACCACCGTATTGCCGGCGGCCACCAAGCCGCCGAGCTGCTTGAGGAGCTTTTCCACGTCGGAGGGGTGCAGGCCGGTAGTGGGCTCGTCGAGCACGTAGAGCGAGTGGCCGCGCGGCGGGCGCTGGAGCTCGGCGGCGAGCTTGATGCGCTGGGCCTCGCCGCCGCTGAGCTCGGTGGCGGGCTGGCCCAGGCGCAGGTAGCCCAGGCCCACTTCGCGCAGCACCGTGAGGGCGCGCCGCACGGTGGGCTCGTCGGCGAAGAACTCCCAGGCGGCATCCACGGTAAGGCCGAGCACGTCGGCTATGTTCTTGTCGCGGTAGGTTATTTCCAGGGTTTTGGCGTTGTAGCGGGTGCCCTGGCACACGGGGCAGGGCGTGTACACGCTGGGCAGGAAGAGTAGTTCGACCATCACGAAGCCCTCGCCCTGGCAATTTTCGCAGCGGCCCTTGGCTACGTTGAAAGAAAAGCGGCCGGCGTCGTAGCGGCGCTTATGGGCCTCGGGCGTGGCCGCAAACAGCTTGCGCACGTGGTCGAAGAGGCCAGTGTAGGTAGCCATATTCGAGCGCGGCGTGCGGCCGATGGGCTGCTGGTCGACGCGCACCAGACGGGTTATCTGGTTTAGGCCTTCGCTGATGCGGCCCTCGGTAGCGGCCTCGTCGGGGCGTTCGAGCGCGTCACCCTCAGGCTCGTCGGGAGTTAAGGCCTGCCCTAAGCCGGCGGCTACCAGCTCCACCAGTACCTGACTCACCAAGGTCGATTTGCCCGAGCCCGACACGCCCGTGACGCTCGTGAACACGCCCAACGGGAAGTCCGCATCAAGCTGATGCAGGTTGTGCCGCGTGATGCCGCGCAGCCGTAGCCAGCCGCTGGGCGCGCGCGGCGGGCGCGGCGCCAGCGGCTCATTGTCAAATAAATACCGGCGCGTCTGCGAGTTTTCTACTTCCTTCAAGCCGGCCAACGGGCCGCTGTAGAGCACCTGCCCGCCCTGCTCGCCCGCGCCCGGCCCCACGTCCACGACCCAGTCGGCCTGCTTGATTACCTCCAACTCGTGCTCGACTACGAATAGCGAATTGCCGGCCTGCCGCAAGCCCGCCAGCGCCTTTAATAGCGCTGCCGTGTCCACGGGGTGCAGGCCGGCCGAAGGCTCATCGAGCACGTACACCACGCCGAATAAGTTGGAGCGCACCTGCGTGGCCAGCCGCAGCCGCTGAAGCTCGCCGGGCGAGAGCGTGGGTGTGCTGCGCTCCAGGGTGAGGTAGCCGAGGCCGAGGTCGAGCAGCACGGCCAGCCGGCCGCACAGGTCGTCGGCAATGCGCTGCGTCACAATCACTTTTTCGGGGTGCGCGGCATCGTAGGCGGCCCCGCGCGCTACTTTTTTTTCGGCGTAGGGGCGCAGCAGCGCGGCCAGCGCTTTGAGCGGCAGGCGTGAGAGCTCGGCGATGTCGAGCCCGGCAAATTTCACGCTCAGCGACTCGGGCCGCAGGCGCTTGCCGTGGCAGAGCGGGCACTCGGTGCTGAGCATAAATTGCAGCGCCCGCTTCTTCATCTGGGCGCTCTGGGTGTTGGCAAATGAGTGAAACACGTGCCGCCGGGCGCTCGTGAAGGTGCCCATGTAGTTGGGCGGCTCCTTGCGCTTGAGGGCGCGCTGCGTTTCCTGGGGCGAGTAGCCGGGGTACACGGGCACTACGGGCTGCTCGTCGGTGAAGAGTATCCAGTCGCGCTCCTTTTGGGGCAGGTCGCGCCAGGGCTTGTCCACGTCGTAGCCCAGCGTTACCAGGATGTCGCGCTGATTCTGGCCGCCCCAGGCGGTGGGCCAGGCCGCAATGGCTCGCTCGCGGATGGTGAGCGAGTCGTCGGGCACCATCGAGCGCTCGGTGGCTTCGTAGATGCGGCCCAGGCCGTGGCACTGCGGGCACGCGCCCTCGGGCGTGTTGGGCGAAAAGCCTTCGGCGTAGATAATAGCCTGTCCCTTTGGGTAGTCGCCGGCCCGCGAGTACAGCATCCGCAAGAGGTTGGACAGCGTGGTGACGCTGCCCACCGACGAGCGCGTGGTGCCCCCGCCGCGCTGCTGCTGCAAGGCCACGGCCGGCGGCAGCCCCTCCACGGCATCGACCTCGGGCACCGAAAGCTGGTGAAACAGCCGCCGCGCATACGGCGACACCGACTCCAGGTAGCGGCGCTGCGCCTCGGCATACAGCGTGCCGAAGGCCAGCGACGACTTGCCCGAGCCCGACACGCCCGTAAACACCACCAGCGCATCGCGCGGAATGTCCACGTCCACGTTTTGCAAGTTGTGCTCGCGCGCGCCGCGCACCTGCACGAAGCCGGGGCGGTTGATTGATTCTTCCATTCTGAATAAGTATAAGACTAATCAGAACGGGCGCGGCGGGCGGCGGGTTAGCGGGCGAGGCGGCAGGAATAGGTCAACCGGCAGGTATTCAGGCGCGTCACGAGTTACTTAAAAGGGAGTCCGAGTGTAGTGCTCGTCTGGGATGAACGCCCAATCGCTCACGAGGTATAAGGTAATAGTCTGTTCATCACTGGCAAACCAGTAGCCCCCTAGGCCCGACTGTTGCGCTAAGTTTAAAGCGTAAATCATACTGTCATAAGTAGCACTTTCACAAAAGCGCACTTGTATGCCTTCCGCGCTGCCCACGTTAGCTCGAATGAGTGGTACCATTTTACTTAAAGAAGCGCGACTTAAAAAGTCATTTAGCGAACTTCCAGTGAAATTGGCACAGTGCCACCGAATCGTAGGTTTCAGGGCTGCCAATGGGTTGTACAGCCTTAATTGTTCAAGTACTGACAGATTTGTAAGAGGAGGCTTTATTTCTGCTTTGTGCCGAAAAGGCATCCACAACTCAAGCATCCGCTCTTGCCGCATCTGCCGCCGGTGCGCCAGCAGTACCTGGCAGCCCAGCAGCAGCAGAAACCCCAGCGCCACCCAGCCGGGCGGCAGCAACAGGCGGCGGGAGTGGCGGAGGGGGATGTACATGAGCGAGAGCGATTGCGGTTCACCATGCTGATGCCGTTAGCAGCCAATTCAACAAAGCAGCGCCTGCGGCCACTTGGCCGCAGGCGCTGCTTTGTTGAATTGGCTGCTCGCTTGCGCGAACCTCACCCCCGGCCCCCTCTCCAAAAAAGAGGGGGAGCCGACCGTTAGCGGACATAAGCAGTCATTGGGTGGGCGTCAGGTTCCCCCTCTTTTTTGGAGAGGGGGCCGGGGGGTGAGGTTCACACGTTATTCCGGGTCGCTCTCGGTCGTCAGGTTTTTGCCCTGGTGTTGTAGTTCGGGCAGCGTGAAGTTGGCGTCGCGCGGGTGGATGAGCTGGTCGGGCAGGTTGAGGTCGCTGTCGGGGGCCGAGCCCACGGGGGGCTGTTCGTCCGAGCGCAGCGAGTCGTCCATCATGTCAGCCATGCGCTGGCCGCTGGCGTTGTTGTCATCCGTTACCTGGCCGTAAGTTTCGCGGTCCAGGAAGCTGTCCGATTCCTTCTCGGTTTCGGTCTGCGGCGTCACATTCTGGGTTTCGTGGCTGGCCGCGCCAGAGGCGGTAGCGGCGGCGCGGTCGTTGTTGTCGGGCGCGTTGGGCTGGGGGGCGTTCATAAGTATTTAGTCGTTGGAGTGCTCTTTGTCGTTTTCTTCCTGCCAGGTAGCCTTGCGGTGGCCGCCGGCGTAGCGCTCGTCGTCGTCGGCCCAGGTGCCTTCCTGCACGTCGCGGTCGGCGTTTTGCACGTTGCGCACGCCCTGCGGGTCCTGGTTTTGCACTACGTGGCCGCGCTGATGCTCGGGGTTGGCGTTTTCGGCGTCGGTGCTGTAGTCTTCGGTCGAAGAGGCATCTTTATCGCGAAACTCGCTGAACTCGTCGGGGTTGTCGTTCGAGCCGTCATTGCGGCCGGCCTGGCTTACGGGGCCGGTGGGCGCGGTGTGGCCGGGGTGGCCAAAGTCGCCGTAGTGAGGCGTGCCGGCCTCGGCAGCGCGGGCGGGCTCATTTACGTTGAGGTGGGCCTGCTCGGCGCGGTGCTGCTGGCCGGCGGGCAGGGCACCCTGGTTGTCGTCCTCAAAAAGGGGCATGACGCTATTGGAATCGGTAGCCATAAAGAAGAAAAAAGAGTGGGCGGGGAGAAAGTCGACCGGCAACGCCGGGCTTCCTGCTTACTCTGTTTCCGGCTTTCTGGTTTCCGGCCCCAACGCCTGGCCCGCGCCTGCGTTAGCTTTCTCATGACGATTCACCACGACCCCGCCAACCAAGAATTCACCGCCGGCGCGCCCGACGACCCCGCCGAGCTCGCCTACTCCCTACCCCAGGAGGGCGTTATCGATTTCACCCACACTTTCGTGCCCGAAGCCCAGCGCGGCCAGGGCCTGGCCGAGGAGCTAGCGCGCACCGGCCTCGCCTACGCCCGCCAGCAGCACTTGCAAGTACGTACCAGCTGCAAGTTTATGCGGGCCTTCGTGCAGCGTAACAATAAAGAATATCAGGATATTATGGCGTAATACCCCACCCCCGGCCCCTCCCCTCCGGGAGGGGCCGGGGGGGGGGTTACACGGTCTCCGAGCTCCCCTTACCGCCGCTCAAACCGCAGCCGCAGTTCCCCGTCGGGCCGCAGGGTGATGAGCGGATTGAGGCCGGGCGGGGTGGCGGCGGTGGGCAGCACGCGGTAGCGGCGCAGGGTTTGGAGGAGCACCAGTTGCAGCTCGGTGAGGGCGAAGTGGCTGCCCACGCACAGGCGCGGCCCGCCGCCGAAGGGCAGGTAGCCGTAGGCGGGCGGTGGCGGCTGCGCCCCGGCCGCAAAGCGCTCGGGCCGAAATACCTCGGCGTCGGGCCACAGCCCGGCGTGGTGGTGCATGCCATACACGTAGAGCGAGAATACGCTACCCTTTGGAATCGGCACACCTTGAAAATCATCGTCTTCGGTGGCCACGCGGTCGATAATCCAAGCGGGTGGATAGAGGCGCATGGCCTCCTGCACTACTTGCAGAGCGTAGGGCACGCGGGGCAGGTCGTCGAACTCGGGCGGCTGACCACCGGGCAGCTCGCGGGCGGCTTCGGCTACTAGTTTTTCCTGCGCCTCGGGGTGGCGGGCCAGTAGGTAGAAGGCCCAGGCCAGGGCGTTGGCCGAGGTTTCGTGGCCGGCCACGAGCAGGATATTCAACTCATCAACCAGTTGGTTTTCCGTCATGGGCTCGCCGTTGTCTTCGTAGCGGGCGTCGAGCAGCATTTGCAGCAGGTCGTCGGGCGAGGCGGCCTCGGGCGGGCGGGCGGCGGTAGCGGCCCGGTGCCGCGCTATGCCGGCGCGCACCAGCTCGCGCAGCTGCCGGGCCAGGGCATCGTGCCGCTGGTAGTCGCGCCGCAGCCAGTGCAAGGGCCGCAGATACGGCTGCCGGATGGTCGTGACGTAAAACCACTGAATGGCCGTGAGCCAGTCGCTGAGCTGCGTGAGCTCGGCACCACTCAGGGCATCGCCAAACACCGACTGCGCCACGATGCGAAACGCTACCCGCGTCATGGCGGCGTGCACGTCGATTACTACCGCTTGTTGTTCAATGGTTTGAGCATCCAGTCCGGCTACCCACTCGTCGGCCGCAGCCCGCATCAGACGCGTGAGGCCGGCTAGCTTTTGGCGATGGAAGCCGGGCTGAATAAGCCGGCGCTGCCGCAGCCAGTCGGCCCCTTCGTTCGTCAGCAACCCCTTGCCGAGGTAGCGCAGCAGCCCGTGCGTGAGGTCGGACTTGTGGTAGCGGCGGTGGTTTTTTTGCAGCACGTGCTGCACCAGCGCCGGGTCGCGCGTGACGATGGACGGCTTCACGCCGCCCAGGTATAACCGCACTGTGTCGCCGTAGGTGGCGAGCACCTTGTTGAGGTTGCCCACCGGGTCGCGGGCTTTTTTCAGCGATTGGCGCAAGGTGAGGAGGCGCGGCACCTGCGGCCAGGCGGCGGGGGCGGTGGGTGGGGTGGTAGGCATTATATTTAGGATAGGCTAGCGTGAAAAACCGTCTGTCATGCTGAGCGGAGCCGAAGCATCTCTTTAGCAGAGTAATTTCTGGCGCCAGCAACGAAGCGATAGAGATGCTTCGACTCCGCTACGCTGCGCTCAGCATGACGGGCGTTATCCAAGAGCATTACTCCGGTATCACCAGCGCCCGCGGCAGTTCAAATTTCAGCTCGCGGCTTTTGCTGCGGCCGTGCAGCTGGGTTAGAAAGCCGTCTAGCTCGGACTTGTATTCCAGCCATAAATCCTCGTGCAGGTTCTTCGGAATGAGCTGCGTGAGGCGCGTGGCCAGCCGCGCCGTGCCCACGTAAAAGCCCTGGTACACGCTGTCGAACTGCCCGGTGTAATGCTCGAAAATCAGCCGCAGCGTGTACATGCTCAGGTCGATTTCGAGCTGCTTGCTTTTCGTGACGCGGCGGGCGCGGGCGGCCTCCTGTAAGGCGGCGCGCAGGGCTTTGACGAGGCTACGATTGAGCAAGCGGCCCGACACGGCCACGTTGAACAGCTCGTGGATGCGGTCGGCGCTGGCTTCGTACACGCTTTCGATAGTGCTGTCGGGTAGCAGTTCGAAGGCGAAGGTGTCGTAGAGCTCGGCGTCACGGCGCACGGCGCGCAGCACCAGCGCCTCCTTTTCTTTCTCGGACAGGCGGGCCAGGGCTTTTTTGAAATCGGAGGAAGGAACGGGCATAAGCAAAAAGGCAGGGCCGCTAAGTTACCGGCTGTACCGTGGACCCTGCGGGTCCGCGCGTGCGTGCGGCCCGCCACTACCCCGCGCGGACCCGCAGGGCCCACGGTACAGCTTGCCGAACACCCGGACCGCTGGCCGGTTTATGTCTGCGCCGCGCAGCGGTACTTTTCTCAGTTTTCTTTTTCTTAATCCATTGTTCATGAGTGACCAAACGCCCACCTACGCCAAGACTTTTGCCATTGGCGGCGACCTTACCGTAAACCGCCTCGGCTACGGGGCCATGCGCATCACCGGCCCCGGCATCTGGGGCCCGCCCCAGGACCACGCCGAGAGCATCCGGGTGCTCAAGCGCGCCGTGGAGCTGGGCATCAACTTCATCGACACCGCCGACAGCTACGGCCCCAACGTGTCGGAGGAGCTGATTGCCGAGGCGTTGCACCCCTACCCCGCCGGCCTAGTAGTAGCCACCAAAGGCGGCCTGCTGCGCACCGGCCCTAACCAGTGGCCCGTCGATGCCAGCCCCAAGCACCTCGAAGAGGCGCTGCACGGCAGCCTGAAACGCCTCAAAGTAAAGCAAATCGACCTCTACCAGCTGCACCGCATCGATGACAAGGTGCCGGCCGAGGACACGTTTAAGTTTCTGCAAAAAGCCCAGCAGGATGGCCTGGTGAAGCACATTGGTCTGTCGGAAGTCAACGTGGACCAGATAAAGCAGGCGCAGGAGTTTTTCCCGGTGGTATCGGTGCAGAATATGTACTCGGTCGACAACCGCAAGTGGGAGGCCGTGCTCGACTACACCCGCGCGCAGAATATGGCCTTCATTCCGTGGTACCCGCTGGCCGGTGGCAACGCCGAGGCGCTGAAGGCGCTGGAGCAGGTAGCCCAGAAGCACGGCGCTACCCCGCAGCAAATCGCCCTGAGCTGGCTACTGCACCACTCGCCTAATATCCTACTCATTCCCGGCACCTCGAAGGTGAAGCACCTGGAGGAGAACGTGAAGACGGCGGACATCGCGCTGTCGACGGAGGATATGGCGGCGCTGGATAAGGTGGGAAAGTAGAGCGTTTTACCATGCAGTAAGTAACTGTCATGCTGAGCGGAGCGCAGCGGAGTCGAAGCATCTCTGCCGCTTCGTTGCTAGCGTTAGAAATTACTCTGCTAAAGAGATGCTTCGACTGCGCTGCGCTCCGCTCAGCATGACAGACGTTTTGATTTAACAATCAACTCCTAACTCAATACCAACATGAAATACAATCTCTTAGGTAACACTGGCCTCAAAGTATCGGAGCTGTGCCTGGGCACCATGACCTTCGGCACCACGGGCGGGCGCTTCGGGGCCATTAGTGGCGTCGACCAGGCGGGGGCCGACGCGCTCACCAAGCGCGCCTTCGACGCGGGCATCAATTTCATCGATACGGCCAACGTGTACAGCGAGGGCCACTCGGAGGAAATGACCGGGCAGGCGCTGCGCAACCTCGGCCTCAACCGCTACGACGTGGTGCTGGCCACCAAGGTGCGCGGCAAAATGGGCGACGGCCCCAACGATACCGGCCTCACGCGCAAGCACATCATGGCCCAGGCAGAGGCCAGCCTCAAGCGCCTCAATACCGACTATATCGACCTCTACCAGACGCACAGCTTCGACCCGCTCACGCCCTGGGAGGAAACGCTGCGCGCCCTCGACGACCTCGTGCGCCAGGGCAAGGTGCGCTACCTCGGGGCCAGCAACGTGGCCGCCTGGCAGCTGATGAAGGCGCTCGGCTTATCGCAGTACCAGCACCTCGAAAAATACGTGTCGCTGCAAGCCTACTACACCATCGCCGGCCGCGAGCTGGAGCGCGAAATCGTGCCGCTGCTACTCGACCAAAAAGTGGGCCTCCTGGTGTGGAGCCCGCTGGCCGGCGGCCTGCTCAGCGGCAAGTACACCCGCGACAACCAGCAGGCCGAAGGCCGGCGCGGCAGCGGCTTCGACTTTCCGCCCGTGAATAAAGACCTGGCCTTTAACATTATCGACAAGCTGCGCCCGATGGCCGAAGCCAAAGGCAGCACCGTGGCCTCGCTGGCGCTGGCGTGGCTGCTGCACCAGCCGGTGGTGAGCAGCGTGATTATCGGGGCCAAAAAAATGGAGCAGCTCGACGACAACCTCGCGGCCGTGGACGTAAAGTTTACGCCCGAAGAATTGCAGCAACTCGATGAAGTCAGCAAGCTGGCTTCGGAATACCCCGACTGGATGCTGGAATTCACGAGCGGCGACCGGAAGGTGGAGTAACAACGCCTGTCATTGCGAGCGCAACGAAGCAATCGCACCTGTTGAGCCGCGCCGTTCGGATTCCGCTCCGGTGCGATTGCTTCGCTGCGCTCGCAATGACAGAGTAGACTGTTTACCTCACTTATAGTTGCCTTGCGGCGAAACGAAACCGCTGCGGCGCGGGTTACTAATCGCTACTACCTTTCTACCATCGGCTTCGGCTGCCGTATTTTTGTGTTATGGCATTCCCCGCTACCCGCCCGCAAACTGACTACCAAGACGATGTGCTGCTGCTCGAAGAAGAGCAGGAATTGCGCACGCTGGTAGTGTACAATGACGACGTGAACACCTTCGACCACGTCATCAAGACCCTCATCGACGTGTGTGAGCACGAGCCCGAGCAGGCCGAGCAGTGCACGCTGCTCATTCACTACAAAGGCAAGTGCGCCGTGAAGAACGGCACGTTTGAAGAGCTGGAGCCGCGCTGCGCAGCCATCCACGACCGCGGCATCTCGGCCGACATCGTCTAGCGCGCCCGCGTTTTCACCCGCGCCCAAAAAAGCGCCCATCAGTCCTTTCCCCGTGTTGGGGGAAAGGCCCGATGGGCGCTTTTGCGCTAGCGGCTAGCCGGGGCTAGTAGCCGGGGTTCTGAGTCAGCTTGGCGTTTTTGGCCAAGTCGCCCTGCCACAGGGGCATCAGGTATTGGTTAGCGAAGTATTTATTTTCCAGCACTTTTACCTTGGTGTAGCTGGTGCCAGCGGCGTTGATAAGCATCCCGTAAGAGGGCGTGTTCATCACGCCGTTGGTGCCGGCCGCGATTTGCCAGCGGCGCACGTCGAACCAGCGCTTCTCCTCGAAGGCCAGCTCGATGCGGCGCTCGCGGCGGATGTAGTCGCGCATCTGGCTCTGGCTCATGCCGGTGGCCAGGTTGGGCAGATTGGAGCGGGTGCGCAGGCGGTTGAGGGCGCTGTACACGCTGGCGTCGGGGCCCACGGCTTCGTTCTGGGCTTCGGCGTAGCTGAGCAGCACCTCGCCGAGGCGGAAGATGATGTAGTTGGAGCCGCCCGAGTTCTGGGCGCGGCTGGTTTGGGCCAGAATGCGCTCGTCCAGGGTCTTACGGAAGTAATAGCCCGTGTTCGAGATGTCGCTGGTCGAGTTGATGTCAATCTGGTTGTTGCCGCCCTGGCGGGTCGTAATCACGTCGCCCTGCCACGACGCGCCATCGTAGATAATGGACTGATAGAAGCGCTGCTCGCGGTTGGTGTAGGGCTTGTTGGGGTCGTAGCCCGAGTTGGGGTCGGTGATGGGCAAGCCGTTGTTCATCAAGTAGTCGTCGACCAGGTTCTGGGTCGGCGCGATGCTGCCCCAGCTCTGCTGCACGCCTTTCACGTAGACGGGGCCCAACATACCCTCGCGGGCGTGGCCGGCCACTACCGGAATGTATTCTTTGTTGAAGATAACCTCGCTGTTGTCGTTGTTTTCAATCAGGAACATCGCCGCGTAGTCCGGAAACAGCGAGTACACGCCCAGGTCCATCACCTGCTTGTTGGTGGCGGCGGCGGCGGCCCACTTGGTCAGGTCGTTGCTGGTGTTGTGCAGCGGGCTGGCGGCGTAGAGCTGCACCCAGCCCTTGAGCGCGAGGGCCGCGCCCTTGGTCGCGCGCCCGTCGCCCTTCTTAATCGAGGTAGCGGCCAGGTCGGCGGCGGCGGCATCGCAGTCGGCCGCGATAAAGGCCACCGTAGCGTCCATCGTGCTGCGGGGCACCAGCAGGTCCGAGCCGTCCGAATCGCTCAACGGCTTATCAATCAGCGGCACGCCGCCGTAGTTGGTGGCCAGCGAGGTGTAGAAGAAGGCGCGCATGAAGCGCACCTCGGCGGTACGCTGCTTTTTCCAGGAGGCCGAGAAGTTGGCCGAGTACTTGTTAACGTTTTGCAGGAACAGGTTGCACTTGCGGATGTTGCCGTACACCTCGCCCCAGTTCCACCAGTTGTCGGGGCCGGTGGGCAGGTTGTTGGCCGAGATGGAGCCCGCCTTCACCAGGCTCTGGCCGGTCAGCCACGAGGCGCCGCAAAAGCCGTTGTCGGTGTAGCCTTCGGTGATTTGATAGCTGTTGTAGACATCCGGGATGTTGGTGTAGATGTCGTTAACGATGAGGTCGGCGTTCGACTCGCTGGCGTAGGCGGTGGCTTCGTTGAGCGCGTTCTTGGGCGTCACGTTCAGGAAGTCATCGTTTTTGCAGCCGCCCGCCAAAAGCAGGGCGCTGAGGGCCAGGCCGGTAGCCAAAGGCCGTAGCTTAAGATTTTTCATGGTGGGAATACTTAGAAGTTGATGTTAGCGCCCAGCGACCACACGCGCTGCTGGAAGTAGTTGCGGTTGGTGCCGCCCTGGTCGGGGTCCACGGTTTCGCGGATGTAGGGCGTCCAGGTGGCCAGGTTCTGGCCCGAGGCGTAGATGCGAACCGACTTGAGCGCGTTGTGCAGGGTAGCGCTGCTGAAGGTGTAGCCAAATTCGAAGCTCTTGAGGCGCACGTAGGCCCCGTTGCGAATCCACCACGACGAGCCCTGAGTGTTGTTGCTGGTGGGCGTGCCGGTCAGGCGCGGGTACAGCGTGTTGGTGCGGTCGGGGCGCCAGTACTCGTTGTATTGCAGCTCGGTAGCCGAGCTGGAGGCGTCGAAGGGCCACACGATGGGGCCGGTCATGTAGAAGCTCGTCAGGGCCGCGCCCTGCACCAGGAAGTCGAGGTCGAAGTTCTTGAAGGTCAGGCGCGGGGCCAGGCCGTAGATGAGCTGCGGCGTGCGAGGGCGGCCAATCACGGTCTGGTCGTTGGCGTCGATTTTACCGTCACCATTCAGGTCGGCGTAGCGAATGTCGCCGGCGCGCACCGGCCCGAAGGTCGGCGTCGGCAGGCCCTGCTTGAGGGTGGTGCCGTCGGCCGCGAAGTCGTCGGCCGTGAAGTAGCCCAGCGCCTGCAAGCCAAACTGCGTGCCGATGGGGCGGCCCGAGATGCGGCGGTTGGGGTTATCAGCGGTAGAGGCGTTTTCGTAAATCTGCTCCTGGTTGTTGCGGGCGTAGGTCAGCGTGCCCGTCATGTCGAAGTTCCAGTTCTTGGCGAAATGGCGCGAGGTGCGGACGGTCAAATCCACGCCGCGGTTGGTAATGATGCCCGCGTTCACTAGGCCTACGCCGATGCCGTACTCGCCGGGTAGCACGTTGCTGCGCGAGGTCAGCACGTTGGCGCGCTTCTCGTGGAAAAAGTCCACCTCCACGTTCAGCAGGCCTTTCCACAGCGTAGCCTCAAAGCCGATGTCCGTC
>CAXYJY010000022.1:0-6514 GCA_964277755.1 uncultured Hymenobacter sp.
ACTAGTTTTTAGTTTTAGCTCTAATCACTAAATTTCTAGAAATTAGAACTAGAGCTAGTTCCCCCTCTCCACGGGAGAGGGGGCTAGGGGGTGAGGTTCCCCGGGCGGCGAGCAACGTCCTACCGCACACGCACCACGCCTGCCCCGTTATACGAGTGGTATTCCGCGTTATACATCGCATCCGCGCTCACCGGCCCTAGCTTAAACGTGCCCTTGCTCACCGCCCGCGCCAGGTAGTAGAACGTCTTCGGCGTAGCCGAAGCGGTGGTAAACAAATTAATCCGGTCGTCGCGCACGTCAAGGTAGTCGGGCGTGCTGGCAGCTTCCGTGCCTTTCACCTCGCGCTGCGGGCCGAGGCGCGGGTTTTCGATTTCCAGCCCGGCGGGCAGCAGGTCGGTGATGGCCACGTTCTTCACTTCGCCGGCCGCGTCGGCGGCTTGCAGGGTTATTTTGACTACTACTAGGTCGTTCTGGCGGATGCCGGTGGGCGAGATGGGCTGGCCGTCGCGGTTCAGGAACTGGCGGCGCACTTTGAGGTAGCTGTCTTCCTCATGGACCTGGCCGCCGGCCGAAATGCCCTCCATCTCCCAGAAATAGTAGAGTTGGCCCGCGCCGATGGCTTTTAGCAGCAGCTGGTAGTTGGCCACGTTTTGCACCGTCAGGTCTTTGCCGTCGAACTTGCCCAGCGGCTTACCGGCTGCCGAGAGCGTGGCCGTAACCGTGCTGGCGCGGGCGCGGCGCGCGATTTTGCCCAAGGACAGCAGCGCGAAGGCCGATTCCTGAGTGTTCATGTAGCGCTCGGCTTTCACCTGCCGGCTCAGCTGGCGGGCGATGCTGGCCACCTGCGGGTTGTTGGGGTCGGCCTCGAACAAGGCGTTGAGGGCCAGCGCCTCGTCGCGGATGGGGGAGGAAAACGAGCCGTCGAGCTCGCGGCGGGCTTTTTCGGGGGTGAACTGCCGGGGCAGGGTTTCCTGGAAAGCCTTTTGCTGGCCGCCCAGCGCGTAGGTGCAGGCCAGCAGGAAGCGCGCATCGGCGGTGAGCAGCGGGCGGTTGGCTTTGTAGTAGTTGAGGGCCGTGGCATCCTGGCGGCCGGCCAGGGCCAGCACGTAGAGCGAGTAGGTTATTTCGCGCTTGGCAATGAGGCGCTCGCGGGCAATGCGGTTGGCGTCGAAGTACTGGTACTTGTCGGTTTCGCGCTGCTTCACCCGAAACTGCATATAGGTCAGTACCTTGTCAAGCAGCTTCTGGTTTACGGCGAAGCCGGCCTGCTTGGCTTCGAGCAGGAAGTGGGCGGCGTAGGCCGTGGCCCACCAGTTGTCGTAGTCGCCGCCGGGCCAGTAGCTGAGGCTGCCGTTGTAGAGCTGCATGCTCTCAATTTTGCGGATGGCCTCCTGCACGTGGTAGTTGGGATTGTAGCGCTGCACGTGGGGGCCGGGCTTCTGGTTGAGCGTAGCCGCCAAATCGCCGAAATATAGTTGCGGAAACGCCGCCGACACGGTTTGCTCGAGGCAGCCGTAGGGGTATTGCAGCAGGTAATCGAGGTTCTTGGAAAACTGCGTGAGCGGCGAGCGGCTCAGCAGCATCTTGCTCCGTAGCGAGGTGGGCAGGAAGTCAGTCCGCAAATCGAGCGTGGCCGGCGCACCGGCCGTGGCATCGCCGCTGCCGGTACGCTTTTCGAGCGGCGCGGCGGGGCGAATGGGGAGTTCGATGGTTTCGGAGAAGGTTTCAGTCATTCCCTTCATCCCGGTAGTAGTCACAGTGACAACGCTATTCCCAATCGCTTGCCCGGCTTTGATTCGGAAAGCAACGTGATTCTCTGCGTTAGGTCGCACCAGCACAGTCAGGCTGCCTGGAACAACCTTACGCATCGGTATCCCATCAACACCACCTTCGTATGACGAAGGCACAGATTCTAACAAGCCATTGAGCTTGATTGTGGTCTTCATGTACACATTCGCACCCGTCGTATTCGTCAGTGTCACCGGCACGTCTATCGTATCCCCCGGCGACATAAACCGCGGCAGTGCCGTGCTAATCACCACCGGGTCAGCCACCTTCATGGTCTGCTCGGCGCTGGCAAAGGCGTCGTCTTTGTAGGCCACGGCCATCACGCGCAGCGCCCCGCTGAACTGCGGTAGCCGCACTTTATACTGCACCAGGCCGTTGGCGTCGGCGGTCAGGATGCCGCTCCACTTGGCCATGAGGCGCACGCGGCGGCTGGGCACGGGCGTGGTGCGGCGGCCGAGGTCGCCGGCATCGCCGCCGCTGCTGCTGGTGCCCAGCTCGGGCAGCAGGAAGGGGTAGATGTCGAAGGCCCCGACTTCGAGCGCCCGCTTCTGGTAGAAGTAGGCGTGGGGGTCGGGCGTGCGGTAGTCTTTGCGCTGCAAAATGCCTTCATCCACCACCGCCAGCGTCACCTGAGCGCCGGGCGTGGTGCGTACCTCAATGGTCTGGAACACCTGCGAGCGGCTTTGCGCGGCGGCTTTCAGGGTGAGGGGCAGGTGGGTGCTGGGCTTCTCCACCGCCAGCGGCACGAAGCCCCGCGCCACCGTCAGGGGCAGCGAGTTGTCGGTAATGGGCCGGATGGCGGTGGCCGTGACGTAGATATTCGGCACGTGCCCGCCGCGAATGGGGATGCTCACGCGCGCCGATTTCTGGTCGGTATCGACGTAGAAATGGTCGAGCACGCGGTCGCGCTCAACCGTCACGAGGATGCGGCCGGGGAAGGGCGTTTTCAGCAGCAGCTGGGCCGTTTCGCCGGGCTCGTACTTGGGCTTGTCGGGCTCGATGATAACCTCGCCTTCGTTGTTGACTTCGAAGGAGTTGCCGGCCGTGTCGCCGCTGCCGTAGGCGTAGAAATACTCGGCCACGTAGTTGCTGGCCTCGGGCCGCATAATGCGGACCTCGTACTCGCCCGAGTACTGCGGGCGGAAGTTGATTTTGCCCACGCCGCTCAGCGGCAACTGCTTGGTCAGTAGCACTTCCTCGCGCTTCTGCGAGTTGTACACGTAGCGGTCGCCCTGGCGCTCCAGCACCGTTTCCCAGAGCTTGCGCACTATCGTGACCTGGGCCGTGGTCGCCGTGGGCCGCCCGCTGGGCGTGAGGGCTACGAACTTCATATCCAAGTCCTGGTGCGTGCCCACCAGGCCCCCAATGCGCTCGATGCCAAACATGGCCTTTTGCGTCTGTACCTCGAAGGTTGCCAGGCGGTTAACCGGCCGGCCGGTTTCGTCGAATATCGTGGCGAAGGCCGTGCCCGTGAGCGTGCCCATGTCACGCACGTCGGGCACGGTGTAGGGGGCCGCGCCGCGCCCGGCGGCGTCGGTTTCGCCCTCACGCCGCTCGTGCGGAAACTGCTCGGCGAGGTCGGCCAGCGCGCTGCGCCCGGTGCCCGCCTGAATATCGAAGTTGTAGCCGGGGTAGTCTTTGGACGAGAACGACTTGGCTTTCAGCGAAAACTCGACCTCAAACTTGCGCCCCACCGCCGGCGGCCCAAACAGGTTGAGGGCCGTGATTTTAGCATTTACCGTTTCGGCCGGGCGTACCGTGGTAGGCGCGGCGGTCACGGTCACTTTCAGCCGGTCGGGGATGAATTCTTCTACGCTCACCTGCCGCGAGGTCAGCAGCACGTCGTTGCCGGTCAGCACTTCCAGCGTGTAGAGCCCGGTCATGATGCTGGCCGGTAAAATGAAGCGCGACGCCACCGCGCCGGTCGCGTTCAGGCGCTCGCCGAGGCTCACGTATTCCTTGCCGGTGGGCAGCAGCAGGCGCACCTTCACGGGCAGGCCAGCCGGGGGCGTGCGCCAGTCGTCGTTCCGCACCACGGTGTTGGTATAAATGGTATCGCCGGGCCGGTACAGGTCGCGGTCGCCGTACATAAAGGCCTGGTAATGCGCGGCGTTGCTGGTCAGCCCGCCCACCTCGAAGCGCGAAGTTTCGACCTGCGTCTGGGGCAGGTTGATGAACGAAAAATCGGCGTCCTTCACCACCGTTACCATGCCCAGGCGCAGGCGCGAGCCGGCCACGCTGTCGTAGCGGGCCACGCCCTGGCCGTTGGTGGTGGCGGTGGCCATCACCTGGTTGCTGGTGCTGAGAAAGCGCACCGTAGCTCCGCTTATCGGCTGCGCCGTGCGGATGGAGTTCAGGAAAACCACCGCGTCGCCGTTGGCATTTTGCCGGGCAATGAGGCCGAGGTCGGTCAAAGCCACCAGCTTTTCTTCGCGCAGCCACAGGTGCTCGGTGTCCTGCACGCGCACCACGTAGAGGCCCTTGAGCGGGGCGCTGAATTCCAAGTCTTTGAGGTTGAGATTGAGCAAATGCAGGCCGTTTTGCTTGCGGAGCGCGGCCGTGGTGTAGCGGCGCTCAAAGAGCACGTCGCCCCGGTTTTCGAGGTCGTAGTACTGGTAGCTGCCGCTGCCACCGTCGTTATCGGGGTCGCCGTCGCCGCTGTATTCGCCGTCTTCTTCGCCCTCGCCGCTACCGCTTTCGTAGCCGTAGCGCTTGCCGCCGCGCAGGAAGTCCTGCACGTTGCTGGCGTAGATTTTAGCTACCGTCACCTGCACTTTCTCTATCCCGCTCAGGCGTAAGCCCAGGTTGCGCGCGCCTATTGAGCTGAGGTACATCGCCTTCTCCGCGCTAGCAAAGCTGATGCTCGGCTGCACGTCGGCAAAGCTCACGCCCTGGCTAAACCGCTCGATGAGCCGCCCGCCCAACGCCCCGCGCACGCCCGGCTCGATGCTGATTTGGTACTCCTTGCCAATCTCGAAGCCGCCACGTAGCAGCAAGCCACTCTCTTGAGCTTCAATCGAAAACGCTACCTGCGGCTCCACCTTCAGCAGCGGCTGAATGTCGGCCACCGACACCGGCTGATTGGTGAGCAGCGTCACCACCGGCTGCCCCTCCAGCACCGAGCCCGTGAGCTCGCGTACTTGCAGCGTCTCCTGCTCGGGCACCGGGGTCGAGGCCACCAACGGCGCGGTGGTAGCCCGGCTGCCGCCCACCGCCTGCAAGCCCGGCGCCACCGTGACTTGCAGCGGCTCGCCGGCTTTCACTTCCTGGTTGATGTTGACGGCTAGTGTCTTGCCGGGCTCCACGGCCGTAATGGTGAAGGCCACCGGCCGCCCGTTCTGGCTCAGCGAAAGGCGCGGGCGCAGGTCGGCCGGCCGCACGGGGTAGTTGAAAACCAGGTTGGCGCGCAGCTCGGCCGTGCCCACGGCCTGCTCGATGCGGCCATAAAACACCTGCGGGCTGCTCATGGCCACCAGCGGCGTGTGAAACTTGCTGCGGTCGAGCTTCAGGCTTTGCTTGCCCGAGGGCAGCGCGCTCGGCCGCAGGCTGGCCTCGATTACCGTGCTCGGCGGCAGCGGCTCGTAAGACGAAAACACCAGCTCGCGCCCCTCATTGGCCCACTTGAATTTGCCTTTGAGAGCGGGCGAAAACTGCACGTAGCGCGTGGTATCCCACTGCCCCTCGGGCGTGGCCGGCGCCACCGGCTCGTCGAAGGCGAAGGAGATGTTCTGGTACGGGTCGATTTCCTCGCCGTCGGCCTGATTACTAGTGGTGGTTTGGGTTTCCTGGTCGGCTTTTTTGGAGCAGGAAAAGGTAGCGAACAGCGGCAAAAGCAGCAGCGGCAGCAGGCGACAGGGGCGCATAAAGGAGCCGGGAAAAACGGCCCGGAAAGGTAGCGGGCAGTAGGCCAAAAACAGCTAATGTTCATGCGATTTTGGCGACTTTAAAATTCGGCTAATTGTCTTTCCCGCAGAGTTTCGCAGGGTCAGGCGCGGGGTTGGGTAGGGTTTTCCTTTGGACGAACATTGTGCTCGCCGAATGACGAGGTAGAGACGCAATAGTTGGCATCTGGCGTCTGGATACATTTGACTGCGCCACCTAACGCCAGACGCCAACTATTGCGTCTCTACCCCACCCGGTACCTTTGCGCCTCATGCGTATCCTGCACGTTCTTTCCGCCAATTTCTTCGCCGGCTCCGTCGCCTACGCCGTGGCGTTGGCCGAGGCGCACCGCCAGCAGGGCCACCAGGTGTGGCTGGCTTCCGATGCGGCCACGCTGCCCACGGCGGCCACGGTGGTGCAGCTGCCCATTAGCCAGCGCAAATACAAGCAGCGCTGGCGCAACATCCAGGCGTTGCGCAAGCTGATAGCAGAACACCAAATCGACGTGGTACACGCCCACTCGCGGGCGGCGAGCTGGGTAAGCTACTTCGCCGTGCGCGGCCGGCCGGTGCCGCTGGTGAGCACCGTGCACGGGCGGCAGCATTTGCACGCCTCTACCTCACTCTTTGATGTGTACGGCGACAAGGTGATTGCCATATGCGGCAATCTGGCCGAACACCTGCGCGAGGAAGTGAAGATGAAACCGGGCAAAATCGCGGTGGTGCCGAATGGGGTAGCGTTTGAGGCGCTCACCTCACCCCCCGGCCCCCTCTCCTGCGGAGAGGGGGAACCTGACGCCCCACAACGTCCGCTCGCGGCCGGCTCCCCCTCTCCGCAGGAGAGG
>CAXYJY010000023.1:0-106744 GCA_964277755.1 uncultured Hymenobacter sp.
CCGTTGGCGAGCATCCAAACGAACGCGAACTACAAAGTTCGCGCTACGGCTCCCCCGGCTTGTAACGCGAAGCCGCTTCCTGCGATATACCCGTTGCAGCCGTGGCCTATTGCCTCGGCTGCCGCTACTGCCATGCTATTCGCCATCCTGCTGCCCGGCATCTCGATGATATTTCGGGGCCACATTTTTAGAGGTATTTTGTGCGGCGTGCTGCACCTCACGCTCATCGGCTGGATACCGGCCGCCATCTGGGCCGTGGCCTCCTACCAGCGCGACCTGGCCGACGAGCGCCACCGCGAAACGATGGAACTACTGGCCCGCCAGGGCCGGCGCTAGCCGATGCCCGAACTGCCACCCCGCCAGCTCCTCTTCATTTGCAGCCAGAACCGCTGGCGCAGCCTCACCGCCGAGCGGCTCTTTGACGGGCACCCCGAGGTAGTGGCCCGCTCGGCGGGCACCGAGCCGGGGGCCCGCACCCGCGTAGCGGCCGGCCATTTGGGCTGGGCCGACGTCATCTTCGTGATGGAGAAAAAGCACGCCGACCGCCTGCGCGCCAAATTTGCGGGCGAGCTGCGGGGTAAAGCGTTGGTTAACCTGCGCATTCCCGACGACTATCAGTTTCAGGATGCTGCGCTCGTGGCGCTGCTGCGCCAGCGGCTGCACGCCTACTTTGGCCACGACCTGCTGGCCGCGCCGTAGCGGGCGCGCCGCGTATTTTTGCCGCCCTATGCAATTTACCGTTGGTCAGATAGCCCAGGTGGTGGGCGGCACCGTGGAGGGCGACGCAAGCGCGGCCGTGTCGAGCCTGGCAAAAATCGAGGAAGCCGCACCTGGCTCGCTCGCCTTTTTGTCGAATACCAAGTACGAGCCGTTCCTCTACACTACCAAGGCTACGGCCGTGATTGTCAGCCCTGAGCTGCCGTTGCGCCAGCCAGTGGCCGCCGCCCTCATCCGCGTGGCCGACCCTTACTCGGCGTTCACCAAGCTGCTTGAGTTTTATGCCCAGGCCACGCGCACGGCGCGGCGCGGCGTAGAGCAGCCCAGCGTGCTGGGCGAGGGCTCGACCATCGGCGCGGGGCACTACCGGGGCGCGTTTTCGTACATCGGCGAAAACTGTGTGCTGGGCGAAAACGTGCTGATTTTCCCGCACGCCTTCATCGGCGACCGGGTGCGTATCGGCGATAATACCATCATCCACGCGGGGGCCAAAATCTACGCCGACACCATTATCGGGCAGCGCTGCGTCATCAAGGCGGGCGCGGTGGTGGGCACCGATGGCTTCGGCTTCGCCCCGCAGCCCGACGGCTCGTACCGGACCATTCCGCAGATTGGCAACGTGGTGCTGGAAGACGATGTGAGCATCGGGGCCAATGCCACCGTTGATTGCGCTACTATGGGCTCAACCGTTGTGCGCCAAGGCGCTAAGATTGACAACCTGGTGCAGTTGGCCCACAACGTGGAGGTCGGCCGCCACACCGTCATCGCCGCGCAAACGGGTATTTCGGGCTCCTCGAAAGTGGGCGACTACTGCGTGCTGGCCGGCCAGGTGGGCCTGGTGGGCCACATCAGCCTGGCCAACCGCACCACCATCACCGCCCAGAGCGGCGTGCAGAAATCGGTGCGCCAGGAAGGCCAGACCCAGCAGGGCTACCCGGCCTTCAACCTCAAGGATAATTTGCGGGCCGCCGCCATCTACCGCCGCCTGCCCGAATTGGAGCGCCGGCTTACGGTATTGGAAAAAAGCCAGCCAGCGCCGGAAAAGCTTTAGCTTTGCGGCCGGGTTTCTGGTTTCTAAGTTTCTGGTTTCTGGTTTCTGGTTGGTTTGGGCTTCGCGCAAGGCGGGCTTATACTACCGGAAATACAAACCAGAAACCAGAAACCAGAAACCAGAAACCCTCAGATAATGAACGATAAGCAACACACCGTAAAAGCCCCCGTGACGGTGCGGGGCATTGGCCTGCACACCGGCGTTGAGGCCACCATGACCTTCTGCCCCGCGCCGGTGGGCCACGGCTACAAGTTTCAGCGCACCGACCTGCCCGGCGAGCCCATCGTGGATGCCGACGTCGATAACGTGGTCGACCTCTCGCGCGGCACTACCATCGAGCAAAACGGCGCCCGCGTCAATACCGTGGAGCACACGCTGGCCGCCCTGGTGGGCTTGCAGCTTGATAACGTGCTGATTAAGCTCTCGGGCCCCGAGCCGCCCATCATGGATGGCTCGTCGGCCGAGTTTATCAAAGCCCTGCACACCGTGGGCTTTGAGGAGCAGAACGCGCTACGTAATTACTACGTCATTCCCGACACCATCCGCTATGTGGACAACGCCCGCGGCGTGGAGCTCGCGGCCCTACCGCTGAGCGACTACCGCCTCACGGTGATGGTGGACTACAACTCGCCGGTGCTGGGCTCGCAGCACGCCACGCTCACCGACATTAACCAGTTTGAGAGCGAGATATCCAGCTCGCGCACGTTCTGTTTTCTGCACGAGTTGGAATACCTCTACAAGTCGAACCTCATCAAAGGCGGCGACCTCAGCAACGCCATCGTGGTAGTCGACCGCGCCGTGGGCGAGGATGAGCTCGACGAGCTGGCCACTATGCTGGGCAAGCCCAAGGTATCGGTGAAAAAGGAGGGCATCCTCAACAACGTGGATTTGCGCCACAAAAACGAGCCCGCCCGCCACAAACTGCTCGACATCGTGGGCGACCTCGCCCTGGTGGGCCGCCCGCTGAAAGGCCAGATTCTGGCCGCCCGGCCCGGCCACGCGGCCAACGTGGCGTTTGCCAAAAAGATTAAGAAGAAGATGCTGGAAGACAAAACCAGCCCGGTGCCGGTGTACGACCCCGCCCGCGAGCCGGTGATGGACATCAACCGCATCATGCAGGTGCTGCCCCACCGCTACCCCTTCCTGCTGCTCGACAAGGTCATTCATCTTGATAGCCAGATGGTAACGGCAGTGAAAAATGTTACCATGAATGAGCCGTTCTTCCAGGGCCACTTCCCCGGCAACCCGGTGATGCCCGGCGTGCTCCAGATTGAGGCCATGGCCCAGACGGGCGGCATCCTGGTGATGAACACCGTGCCCGACCCCGAAAACTACTGGCAGTATTTCCTGGGCATCGAAAATGCCCGCTTCCGCAAAAAGGTGCTGCCCGGCGACACGGTGATTTTCCATTGCCAGCTCACGGCGCCCATCAAGCGTGGCATCGCCAAAATGAAAGGCCAGGCCTTTGTAAACGGCAAAGTGGTGTGCGACGCCGAGATGAGCGCCGCCATTGTTCGCAAAGACAACGCCTAGTCATTTAACATTTATCAATTAACATTTAACAGCCGCTGTTTCTGTCATTAAACGCTGCCGAATGCTAATTGAAGAGTTGTTAAATGTTAAATGTTAAATGTTAATTGACCCCAATGCTTTCCCCGCTCGCCTATATCCACCCTGCCGCCCGGCTCGCGCCGGGAGTTACCGTTGAGCCGTTTACGACCATTTACGGCGACGTGGAGATTGGCGAAAACACCTGGATTGGGCCCAATGTGACGATTATGGACGGGGCCCGCATCGGGGCCAACTGCCAGATTTTTCCGGGGGCGGTGGTGGCGGGCGTACCGCAGGACTTAAAGTTTGCCGGCGAGGTAACGACCGCTGAGATAGGTGACTATACCGTACTGCGCGAGTGCGTGACCGTGAACCGTGGCACCGTGGACCAGGGCCGCACGGTGGTGGGCAGCCACTGCCTGCTGCAAGCCTACGTGCACATCGCCCACGACTGCCTGGTGGGCAACCACTGCGTGATTTCGAACTCGACCCAGATGGCGGGCCACGTGCAGGTGGGCGACTGGGCCATTATCGGCGGCACTTCGGCCATCCACCAGTTTGCCAAAATCGGGGCGCACGCCTTTATCGGGGGCGGCTCGCTGGTGCGTACCGACGTGCCGCCCTTCGTGAAGGCGGCCCGCGAGCCGCTCACCTACGCGGGCGTCAACTCGGTGGGTATGAGCCGCCGGGGTTTCTCGGAAGCCCAAATTGTGGCCATGCACGAGCTCTACCGCCTGCTCTACCTGAGCGGCAGCAGCCGGCAGGAGGCCCTGGCCCGCATCGAGGCCGAAATACCCGTCTCGGCCGAGCGCGACTACGTGCTCGACTTCGTGCGAACCGCCACGGCCGAGCGCGGCCTCATCAAAGGCCCCAGCCGCCGCAAAAGCGAGGAGAATGCGGATTGAAACCCAGGGGCTGGGCCGGCGCTACGGCCGCCAGTGGATTTTTAAGAACCTGAGCTACGACTTCCGGCCGGGTACCGCCACGGCGGTGCTCGGCCCCAACGGCGCGGGCAAGAGCACGCTGCTCAACATCTTAGCCGGCCAGCTGCTACCCACCGTCGGCACGGTGCGCTACGAGCTGGCCGGCCGCGAGCTACCCGTATCGAATATGCCGCGCCAGTTGGCCTACTGCGCCCCCTACCTCGATTTACCGGAGGATTTCACCTTGCTGGAGCTGCTGGCGTTTCATATCCGCCTCAAGCCGCTACAAGTCGGCATTTCGGCCACTGACTTGGTCGATATCATGTATTTGCAGAAAGCACGTCACCAGCCAGTGCGCGAGTTCTCATCGGGCATGAAGCAACGCCTCAAGCTGGGGCTAGCTTTATATGCTGCCGCCCCACTACTGCTGCTCGACGAGCCTACCACCAACCTCGACGCCACCGGCACGGCCTGGTACTTGGAACACGTGGCCCGCGCGCGTCAACAAGCCAACCGGCTCATCATTGTGTCGTCTAACGTGCCGGCCGAATATACCTTTTGCGAGGCGCAGATGCGAATTATGGATTTTCAGCGGTAGCCGATTGGCTTTTAGCCCCTGTTAGCATATCTCCATTCCTCTTGATTAGATTGCAACTCACAGTCGTTGTCTTGCTAGTGCACGTCAGCGCGGATTTCAATTTCTTCTGGCTTGATTGAAGCCCGATTTTTAAGCCTGAGTAGCAATTCTCTCTAGGTATTTCAATCTCAGCTAGTTCAATCGAATAAATAGGGTGGCAAGGTTGCGGTCTGGCTACATCTAGTTCAATTCCACTTGGTCCGATTGAAGCTTTCACCGGCTACGCACTATCGCTTCCGCGCTGAACGTAGCACTCCATTTGGTTGGATTGAAGCTTTCACCCGTCATACAGCTCTACTAGGTGATACACCAATTTCAATTCTACCTGTTCCGATTGGAGCTGCTTAATTAATGCGTCTTTTTCGTTTACAGCCGGTTAGTTTAATTGCACTTAGTCCGATTGAAGCGGCCAGGGTTTGCAGCCCTACCTCGGTGGCGAAGCTATTTCAATTCCATCCAGTCCGATTGAAGTCGCCTCTGCTGCCTCTTTAAAATTCATTTTACGTTTATTTCAATTCCATCCAGTCCGATTGAAGCTGCCGGCATCGACTACCTGAAGTCGCTGAAAAACGTATTTCAATTCCATCCAGTCCGATTGAAGCAGCACCCCCAGCCCCAACGTGCCACGCCGGTAAGTTATTTCAATTCCATCCAGTCCGATTGAAGCGGCCGCCGCGATGCCGTGACGTTCGACATTACGACCATTTCAATTCCATCCAGTCCGATTGAAGCTGTAACAGATAGATACTCCTTTAAAATCTATCACAAATTTCAATTCCATCCAGTCCGATTGAAGCAGTGCAACCGCCTACCTTCTATCAAGCTACGCTACAATTTCAATTCCATCCAGTCCGATTGAAGCTAGTCCTCTGTAGTTCAACAGGTCGGCAGCTACGGAATTTCAATTCCATCCAGTCCGATTGAAGCGCCTTCGGGCCACTCACCACAAGCTGAGCACTCTGAATTTCAATTCCATCCAGTCCGATTGAAGCGATTGCGCCCTTAATCCAATTAACCAGCTCGCGCACCGATTTCAATTCCATCCAGTCCGATTGAAGCAGCTACGCCGTTGTAGCGAATCCTACGGGCTTCGTAATTTCAATTCCATCCAGTCCGATTGAAGCTTCGTTTGCAAAAATTTGAAGTCGGTATGTACGGGCATTTCAATTCCATCCAGTCCGATTGAAGCCCCCGAAGGCCAGGCCCCGCGCCCGGTCGGTGCCAGTATTTCAATTCCATCCAGTCCGATTGAAGCCGGCCAGTTTCAACCCTTTGGCACGCTCGCCAAGCCATTTCAATTCCATCCAGTCCGATTGAAGCAGCCATTTTAAGCAACCTGCTTTTGGCAATAACTAAATTTCAATTCCATCCAGTCCGATTGAAGCGGCCGGCCCATTACGGTAGTGCTGAGTAGCGTAGTTATTTCAATTCCATCTAGTCCGATTGAAGCGGCAGCATCTTCGCACGACGGCGGCGGGATTGGTAAATTTCAATTCCATCCAGTCCGATTGAAGCGGAGGCGTTACTTCGCTGTTTGCCAAGGACTGGACAATTTCAATTCCATCCAGTCCGATTGAAGCATTAAACTTTGTTTTGGCCCACCCCTACACCTGGTAATTTCAATTCCATCCAGTCCGATTGAAGCATTGCAATCGGCAAGGCTGTTGAGGCAGTTTGCGATATTTCAATTCCATCCAGTCCGATTGAAGCCCTGACCCCGCCGCCCCCGTCTCTACCTCTCTAGGTATTTCAATTCCATCCAGTCCGATTGAAGCGGCTGCTCTTTGCCGGGTGCGGGCAGTTCGTTTTTATTTCAATTCCATCCAGTCCGATTGAAGCGGTGGCGGTTTCTTCCGACAGCGTCAGGTCATCTTCATTTCAATTCCATCCAGTCCGATTGAAGCCTGGCTGCACCTACACTACCTGGGGCGGCCGGACGAATTTCAATTCCATCCAGTCCGATTGAAGCATAGATGTCCCGCGCCAGCGCGGCGGGGCCAGTCAGATTTCAATTCCATCCAGTCCGATTGAAGCCGCCGGCAGCTTTGAAAGCGGTGGTGACAAGTTTGAATTTCAATTCCATCCAGTCCGATTGAAGCGGTTGCTGGCGCTGCCGGCCTCATTGAGCTGAATCTATTTCAATTCCATCCAGTCCGATTGAAGCACCAGGCTGCCGGCCGGCTGCGGGTCGTCCAGGAATATTTCAATTCCATCCAGTCCGATTGAAGCTACTGCTGGCTGGCGTGCAACTCGCGGTGGGCAAAATTTCAATTCCATCCAGTCCGATTGAAGCGACTACCGCCTGACGAATAGCCAACGGCACGTCAAAATTTCAATTCCATCCAGTCCGATTGAAGCGACGCGCCAGCCGGCATGAGTGCTGACTACATTAATATTTCAATTCCATCCAGTCCGATTGAAGCGCCGCAACTGTCGAATATGTAGGAGCGCATACTACCATTTCAATTCCATCCAGTCCGATTGAAGCAAACAGCGCCCACAGGTTGCGGTAATTGGTTTTTTATTTCAATTCCATCCAGTCCGATTGAAGCGCTCCCGCTGCGCCCCATCGGCGGCAGCGGCTACCTATTTCAATTCCATCCAGTCCGATTGAAGCCAAAATGGTAGCCTTCGGTACTGTTAATTCAGTAATATTTCAATTCCATCCAGTCCGATTGAAGCTGCGCCGTTTTGTAGCTCACAAAGAACTTTAGTGCGATTTCAATTCCATCCAGTCCGATTGAAGCGCGGTCTAAGTAGTCGGCAATGCGCGTGCCCTTTTCATTTCAATTCCATCCAGTCCGATTGAAGCTACCGCGGCGGCCAAACTATGGCTGGCCGTTGTCGAATTTCAATTCCATCCAGTCCGATTGAAGCTGGTGCACCTGCCAGGCTATGCAGTGCCCGGCTGCGATTTCAATTCCATCCAGTCCGATTGAAGCGCCGGGGCCAAGCGCAAGGTGCTCGTTATCAAACGCATTTCAATTCCATCCAGTCCGATTGAAGCCCTTGTTACGAATCCTAAAAATAGGCATTTCCGCCGCTTTCTGGCAGTATGAGAATACGAATAAAGCGGGGCGAAGTCGTCGATGAACGAAAACAAGAAAAGCCATAGGCATCGACAACCTTGAATTACAACTACTTGCATGGAATTCACAGTTTCTATGCTTTTTTTCGCGGTTCGGACAGGCGAGCGACGACCTAGCGGCTACCCCGACCCAAGCGATAGCAGTTTCTTATCCAGCTCATAGCGCTATCACTCTCTGCCGGCCGCACGGCTACTTTAGGCAGTAGGCGAAGCTGGTCGCGCGCGGTAGTAAAGAGTGTGAAGCTAGCTGGATGCCCAGCCCCCGATTCAGGTCCCATAAATAGATTATTACCCGCTCCTCCATCGAGCCACACCGCGAAGCCGGGCGCCAGGCCACCGCGCAGTTCGAAGTGGTCATTGCCGCCCAGCCCGTACACCCGCAGGCGGCGGGTGCGGCGCACCGTATAGCGCTGCTCGCCGAGTAGGCTGTCGGGCCGGGGCGGATGGCAAGCCCACATTTGCAAACGCAAATGGCCAGGTCTATCAGCCTGCAGAACAAAGCGTTCGGCAGCATCGGTGCCTAGCACTACGGCATCAGTGCGCAGCACCTGATAGTAGCGGGCGGCAGCGGCGGGCAGCCCGGCCCGCCGGGTACGCAGGCTGGCGAGCAGTTGCCGGGTCATTAGTGGCCGGGCCTCGGGGGGCACGGTACCGAAGGCCTGCGCCAGCACTGCATCGGGTAGCCGGCGCATCAGCGAGTCGGCTTCGGCCCGAAAAGCAGCTTCGGGCAACAGCGCCAGCGCAGTATGGTCGAGCGGCCTGGCCGTGATGGTGAGCGCCCCGACCTGCACTGGGGCCAGTTGGGGGCCAAACGTGACGTAGCGCGGCCGCACCCACGAGAGCGCTCGCGTCAGCCAGCCATCATCGAAGCGAAAAAACGCCTGGTCGCGGTCGCGCGGAATGGGCCGGAACGTGGTGCCACCCGGCTCGCCAAACGCGGCCCAGCGCCACTGGTCGGCCCGGCGGCTCCAGTCGCCAAGCAGCATATCGAGCAGGCGGGCACGCAGGTAGGCGCGGGCATCGAGGCGAGCTGTGGGGTGGGCCAGCACCGCGCCCAGCATCTGGCCGGAGTTCACGACGAGTCGAGCGCGGCCAAAGCTGGGTGCGTGGGCCTGGTTGCGGGCGGGGCGCTCTTCGAGCAAATACAGCGCGGGTTGAAACCGTGCCCGAAACGCGCCCAGCGTGCTGTCGGGCAGCAAATACACCAGGCGCGGATTGGTGTGGTACACGCCGGCCGCCCGGGCCAGGGCACTAGCCACGTAGGCTCCGTAGGGCGGCGCGGCGCAGGTTTGGTCGCGCAGCACGGGGCCGATAATATTGTCGAGACAGCCGGCCGATACCTTGCGGCTCAGGTCTTTATCCACCGAGCGCAGCACGAAAATACGGCCGTCGGCGGTGCGCAGGCGCAGGGTATTGGTTTGGAAGCTGCCACCCACTTGCAGCGGCAGCAGGCCCGCCGTGCCCAGCCGCAGCACCGGGGCTGACACCGGCGTGGCCCACAACTGCCGGTAGTGCGCGCCCCACAGCCGCTGCCACCACCAGCCGCGCCGGGCGTAGTGCGCCCCCGGCGCCACCCGCACCCAGGCCGAATCAGGGCCAAAAACCGGGCGCGCCTCGGTGGCGGCCGGGGCGGCAGGCTCGGCGCAGCCCGTGGCCCCGGCCGCGCTCAGCAGCGCGGCACTCAGCGCGGCCCGGCTTTTTTTACGGCAATCAAACTTGGTAGCGTACACTGCAATAGGTTAGCTAATAACTTGGCTGTAAAATCACTATAACAGACAAAGTGACTGGCCGACCGGGCCACGTGCCCGACCGCTGCGCCCGCCGTATAGCGCAGCGCCGGCCGTGGGGTTGCGCTGTGCGGCGGCAGCTTATCCTTTCCGGCTGGCCTGCGTTGAAGTGAGCAACTGCATTGCTGCCTTTGCTGCGGCCTTTTCCGCCCCTGTTTTGCGCTCTATTTCTATTTCTTTTTTTTGTGGTAGCCTGGCGCTGGTGTCGGGCTGCGCCCGCAAAAACTTTTTTCAGGCCGATGCCCAGGTGCCGGGCCCAGGCGTGGCGGCTACCTGGCTAGCCGCCCCCGACAGCGTATGGGCCGTGGCGGGCCGCCACTACGACCGCCACGGCTGGTTTTTCAACCACTTTATCGGGCCGCACCACCGGGCCGTGTGGGGAGCACCAGTGCACGTGCCGGTATTTGGCTTAGCCTCGGCCGATAAGCAAGCTGGGCCACTCACACCCACCAAGCTAGGCGGCGGCTTCCAAAGCACCAGCCTCACGCTGGCGGGGCCCGATGGCCGTAGCTACGTTATCCGCTCGCTCGACAAGGACCCGGCCCACATCGTGCCCGCCTGGCTACGCGGCACCTTCATTACCAACGCCTTGCGCGACGGCACCTCGGCCGGCAATCCCTACGGCGCGCTGGTAGTGCCGCCGCTGGCCCAGGCGCTGGGCGTGCCGCACACGCACCCGCGCATTTTCTACGTGCCGCTTACCGAAACCACGCTGGCCGTAGATAGTGCCAACGAGCGCCTGCGCGGCAAGCTGGTTTTATACGAAGAGAAGTACAAAGGCAAGCGCGTGCGCTCGGCCCAACTACCCCAGGCCCGTACCTTTATCGACGATGAGGAGATGCGCCAACGCATCTACGCCCATCCCGCCGACCGCCCCGACCAACAAGCCCTGCTACGGGCGCGCCTGCTTGATGTACTCATCGGCGACTGGGACCGCCACGCCGGCCAGTGGCAGTGGGCCGAGCTGCCCGACCCCGCCCACGCTGGCCGCCGCCTATATGCGCCCGTGCCCAAGGACCGCGACCAGACGTTTTACCGCATTTCGGACGGGCTGATAGGCTGGCTCGGTACCCGCAAGTTCACTGTCCGCCATTTGGTTAGCTTCAAGCAGCACATCCGCGACGTGAACGCGCTCACCGGCCAGGGCCGCTACGTCGACCAGCGCGGGCTGCCCGAGCTCACACGTCGCGATTTTGCTGAGGCGGCCCGCTACTTGCAACAGCACCTGCCCGACTCGACCCTGGCCCGCGCCGTGCGCCGCCTGCCCCCGGCCGTGTACGCCCTCGAAGGCCCGCGCCTGTACGAAAACCTGCGCTACCGCCGCGACCAACTGCCCGCCGTGGCCCAGAAATACTACCTGCTCAAAGCCCGCCAACCCATCGTGGCTGGCACCGACCAACCCGATTTCTTCCAAGTGCGCCGCACCCGCGATTCTACTACCGTCCGCATTTACAGCCGGGCACTGGGGGCTGATTCGCTGTATTTCCAGCGCACGTATTTTACCAAGGAAACCCGCCGCCTCACGCTCGAAGGGCTGGGTAGCAACGATATCTTCGACATCAGCGGCAGCGGCCTGCGGCTGGTGTTGCACGGCGGCGCGGGCCAGGATATGGTGCGCCCCACCGACGCGCCCCGCGTCGAGTTTGGCCAGGAAGCCAACGGCAACCTCGACGTGCCCGAGCCCCGCACCGCAAAGGAAAAGCTCAAGAACTACGACCGGCTGGAAGACGAGTGATTTTCATTTAACAGTTATCAATTAACATTTAACAGCTCGCCTGACGTGCTACACAAATGCACGTCAGGCGAGCTGTTAAATGCTAATTGATAACTGTTAAATGACCTAAACTTCCGCCAGCATTTCCAGCACCAGATGCTCGGTGGGCGACAGTTCGTCGTGGTCCTTAGGGTCGGCGTCGTGGCGACGCAGGTACTCAATGAGCCGGCCCGACTTGAAGAGCTCGACTACCTGCGGATGGATGTAGTACTTGGAGCACACGGTGGGCGTGTTGCCGAGGTTGCTGGCCACCTCTTTCGTGGCCTTGCGGATGGCCTTTTCGGGAGCCAGGTCGGGCTCGTCGTGCAGCACGGCTTCGAGGCAGCTCACCATTTTTACGGTGCCGCCCCAGGTGCGGAAGTCCTTGGCCGACAAGGCTAGGCCGGTATGCTGGTGCAGGTAGTCATTTACGTGGCCCGACTCCAGGGGGTGGCGGTGGCCGTCGGCGCTGTAAAACTGGAAGAGGTGCTGGCCGGGAATCTCCTTGCACTTGCGCACCAGGCGCGCCAGCTTCCGGTCGTGCAGGGTCACATCGTGGGGTACGCCTTTCTTGCCCACGAACGAAAAGCGCAGGTCAGCCCCTTTTATTTCTACGTGGTCGTCGAGCAGCGTGCTCAGGCCGTAGCTTTTGTTTTTTTTCGCATACTCTTCATTGCCAATGCGAATGAACGACTGGTCCATGAGCGTGAGCACCAGCGCCGCTACCTTGTCGTGGTCGAGGCCGGGGCGGCGGAGGTCTTTTTTGAGCTGCCGGCGCAGTCCGCCGAGCTTTTGGCCGAAGGCCAGCAGGCGCGAAAACTTAGTGAGCGAGCGGGCCGCGTCCCAGGCCGGATGGTAGCGGTACTGCTTGCGGCCGGCCGCGTCGTGGCCCGTTACCTGGAGGTGAAAATTGGCCTGGGGCGCAATCCACACATCCGTCCAGGCCGGCGGAATCACGAAGCTGTGAATGCGGGCCAGCGTCCTTTCGTCCTTGATTTCGTGGCCTTTGGCATCGAAGTAGGCAAACTCACCCTTGCCCGCGCCGGGCTCGCGGCGCAGGCCGGGGCCGTGGTCGGTGGCGTAGCGCAGGCCCGCCAGCTCGGCCTGCCGGGCGGGGTCTTTGTAAAGCTCGTGCGCGGCGAGGTCGGCCACGGGCGGCAGATGTTTTTTTCGGGTTTTGGGGCGCGGGGCGGCGGGGGTGGCGGTGGGCATCTTATAAGGAAGGTAGAACGAATAAGGAAGGTAGAACGAAGTAGCTTTTCCAACGTGGAAGCGGCCCGCACAGTTGGCCGCCACCCACGGCGCGGCGTAACGAGCGCGGGGGCAACCCACGGCGGCGTTTATCGCACCTTACAAAACTGCCACCCGCGCGCACAAGCATAATCTGCACATAATGACTACATCATATGAGGCCAGGAACTTTGGGACAGGCTTTTTTTCCACTTTACCTGGTTGGGATATGCTGTTTTCAAACCTCTTCGCCGGCCTGCGCCGCGCCCGGCGCGCCCTGCTTTATACGCTGGGCCAGGCTACGTTCTGGAGCGTGGCCAGCTTTTCGCGCAAGGGCTGGCTGGGTTCCGTCTTTCGGGCCGGCACGCCGGGGCCGCTGCTGGCCTCCGAAGGCCCCGCCACCCACCCGCGCCGGGCGGCCCGGCCGCGCCCCGGCTACCGCGTTACGCCCCGCCTGGCATGAGCATGGCCCCTACTACCCAACCGGCTGCCGCGCCGCCAGCGCTCGACGGCAAGTCCCGCCGCTCCCGCAAGCGCCGCGTGCAGGTGGCCGTGATAAGCGACGTGCACCTAGGCACTTATGGCTGCCACGCGCACGAGCTGCTGCGCTACCTCAAGAGCATTCGGCCGGCAGTGCTGGTGCTCAACGGCGACATTCTCGACATCTGGCAGTTTTCGAAAAACTACTGGCCGCCCGCCCACATGCGGGTGCTGCGCTACCTGGCCGGCCTGGCCGCCAAGGGCACCCAGATTCACTACCTCACCGGCAACCACGACGAGCTGCTGCGCAAATTCGCGGGGTTGCAAATCGGGCAGTTTCAGCTCGATAACAAGCTGGTGCTTGACTTGCCGCACGGCCGCACCTGGCTGTTTCACGGCGACGTGTTCGACGTGACCATGCAGCACTCGCGCTGGCTGGCCAAGCTCGGCGGGCATGGCTACGATTTGCTCATCGTGCTCAACCGGCTCGTCAATTTTGGCCTGGCCAAGCTGGGCCGGCCACGGGTGGCCTTTTCTAAAATGGTGAAGGAGAAGGTCAAAACCGCCGTAGCGGCCATCAACACCTTCGAAACCACGGCCGTGACCATCGCCGCCGACCGGGGCTACCGCTACGTGGCCTGCGGCCACATTCACCAGCCCGAAATCAAGGAAATCGCCACCGAAAAAGGCCCCGTTACCTACCTCAACTCGGGCGACTGGGTCGAAAACCTAACGGCCCTGGAGTATACCCCGCAGGCCGGCTGGCAGCTCTATCACTACCACGCCGACCCGCGCATGGCCCACACCACCGAGCTGCCCGATGCCACCGACCACGCCGCCGACGCCGACCCGGCCACGCTCCTGCAGCGGCTGCTGGCCGAGCTTACGGCAGCGTAGGGCTTAGAGACGCACTATTTTACGTCTCGTCGTTGCTGAGCAACAGGCCCCAACGCAAGACGCAAAATAGTGCGTCTCTACACCTTGACGACTACTCCTAAGTTTAGACTGCGCATTCGCTTAAATGAGGTTACTCTACGCTATCCAAGGTACCGGCAACGGGCACCTGAGCCGGGCCCTGGACATTGTGCCGCTGCTGCAACGCCGCTGCGACCAACTAGACATCCTAGTGAGCGGCTCGGCCGCCGAACTGCCGCTGCCCTTTGCGGTGAAATACCGGGTGCCGGGCATGGGTTTTTTGTTTGGCAAGAAGGGCGGCATCAACTTCGCCAAGACGTTCTGGCAGTTTAACTCGGCTACGTTTCTGCGCGATATTCATCAACTGCCAGTGGCTAGCTATGACCTAGTCATCAGCGACTTCGAGCCCGTGAGTAGCTGGGCCTGCCAGCGGCGCGGGGTGCCCTGCGTGGCCCTCAGCCACCAGAGCGCCGTGCTGCACCCGGCCGCCCCGCGCCCCAGGCGCCCCGACCCGGCCGGGCGGGCCGTGCTGCGGCACTACGCGCCGAGCACGGCGCAATATGGCTTTCATTTTCAAGAATATGCGCCCGGCATCGCCACGCCCGTTATCCGACAGCAGGTGCGCGCGCTGGAGCCCACCAACGAGGGTCACTACACGGTGTACCTGCCCGCCTTCGCCGAAGAGCTACTGGTGAAGCACCTGCGCTACCTCAGCAGCACCGCGCGCTGGGAGGTGTTCAGCAAGCACAGCACTCGGCCCGCGCAGCACGGCAACGTGCGCGTGTGGCCCGTGAGCGGGCCGGCCTTCTTGGACAGCCTGGGCCGGGCGGCGGGCGTGCTCTGCGGCGCGGGCTTCGAAACGCCCGCCGAGGCCCTGCACCTGGGCAAAAAGCTGCTGGTAGTGCCCATGAAGCAGCAGTATGAGCAGCAGTGCAACGCCGCCGCCCTGGCTGCGCTGGGCGTGCCCGTCATCCGGGGCTTCAAGCCCAAGCACCTAGCCGTGCTCGACCACTGGCTGCACCAGGGCCAGCCGGTGCCCGTCGATTATCCCGACCAGACGGCCGCCATTCTGGACCGATTGCTGCATGAGCAGTTGCCGAGCTTGCACCGGGTCGGCGCGGTTACGGCCGTTGCCGGGCGTTAGTAAAAACGTTTGTCATTGCGAGCGCAGCGAAGCAATCGCACCCGAGCGGCTCGTCCTGATGCGATTGCTTCGCTGCGCTCGCAATGACAATTATTTGCAGACCGTCTTTGCTACGTATAAAGCATTACTTATCACCTTCAATTTATAATTCCTTGTTTCTGCATTCCCTGCTATGAATTCGTCTCTCCCCGACTCGCTGCCGCCCGCCTTCTACCCCACCTCTACTCCCGCCAATTTCACCCGCGCCGATTTCGGCGCTGACTTCCGCTGGGGCGCGTCGGCCGCCGCCTACCAGACCGAGGGCGCCTGGAAAACCCACGGCAAGGGCCGCAGCATCTGGGACGATTTTACGGACCGCAGCGGGCGCATCAGCCGCAACGAGGACGGGCGCGTGGCGGCCGACTTTTACCACCGCTACGAAACCGACCTCAACCTGGCCCGTAGCCTGATTATGAGCGCGTTTCGCTTCTCGGTGTCGTGGCCGCGGGTGCTGCCCGAGGGCACCGGGGCCATCAACCGCCACGGCCTGGGCTTCTACGACCGGCTGGTCGATGCCTGCCTGGCGCGCGGCCTGGAGCCCTGGCTTACGCTCTACCACTGGGACCTGCCCAGCGCCTTGCAAGCTCGCGGCGGCTGGACCAACCGCCAAGTAGTAGGCTGGCTCAGCGAGTACGCCGAAGTAATGGCCCGCCACCTCGGCGACCGCGTGCAGCACTGGATGGTGCTGAATGAGCCGATGGTGTTTGTGGGGGCCGGGCACCTGCTGGGGCTGCACGCGCCGGGGCGGCGCAGCCTGGGCGCGTTTTTGGCGGCGGCCCACCACGCGGCCCTGGCCCAGGCCGAGGGCGGGCGGGCACTGCGGGCGCTGCTGCCCGCGTCGGCGCGCATCGGCACCACGTTTTCGTGCTCGCAGCTCACGCCCCGCACGCCGGGCAACGCCCGCGACGAGGCCGCCACCCGCCGCACCGACGCCCTGCTCAACCGCTTTTTTGTGGAGCCGACCCTCGGCCTGGGCTACCCGCTGGCCGAGCTGCCGCTGGTGGCCTGGCTGCTCCAGCGCTACCACAAAAGCGGCGACGACCAGCTGCTGAAGTTCGATTTTGACTTTTGGGGCATCCAGAACTACACCCGCGAGGTGGTGCGCGCGGCCCCCTGGCTGCCGCCGCACTGGGCAGCCCTGGTGCCCGCCAAGCAGCGCGGCGTGCCCACCACCGATATGGGTTGGGAAGTCTGCCCCGAGTCCATCTACCACATGCTCAAGCAGTACGCCGCCTACCCCGGCGCGCCGCAGCTGGTCATCACCGAAAGCGGCTCGGCCTTTCCCGACGAGCTGCAGCCCGGCCGCGTGCCCGACGCGGCCCGCCGCGCCTACCTGCAAGCCGCCATCGGGCAGGTGCGCCGGGCGCAGCTGGAGGGCGTGGACGTGGGCGGCTACTTCGCCTGGTCGCTCACCGACAACTTTGAGTGGGCCCAGGGCTACGCGCCCCGCTTCGGCCTCATCCATGTCAATTACGAAACCCAGCAGCGCACCATCAAGGACTCGGGGCTGTGGTACCGGGAGTTTTTGGGCGGCGCGCCGCCGAAGGTCGGGCGGGTGAAGGTAGCCGGGGAGGCCAGCTCCGCGAAGTAGCGTGGGCAACTTTTTCTAATTGAAAATTGTGTATTTGTGCTAGGAGTGGAGCGTTTCGGACGCTTGAGAGGAGGACGTGTTTTCGGGCGCGGTGCATCGCTCGCCACTCGATAAGAGAAAGTCAGCCGCTTAGGCGGCTGGCTTTTTTATGCATTGCAACCAGGGGTAGGCGGCTCAACCATCAACTTCTTGGCTCATTAAAATTCTTCAGCGTTTTCATAGCCAGTGCCTCGGCGCTCACTTTTTGGCAAAGCGGATGGCCAAAACTACCGCTTCGCCGCAAGCTATTTGTCGGATAGCCGTAGGTTTGCCCGATGAATATAGGCCAATGGGTTTCAGATGCGCTCGAATGGGCCGACACGCGCATCACGCGCGTGGCGGCGCGGCTGGGCCGCCTGCGGCCCCTGCACCTCGACGTGTACCGCAGCTACGGCACCCCGCACCGCTTCTACCTCAAGGGCCGCCTGCTCGCCGACCGCGGCCTCACGCCCCAGACCGAGGCCGACTCGCCCTGGCGCAACTTCCAGGCCATGTACCGCCGCTTCAACAGCCGCGAAATACCTAAGGCCCAGATAGTAGTGGAGCTACCCGGTGGCCTCGACGCCTACGCCACCACCGACAAGGCCGGCTACTACACCCTGGCCCTCGACCCGCCGCAGCTGCCCACGCCCACCGACTACCTCTGGTACCCGGTGCCGGTGCAGGTAAGCCGGCTGCCTAAGCGCTTCCGGGGCCTCGACGGCACCATCAAGGGCACGGCGCAGGTGCTCATTCCGCCGCCCACGGCCGAATTCGGGGTGATTTCTGACCTCGACGATACGGTGATTGTGACCCGCGCCACCCACATTTTGCGGATGCTGCGCACGGTACTTTTTCGCAACGCGCACTCGCACGAGCCGCTGGCGGGCGTGGCGGCGTTTTACCAGGCCTTGCAGCTCGGGCTGAGTGGGCAGCCCGACAACCCATTTTTCTACGTCAGCTCCTCGCCCTGGAACCTCTACGACGTGCTCGAAGACTTCCTGCGTTTGCGCGGCATTCCGCTGGGTCCCATGCTGCTGCGCGACTCGCTGCTGAGCGGGCCCAAGCTAGGGCCGGGCGACGTGAGCAGCGGCAACGACTCGCTGCACCACGGCCACAAGCTTAAAGAAATCAAGCAATTGCTGGATACCTATCCGCACCTGCCGTTCATCCTACTCGGCGACAGCGGGCAGCACGATGCCGACATCTACGCCGAAGTAGTGCGCCAGCGGCCGGGCCAGGTCAAGGTCATCTACATCCGCGACGTGGGCCTGCCCGCGCGGCTCGAAGTAGTCGCGCCGGTGGCGCTGGCTCTGCAAAACGAGTTTAAAGTGGAGATGCTGGTAGTGCCTGATTTTCTGACCGCCGCCCGGCACGCGGCCGGGCTGGGGCTCATTACGCCCGAGGGACTGGCCGGCGTGGAGGCCGCCAGCCGCGAGCAGTAGCGCCGTAGCGCGAATTTTGTAGTTCGCGTTTTTACGCCGTCTGCCTATAGCAAAAACGCGAACTACAAAGTTCGCGCTACTGGCTCGCCGCCGACCTTTGCAACTCGTCTTTTCTGCTTCCTCGTGGCCCAATCCATCCAAACCCTTCTTCCCTCCTGGCGCACGGTACTGCGCGTGAGCCTGCAAACGGCGGCGGCGCTCTTTCTGCTGTCGGTGGTGTGGGTGCTGCTCTACCGCTGGGTGCCGCCGCCCGCCACCTGGCTGATGCTCGACCGCCGCGCTCACGCGCCGGTAGGCCGCGGCTACTACGGCATCCAGGCGGATTCGCGCCACGCCAACTATCGCTTCTGCACGTTGGATGAGGTGTCGCCCAGCATCCCGCTGGCGATGGTAGCGGCCGAAGACCAACGCTTCTTGATTCACCACGGCTTCGACATAGACGGGATGTGGAGCGCCGCCAAATACAACTGGAACCGCGCTGAGGGCAAGCCCGTGCGCGGCGGCTCCACCATCTCGCAGCAGGTGGCCAAAAACGTGTTTTTGTGGCAAGGCCGCTCCTACGTGCGCAAGGCCGCCGAGGCCTACTTCACCATGCTCATCGAGGCGCTCTGGAGCAAGCGCCGCATCATGGAGATGTACCTCAGCGTGGCCGAGATGGGCGACTGTACCTTCGGGGTGGAGGCCGCCAGCCAGCGCTACTTCCACAAACCCGCCCGCGATGTCAGCGCCCCCGAGGCGGCCCTGCTGGCCGGCGTACTACCCAATCCGCTCCGCTTTCGGGCCAGTCAACCGGGGCCGCAGGCGCGGGCCAAGCAGTTGCGCGTGCTGCGCCACATGCGGGCGCTGGGCGGCACGGCCTACGTGGCTACGCTGCTGAAGTAGTATCCTTGCATAAGAACGTATTGAATATAATTGTCATGCTGAGCGGAGCGCAGCGCAGCCGAAGCATCTCTACCGATGAACTAATATCTTACGCTCATCAACGAAGCGATAGAGATGCTTCGACTCCGCTACGCTTTGCTCAGCATGACAATTATTTCCCCATAATCAGCTTGATATGAAACAGCTACTCCTCCTCACCACAAGTCTGGCCTTAACATTTGCCCGCCCGGCCGCCGCTACCTCGCCCCCCGGCCCGCCCGAGGCGCGCAAGGCCATCGCCCAAGTGCTGGCCACCCAAACGGCCGCCTGGAACCGGGGCGACATCCCCGGCTTCATGGCCGGCTACTGGCACTCCGATTCGCTGGTGTTCCTCGGCAGCAAAGGCATGACCTACGGCTGGCAGCCTACCCTCGACACCTACCGCAAAACCTACGGCGACGCCGCCCGCATGGGGCAGCTCGACTTCAGCCAGCTGCGCATCACGCCGCTCTCGGCCGATGTGGCGCAGGTGGTGGGGCACTGGCACTTGGCCCGCCCGCAGGCCGGCGACTTGCAGGGGCAGTTCCTGCTTATTTTTCGACGCATCAAGGGCGCGTGGGTAATTGTGGCCGACCATTCGAGCTAGCAGGGGTAGCGTAAGCTTTAGCTTGCGGGGCGGTTGGTGGCGCGCCCGTACGCCCCGCAAGCTGAAGCTTACGCTACAGAAATACTCGGCACGCCTACTACTTTTCGTGGTCAATTTCGTATATTTGCGCCTGATTACACCCTCAGTTATCTCCTTATGAAAAAGACCACTGCCTTTTCGTCGTTGCTGCTGCTGGGCGGCCTGAGCTCGCTCGGCTTCCTCACGGCCCAGCTCGCGGGCCTGAATCTGACTTTTTCGCTGCACGGCGAAGAAGACCATCATTACTTGTAGTCCTGCTACTTAGCCCCGCCTTTTGGGAGTAAAGCCTCGCCGTTGGCGGGGCTTTTTGCGTAGGCATCGGGCGGCGGTGCCGACATTTGCCCGCCTACATTTTTCCCTCATCAGCCGGCCCGACGCTTTGCGGCGGGCGGCTACATTCGACTTCCTTCGTGACGCTCGACACCAACCAACAGCAGGTCAGCTACATCATCGGCCGCGACCTGGCCCGCAACTTCGCCCAGCAAGGCCTCGAGCTCGACATCGACGTGCTGGCCGCTGCCCTTAAAGAAGGCCTTTCGGGTCAGCCCAGCCGCCTCACCCAGGAGCAAATGCAGGCCGCCATGCAGCAGCTGCAAGAGCAGCTCGGCGGCCTGGAAGATGACGACGACACCCAAGACCCCAACTCCATGAGCAACAACAAAGCGGAAGGCGAAGCCTTCCTGGCCGAAAACGCCAACAAGCCCGGTGTAACCACCCTGCCCAGCGGCCTTCAGTACGAGGTGCTGACCGAAGGCACCGGCAAAAAAGCCGGCCCCCGCTCGTCGGTAACCACGCACTACCACGGCACCCTCATCAACGGCAAGGTGTTCGACAGCAGCTACCAGCGCGGCCAGCCGGCCACATTCGGCGTCAACCAGGTTATCGCCGGCTGGACGGAAGCCCTGCAACTGATGCCCGAAGGCTCGAAGTGGCGCCTCTACATCCCCTCGGACCTGGCCTACGGCAAGCGTGGCGCGGGCCGCGACATCGGCCCCGACTCGGCGCTGATTTTCGACGTGGAACTGCTGAAGGTGAATAATTAAGTAGTTGCCTTTCCGTCATGCTGAGCATTCTGCGCATCAAGCAGAGACGCAGCGGAGTCGAAGCATCTCTACCTCCTTGCTAACGCTAACCCATAATGCTAGCAACGAAGCGATAGAGATGCTTCGACTCCGCTCAGCATGACGGAAAAACAATTTGCTAAACAGCTGCCATATTTAATTCCCCATTATCCCCGGCCGTGCCTACGCCTTCTGCCCCCGAAAACCCGCCGAATACGCCCCCGGCCGCCGTGCCCGCGCCCACCTGGGTGCTGAGCAGCACGGCCGGCGTGCGGCCGGCCGCGCGGCCCGAGGCAGCTTCGCCCCCCGCTGAAAATTCGCCGCCGGAAGCTTTTGAGCCTGCGGTAGTTGAGGTGCCGACGCCCATCTTGTTTCCCGCGCCGCTGCCGCCCGTGGTGCCGCTGCCCACGGTGCAAAGCCCCGATGGCAAGCTGGTGCTCACCGACGCTTCGGTGACGGTGCTGGGGCAGACGCTCGGATTGCGCGAGCTGGAGCGGGCCGAGGTACACCACGTGCGCTGGGTGCTATGGGTGCTGCTGGGCGGGCTGGGCCTGGCCGTGGTCATCATCGCCTTTTTGCAAAACTGGCTGCACACCGGGCCGGCCATGCTGGGCATGGCCACCACGGCGCTGCTGCTGGCCTACGGGCAGCGCGGCACTAATCGCCTGCGTTTGTGGCTGCTGGGCCGGCAGCCGGCGCACTTTGCCCTGCCCGGCGAGCTGGCGCAGTGGCAGCGCCTGGCCAGCGAGCTCAACCGCCGCGTGGCCCGCGCCCACGACCGGGCGGCCGCCGAGGCCGCCTACTCGCTGGCGCTGGCCGAAGCCGAGCGCCTGACCCGGCAAGCCGCCGAGGCCGCGCCCTACTCTGCCTTCACCTTTCCCACCCCGCTTACGTAAGCGCCGCCTGTAATGCCCGCGGCGCGCGGCGCGATACACGCGGCGCTTAGTTACCCGTGCCCTGCTACCAGTTCTTTTCACCGATACGGGCGGGGGCCGGCCCCGCACCCTTCGCCTTAGGCTGCTTTTCTACTACCCGAATTCTCGTTTATGAGTTCTTCTAAACACGACCACACCGCCATATCCGGGGCTGGGCTGCTTATTGCGCTCGGCATTATTTATGGTGACATCGGCACCTCGCCGCTCTACGTGATGTCGTCCATCCTCAAGAGCGGCACCGTGCCGGGGCTCATTGACCCCACGCTGGTGCTCGGGGCTATTTCCTGCGTTATCTGGACGTTGACGCTGCAAACTACCGTCAAGTACGTGCTACTGACGCTCAATGCCGACAACAACGGCGAGGGCGGCATTTTCTCGCTCTACGCGCTGGTGCGGCGGCGCGGGGCCTGGCTCTCGGTGGTGGCCATCGTGGGGGGCGCGTCGCTGCTGGCCGATGGGGTCATTACGCCGCCCATCTCGGTTTCGTCGGCCATTGAGGGGCTCAAAACCGTGTACCCGAGTTTGACGCAGAACTACGTGGTGGGCATCGTCATTGGCATTATCGCGGGGCTGTTTTTGCTGCAAAGCTTTGGCACGCAGATAGTGGGCAAGGCGTTCGGGCCGATTATGTTTCTGTGGTTTACGATGCTCGGGGTGCTGGGCGCCGTCTGGGTGGCGCACGACCCGACCATTCTGCGGGCCATTAACCCCTACTACGGCTATAAGCTGCTGACGCAGTACCCGAGCGGCTTTTGGCTGCTGGGCTCGGTATTCCTCTGCACCACCGGGGCCGAGGCGCTGTACTCCGACCTGGGGCACTGCGGCAAGGGCAACATCCGCATCAGCTGGGCTTTTGTGAAGACTACGCTCGTGCTCAACTACCTCGGGCAGGGCGCTTACCTGCTGGCCCACCAAAACGAGCAGATTGGCGACCAGAACCCGTTTTATGCGCTCATGCCGGGCTGGTTTTTGCTGTTCGGCATCGGGCTGGCTACGGTGGCGGCGGTTATCGCCTCGCAGGCCCTCATCACGGGCTCGTTTACGCTGGTGGCCGAGGCCATTCGCCTCAACATGTGGCCTAAGGTGCGCCTCAACTACCCCACCGACGTGAAGGGGCAGCTCTTCGTGCCGAGCATGAACCGGCTGTTGCTGCTGGGCTGCATCGGGGTGGTGCTGTACTTCCGCGAGAGCAGCGAGATGGAGGCGGCCTACGGCCTGGCCATCACGCTCACGATGCTCATGACCACGATTTTGCTGACGGTGTGGCTGCGCAAAATCAAGCGCGTGTCGCTGCCGCTGGTGGCGCTGTTCGTGGTGGTGTACGGGTTTATCGAGGGGTCGTTTTTGCTGGCCAACCTCATCAAGTTTCCGCACGGCGGCTTCGTGTCGCTGGCCATCGCGGCGGCCCTCATGGGCGTGATGTACGTGTGGCTCAAGTCGTACTACATCAAGCGCCGCCTTACCGACTTCGTGAAGATGGAGCCCTACATCGAGCCGCTCAAGCAGCTCAGCAACGACGAGTCGATTGGCAAGTACGCTACCCACCTCGTGTTTTTGACCTCGGCCGAGCGGCCCAATGAGATTGAGCAGAAAATCATCTACTCCATCTTCCAGAAGCGGCCCAAGCGGGCGGACATCTACTGGTTTATCCATGTCGATACCACCGACGAGCCCTACACGATGGAGTACAAAGTGACCGAGCTGGCCTCCGACGACGTGTTCCGCATCAACTTCCGCCTCGGCTTCCGGGTGCAGCAGCGCATCAATCTCTTCTTCCGCAAGGTGGTCGAGGACCTGGTGCGCAACAAGGAAGTGGACATCACCTCGCGCTACGCCTCGCTAAGCCAGCGCCACGTGGTAGGTGATTTCCGCTTCGTGGTGTTAGAGAAATACCTCAGCATCGAAAACGACTTCCCGACCCTGGAGAAGCTCGTGATGCAGGCGTATTTCTACCTCAAGCAGTTCATTTCGGGCGAGGCCCAGTACTTCGGCCTCGATACCTCGTCGGTGAAGGTGGAGAAGGTGCCGCTGGTGATTGCGCCGGTAAGGGAGGTGGCGCTGACGCGGATAAAGTAGGGCTCGCCGGGCGGGGCACCTCACCCCCCGGCCCCCTCTCCAAAAAAGAGGGGGAGCCTAACATCCTCTTGCCAAAAACAGAAAGAGCTTTCAGCAATGCTGAAAGCTCTTTCTGTTTTGCTTTATTCCGTCTTATTATTCGTCCGGCTCCCCCTCTTTTTTGGAGAGGGGGCCGGGGGGTGAGGTGCCCCGCCTGGCGAGCCCTACACAGTCGCCCCACCCGCCCCCGGCGCGGGGTCGCGCACGTAGGCCTTGGCCTTGGTGGCGTCGCGCTCGGCGTAGTGGTCGTAGCTGCGGGCGCAGAGCTTGGCGCAACGGGTGTCGAGGGCGTTGTAGGCCAGCACGCGGGCGCGGGTGCCCTGCTGGCGTACCTGGTCGGCGTCGAGGTACTGCTGCTGGGCAGTGCGCAGGGCGGCGTGGGCGGGGGCCAGGGCGTCGAGGCGGGCCTGGGTGAAGCCTTCGGCGGTGGTTTGGGGGTCGGTGAGGTAGGGGGTGCCGGTAGTTTGGGCGTCTTGCAGCAGGTTGAGCACCTCGGCCGTGTTGGCATCGGCGAGGCGGCCGGCCCCGAAGCGCCGGAGTTGGGGCGAGGTGTCGCCGTAGGCGCGGCGCACGGGGCTGAGTACGGTGCGCAGGGCCGAGCGGCCGGCTTCGAGGGCCGCGTCGCGGGTTTGGCGCAGGGCCACGCGGGCGTATTCGAGGGCGTCGTCGGAGGGCATTTTCTCAAAGGCCGTGGCCTCCTGGTCGAAGCCATCGAGGTCGGCGGCCGTTACGCCTTCGGCCTGTAGGTCGGCCAGGTCAAGGCGGGCCTGGCTGCTGCGCCGACGGCAGTCGGCCACCAGGTCGGCATCGGATAGGGCGTTTTGGCGGGTTACTTCCTGGTCTTTCATAATGTATTGGACTTAAATAGGTAAGGTGGCGGTGTTGCCGACCCGAAAGTAGCAGCCAGCCGGCATATAACCTGCACGCTAGCCGCCGGGCCGCCCGGCGTGGCGGGCGCGGCGGCTGGCACCACCCCCGACACTGCTGGCGCGGCAGCCGAGGCTCCTGACGAGGCATGCGACCCTCCTGACGTAGTGAGCGAGGCTCCTGTCGTGGTTGTCGAGGCCTCGGAAGCCACGTCAGGAGCCTCGCTCACCACGTCAGGAAGGTCGCACGCCATGTCAGGAATGACCTACACAATTCGCACGACGCCCGCGCCCGCGCTATCTTGCCCGCCTTACTTCTCTCTATACAAGACTATCTAGCCATCACTGGTTAAGCTACCGATTAAAACTATCGCACTGGTATGGAGGCGTTGTTTCACCATTTTAACCTCATGAAACAGAACTGCCAGTTCTTTACCGGCAAAACATGAGAATAGCTTTTTAAAAACCAATTCTTCGGAAGAATGCTACACAAAAAACAGACTAACGACTTATTTAGCCTTGTTGTACAGCAGGGTTTTATCGCAAACGATTTCATTATTGACCAACAGATTAATGACAGAACCAGCGTAACCTTGATTAAGCACAAGCTATCCAACTACTACTTTAATATGCGAGTTGGTAAAGCTGTAACACAGGGCAATAGAGAGATTTCTGTTATCTATCTCTCTTATACTTCCGATACAGAGAGTGTAATCTTTAATCCAACAAAAGCAAAAAATAGCGGATTCGCTGAAAATTGGCAACTTGTCAAAGACACTTTCAGTCACTGGCTAAATATCCTCAAAGAAGAGCAGCTTACCCCCGACCTCTGGGCCGAAGCCGCCAAAACTGCCCAACTCTTCGCCCCTACCTCCACGCCCACCGACGATAAATTCACCCGCACCGAACTGGCCGAAGTGCAGGGCCAGTTGCGGCTGTTGCAGCAGAGCTTCGCCACCGCCGCCCTGCCCGAAGCCGCCCGGCAAAAGCTGATTGAGCTCACCCAAACCGCCGCCGTGAAGGCCGAAGGGCTCACCAAGAAAGACTGGCAAAACTGGATTATCGGGGGCTTCATCAGCGCCATTGCCTCCTGCGCCCTCAACCCGATCCAGGCGGCCGAAGTGCTCAAGCTGGTGAAGGCGGCGTTTGGCGGGTTGTTTCTGCATTAGCGCCTAGCGCGGCAGCTTGTAGAATTACCCACTACCCACAAAAAAGCGGCCTGCTCTATCCGAGCAGGCCGCTTTGGCTTGGCTGTTCAGATAGCCTACCGCTCCCGCACAAACTTCACCTGCCCCAGCTCCTCGCCGCCCGGCCCGCGCAGGCGCAGCACGTAGATGCCGGGGGCCAGGGCGCGGGTGTCGAGCTGCGCCTGGTACACGGGTTGGCTGGCCACGCGGCGGCCCAGCGCGTCGAAGATATCGGCGGTGGTGCCGAGGGGCACGGTACCGGCCAGGGTTAGGGTTTCGCGGGCGGGGTTGGGGTAGACTTGCAGCGCGGGGGCATCGCCGGTCAGGGTGGGGTCCTGTGCTACGCTGCCGGGCAGGTCGGGCAGCCAGCCGGCGGCATCGACAGTGAGGCTGGCCACGGAGCCGTTGACGAGGGCGCTGAAGCCCTGGCTGGCCTGGGTCTGGTTGAGGCGCAGCACGCGGGTGCTGCCGTCTTGCAGGGTGAGGGTGTAGTCGACCTCGGTCTGAAAAAACGGCGTGCTGGTGGGGAGGGAGGCCGTTTCGGCTACGCGCAGGTAGAGGGCGTTGCCCACCTGGTTCCAGCGCACGTCGAATTTGGGGTAACCCTCGCCCCGGTACCACTGCCGGAAGAAGTAGTCGAGCGGCTGGCCCAGCTCGGCTTCAAACAAGCGCTGCAAGTCGAGGGTGCGGGCGGTGCGGCCACTGTACTGGCTTTGGTAAGTGCGCAGCACCCGGTAGAAGCGGGCATCGTCGTGGCAGAGGTAGCGCAGCATGTGCACCACGGCCGCGCCCTTCTTGTAGCTCAGGTTCGAGCTGAAGATGCGGCCCACGCTGGTGGTGTCGGGCACGCGCACGGTGCCGTTGCCCACATTGTTGTTGCCCTGGGCGGCGCGCTGGGCCTGGTCCATCCAGGCGCGGGCGGCGGTGGGGGTCGCAAAGGCTTCCAGCGACAGATACTCGCCGTAGGAGGCGAAGCCCTCGTTGAGCCAGATATCCTCCCAGCTGGCGCAGGTCACGTTGTCGCCAAACCACTGGTGAAATAGCTCGTGCGCGGTGAGCGTGAAGTTGAAGCCGTCCTGGGTGGTCATGGTCTGGTGCTCCATGCCGCCGCCGATGGGCGCCATCGAGTGGCCGTACTTCTCATCGGCGAAGTAGTAGAGCCCAAACAGGTTGGAGTAGTTTTCGATAAAGCCCGGCGTGAGGTCAATCTGCGTCCTGTAAAAATCGAGCGCCGCCTGGTTGTACACGTAGTTGACGACCGGGATGCGCGGCCCGCCCGCCGGGTTGGCGTAGCCTACGTACTCCAGGTACGGGGCCACGGCCACCGAGAGGAGGTAGTAGGCGATGGGGTGGCGCGTGCTCCACTCGTAGCGCACCTTGTTATTGGGCAAGAGCACCGTGCGGCGCAGCACGCCGTTCGAGCCCACCTTATTGGGTAAAGTAGTCGTGACCGACACGGCCGAGGAGTCGGCCTTATCGGTGAGCACCTGCTTGCAGGGAAACCATTCGTGGGCCGAGAACGGCTCCGACAGGCTCCAGGTCACGTTGTAAGGATACGTTACGCCGCCCTGCACGTAGTAGCTACGGGTGTTGAGAGCGTTGCCGATGGCGGCGCTGTTGCCATTGGGTGCCGTACCGTGGTAGTAGATGCGGGCCTGCACCACCGCGCCGGCCGGGGCCACGGCGGGCAGTGCGGCGGTGGCGTCATTGCCCTGCCGCCGCACGCCCGGCGAGCGCCGCCCGCCCACCACCACCGAGTCGATGAGCAGCGTGGCCGCATTGGCCCCCGCGCTCGCCGGGGCCTGGTACAGCTCAAAGGCCAGCGAGTCGAGCGGCTGCGGGCCTACTTTCACCCGCATTATCACGGAGCCGGCCACGTTGCGCGAGTTGTTTTCGAGGGCAAGGTCGAGCTTGTACCACTGCACGTCGTAGCGGTCCATCTGCTGGCGGTGGCGCACGCTGCTGGTAGCCACGGCCAGCGGGCTTGCGCCCTGCCGCTGGTGGGCCAGGGCGCAGGCGCGGGCGGCGGCCATGGGGTCGCCGGGGTCGGGGCGGCTGGCTGGGGTAGGCGCAGCGGGCTGCGCCAGGGCGGGGCCGGCACCGGCCGCAAGCAGAATCAAAAGCAGGAGTCGTAGACAAAAACGCATAGCTGGTCGAATAAGCAGAAAAAACTGGCTTCTGGCGCGGCCCAAAGCTGGCGGGCCGCGCCGAAAGCTAGTAAATTTACTCCGGGGCAGTGGCAGCCAAGGCGCACAGCCTGACGGGGAATAAAAGTAAGGTTTCCCGCGTTGGGCTGGCGGCCAGCTCTTTTTTGGCTTTTCTCTTTTGTCTATGATGCTTTCCTACCCTTCTTCCCCCGCTACCCCATTGGCCCGCTGGCGCGGGTGGCTCGGGCTGTTCGTGCTCTTGCTGCTGGCCGCCGCGCCGGCCCGCGCCACCCACATCGTGGGCGGCGAGCTCGACTTGCAGTACGTGCAGGGCGACCTCTACCAGCTGTCGCTGAATTTGTATTTCGACGCCATCAACGGCAGCCCCGGCGCGCTCGATGCCAACCTCACGGCCGGCATCTACGACAAAGCCACCAACCGGCAGGTGACCACCTTGGTCTTGGCCCTGACCAGCAACCAGCCCCTGAGCTACACCAACCCCGCCTGCGCGGTGGGCTCGCTCAGCACCCGGCGGCTGCTGTACCGCAACAGCCTGGTGCTGCCGGCCGGCACCTACAACAGCCCGCAGGGCTACTACGTGGCCGTGGAGCGCTGCTGCCGCAACAACGTCATCTCTAATATCAACCGGCCGGGCGATGCGGCCCAGACCTTCTACTTGGAGTTTCCGGCCGTGGTGCGCAGCGGGCAGCCGTTTCGCGACTCCACACCCAGCATCTTCCCGCCCCTGGCCGACTACGCCTGCGCGGGCGAGCTGTTTTACTACGACTTCGCGGGCCAGGACCCCGACGGCGACTCGCTGGTCTACGACATGGTGACGCCCCTCAACGGCCACTCTACCCCCGCGCAGCCCAACCCCGGCCCGTTGTCGGGCCCCTACTCGCTCATCAGCTGGCTGCCCGGCTACGGCACCGCCAACCAGATACTGGGCACGCCGGCCCTCAGCATCGGGGCGCGCACGGGCCGCCTCACGGTGCAACCCACGCGGCTAGGCTTGTTTGTGTTTGGGGTGCGCTGCCAGGAGTTTCGGCGGGGCGTGAAGATTGGCGAAACCCGCCGCGACTTTCAGCTGCAAGTACTTAGCTGCCCGCGCAATGCCGCCCCCAGCGTGCTGATGGTGCCCGGCACCAGCGGCGGCGTGGCCTACGTGCCCGGCCGCGACACGCTGCGCCTCACGCCCACCGGCTCGCGCTGCGCGCGCCTGCGCTTCACCGACCCCGACAATGCCTCGCAGCTCACGCTCAGTTTAAACCCAGTCACGTATTCGGGGCCGCTGCCAACCCTCACGGGCACCACTACCGGCATGGTGCATAGCCCCGGCCGGCCCGATACGCTGGTGGCCACGCTCTGCTTTCCCGACTGCCTTGACACCCAGGGCAAGGTGAGCTACTTAAACGTAATCGTGGCCGACAACGGCTGTTCGCTGCCCAAGCGCGATACCGTGCGGGTGGCGGTTATCTCCATTCCGACGCCCAACGGCCTGCCCACCCTCACCCACACGGCGGGCACTACCCTGCCGCTGCACGTGCGCGTGGGCCAGACGCTCACCTTCGACCTGCTGGCCACCGACCCCGACAGCGACCCCATCACCTACACCCTGACCGGCAACAACGGCTTTGTGCCGGGTAGCGTCGGGGCCGTGCTCACGCCTCAGGCCCAGAGCGGCACCCAGCGACCGGCGCGCTTCGCGTGGCCCATCACCTGCGCGGCCGTGACCGACCCGCCCGGCCAGGTGCGCGAGCTCGTGTTTACGGCCACGGCCGTGACGCCCTGCGGGGTGCGGCAGGTAGCGCCCGTGGTTACGATTCCGGTGATTGTGGATTATAGCAACGTGCCGCCCGTGCTCACTACCACCTTCCCGCCCGACTCGGCGGGCGGCCCGCCACTCATTCGCATGGACCTCGGCCACCCCTACAACGCTACCCTCGCCGGCACCGACGCCGACCGCGACATGCTGGTGCTGAGCGCCACTGGCCAGGGCTTCAACCTCGCCGATGTGGGCATGCGCTTCACCGCCACGGGCGGCGCGGGCCAGGCCAATGCCACCTTCAGCTGGCTACCCGCCTGCGACGGCGTGAGCGTGGTAAACGGCGTGGCCCGCGAGCTCACGGTCGTGTTCCAGCTTCAGGAAAGCACCTGCCGCGCCCAGCCGCAGTCGCGCACGGTGCGCTTCGCGGTGGCCCCGCCCAAGGCCCCGGAGTTTACCCCGCCCAACGTTATCACGCCTAACGGCGACGACAAAAACCAGTTTTTCCGCATGCCTACCCTGCCGCCCGACTTTTGCGACATGCGCTTTGCCGACGTCAAAATCTTCTCGCGCTGGGGCCGCCAGGTATACGAGTCGAGCGCCCGCGACTTTCAGTGGGCCGGGGAGGGCGCGCCTGGCGTGTACTACTACGTGGTCACCTTCGTGAACGGGCGGCGGTATAAAGGCTGGGTCGAAGTAATCACTGATTAGCGCGGATTTTTTCGGATTTCACGGATTTTGTAGACGCAGAAAAGGCCACCTTAGCGGGTGGCCTTTTCGCATTTAGTGCGTAATTGAATGACGAACCATATCTGCTACAAAATCCGTGAAATCCGAAAAAATCCGTGCTAATCAGTGATTAGTAGAGAAACAAAAACACCGCGAACAGTACTACCCACACCGCATCCACGAAGTGCCAGTAGGTGGTAATGGCCTGCAGCTGCCGCCGCCGATAGGGGTTGCGGATGAATACGAGCGTGCGGACACCGTCGCGGGCGGCGTGCAGGGTGCGCAGCAGCAGCGCCAGCAGGTAGGCCATGCCGCCCACAATGTGCGCGATATGCACGCCCGAAATAAAATACACAAACGAGCCGCTCGGTTTATCCTTAAACAGCACGTGTTGCAGCGTAAGCTCTCGCCAGCCCGCCAGCTGCAAGCCGCAGAAGATGCTGGCCAGCAGCAGCGTAGCCCCCAGGCAGCGCGCCAGAGTAGGCAGGTCGTCGGCGCGGTAGAGGCGCGTGGCCTGCCCCAGCACCAGCGACGACACCAGCAGCACGATGGTACTGAGCGAGAAAAAGCGCGGGAAAATGTGGCGGCCCGGCGCCTCACCGCTGCGCAGCCGCGTGTACACGTACAGCCCCACCAGCCCCGCAAACAGCACCCCGATGCCGAGCAGGCCCACGTACAGCATCAGCAGGCGCGGCGGCATCCGCTCCATGCGGTTAAAGGCAGAAGTACCAGCCGGCGCGCGGCCGGTGCCCGGTTGGCGGCGGTCGTTGTCAGGAGTTTTCAAGGGAAAAGCTAGGCAAAGTAAAACGAGCGGGCGGGCCAGTCTCCAACGCCTTTTGGGCTGCTGCCCCGCCTGCTACTAAAGCTTCTGAGGACGCTTTAAGTTGCCGGCCCGGGCAAGTTTCGAAGCGTTTTATCTGTGCGCCGGCCAGCCTTGCGCCTACTTAAAAAACGACCCAATCTTGCCCAGCACCGCGCTCAGCGTGATTTTGGGGCTCGTGCGGTCGGGCAGGCCGAAGGTGACGTAGGTTTTGCCCCCTACCCGCAGGTCGAGCACCAGGCCCAGCGTGCGGGCCAGGTCGTGGAGCTGCTGTAAAGGGTCAATTTTGGGCTTGGGCGGCTTGGGCGCGCCGGGCGGGCGCGGCGGCCCGCTCGTCAGCATATCGAGCACCTCCTGGCTGGGCACGTTGAGGATGAGGTAGGAGCCCGAGGCGGCCAACTGCAAGTCGTGCCCGCCCGGCCAGGTAAGCACCAGCCGGGCATCTACTTCGAGGCCCCTAACCACGCGAATCGGGCGCGCCGGGATTCGTGTTAGCACTGATGCTCAGACTGCTGGGCGCGGGTACGTCACCCTTGGTGCGGATGCGCAGCGTGCCATTGAGGCGCCAGGTAGCGGGCGGGCCGGCGGGATTCTGCTGGTTGGGCACTTGCAGCTCCATCTGGTCGAAGCCGCAGTTGAGCTCGATGCCGCCCGAGAGGCGTGAAAGCAGGGAAGCGGCCGTTTCGGCCCAGGAAGGTTGGTCTGGCATGGAGTGAGGCGGTGAATTGGTGAAATGGTGAAATGGTGATGGAGCGAACGGATAGAAACCGTCCGTCATGCTGAGCGCAGCGAAGCATCTCGCGTGGCGCAGTAATCAATAACGTTTTAGTTACTTCACCGAGTGAGATGCTTCGCTGCGCTCAGCATGACCGACAATTTTTTACCTAACGGTACTTGCTGAACAAGCGCAAATATGCGGCGCACCGTTTTAGCAACCCGGCGCTAAAAACCCCAACGCAACCGCCGGGCCGGGGTTGCCGTTGGCACGTAGAGGCGTATTTTTGCCCGCAACATCTGCCTTTCTTTGCCCCATGAAGTTTTTTACCTGGTTCGCCGTCGCTACCATTCTCTTCGTTCTCGCCGCCCGCTACCTGCCCAAGTCGCCCGCCGAGCCCATCATCCCGACCGAAATGAAGGAATCGCAGGGCGACCCCGAGCGCGACGAGAACGCCCCGCCCGCCCGCACCGAAGAAGAAGGCCGCCGTGACGCCGAACAAAAGCAAGGCGGCTCGACGCTGGTAGTGCCCGGCCTGCGCCCGGCAATGGCGTAGCTTCATCTGCTCGTCTAAAAGTCGTCCGTCATGCTGAGCTTGCCGAAGCATCTCTACCGCTTTACTTAATGGTGCGGTAGAGATACTTCTGCAAGCTCCGCATGACGGACGCGCTATTTCAACTCCCTCCTATTTCCGTTCCTCCCCGCCCTTTTTCATGGAACCCCAAGCCCGCATTCAGCAGCTCACCCAGCGCCTGCATCACCTTAATAACCAGTACTACCAGCACGATATCTCGGAGGTATCGGACCAGGAGTTCGACGCCCTGCTGGCCGAGCTCAACCAGCTCGAACAGGCCTACCCCGACCTGGCGCTGCCCAACTCGCCCACCCAGCGCGTGGGCGGCACCATCACCAAGCAATTCGCCACCGCCCAGCACCGCTACCCCATGCTGAGCCTCGGCAACACGTACTCGGAAGACGACCTGCGCGAGTTTGACGAGCGCGTGCAGAAGGGCCTCGAAGGCGCGCCCTATAGCTACGTGTGCGAGCAGAAATTCGACGGCGTGGCCATGAGCCTGCACTACGAAAATGGTGATTTGCAGCAAGGTGTAACGCGCGGCGACGGCACCCGCGGCGATGTGGTAACGGCCAACGTCCGCACCATCCGCACGCTGCCGCTGCATTTGCACGGCGATTTTCCGGCCGATGTGGAAGTGCGCGGTGAGGTTTTCATGCCCAACCAGGTATTCAGCGACCTCAACCAGGAGCGCGAGCAAAACGGCGAGGCGCTACTCGCCAACCCCCGCAACGCTGCCAGCGGCGCGCTTAAGCTCCAGGATTCGGCGGCCGTGGCGGCGCGGCGGCTGCGCTTCTATGCCTACTCGGTGCTCACGCCGGGCCGGCACTTCGCCAGCCACAGCGAGAGCCTGGCGGCCGCCACCGCCTGGGGTTTGCCCGTGTCGCCCACCTGGCAACGCTGCGCCAATATTGAGGAGGTGCTGGCTTACATCCACGAATGGGCGCAGAAGCGCTTCGAGCTGCCGGTGAACACCGATGGCATTGTGATTAAGGTAGATAACCTGCGCCAGCAAGACCAACTGGGCCTCACAGCCAAAAGCCCACGCTGGGCCATTGCCTACAAGTTTCCGGCGGCGGCGGCCCGCACCCGCCTGCGCGAAATCATCTACAACGTGGGCCGCACCGGGGCCGTGACACCCGTGGCGCTGCTCGACCCCACGCCCCTGGCCGGCACCATCGTGAAGCGCGCCAGCGTCCACAACGCCAACCAGATAGCCCTACTCGACCTCCGCCTCGGCGATATGGTATTCGTGGAAAAGGGCGGCGAGATTATCCCCAAAATCACCGGCGTCGATTTCGCCGCCCGCCCCGCAGAGGCCGAGCCCGTGCGCTTCCCCACCGAGTGCCCCGCCTGCGGCACCCCGCTGGTGCGCCCCGAAGGCGAGGCCCACTACCGCTGCCCCAACGAGCGTGCCTGCCCGCCCCAGCTCAAGGCCCGGCTCGAACACTACGTATCGCGCAAGGCGCTGAACATCGACGGCTTAGGGGCCGAAACCGTGGGCCGGTTCTTCGACCTGGGTTTAGTAGCCACGGCCGCCGACATCTATGACCTGCCCCAGCGCCGCGCCGAGCTCATCGTGCTCGACCGCCTGGGCGAAAAATCCATCGATAACCTCATCGCGGGCATCGAGAAAAGCAAAACCGTGCCCTTCGAGCGGGTGCTCTTCGGCCTGGGTATCCGGTACGTGGGCGAGGGCGGCGCGCAGCGTCTGGCCCAGCACTACCGCACGATGGCCGCCATCATGGCTGCCCCCGCCGCCGAGCTGGCCGCCGTGCCCGACGTGGGCGGCGTCACGGCCGACGCCGTGGCTCTCTGGTGCCAGCAGCCCGAAAACCAGGCCCAGGTGCAGCGCCTCGCCGCCGCCGCCGTGCAAATGGCAGTGTCAGGCGAACCGCCAAAGGCCGTGAGCGACCGCCTGGCCGGCCTCACCTTCGTGCTCTCGGGCGTGTTTGAGAATTACAGCCGCGAGCAGCTGCAAACCCTGATTCAGCAGCACGGCGGCAAAATCACGGGCTCCATCTCCAAGAAGCTAAGCTACCTGGTAGCTGGCGACAACATGGGCCCGGCCAAGCGGGAGAAGGCCACGACGCTGAAGGTGCCGATTATATCGGAGAATGAGCTGCTGGCGATGTTGCCGACTGGAGGCGAGTAGCGAGCAGTAGCTTGGACTTTGTAGTCCGAGCTACTGTTTTACTTCGTAAAATCGGCCACGACCTGCACGAACATCGGCGAGGGCACCTGCACCGACTGCCCGGTGGGCGTGAGCTTACCCGTCTGCTTGTCAACCCGATAGGCAAACACGTTATCGGAGTTCTGATTGGCCACCAGCAGCACCCGGCCGCTGGGGTCGAGCGAAAAGTTGCGCGGCGTCTTGCCCTGCGTACTCACGTGCTGCACTAGTGAGAGCCGGCCGCTGCCAGCATCCACCGCGAAGACGGCCAGGCTGTTATCGCCCCGATTAGAAGCATACACAAACCGCCCGTCGGGCGACACGTGCACGTCGGCCCCCGAGTTTTCGCCCGCGAAGCCGGCCGGCAGCTGCGTCTGGGTCTGAATTTCCTGGAAGGTGCCCACTTTGGCGTCATAAGTCAGCGCCGTGATGGTGGAGCCCAGCTCGTTTTCGAGGTAGGCCCAGCGGCCGTTGGGGTGAAAGGTGAGGTGGCGCGGCCCCGCCCCCGGCTTGGCCGTGAAGGCCACGGCGGCCGGCGTACCTAGCTTGTGATGCGCGGCGTCGAGCTGGTAGCGATACACTTTGTCGGTGCCCAAATCCACGGCGAAAGCGTAGCGGTTGTCGGGCGCGGGCAGAATGCAGTGGGCGTGCGCCGCGTGCTGGTTTTTGTGAGGGCCGAAGGGCGGCTGGTGCCGGCTGCTGTCGGCGGGGGCGGCCAGCTGGCTATCGGCCTGGCGGGGCAGCAGCGCCACGTTGCCACTCGAATAGTTGGCCACCAACACGTTATTACCCGTGCGGTCAAGGCTGATGTAGCACGGCGACGCGCCCAGCGAGGGCTGCTGATTGCGCAGCGTGAGCGCGCCCGTGCGCTGGTCGATGGCCAGCGCGCTCACCCCGCCACAATTGGCCCGGCCCCGGAACGACTGCGTTTCGCTCACGGCGTAGAGGGTGCGGTGCCCGGCATCGAGGGCGAGGTAGGTGGGCTGCGCGCCGCCCTTTTGGGCGCTCACCAGCGTGAGGGTGCCGGTAGTAGCGTCGAGCCGGTAGAGGTAAATGGTATTGTCCTGCGGCCCAGCCACGTTGGTGCCGATGTACACCAGGTAGCCGCCCGTGCCGGGCGCGGTAGTGGCCGTTGGGCGGGTAGCGCAGCCAGCGGCCAGCAGGCCGACTGCGGCGATAGTCAGGCGGGTGGCGCGTAAAAAAATAGGTTGGGTGAGCAGGAATTGGGACATAAAAGCAGAAGAGGAAACCCGAAAACCAGGCATTGGCTTGGTTATTTTCAATGACCTAAAGCTACGGGCTTTGGCGGTAGCACAGCGTTCAGCCTAGTACCTGGGCCAGGCGACACAGCCAGCTTACTTATTGTCAGCTAGGCAGTAAGCTCGGCGTAACCGCGCTTTTTGGCGGCCGTTACCCAAAGGTATTCTCACTACCTCCTCCCCCTTTTCCTCATGGCAGACCAACAGAAATATGCCCTCATCACGGGCGGCACCAGCGGCATCGGCCGCGAGCTGGCCCGACTTTTTGCCCAAGACAAGTACAATCTCGTGCTCGTGGCCCGCAGCCAGGATGAGCTAGCCCAAACCGCCAGCGAGCTACAGCAGCAATACGGCGTGCAGGTTCAGACTATTGCCAAAGACCTATTTGAGTTGCAAGCCCCATTTGAAGTTTACAAAGAAATTCAAGCCCAGGGTATTCAAATAGATGTGCTGGTCAACGATGCCGGGCAGGGCCAATACGGCGCGTTTACGACCACCGACATCAACCGTGAGCTGGACATTATCCAGCTCAATATCGGGGCTTACGTCATCTTCACCAAGCTGTATTTGCAGGAGATGGTAGCCCGCCAGAGCGGCAAAATCCTGCAAGTATCGAGCCTGGGCGCCGAGATTCCCGGCCCGCTCCAGGCCGTGTACCACGGCACCAAGGCGTTCATTACGTCCTTCACTGAGGCCGTGCGCGAGGAAGTGAAGGAGAGTGGCGTCACCATCACCCTGCTGGAGCCAGGCGTAACGGATACCGATTTCTTTAACAAAGCCGACATGGAGCGCGCCAAGCTCGTGGCCGAAGGCCCCAGAGCCGACCCCGCCAAAGTAGCCCAGGACGGCTACGACGCCCTAATGGCCGGCAAAGACAAAGTGGTTTCGGGCTTGATGAACAAGGTGCAGGCTGTCATGAGCAACCTGTTGCCCGACAAACTGGTAGCCACCCAGATGCACAAGCAGGCCGAGCCGGTGGACGGTGACGAAAGCTCGAAGTAGCTTATATAGTTTTAATAAAAAAGCTCGGCTTATCCAGCCGAGCTTTTTTTATTATCTAAAATCCGCCTGTCATTGCGAGCGCAGCGAAACAATCGCATCTGTTCAGCCGCGCCGCGCCGGTGCGATTGCTTCGCTGCGCTCGCAATGACAATCAGACTACGCGGCCGTTTCCGACGACTTCGTAATCGCGTCTACGATGGCCTCCGAGATGCCGACGCTGCTGAAGCCGCCGTCGTGCATGAGGTTTTGCATGGTCACGAAGCGCGTGAAATCCGAGAACAGCGATACGCAGTAGTCGGCGCAGGCTTCGGCGGGCGCGTTGCCGAGGGGGGCCATCTTCTCGGCGTACTCATAGAAGGCGTTGAAGCCGCTGATGCCGGTGCCGGCCGTGGTTTTGGTCGGCGACTGCGAGATGGTATTCACGCGCACCTTTTTGAGGTGGCCCAGGCGCTGGCCGTAGCTGCGGGCAATGCTTTCGAGCACGGCCTTGGCCTGCGCCATGTCGGTGTAGTCGAGGAAGGCGCGCTGGGCGGCGATGTAGCTGAGCGCTACCACGCTACCCCACTCGTTGAAGGCGTCCTGCTTTTCGGCCACGGCCAGCATCTTGTGCAAGCTCAGGGCCGACACGTCGAGCGTTTGCTGGAAGAATTTGTAGTCGAGGTCGCCGTAGCTTTTGCCCTTGCGGATGTTGGCGCTCATGCCGATGGAGTGCAGCAGAAAGTCGATTTTGCCGCCGAAGTGGCTTTGGGCCTCGGTGAAGAGCGTGTTCAGCTCCTCCATCGAAGTAGCGTCGGCCGGGATGATGGGCGCGTCGATTTCGGCAGCCAGGGCCTTGATTTCGCCCATCCGCATGGCCAGCGGGGCATTGGTGAGCACGATGCGGGCACCTTGTTCGTGGGCTTTCTGGGCGACTTTCCAGGCGATGGACTGCGAGTTGAGGGCGCCGGAGATGATGCCGACTTTGCCGGCGAGCAGGTTGTTAGACATGAGGTGTAGGGTAAGCTTTAGCTTGCCAGTAAGAACAAAACGGTCAGCAAAAGTAGGGATTTACTGGCAAGCTGCCCCACGCCTACACCTGCTGCCAGGGCACACCCAGCGCGGCGGCCACCTCGGCGGCCATCTCCGCCGCTTGCGCCGCCGATTTTACGCTCGCCACCAATACCCCTTGCTGGCTGCCGGGCCCGACAGTAGCACCGTATAGCCTTCCCAAACGCCCTCGTCGGTCAGGCCGCCGATAAACTGGCTCGGCGGCAGCTTGCGGTAGCGATAAGGCTTCACCAGCACATGCTGCACCGCGGGCAGCGGCTGCCAGGCGGAATTTAGCCAATGCGCCCAGTGCCACCCGGCGTTCACGGCCTGCGCAATCTGCTCAGGCAGCGGCGATTTAGCCAACGCGCCCAGTGCCACCCGTCGCGGTAGCGGCCTGCGCCATCCAATTCATTTTTTTGGCCAGTGGGCAGGAGCAACAGCGTCATAGCCAATGCAATTACCGCTTGCGTAAGAAAGCCTTGCACCAAAAATACCGTGCCTATCATGGCCGGCGCGGCCATTGCCGAGTAGGCGCTGGGAGGCATTGGCAGCTGGATACAGATGGGCGAAGCGTAATTTTTGGGCATAATCCTGGCCTTGCGCTGGCAAGCTAAAGCTTACCCTATAAGTTCCTCCCCGCGCAATGCCAGTAGCTCCCGCGCGCTCTGGTAGGCGTTTTCGCTGGGTTTGGCCCCGGCTATCATGTGGGCGATTTCCTTGATTCGCTCCTCAGGGCTCAACTGCCGGATGCGGCTCACGGTGCGGTCGGCGCGGTCTTCTTTGTACACGAAGTAGTGCGTGTCGCCAGCCGCTGCCATCTGGGGCAGGTGCGAGATAGCCACGAGCTGGTGCTTGTGGGCCATCTGCTGCATCATGCGGCCCACCTTCACCGCGATTTCGCCGCTGATGCCGGTGTCGATTTCATCGAATACTATCGTCGGCAAAGCCGTTTTATCGGCCAGCATATACTTGATGCACAGCATCAGGCGCGAAAACTCACCGCCCGAGGCGGCCTTGCTCAGGGTCTGCGGCTGGGCTCCTTTATTGGCTGTGAACAGGATATTCACCAGGTCGGCGCCGCTGGCGGCGAGCGGGCCGGTCTTGTGCTCCACCACGATGCGGGCGTGCGGCATCCCGAGGTCGGCGAGCAGGGCGCTCAGCTCTTTCTCGAAGACCGGAAAAGCCTTGCGGCGGCTGTCGGACAAGCGGCTCGCCAGCTTGGTGGCCTGGGCCAGGGCGGTGTCGCAGGCGTTGCGCAGGCGGTTTATTTCCTTGTCGAGGTTCAGCACCGAGCCTACTTTCTGACGCAGCTCTTCGCGCACTTCGAGCAGGCCGGGCAGGTCGCGGCGCTGGTGCTTGCGCTGCAAGTTGTAGAGCACCGTAAGACGGGCTTGCAACTCTTCGGCGCGGGCGGGGTCGCCCTCGGTGCGGCGCTCGGCAGTTTCTACCTCGTCGGCGATGTCGTGCAGCTCAATCAGGCACGAATCGAGGCGCTGCTTGAGCTCCTTAAACGCCTCAGCGTAGCCCGACACCTGGCCCAGCAGCACGGCGGCGTCCTTCATGCTGCCGGTGGCGCAGTACTCGCTGTCGCGCAGGCCGTGCAGCGCCTGGCTGAGCTTATACTTGATTTCTTCGGCGTGTTCGAGCTGTTTCACCTCCTGCTCCATGGCCTCCTGGTCTTCGTTGTCGAGGCGGGCGTCTTCGAGCTCGCTCAGCAAGAAGCTATTGTAATCCAGCTCTTTACTAGCCTGGGCGGCCTGGTTTTCGAGCGTTTTAAGGTCGGTTTCGAGCTTGCGAAACTGACGGTAGGCGTTGCCGTAGTGGGTGCGGGCGGGCACGAGGCCGCCGTAGAGGTCGAGCAGGTTGAGCTGAAACACGGCATCGCCCAGCAGCAGCGTATCGTGCTGCGAGTGGATGTCCATGAGGTTCGCCCCAATCTTGCGCAGCGCCTCCAGCGTCACGGGCGTGTCGTTGACAAAGGCGCGCGACTTGCCCGAGGGGCTGATTTCGCGCCGCAGAATGCACTGCGCCTCGTAGTCCAAGTCCTCCGACTCGAAAATATCCTGGAGCTGGTAATTCTTAATATCAAACTGCCCCTCAATCACGCACTTGCGCTCGGTGTTGAAGAGCATCTTCGAGTCGGCGCGGTTGCCGAGCAGCAGCCCGATGGCCCCGAGCATAATCGACTTGCCCGCCCCCGTTTCGCCGGTAATAATATTGAGCAGCGCCGAGGGCCGCAGCTCAAGCTGCTCAATGAGCGCGTAATTCTGAATACGTAAATCGAGTAACATAAATCGCTGATTTTAACTGATTAGCCTGATTACGCTGATTTCTCTCAGCAACGCAGCTCGCTAATCAGCTCGTCTTATAGCCCGGCTACTTCCAAGCCGATTATTCTAATCTCCGCAGCATCTGCCGCCTTCTGTCAAACAACAGACTAGCACTAAAACGCCAAAAAATCAGCGATTTACTTAGCGCCCAACGAGCGTCTGATACTTGGCCAGACCATCGGGGTCGGCGTCGCTGAGCATGGTCACGAGCTGCTGCTTCTGCTCGGGGGTGCCGGTGCGGAAGATGTTGACAATCTCATCGGCCTTGGCATTGAAGAAGGCGCGCACGAACAGCGTGCCCGGCCGCAATGCATTGGCTTTCTGGATGCCACTGAGCGCGCTCATGATGGACGTGCGGGCGTCCTCGGGCTTCTCGATGAACACATCGAGCCCCTGCCGGTAGTAGGCGTAGAGCGCCGTGCGGAAGGCTTCGAGCTGCGGGTCTTGCAGGTTGTTGAGCAGCCAGTAGCGGTTGTTGCTGTTCGAGTCGGTCCAGCCGATGTCCGACTCGTTGGTCGTAGTCGTCTGGTTGGCCGAGTACTGCACGATGATGCGCGCCTGGTCGTAGTAGGGCGAGCCGCCGAGCCGCGCAAACGAGTCCTGGTCGGTGCCGATGACGAGGTAGGCGTAGAAGCCCAGCAGCGAGGCCAGATTGCTGGTAAAGTTGTTCGTGCCCGGCGAGAACAGCAGCGGCGTAGTAGCCGCGAAGTTGAAGATAAAATTGCGGTCAGTGAGGCTCAACACGTTGGTTTCGTAGCCAGTGCCGTACACCGGGCGCGTGGCAATGAGGCGCATCGTGGCCACGTAGGTGCCGTTCTGGGGCACGTTGGTGATACCCACGAACATTTTCAGGTTGATGCGCTCGTTGGGCCGGTAAGTCTGGCGCGTCCAGATGGTCTCATTCAGAATGCGGCGGATTTCCGACTGCATCTGGGTCAGTATCTCGGGGTTGGTGATAGTCACGTTTTGCAGCGACACCTCAACCGTGGCATTGAGCTCCTGCGCCCGGCCGGGGCGCCCTACCAGCAGCCCCACGAGCAGGGCTAGTACCGTGAAAAGTTTACGCATAAGTAATAGCAAAGCGGGCCTGCACGAGCGCCACCAGGCGGCGGGCCAGCTCAGTTTTGGCCTGTAACTCAAAGGTAAGCACCTGCCCAGCGCGGTCCAGCACCGATACCTTGTTGGTATCGTGGCCGAAGCCCGCCCCAGCATCACGCAAAGAGTTGAGCACCACTAAATCGAAATTTTTGCGGTGCAGCTTGTCCAGCGCGTGGGTCAGTTCGTCCGTAGTCTCCAACGCAAAACCCACCGCAAATTGTTCAGGGCGCTTAATTTGGCCCAGCGTGGCGGCAATGTCCACGTTTTTTACCAGCTCCAGCGTCAGGGTTTCGCCGGCTTTCTTAATCTTGTCAATGGCCACGGTGGCGGGCCGGTAGTCGGCCACGGCGGCGGCAAACACCCATACGTCGGCCACCGGGGCCACGGCGGCGGCGGCCTCGTACATCTGCTGCGCCGTTTCGACGTGCATCGTGCGGATGAGCGGGTTGGCTGGCGCGGGCAGCTGCACCGGGCCGCTCACCAGCGTCACCGTGGCCCCTGCCTCGGCAAAGGCTTCGGCCAGTGCGTAGCCCATCTTGCCCGTCGAGCGGTTGCCCAGAAAACGCACCGGGTCGAGCGGCTCATACGTAGGGCCAGCGGTGAGGAGAACGTGCATAGTAGTGTAGGGTAAGCTTTTAGCTTGCCTGGCGGCCGATTCGTTCTAAAGGCAAGCTAAAGCTTACCCTACATGCCAAAAAACCTTTCCAGCTCAGCCACGATTTCCTCGGGCTCCAGCATGCGGCCAGGCCCGGCCAGGCCGCTGGCCAGCTCGCCACTCGGCGACTCAAATACGTGGTTGCCAAACGAACGCAGCCGCGCGATATTCTGCGTCACGGCCGGGTGGGCGTACATATCCAGGTCCATGGCCGGGGCCAGAAAGACCGGGCAGCGCGCCGATAAGTACACGGCGCTCAGTAAGCTGGGGCACAGGCCATTGGCCAGCTGCCCGAGCGTATTGGCGCTGGCCGGCGCTATCACGTAGGCGTCGGCCCAGAGGCCCAGCTCCACGTGGTTGTGCCATTGCCCGCTGGCCGCATCACGCAAAAAGCCCGTCAGGACGGGCTTTTTGGAGAGGGTGCCCAGCGTGAGGGGCGTCACGAAGGCCGCAGCGGCTTCGGTCATAATTACTTGCACTTCGGCCCCGGCTTTCACTAACAGGCGCGTGAGCGCCGCCGCCTTGTAGGCGGCGATACTACCCGACACGCCGAGCAAGAGCCGACGGCCGTGCAAGGGTTCTGGGTTCTGGTTTCCGGTTTCTACTTGGTCCGTTTTCACAAAAAGACGCTAAAATTCTGAAACCAGCAGCCGGCAACCTAGAACAGCTCGCGCGGAATAACTACCGGGGCAGCTTCGGGGGTTTCGTAGTGCAGCTCGCCAGCTACAAACTCCTCGATGGCCATGCTGGTGGGCTTGGGCTGGCGCTCGTACTGCTTGCTGATTTCAATCTGCTCGCGGTTCTCGAACACTTCTTCGAGGTTGTCGACGGTAGTGGCAAACTCCGACAGCTTGTCGGCCAGCTCTTCTTTCAGCTTCAGCGACAGCTGGTTGGCGCGCTTCGAGATGATGGAGATGGCCTCGTACACGTTACCGTTTTCCGACGTGATGTCGGCCAGGTTGCGCGTAACGATGGAGGCGGGGGCGGTGGTTTTCATGGGTCTACTGTTGAATTGCTAAATGGTCAGACTGTTGGATGACTGTATGGCTGAGCTAACTACGTTACTCAGCTAAACAAGCAGCTAACAGCCAAGCTAATTGGCCGCCGTGGGCTCGGTTGGCACGTCTTTGAGTCGCGTTATTTCGGCGCGGGCGTCGTCGTACATCACTTGTGCCGCGTGCAGGTTTTTGCTTTGCGGGTAGGTGTCGATGAAGTGCTGGTAAATGGCCACGGCATCCACGAAGCGCTCGCGCTGCTTGCTCTCGATACTTTCCTTGGCCCAGGCGTACTGCGCCACGAGGCGCAGATAGTCGGCCTGCTCGGCAAAAACCGAGGCCGGGTACTGCTGCGTAAAATTGCCGAGCGACGTCACGGCGGCTTGGTTGTAGCGTAGCGAGTAGTAGAGCTTGGCGCTCTGGAACGCTTTGTTCTCCAGCTTCTTTTGCAGCTCCTGCGACATGCTTTCCGCCTCGGGGCGGTACTCGCTCGTGGCGTAGGTATTCAAGAAATCCTGAATAATCTCCAGCGCCGAGATGGTGTTGGTCTGGTCGAGCTCATAGCCGGGCGAGTCGCGAAACAGCGACTTGGCGCGCAAGAACGACGCCTGCTCGGCCAGCGGCGAGTTGGGATACGTGTCGGTAAACTGCTTGAAGTAGTACGCGCTCAGCACGTAGTTGCGCTGCATGAAGTTGGTGTTGGCGAAGTAAAACTGCGCCTTCTCGGCCTCCGGCCGGCCTTTCAACAGCGGAATCAACTCCTCTAGCAGCGTGCCCGAGCGGAAGTAGTCGCCCTTCTCGTAGTACTTGATAGCCGCCTCGTACTTCTCGTTGACGTTGGAGCTTTTAAGCAGCTTCTGATAGCCGGTGCAGGCCCCCAGCGACAGGGTGCTGGCAAGCAGGGCGGCGGAAATAAGACGGGGGAATCGCATACAGACGGCAAAGGTACGAGAAAAACACCGGGTGCCCGCATGGCGTTCCCGGCTCCTGCCCAGGATGCGCGGCGGCCGGGCGAGGTTGCAGGCACTTCCTAATTAAAGCCCGTGAGCAAGCCGCGCGCTCAGGCCTCGTCGTCCTCGTCCTCGACCACTACCCCGCTGCGGGCCGGGCGGTGCTGGCGGGCGTACTCGGACGGGGCCACGCCGTAGATTTTCTGGAAGGTCTTGCGGAAATATTTCACGTTTTCGACGCCTACCTCATACGCCACCTCCGAGATGCGCAGCCCCGGCTGCGCCAGCAGCTGGGCGGCCCGCTTCATCCGCACGTCGCGGATAAACTCGACCACCGTCTGGCCGGTGATGCTCTTGAGGCGGCGATATAATACTGACTGAGTTAAACAAAGCGCTTCGGCCACCACGCCCACGCTCAGGGCGGGGTCGGTGAGGTGGGCTTCTACCGTCCGCATGGCCTGCTCCAGAAAGAGCCGGTCGGCGTCGGGAATAACGACCTCGGTGGGCTGCAAGAGCAGCTGGCGCTGGTAGTACTCGCGCAGTTGGCGGCGGTTGCGCAGCAGGGCTACTACCTTGGCTTGCAGCACCTGTGGGTTGAAGGGCTTGCTCACGTAGTCGTCGGCCCCCAGGCCCAGGCCCTCTACCTCGTGCAGAGCGGCGGTGCGAGCGGTCAGCAGCAGCACCGGGATGTGGCTGGTCTTAGGGTGCTGCTTGAGCTTCTGGCACAGCTCCAGACCGTCGCTGCGGGGCATCATTACGTCGCTCACCACCACGGCTGGGTTTTGGGCGAGGGCCAGGTTCCAGCCTTCGAGGCCATCGGCGGCAGTCAGCACCTCAAAATCGGGAGTAAACAGCTGCTGCAAATACTGACGCACCTCATCGTTGTCTTCTACCACTAGCAGGCGCGGCAAACTGGCCAGCGTGGTGAGCTCGTTGCTTATTTCCAACGCATCATCAACTTCCTCCGCCGCTTCGGCCACCGGCAGACTAGCAGACGCGGTCGCTTCCTCGGACGTCAGCACGTCGGCCGGGTGCAGGTGGGCGCGGCCGAAGGGCAGCCGTAGCCGGAAGGTCGAGCCCTCCCCTACCCAGCTTTCTACCAGGATACTACCCCCGTGCCGCGCGGCAAACTGCCGCACCAGCGCCAGCCCGATGCCGGTGCCCGTCATGCGCAGCGTATCGGTGTGCGAGGCCTGGTAGTAGGGGTCGAAAATGTGCGCCAGCTCGTCGGCCGCAATGCCTGTGCCGGTATCCTGCACGCTTATTTCCAGATAATTACCCACCGGCTGACCGTCGGCAAATACCGCCTCGCCACCCGGCGTGCCCACCACCGTGGCCGCTACCGCGATGCGCCCGCCCTCGGGCGTGTACTTGATGGCGTTGGCCAGCAGGTTGGTGAGGATAATTTCGAGCTTGCTACGGTCGAAGTACAGCGGCATGTCCTCGGCGGGCGCGTCGAAGGTGTAGGTGAGGCGGCGCTCGGCAGCCTTTTGCTCAAACATGGCAAACACCTCAGCCGCAAAGCCCAGCACCGGGCCGTAGGCGGCGCGCAACGGCACGTCGCCGCTCTCCACCTTCCGAAAATCAAGCAGCTGATTTACCAAATCGAACAGCTTGCGGGTTTGCTGGTGCATCAGCAGCAGCTTGTCGCGCAGGTTGCTCACGGGGCCGCGCGCGCCGATTATCTCTTCCATCGGCCCCAGTATCAGGGTGAGCGGGGTACGCAGCTCGTGGCTCACGTTGGTGAAAAAGCCGAGCTTGAGATTAGTCAATTCCTTTTCTTTTTCGGCCTGGAAATGCTCCAGCGCCAGCTTGCCGCGCAGGTTTTGCTGGGTGGTTTCCACGCGGCGATACACTACGATGCCAGCCACTAATACACTGGCGTAGAGCAGGTAGGCCCACCAGGTTTTGTACCACGGGGCCAGCACGTCAAACTGCATGGTGGCCGGGGTTTTCGCCCACACGCCCTCCCCGTTGTCGGCCTTCACCTCCAGGGTGTAGCGGCCGGGCGGCAGGTTGGCGAAGCTGGCCGTGCGCTGGCCGGGCAGCGGGTACACCCAGTCCTGGTTGTAGCCCAGCAGGCGGTAGGCGTAGTGGTTTTTCTGCGGATTGGTATAATTCAAAGCCACGAACTCCACCGAAAAATCGTTTTCCCCCGCCCGAATCGTCACCGTCTGGGGCCGGCTCAGCGCCTGCGGCAGCAGCACACGGCCGTTGAAGGGCCGGCCCACCGGCACCGGCTGGTTGGCCACCCGCAGGCCCGTAAACTGTACCCGCGGCGGCGTAGGATTGGCCTGAATGGCCCAGGGCTGGAAGTAGTTGATGCCATTAATACCGCCGAAATAGAGTGTGCCGTCGGCCCCGCGGGCCGCCGCGCCTATCTTGAAAGCGTTGCTCTGAAGGCCGTCGGCCACGTCGTAGCGCAGGTACTGGCGGGTGCGCGGCGTGAAGCGGTACAGCCCCGTGCCGGCCACCCAGATGTTACCGGCCTCGTCGGCCAGCAGGCCCTCCACGTCGCTTTCGGGCAGGTAGCGGCTATACTGCCGCACCACGTCGCGCCCCTGGGCGTCGGTGCTGATTTGGTGCAGCCCGCCACCGATGGTGCCCAGCCACAAATCGCCGTTTTTGGCCAGCAATAAAGGCCACACGTAGTTGACGCGCAGCCCACTAGCGGGCCGGGAGGCGGCGTAGTCAAATTGCCGCAGCAGGCGCAGCGAGTCGGCGGTGGGGCGCAGCTTGAGCAGGCCCGCGTTGCGGGTGCTGGCCCACAGTACGTCGCGCCGGGCATCGTAGAGCAAGTAGGTAAAGCGGCTGGTAGGCAGCCCGTGCGCGGCGTCGTAGTGCGCCAGCAGCTTCCCGTCAGTCGTCAGCCGAAACAAGCCTTGCGAAAACGTGGCCACCCAGAGCGTGCCCTGCGCATCCTGGGCCAGGTGCTCGATGCTGCTGGCGGCCAGGTCGTAGCCGCCCGGCAGGCGGCGGTAGGTAGTCAGCTCGTCGCGGCCAGCGCGGCGGCGCAGGGCCACCAGCCCGTTGTCGCGGGTGCCAAACCAGAGCGTGCCATCGGTGGTCTGGAACAGCGCGGCCACGTCCACGCCGCGCACCGTGTCCGACTGCTGGTTGAGGTAGCTGCGGTAGGTGTGCCGCGCCAGGTCGTAGGCCGACACGCCGTTGCGCGAGCCCAGCCACAGCGTGTTGGTGGCTTCCTCCTTATAAATGGCGTTGATGTAGTTGTTGGCATTCGAGAGCTCGGGGCGGCCCGTAAGCTGGTGGCGCAAATGCCCGAAGGCCCGCTGGCGCAAATCCACCTTATTGAGCCCGCCCGCCGAGGCGCACAGCCAGACCAATTGGTCGCGGCCCTCAAAAATCTGGTGGACGCGCTCCGAGTTGAGGCCGTGCATCTCGCCATCGCGGGGCAAGAACAGGGTGGGCCGCGCCGCCCGCAGCGGCGGCGCGGTGCCGGTGGGCAGGCCCGCCTCCCACACGTAGAGGCCGTAGAGCGTGCCCGCCCACAGCCGCCCAAACGAGTCGAGGTGCAGCGCCTGCATGCGCGGGTAGTGGTGCGGCAGCGCCTGCACCGCCAGCGCGTGCCCCGTGTGCCGGCTCGCCGCCGACGCCCAAAACAGCTGCCGCTCGGTACCCACCCACAGGTCGCCGCGCCGGTCAAGGGTGAGCGCCGTTACCGGCAAAGCCAGTGCCGTAGCCTCCACCGGCAGGGCCGGCTCGGTGGTTCGCACCAGCAGCAGGCCCGCGCTGGCACCCACCCAGGCCTGCCCGTCGGCATCGATGGCCAGGCTGGTGATGCCCGCCAGCGCGGGCCGCCCGGCCGCCTCGGGCGGCAGCTGGCGCAAAGCCAGCGGCTGGCCCTGGGGCGATAAACTCAGCACGAACAGCCCCTGCCGCGCGGTACCCACCCACAGCCGGCCCTGCGCGTCGGTGGCCAGGGCCTTGACATCGGCCTGGGCGAGGCGGGCGGCCAGGGCGCGGAAGGCGGCTGGGAAGGCCGCCTCGCCCAGCGGCCCGAAGGTGTCGTGGTTAGCATCGTAGCGACTGAGGCCCGAGTTTTCGGCCCCTACCCAGAGCTGGCCGTTGGGGGCGGCAAGCAGGGCGGCGATGCGGTTGCCCGACTGCCCGTTGCGCGGATTGATGGGCAGGGCGTAGGACTTGAGCTGGTAGCCGTCGTAGCGGTCGATGCCCCGGTTGGTGCCCACCCAGATGAAGCCGTCGTGGTCCTGGGCCATGCACATGGCGTCGCTGTGCGAGAGGCCCTGGTCGACGGTGATGTGCTCGAAGCGGAACTCGCCGGGCCGAGTATCCTGGGCGCGCGCGGGTAGCCCGGCCACCCACAGCACCAGCCCCAGCAGCCACTGCATCCGCCAATCCGCTCTACACAAAATAGTCATATTATCGTAACCTCGGGCCCTAGCTGGCCACTAAGGAAAGATAGCACCGCGGAGCTTCAACCGTGGACCTTACCGGATAATTGTGCCCCCAGCGCGGCCTAGCCGCGCTGGCGCGGACCAAGCCAGCAGCTACACAATAGATAGCGGGCCGAAACTCGCCCAACGTGGCTTTTTGAGAAGAATGAGGCCCTTTTTGTCGAAAAATTTGCCCCCCATCGGACAACCCGGCGGGTAATTTTGCCTCACCATAGTACTACTCCTTCGCCGGTTATTACCAGTGCGGGCATTTCCCACCCGGCCGCCCGGTTTTGCCGCGCCGCGCCACTTTTTCTCCCTTATGAGAAAAGCTGCTTTATCCACGAATCTGGGTTTTCTACTGCTGGCCGCCGGCCTGGCTGAGGCTACGCCGACCGCTGCCGGCCCCCAGCCCGCCGCCCGCCCGCCCCGCGTACGCGCCACGGCCAAGCGCCCTGCCGCCAAGCCCGCGCCCACCCACACCTTCACGCTGGGCACCAACCAGTTTTTGCTCGATGGCAAGCCCTTGCAGCTGATTTCGGGCGAGCTGCACTACCCCCGCATTCCGCGCGAAGCTTGGCGAGCCCGCCTTAAAATGGCCAAGGCAATGGGCCTGAATACCATCGGCACCTACGTGTTCTGGAACGCGCACGAGCCGCAGCCGGGCAAGTTTGATTTTACGGGTAATAACGACGTGGCCGCCTTCGTGCGGATGGCCCAGGAAGAAGGCCTGTGGGTGGTGCTGCGCCCCAGCCCCTACGTGTGCGCCGAGTGGGAATTTGGCGGCTACCCCTACTGGCTCCAGAACGTGCCCGGCCTGAAAGTGCGCTCGCAGGAGCCGCAGTACATCGCCGCTTACACCCGCTATTTGCAGGCCGTGGGCAAGCAATTGGCCCCGCTGCAAGTCAACCACGGCGGCCCCGTGCTGATGGTGCAGGTAGAGAATGAGTACGGCTCGTATGGCTCCGACAAGGTTTACCTGGCCCAGAATAAGCGCCTCTTCGAGCAAGCCGGCTTTGATGGCCTGCTCTACACCTGCGACCCGGTGGCCGATGTGGCCAAGGGCCACCTGCCCGGCCTGCTGCCCGCCGTGAACGGCACCGACAAGCCCAGCCAGATTCGGCAATTAGTGAACGCCAATCACGACGGCAAAGGCCCCTACTACGTGGCCGAGTGGTACCCGGCGTGGTTTGACTGGTGGGGCGCGCCGCACCACACGGTGCCGGCGGCCCGCTACACGCCGGGCCTCGACTCGGTGCTGCGCGCCGGCATGAGCATCAACATGTACATGTTCCACGGGGGCACCACGCGGGCATTCATGAACGGGGCCAACTACAAGGGCGACACCAGCCACTACGAGCCCCAAATCAGCAGCTACGACTACGACGCCCCGCTCGACGAGGCGGGCAACCCCACGGCTAAGTTCCGCGCCTTCCGCGAGGTAATCGCCAAGTACCGGCCCAAAAACCAGCCCCTGCCGCCCGTGCCCGCCGCCAAGCCCAGCGCGGCGCTGCCGGTAATGCAGCTCACGCGCAGCGCGGGCCTGCTCCAGCAGCTGCCCGCCCCGGTGGCCAGCCAGAAGCCCCTCACGTTTGAGGCCTTGAAGCAAGCCTACGGCTTCGTGCTCTACCGCACTACCGTAACGGGCGGCGGCGAGAAAACTTTGAAGCTGAGCGACCTGCGCGACTACGCCGTCATCATGGTGAATGGCCAGCGCGTGGGCACCCTCGACCGCCGCGAGCGCCAAGACGAGCTGCGCGTGAAGCTGCCCGCCGGCAAGGTGCAGCTCGATATTCTGGTTGAGAACTTGGGCCGCGTCAATTTCGGCGAGTACTTGCTCCAGAACACGAAGGGCATCACTAAAAGCGTGACGCTCGACGGGCAGGAAGTAACGGGCTGGCAGCAGTTTGGCCTGCCCTTCGACCAGGCGCCCACGGTAGCGAAGGCTAGCGCCGGCGCGCCCGCCACCACCAGCGGGCCGGTGCTGCGCGCCGGCACCTTTACAGTGGCTACGCCCACCGACACCTACCTCGACCTGCGCCAGTGGGGCAAGGGCGTGGTGTGGGTAAACGGCCGCAACCTGGGCCGCTACTGGGCCATCGGCCCGCAGCAGACGCTGTACGTACCCGCCGAGTGGCTTAAGAAGGGCCAGAACGACATCACAGTGCTGGAACTGCTGAAGCCGCAGCAGGCCGCGCTGCCTTCGCTCGACCACCCGATTCTGAGCGAGCTGAAGCCGCTGGGGTCGCTGTAATAACGCCATCCGAACGTGTTCGCCTCCCCCCCCGGCCCCCTCTCCGAAAAGGAGAGGGGGAGCCGACCGCTGGCTGTAGCGCTAAGCTCTGCTTGGCGTCACGTTAGACGAGTTCATCAGGCGCAACGCGAAGCAGAGCTTCACGCTACCTCTTTGCATACGTCCGGCTCCCCCTCTCCTTTTCGGAGAGGGGGCCGGGGGGTGAGGCGCCCACATCTGGGTATTTTTCCCGGTCTTTTTTCCAGAACATTGATTCTTGGATACTTACCAAGCAACCAACTCACGAGAAAGCCCCGCCAAACAGAATTCTGGCCCCCTTTACGCCGAAAAATGGCCCCTTCTCGGGGGTAACCTGCCGGTAACTTTACAGTAGCATTCGCCCCCTTCCCCAACTGCTCGGGGCTGGGCGAGGCACCCCGCTGATTTTCCACTATTTCCCCACCCAGGCGGGCTTTGGCCCGCCGCATAGCTATTGCTGATGCAAGCTAAATCACTACTCCTGTGCGGAGCCCTACTGCCCCTGGCAGTAGCCGCCGCACCTGCCGCCACCCTACCCGCCGAGGGCGCTGCCCTGGGCACGCCGCGCCGGCACGCGGCCGCCGACACCCCCGTGAGCGGCACCGTGCTCGATGAAAAAGGCCAGGGCCTGCCCGGCGTAACGGTGGTGCTGAAGGGCACAACCGTGGGCACGACGACCGACGCCGACGGCAAGTTTTCGCTACGGGTGCCTGAGGGCACCGCCAATCCCACGCTCGTTATTTCGTCTATCGGCTACGTGAAGCAGGAGGTGCCGGCCAGCGGCGACGCCGTGACGGTGCGCCTGGCCGTGAGCGCCCAGGCGCTCGACGAGGCCGTGGTTATCGGCTTCGGCTCGCAGGAAAAGCGCACCGTGACCAACGCCGTAACGACCGTGCAGGGCGCGGAGCTCTCGAAGCTAACGGTGGCCGACGTGGGCTCGGCCCTGCAAGGCAAGGCCGCCGGCGTAACGGTGGTGAGCGCAGGCTCGGAGCCCGGCACCACGCCCCAGATTCTTATCCGCGGCATCTCGACCATCAACGGCAACAGCCCGCTCTACGTGGTGGACGGCCTGCCGGTGAACGACATCAACTACCTCAACCCCAAAGACGTTGCTACCCTCACGGTGCTGAAAGACGCCGCTTCGGCGGCCATCTACGGCTCACGGGCGGCCAATGGCGTGGTGCTGATTACGACCAAGGCGGGCTCGGTGAGCGCGCCGGTGATTACCGTCGATGCTACCTACGGGGTGTCGAACCCCACGCGGGTGCCCAAGATGGCCTCGGCCAGCGAGTACGCCCGCATCATGAACACGGCGGCGGCCAACTCGGGCAACCAGCCCGTGTACGCCAACCCCGACCAGTATACCTCGACCACCAACTGGTGGGACTTGATAAAGCAGCGCGGCATTACGCAGAACTACTCGCTGGGCCTCTCGGGCGGTAGCGAAAAGGTGCAGTACTCGACCGGCCTGAGCTATTACAAGGAGCGCGGCCTGGTGCAGGGTTCCGACTTCAACCGCCTCGTGCTGCGCGTGAAAAGCCAGTACCAGGCCGCCAAGCGCCTCAAGGTGGGCCAGGATTTGAACATCTCGATGACCAACCAACACTACCTCAACAGCGGTAGCTTGTTCCGGGATGCCTTCAACGATGACCCCATCACCTCGGCCCGGCAAGACCGCAATACCGGCAACCCCTACGACAACTACGGCGCTTCGCCCACTGACATTGCCAACCCGCTGGCCGTGATTGAGCGCAACGACGACCGCCGCAACCAGTATTTCCTGGTGGGCTCGGTGTACGCCAACTACGAGATTATTCCGGGCCTGATTGCCGAAACGCGCTGGGGCACGAACACCAATTTCTACGAGCGCAACGCCTTCTCGCCGTTCTACACCATCGATGCCAACGAGCGCAACCTGGTGAACTCGGTGACGAGCGAGCACAACATCAACCTGTACTGGAACAACACCAACACGCTGACTTACACGAAGTCGCTGGGTGACCACAACTTCACGGCGCTGGCGGCGGCTACGTTCGAGAAGTTCAGCAACCGGCCGCTGGCCGGCTCGGGGCAGGCCATTCCCAGCAATGACCCCAGCCTGCGCTACCCCGACGCGGCCACCACGGCTTTCAACGCCACCGGCCGCCTCTACGAGAACAGCATTGCCTCGCTCATCGGGCGCTTGACCTACGACTACAAGGGCCGCTACCTGTTGTCGGCCAGCATTCGCCGCGACGGGGCGTCGGTGTTCGGGCCCGGCAATCGTTATGGCAACTTCCCGTCGGTATCGGCGGGCTGGCTCGTGACGGACGAGGAGTTCATGAAGTCGTTTGAAACCCTGAACTTCCTGAAGCTGCGCGCCAGCTGGGGCCGCGTGGGCAACCAGAACATCAGCAGCCTCACCAACGCCGCCTACACCGGCACCTACGCCAAAACCTACTACGTGACTGGCGACGACCGCGCCACGCAAGTAGCTGTTATCCAGAGCAACGTACCCAACCCCAACATCAAGTGGGAAACGGTGGAGGACTACGACCTGGGCGTGGATTTGGGCTTCTTCGGCAATAAGCTGACGGCTACCTTCGACGTGTTCCGCCGCAACACGATGGACATGCTCATGTTCCAGTCGCTGCCCGCGCACGCCGGCTACGGCTACAACAGCCCGGTGAGCAACATCGGCAGCATGAAAACCAACGGCCTTGATTTCACAGTGGGCTACGCCGAGAACAAGGGCGATTTCACCTACGGCCTGAGCATCAACGGCACCCGCGCCATCAGCAAAATCGGCACGCTCGCCAACGGCCAGCCGCTGTACTCGGGCAATACACCCATCTTCGGCCGGCCTTCCAAGACGGAAGAGGGCGGCTACGTGGGCGCGTTCTACGGCTACAAGAACACGGGCATTTTCCAGAATCAGGCTGAGATTGACTCGTATAAGTCGGCCAATGGCACGCTCATTCAACCCAACGCCAAGCCCGGCGATTTCCGCTTCGCGGACCTCAACGGCGACGGCGTGATTGATGCCAAAGACCAGGACTACATCGGCAACCCCACGCCCAAAATGACCTTCGGCGTGAACCTGAACCTGGGCTACAAGGGTTTTGACCTGCAAGCCGCCCTGGTGGGCAGCCTCGGCAACGACATCGTGAACGCCAGCAAAGGCTGGTGGTACTCGGGCAGCTACAACTACAACAAGGTAGCCGGCCTCGAAAACATGGCCTGGAGCGGCGAAGGCACGTCGAACACGGTGCCCCGCATCACGGCCAACGACAACAACCAGAACCTGACCCGCTTCAACAACTTCTACGTGGAGAACGGCTCGTACGCCCGCGTGCGGAACCTGCAACTCGGCTACACCTTCAACAAGCAGATTTCGAGCGCCCTGCACATGGCCAGCCTGCGCCTCTACGTGAGCGGCCAGAACCTGTTCACCTTCACCAAATACACCGGCGCGGACCCCGAGATTGGCTACGGCCGCTCGTACACCGACGGCGCGTCGGCCCTGAACCGCGGCATCGACCTGGGCAACTACCCCACCAACCGCACCTACCTGGTGGGTGCTAACATTGCCTTCTAGGCTTCCGGTTTACGGCCCGTCATGCTGAGCGCAGCGGAGCGGAGCCGAAGCATCTCTACCTCAATACTAACTCTTGACGCTTAGCAGAGAAGCGATAGAGATGCTTCGACTACGCTGCGCTCCGCTCAGCATGACAAATTCCCACAAAACATCCCACCCGTATTACATCATGAAATTTTCTAACCGCATTTCTATCCTGACGCTGGGCCTGGGTTTGAGCTTCGGCTTGCCTTCGTGCTCCAACTTTCTGGACATCAAGCCCCAGGGCCAGCAAACGACCGATAACTACTTCTCGAACGCCGACGAGTGCAAGGCGGCCGTGATGGGCTGCTACGCCTTGGCCGACCAGGATGGCTGGTGGAAAATCGACCGCACCCGCATGTTCGGCGACGCGGGCTCGGACGATGCCTGGAAGGGCAACGCCATTGCCGGCGACCAGCGCGAGTTTGGCGACTTTGCCCGCTTCTTCTGGCTGCCCAACAACGAGTGGTTCGACAACCGCTATACGCATATCTATCAGTCGATTGGCAACTGCAACGCCGCGCTGGTGGGCGTGGCCAAAGCGCCCATCGACCCCACCTTGCAGCAGCAGTTGATTGGGGAGCTGAAGTTTTTGCGCGCCTACAATTACTTCGAGCTGGTGAAAGGCTACGGCGGCGTACCGCTGGTGCTCACGCCCGTGTCGCCGGCCGATGCCGTGACGCTGAAGCGCGCCAGCGCCGCCGATTGCTACGCCCAGATTATCAAAGACCTGCAAGACGCCGCCGCCGCGCTGCCCGAGCGTAGCGCCCGCGCCAGCGCCGACAAAGGCCGCGCCACCAAGGGCGCTGCCAATGCCTACCTGGCCAAGGCCTACCTCTTCACCGAGCAGTGGGCCCTGGCCCAAACGGCCGCCGAAACGGTGATTAACTCGAACCAGTACAGCCTGGGCGACTTCGACAAGGTGTGGAGCGTGAGCAACCCCAACGGCGTGGAGTCGATTTTTGAACTCAACTACAACGCCAACCAGACCTTCGGCCTCGGCACCTCGCTCACGGTAGTAATGCGCAGCCGTGCCGATGGCGGCTGGGGCTTTAACACGCCCAGCAGCAACCTGGAGCAAGCTTTCGGCAACGACCCGCGCCGCCAGTGGACCATCATCAAGCAGGGCGACAACGTGGGGGCTAAAACCGCCAGCTTCGACTACTCGAGCTACGACACCAAGCTCAGCGAGAATGAGTCGGGCCGCATCAGCCGCAAGATGTTCCTGGCCCTGGCCGACCGCCCGGCCAACGAGCTAGACCACTCGCCGCTCAACCGCATCGAGATGCGCCTGGCCGATTTGCTGCTCATCCACGCCGAGGCCAGCAACAAGCTGGGCCAGGACACCAAGGCCCTGACCTCGCTGAACCTGGTGCGCGCCCGCGCCAACCGCCTCAGCCCCGGCACGGTGCTGCCCCGCACCTCCACCGGCACGCAGCTGCTAAACGACATCTGGCTGGAGCGTCGCCTCGAACTGGCTATGGAAGGCCACCGCTACTACGACTTGGTGCGCCAGAAGCGTCTGGTAGACGTGATGACGGCCTTCAATACCTCTCAGCGCACCAACACCGACCCCTACGACGGCGGCAAGACGAAAGGCCAGGTTACGAGCACCAACAACCTGTTCCCGATTCCGACGCCCCAGATTCAGCTTTCGGGCGGCAACGTAGCGCAGAACCCCGGCTACTAGCCACTACCACGCCTTAGTAGCTTCTCTTATTCAGCCAGCTAGCAAAGACCTTTTCGCTCTTTCGCTAGCTGGCTGTTTGTTTCTCCCCACCCACTACTACCGTATGAAATCCAGCCTTTACCTGCGTCCCTTGGTCGGCAGCAGCTCACTACTACTACTGGCCCTGGCTGGCTGCCAGCAAAAAACCGACGTGCAGCCCACCCCCACTCCCACCGCGACGGCCCCCACGGGCCCGCTCGTGACCGGCCTGGGGGCCGCGGGCATTGCGGGACTCAACTGGGCCGACCCGCGCGACAACTTCGTGGACGATGCCCTGGTGCTGTCGGGCCTGGCGGCCGGCGACAGCTACGCCACCGTGCAAAGCAAGGCCGACTACATTCTGGGGGGCTTTTTGTACCGCACCGGGGCCAATACCGTGCGCCTGCCCATCAACCCGCCCACGGCCACGGGCAGCGCCTGGGCAGCCTACCAGGGGGCCATCGACATGGCCCTGAGCAAGAAACTGAAGGTGATACTCTGCTGCTGGGAAAGCAACTCCTCGCGCGATGGCCGGGTCGACAACCTGGCGCAGTTCAATACCATGTGGCAAACCGTGGTGGCCAAATACGGCGGCAACGCCAACGTGTATTTTGAGGTGTTTAATGAGCCCCGCGGCTACAGCCTGAGCGACCTGGGCAGCCTGTACAACGACTGGCTGACCAGCTTCCCCAGCGTGCCGCGCGGCCGGGTGCTGCTCGATGGCGAAGGCTACGCCGAGAAAATCACCAACCTCGGGGCCGATGCGCGCTTCACCGGCTGCCTGCTGTCCATCCACCTCTACGACTTCTTTTACAACAGCCCCACCACCACGGCGGCCAGCTGGGAAAGCGCCTTTGCCCGCAACCTGGGCAGCTACGGCAGCCGGGCGGTGCTCACGGAGTGGGGCGCCTTCATGACCACGGGCGTGAACTACAACGAGGCCATCAACGGCGACGTGAAGAAGTCCTACGTGCTGGGCATTAGCAACTACTGCCGCCAGAACAACATCGCCAGCGTGTACTGGCCAGGCCTGCGCACGGGCGACCAGTACAGCCTGTTGCAGTTCGACAACAACAACACGACCATCAGCAACGCGTCGGGCCTGGGGCGGGTACTTTTTGGCTGGGGCAACGGCCTGGGCGGCACCGATGCCTTTTACCCCGGCGCTACGTATCGCCTGCTCAACCGCACCAGCGGCCTGGCGATGGACGTAAATCAAGCCTCGACCGCCGATGCGGCCCCCATTATTCAGTGGTACCAGAACGGGGCCACCAACCAGCAGTGGCAGCTGGCCGGCGCGGGCGGCTACTACACCCTCACCAACCGCAACAGCAGCAAGCTGCTCGACGTGGCCGGTGCCTCGACGGCCGACGCGGCAGCCATCGTCCAGAACCCGGGCAACGGTGGTAACAGCCAGCAGTGGCAGCTAGCCCAGAACCCCGACGGCTACTACGCGCTGAAAAACCGCAATAGTGGCAAGCTGCTCGATGTCAACCAGGCATCTACCACGGCCGGCACGGCCCTCATTCAGTATCAAGCTAATAGCGGCAACAATCAGCAGTGGTTGGTGTGGCAGCAGTAAGGCTGCCGCAGTTACTTTGTCAGCCTGGTGGCTCACCTTTGGGTTAGTTACCAGGTTTTTTCTTTCCTGTACTATGTTTAAGAACCTTTCTTCTACCTCGCTGCACCGCCGGCTGGTAGTGGCTGGCCTGCTGGCCACCACCAGCCTGGCCCACGCCCAGGCCCCGGCCACCGTCACCGTCCGCATCGACGCTACCAAGCCGCACCAGACCATTGCTAATTTCGCCGCCTCCGATGCCTGGGCGGGCCAGTTTGTGGGCAACTGGCCCACCGCCAAAAAGGAAGCCATCGCCGATTTGCTGTTCAGCCAGGACAAGGGCATCGGGCTTTCGATGTGGCGCTTCAACATCGGGGCGGGCAGCGCCGAACAGGGCGTGGCCAGCGGTATTAAAGATGAATGGCGGCGCGCCGAGTCCTTCCTGACCCCGGCCGGCACCTATGATTTCACGCGCCAGGCCGGGCAGGTCTGGTTTCTGGAAGCGGCCAAAAAGCGCGGCGTCACCCAGTTTCTGGGCTTCCTGAACAGCCCGCCCGTATCGCTCACCCGCAACGGCAAAACCTACGCCACCGCCAAGCAGCCCAACCTGGCTTCCGACAAAGCCGGCGCGCTGGCCGACTACTGCGTGCGCGTGCTGGAAGGCATCCGCCAGAAAACCGGCATCACCTTCGCCTACCTCAGCCCCGTAAACGAGCCGCAGTGGGACTGGAGCGACGGCGGCCAGGAAGGCACCCCGTTTCAGAACACCGACATCGCGGGCATCAGCCGGGCGCTGGGCGCGAAGCTGGCGGCCAGCAAGCTGCCCACGCAGCTGCTCATCACAGAGGCCGGCAAGCTCGACTACCTGTTCAGCCCCGCCGACAAGCCCGGCCAGGGCGACCAGATTGGAGCGTTTTTTGGCGATAAAGCTGCGCCGACTTACCTCGGCAATACGCCGCGGGTGGCGCCCATCATTGCCGGGCACAGCTACTTCACTACCTCGCCCTACGCGCAGGCGGTGGCCACGCGCCAGCAGCTGGCGGCCAAGGTGGCGAGCGTGCCCAAGCTGGGATTTTGGCAGAGCGAGTACTGCATCTTGGGCGATAACGCGGGCGAAATCAACGGCGGCCCGCGCGACCTGGGCATGAAGCCCGCGCTGTATTTGGCCCGCACCATCCACGCCGACCTGGCCGTGGCCAATGCCGCCGCCTGGCAGTGGTGGCTCGCCATCTCGCCCTACGACTACAAAGACGGCCTCGTGTACATCGACAAAAACAAAACCGACGGCCAGTATTACCCCAGCAAAATGCTGTGGGCGCTGGGCAATTACAGCCGCTACCTGCGCCCCGGTGCCGTGCGCCTCGACGCCCAACTGGCCGACCCAGCCAGCGCCGGCCAGCCGCTGGTGTCGGCCTACAAAAGCGCCAACGGCAAGCAGTTGATAACGGTAGTAGTGAACGACTACGACACCCCCGCCACCGTGCAGCTCGCCCTGACGGGCGGCCGGCTGGGCGCGGGCAAAACCTACGTCACCTCGGCCACGGCCGACTTGCAGCCGGGCGCGGCCGTGCCGGCCGGCCAGCCGCTGCGCGTGGCCCCGCGCTCGGTTACGACGCTGGTGAGCGAGCTGCGCTAGCGAGTGTAGAGACGCAATAGTTGGAGTCTCGCGTCTGACGGGCTTGGCAATAAGAGATGCGTTTATTGCACCTTACGCCAGGCAACGTGCCCTGACGCCAGACTCCAACTATTGCGTCTCTACCTCCCATTCACCCCAACTCACCTTTCCCCTACCCCATGTCCCTCCTAAAAAACCTGTTCCTAAAACCAATCTTGCTCAGCGCCGCTCTGCTGCCCCTAACCACTCTCGCCCAAAAGCCCGCGCTACCCGCCGTGCGCCAAAATGTGCCGCTCGATTCCATCCGGCTCAGCGACCCGTTTATCCTGGCCGACCAGCGCACGCACACCTACTACATGACCGGCACCGGCGGGCTGCTCTGGCAAAGCAAAGACCTGAAAAGCTGGACCGGCCCCACCCAGGTAGCCCAGCCCGACACTACCTCCTGGATGGGCCCGCACCCCCAGATTTGGGCGGCTGAGATTCACCCCTACAAAGGCAACTACTACTACTTCGCCACCTTCACCAACCGCGCCCTCAAGATTGACGCTGACAAGGGCGGCACGCTGGAGCGCCGCGCCGTGCATCTGCTGGTGAGTGAGCAGCCCACCGGCCCCTACCGCCCCGCCGGCGACGCTACCTACCTGCCGGCCAGCAAGTCGACGCTCGACGGCACGTTTTGGATTGACAAAGACAAAAAGCCTTGGCTGCTCTACTGCCACGAGTGGGTGCAAAACCAGGACGGCACAGTAGAGAAAATTCAGTTGAAGCCCGACTTGAGCGGCACCACCGGCCCGGCTCAAATCCTGTTCAAGGCCAGCGCCGCGCCCTGGAGCCGCGAAAACCCGCGCACCGGCCCCATCCGCCCCAATAAAGTAACCGACGGCCCCTGGGTATTCCGTACCAAAACCAGCAAGCTCGGAATGCTCTGGACCAGCTGGATATACGATGTCTATACACAAGGGGTAGCCTACTCGTCCAGCGGCACGCTGGCCGGCCCCTGGACGCAGGAGCCGCAGCCCATCACGCCACCCAATTACGGCCACGGGATGCTGTTCCGCACCTTCGAGGGCAAGGACTTGCTAGTGCTGCACAGCCACCAGGACATCAAGGGCCGCTACCACCGCGTGCCGCATTTGTTCGAGGTCGACCTCTCGGGCGATAAGCTGGTGCTGGGTAAAGCGTACCGGCCGTAGAATTCACATAGAACGGTCATGCTGAACGCAGTGAAGCATCTCTGTCGCTTCGTCGCACCGTCTGGATGAAGCGGCAGAGATGCTTCACTGCGTTCAGCGTGACGAACGTTAACACTCCCTACCTATTTCCTCTCTCCTTTTCCTACCCCTCAATGCCCCTAAAACCCCTCCTCCTACTGGCCCTAACCGGCCTGTTAGCCGCCCCGCCCGCCCAGGCCCAGCGTCAGCAAATTCCCTTCAACGCCGACTGGAAATTTCACCTCGGCGACGTGCCCGGCAGCGAGCAAATTACTGCCGCCGACCGCGACTGGCGCGCCCTCAACCTACCCCACGACTGGAGCATCGAAGGCCCCTATAGCGAGCAGTGGGCCAGCGCCACCGCCTTTTTGCCGGGCGGCGTGGGCTGGTACCGCAAGAGCTTCGCGGTGCCCGCGGGCTTTCGCAACAAGCAGGTATTCATTTATTTCGACGGCGTGTCGAAGAACAGCGAAGTGTGGCTGAACGGCCACTCGCTGGGCCGCCGGCCGAGCGGCTTTGCCTCGTTTCAGTACGAGCTCACGCCCTACCTCCGGGCTACCGGCCCCAACGTGCTGGCCGTGAAAGTAGACCACCACGAGGCGGCCGACTCGCGCTGGTACATCGGCTCGGGCATCTACCGCAACGTGTATCTGCTGGCCACTGCGCCGGTGCACGTTAAAACCTGGGGCGTCGCCTTTACTACGCCTACCGTGAGCGCCAGCGCGGCTACCGGCAAGGTGGCGGTGAGCTTTACCAACAGCTCGGCTAAAGCGGCGAACGTGGTCGTGACGAGCACCTTGCTCGACGCTAAAGGCCAACCCATGGCCACCGCCAAGCAGACGATTGCCGCCAAGCCCAAAGCCGACGCCACGGCCAACCTAGCTTTCCTCATCAAGAACCCCGCGCTGTGGTCGGTATCGCACCCCAACCTGTACCGCCTGCGCACCACGCTGGCCGTAGCGGGCCAGCCCGTCGATGAAGTGAGTGAAGAAGTGGGCGTGCGCAGCATCCGCTTCGATGCCAACCAGGGCTTTTTCCTGAACGGGGAGAACCTGAAGCTCAAGGGCTTGTGCATTCACGACGACGCGGGCGCGCTCGGCGTGGCCGTGCCGCCCGAGGTGTGGGAGCGCCGCCTGAAACTACTAAAGGCGGGCGGCTGCAACTCGTTGCGCATGAGTCATAACCCGCACGCCGATTACCTCTACCAGCTCTGCGACCGCCTGGGCTTTTTGGTGATGGACGAAGCCTTCGATGAGTGGGAGCACGGCAAGAATAAGTGGGTAGCCGGCTGGAACGTGGGCACGCCCGCCCAGTTCGGGCCGCACGAGTACTTTAAGGAGTGGGGCGAGCGCGACCTGCGCGACATGGTGCTGCGCAACCGCAACCGGCCCAGCATCATCATGTGGAGCATTGGCAATGAGATAGATTACCCCAACGACCCCTACTCGCACGAGGTGCTGAACACCGGCCGCAACCCGCAGATTTACGGCAAGGGCTACCTGCCCAACCACCCGCCCGCCGCCGAAATGGGGCCAATTGCCAAGCGCCTGGCGGCCGTGGCCCGGCAGGCCGACCCGTCGCGGCCCATCACGGCGGCGCTGGCCGGCGTGGTGATGTCGAACTTCACCGACTACCCCGCCGCGCTCGACCTGGTAGGCTACAACTACCAGGAATTTCGCTACCCCGAAGACCACGCCAAATACCCCAACCGCGTCATCTACGGCAGCGAAAACGGCATGGCCCGCAGCGCCTGGGCGGCCGTGGACTCCAACGCCTACATATCGGCCCAGTACCTGTGGACGGGTATCGATTACCTCGGCGAGGCCGGCAAGTGGCCGCAGCGCGCCAACGGCGCGGGCCTGCTCGATATGGCCGGCTTCCCCAAGCCCGAGTACTACCTGCGCCAAAGCCTCTGGACCACCGCGCCCATGCTTTATCTGGTAGCCGCCGAAGCGCCCGCCGCCGGTGCCGCCCCTACCCGCCGCCAGCGCGGCTCCGCTACCTGGAACTGGCCCGCCGCCAGCCAGGTACGCGTGACGGCCTATACCACCAACGAGGCCACCGAGCTGTTTCTCAACGGCCAGTCGCTGGGCCGCAAAACCGGCAACCAGCCCACTTGGGACGTGCCCTACGCCGCCGGCGAGCTCTCGGCCAAAGGCTACCGCCACGATAAAGTAGTGAGCGAGCACGAGCTGCAAACGGTGGGCGCGCCCGCCGCCATTCAGCTCACGCCCGACCGCCGCACGCTGCCCGCCAAAACCCGCGGCCTGGCCCAGTTGGAAGTAGCCATTGTGGACGAAGCCGGCCGCCCCGTCCTCACCGCTACCGACGAAATCGCGGTAGCCCTCACCGGCCCGGCCCGCCTGCTAGGCATCGAAAACGGCGACCTCGCCAACCACGACACCCCTACCACGCCCCGCCACCGCGCCCACCAGGGCCGGCTGCTGGTGTACGTGCAGGCCACCGGAGTTGGCCCTATTAGTGTGCAGCTGACGGCCCCGGGGCTGCGCCCGGCGAGCGCCGCGCTGCGGGCCGAGTAGCTATCAGCGCTTGCTGGCGGCCGGCGCTTTCGGCGCGTCCGCTGGCTTTTTGGGGGAGGCGGGCTTGCGCTTGCGCGGGGCTGCCTTCCCCTTTTTCGTTGGCGCTTTTGCCTTGGGTTTCGGCTTGGCTTTGGCCTTCGGCTTTTTGATGTCGCTGGCGAAGTGCTTGCCGAATACCGAGCGGCGCGTGGGGCGCTCGGTGGGCCGCCAGCGGTAGTCTTTGAGGCGGGTATTCTCGTCGTTGAGTTCGTGAGGCGGGATGAAGGCGGCTTCCGGCTTCGCCAACAAGCTGATTTTACTTATTTTATTTTCCTGAAAGCTTACCCGAATGGTCCCCGACAGCGACTTATTAACGCCCGTTGTAACGGTATCGCCGTCGAGGGCATAAAAAATACTCTCGGCGTTGCCGAGCACGTCAATGCGGTTGATGCGGTTCTGCTTGAAATACGCCAGAATGTTGCGGCCCTTCACCTGATTAAAGTTGTGCAGCGTGTCTTCGTCGATGACAAAGGCCTTGGAAAACAGCCGCACCTGGTCAATCTGCCCGCGTTTCTGCCGGACTTCCATCGAGTCGGAGGTCAGCTGGTTGTGCGCCTGCCACAAGATGGGGTCGCGGTTGAGGTAGATGATACTGTCCTGCCGGTCGTAGGTCAGCGAGTCGCAGCGGCCCTGCATGGCACCCCTGAAAATCTGCACTTTGGGCCAGGCGTAAAGAATGGGCCGCTGGCTCATTTTGGTGGGCCGCGCCTCCACGCTCAGCAGCGTGTCGGCGGCCAGGTACAGCGTGTCCTTGCCCGAGATGTTGCGCACCACCGGCCGGCTGCCGTAGAGCTTGGTGCGGCCCAGCGCCCGCCAGTAGCGGCCCACGTCGCCGCGCAGCAAAATGTTGTCTTTCTTGGAAAGCAGCGAGGCGCGGCCCGTGGCCTCGCCGTACTGCCGGCTTTCGTCGTACATCAGGCGGTCGCCGCCCAGCAGGTAGTTGGGCGTTTCGAGCTTGGTATTGCGCTCGAAGTTCGACTTGCGCGTGAGGGTGTTGTAGGTACCTTTTTCGGCGTACAGGTTGGCCCCCTGCGCGTCCTTGATGCGGGTAGGCCCGTTGAGGTACGCGATTTTGGTGATGGTATTAAACGTGAGCGTATCGGTGCGCAGGTCCGTTTGGCTGCCCTTGGCGTCGGTTGAAACCAAGTGAATATCCTGCCGGAAGCGGAAGACCTTGCTGCGCGTGTCGTAGTAGCCCTGCTGGCTGTCGAGCGTATTCTGCGGGTCGGTGAGGTGGCCGCCCACGGTGTAATAGGCAGTCTGGTTGGTGAGGTTGTAATCGAGTGCGGTGGTCGTGAGCGTCATGCGCGGGTCGCGCATCACCACGTTGCCGGTCATGCGGGCCGTGCGGCGGTCGCCGTCGTAAAAGCCCCGGTCGCCGTTGATGGTCACCGTATCGCTCTGCACGATGCGCACATTGCTAAACGCCTCAATCTCGTTGCGGTCGAGGTACTGATAGGCCGAGTCGCAATATAGGAACACATCGTCCTGCTTGAAGCTGACGTTGCCGAGCAGCTTGCGGATTTTTACGCCATTGAACACGCCACCTTGCAGCTCGCGGGTGCCAGGCAGCAGTTGCACCGGTGTGCCCTTCACGGGCGTGCCCGGCTGGGTGGCGGTGGCCGAGGTTTTGGGGGCGGGCGGCGCGGGCCGGCGGGCCGGCGGGGTAGCCCCCGGCCGGGTTTGGGCGTGCAGCGACAAAGCCGGCAGCGCCAGCAACAACCAGAAACTTAAAAAACGGAGGAGCGGCATTCGGGGGCCAAAGGTACGGCGGGTAGCGCCGGGCTAACGCGCATCTTTGCGTGGTAGTGCCTTAAATCAAGTCGCCCAGCTCGCGCACGCCTACTGGCCGCTGCACCGTGAAGCCTTCGCCGAATTCTACCCCTATCAGGTGCCCAAACTCGCGGGCGCGGGCTTCCATGAAGTGCGAGAACGTCTGGCCCGAGAGGTAGGTCTGCGGCGCGCTGGGGTCGGCGCTGGCATTGAAGAACTGCGTGCCGTAAGCGTTGATGCTCGCCCATTTGCCTTCCCAATAGGGCGTAATATCCACCACGAAATCGGCCGCAATCTGCCGGTCCTGAATGTAGTGGTACACGTTCTTAGGCCGCCAGGGCTGCTGCGGCTGCCCGTCGGGGCCGAGGGTCTCTATCATGCGCAGCCCGCTCAGAAAGCAGGCATCGGTAGCCAGCTGCGCGCCGCGCCCGTGGTCGGGGTGCCGGTCGCGGATGGCGTTGCAAAGTACCACTTCGGGTTGGTAGCGCCGGATAGCCGCGATGAGCGGCAGTTGGTGCTCGCGGTCGTTTTTGAAGAAGCCGTCGGGCAAGCCCAGGTTTTCGCGGGCGCTGAGCTGTAATATCTTGCTAGCCGCCACCGCCTCGGCCGCCCGGGTTTCGGGCGTGCCGCGCGTGCCCAGCTCGCCGCGTGTAAAGTCGATGATGCCCACTTTCTTGCCGGCCGCCACGGCCGCCAGCAGTGTGCCCGAGCACGACATTTCCACGTCGTCGGGATGGGCCCCGAGGGCCAGAATATCTAGTTTCACCACAAATTCAGAACCGAACCGCAGATTCAAACGGATTTTAAGAATGTAACGGATACGCCCGTTACGCGGGCTGCCTATTTGCAACGGCTTGGTAAGCCTAACCTATACTACTACTATAAAGTTAGCCGGCCCGCGCAGCGGGAGTCAGCTTTACGGTGGCCGAAGTGCAGTCGCTGCTCGTGCAAGCTCAGCCAGCCCGCGCAGCGGGCGTATCCGTTACATCCTGAAAATCCGTTTGAATCTGCGGTCTATTTGATACGCAGCTTCTTACCTGGCCGGAGCGTGTTGCTCAAGCCCGGATTCAGCTTTTTGAGCACGCTTACGCGCACGCCGTAGCGCTCCGCGATTTCGGAGAGCGTATCGCCCGAGCGAATTTGGTGTTGCGCTACGCGCCGCGCCGCCGTGGGCTCGGGCGGACCGCTGTTGCGGCCCCGGCTGCCGCCCCGACCGCGCCGCAGCGCCTGGCTATAGTAGTTGAACAGCGCCGAGGTAATGGTAAAATTATCGCTGCGCAGCTGGTAGCCAGGAAAGTTGTACATCAGCGTGGGGTTGATGGGATTACCCTCGTAGCGCACCTCGTAGTGCAGGTGCGAGCCCGTGCTGCGCCCCGTGCTGCCGCCCAGCCCGATTACCTGCCCGGCCTTCACAAACGTGCCCACCGGCAGTAGCGACTTGCTCAAGTGTCCGTAGAGCGTTTCGATGCCATTGAAGTGGCGCACCAGCAGGTAATTACCGTAGCCGCCCCCATCGTATTTGCTGATGCGGATAACGCCATCGAATGCCGCGCGCACCGAGTCGCCGGTATTCAAATCCAAATCAACGCCAAAGTGCCAGCGCCCCCACCGAAACGTGAAGCCCGAGGTGATGGGCGTCTTGGTGAGCGGCATTTTCGAGAAATGCTGCCGCGCCGGGTCCACTAGCTTCAGGTTAATGGTATCGCGAATACGCCGGCCATCGACCCGGTACGGATTGATATTGTGCGTGTCCCAGATGGAGTAGTAGCCCGCCACCTTCACCCACGACGAGTCGATGAGCACCTCGTCCGACATCTCTACTATCTCCTGTCCGCCCTCGTTGAGCGTCGTAGTGTCCTCACTCACGATGCTTAGCTGCCGGTTCAGGTTAAAAATCGACTTGGCGGCATCCGACTGCTTATCGGGCAGCTCCTCGGTTTCGACGATGGTCGTGGTGTCGGGCTTCACGTAACGCATGGTAGGCGTACGGGCGCGGTAAAAGTCCTTGCTCTTGCTGTGCGCGCGGCCCGACCTGGCCCGGCTGGACTTGGTCTTGGTTTTAACCTTGCGGCGCTGCGCCTGCGCGGCAGCGGGCGCGCCCAGCCAGCAGGCTAGTAGTACTAGCAAGGCCGGGCAGCTAAAAAACTGCTTTGGAAAAGTCAAAAGAAACCCAAAAAAGGCAGCAGCAGCCTCCCAGAGGCCACTGCTGCACGGTTGGTAATAAGCAAAAGTCGCCCGGCACGGTGGCCGGGCTGCACGCGCGGCTAGTCTTTGAGCGCGGCCAGGTAGCGCTCGGCATCGAGGGCGGCCATGCAGCCGCTGCCCGCCGCCGTCACGGCCTGCCGGTAGGTAAAGTCCTGCACGTCGCCGCAGGCAAATACGCCGTCCACGTTGGTTTTGGCCGTGCCGGGCAGGGTTTTCAGGTAACCTTGCTCGTCGTGGTGCAGGTAGTCTTGGAAAATCTTGGAGTTGGGTTCGTGCCCAATGGCCACGAAAAAGCCGTGAATCGGAATCTCCCGCGTTTCGTGCGTCACCAAGTTTTTCACCCGTACTGCCTCCACGGCGTGCTCACCCAGTATTTCGTCAGTAGCCGTATCGAATAGCACCTCAATTTTAGGGTTTTCGAGCACGCGCTTCTGCATGATTTTCGAGGCGCGCATGGCGTCCTTACGCACCAGCATGTACACCTTCGAGCATAGGTTGGCCAGGTAGCTCGCCTCCTCGGCGGCCGTGTCGCCAGCCCCCACGATGGCTACCTCCTTGCCCCGGTAGAAGAATCCGTCGCACACTGCGCAGGCCGATACGCCTGAGCCATTAAGCCGCGCCTCTGAAGGCAAACCTAACCACTTGGCCGACGCGCCGGTGGCAATAATTACCGCATCGGCCGTCAATTCCGTGGTTTCGTCAATCGTAATCTTGTGCGGGCAGGCCGAAAAATCCACTTTCGTAGCGATGCCGTAGCGAATGTCGGTGCCGAAGCGCTCGGCCTGCTTTTTCAAATCCTCCATCATCTGCGGCCCCATCACGCCATCGGGGTAGCCCGGAAAATTCTCTACGTCGTTGGTGATAGTGAGCTGGCCGCCAGGCTGCAAACCTTGGTACATCACAGGGTTCAACCCCGCCCGCGAAGCATAGATAGCGGCCGTATAACCTGCCGGGCCCGAGCCAATAATCAGGCAATGAATGTGTTCCATGAGAAGGGCAAGCGTTAGCCGGCCTTTTAGATGTCTGGTAAAATTTCGCTTGGCAAGCTGAAGCTTACCCTACAAAAAACCCCAACCTCACGGTCGGGGTTTTCGCGAATGCAAATTTAGGCAAAAACTAGCCCAGGTACGGCTTCAGCGCCTTTGAGCGCGAGGTGTGGCGCAGGCGGCGAATGGCTTTTTCCTTTATCTGCCGCACGCGCTCGCGGGTCAGATTAAACTTTTCACCAATCTCCTCCAGCGTTAGGGCAGCCTCGCCGTTCAGGCCGAAATAGAGCGTAATCACGTCGGCCTCACGCTTGGTTAGGGTCGAAAGCGCGCGCTGCACCTCCTTGCGCAGCGAGTCGTTCATCAGGCCCGAATCCGGCGTTTCCTCGTCCTCGTTTTCGAGCACATCGAGCAGGCGATTTTCCTCCCCTTGCACAAACGGCGCGTCTACCGACACATGGCGGCCGCTGATTTTCAGCGTGTCCACTACTTCCGAAGTGGTAAGCTCCAGTACTTCGGCGATTTCTTCGGGCGAAGGCTCGCGCTCAAACTTCTGCTCCAACTCCGAAAATGACTTGCTGATTTTATTCAGCGAACCTACGCGGTTTAGGGGCAGGCGCACGATGCGGCTCTGCTCGGCCAAGGCTTGCAGAATGCTCTGGCGAATCCACCACACGGCGTAGGAGATAAACTTAAAACCACGGGTTTCGTCGAAACGCTTAGCCGCTTTGATGAGGCCGAGGTTACCCTCGTTGATGAGGTCGCCTAAGCTAAGGCCCTGGTTCTGATATTGTTTTGCCACCGACACTACGAAGCGCAGGTTGGCTTTGGTTAGCTTTTCCAGCGCTTTTTGATCGCCGTCGCGAATGCGCTGCGCCAGCGTTACCTCCTCGTCGGGCGTCAGCAGGTCCACCTTGCCAATCTCCTGGAGATATTTATCCAGCGATTGGCTTTCGCGGTTGGTAATCTGTTTGCTGATTTTTAGCTGTCTCATCGGTAACGGTGGCTAATTAAATAGTTTTAAAGGAGTTAGGTGCAAGCATACGATACGGCCAGACCTAGGCCGATTCAGGAGAAAACAACACGACTATACGCGCAAAAGTTCGTTTTTGATGATGTGAGGAATGTGATAAGTTGAGAGACGTGAGGCTAAAAAAACTAAGCTGACTCTGTCACCGACAGGTTATCAAAATCCTTATTCAACTTTTGTAGCTTCACCTCTCTCAACTTCTCGCATTCTGCACATTCCCGAAAACTACGCCGGTTTGGCCAGCAGCACTTTGCGCGAGAGGCGGTACTTTCCCGTCTTCTTGTCGATATCGACCAGCTTCACATCTATCTCCTGCCCTACCTCCAGCACGCCGTCAAGCGACGCGATGCGCTCGTGCGTTACCTCCGAAATGTGCAACAGACCGTCTTTGCCGGGCATAATCTCGACGAAGGCACCGTAGGGCTGAATGCTGCGCACCTTACCTTTGTAGATTTCGCCTACTTCGGGCTGAGCCGCGATGGCGCGGATGCGCTGAACGGCCCCATCCATATCCTCCTTGTTCGAGGCGTAGATGCTCACGTGGCCCTTCTCGTCCTTCTCCTCGATGATAACCGTGGCGTTGGTATCCTTCTGAATCTGCTGGATAACCTTGCCGCCCGGCCCGATTACGGCACCGATAAACTCTTTGTCAATCAACATTTTGTGCGAGCGAGGCGTGTGCGCCTTCAGGTCGGCAGCCGGCGCGGCGATGGTCTTGGCCATCTCGCGCAGGATGTGCAGGCGGCCTTCGCGGGCCTGGTGCAGCGCAGCAGTCAGAATCTCATTGCTCAAACCCTGGATTTTGATGTCCATCTGGCAGGCGCAAATGCCTTTCTCCGTGCCCGTTACCTTGAAGTCCATATCGCCGAGGTGGTCCTCATCGCCCAAGATGTCCGACAGCACGGCGTACTCGCCGGTTTCCTTGTCTTGCACGAGGCCCATCGCGATGCCGGCTACGGCGGCGCGCACCTTCACGCCCGCGTCCATCAGGGCTAGCGAGCCGGCGCACACGGTGGCCATCGAGCTAGAGCCGTTCGACTCCAGGATGTCCGACACGATGCGGATGGTGTAGGGATTTTCCTCGTCGGGCGGCAGCACGCGCTTGAGCGAGCGGGCGGCCAGGTTGCCGTGGCCGATTTCGCGGCGGCCGGCGCCGCGGTTGGGCTTCACCTCGCCGGTCGAGAAACCAGGGAAGTTGTAGTGCAGCATGAATTTCGAAAAGCCTTTGGTCAGCGGCTGGTCGATAATCTGCTCGTCGAGCTTGGTGCCAAGTGTGGCCGTGGTCAGGCTCTGGGTTTCGCCGCGGGTGAAGATGGCCGAGCCGTGGGCACCGGGCAAATAGTTGATTTCCGACCAGATGGGGCGGATTTCGGTGAGCTGGCGGCCGTCAAGGCGCACGCGCTCCTTCACCATCATGTCGCGGATGGCCTTCTTCTCGGCCGACGAGTAGTAGCGGCTGAACTGCTTCATGTCCAGTTCGGGCTGCTCGGCCACGAGCTTGTCCAGAAACGCCTTTTTCACGCCCGAGAAGCCTTCCTTACGGCCGGCCTTGCTGGTGTTGCCCGAGCGGGCCACGTCGTAAGCGCCTTGGTAGATGCCTTCCTGAATAAGTTTTTTCAGCGCATCGTTCTCTTCGTACTTAGGATACTCGCGGGGCTGCGACTCGGGCGTGCGGCCTACGGCCTCGGCCAACTCCTTTTGCAGCTGAACTTGTGCTTTGATGGCCTCGTGGGCAAAGGCAATGGCGGCTACCATTTCTTCTTCGCTCACTTCGTCCATCTCGCCTTCCACCATGGCTACCGAGTCGCCGGTAGCACCCACGATGAGGTCCATGTCGGCGCGCTGCAAGTCGCTGGTTTTGGGGTTAATCTGGAACTGACCGTCGATGCGGGCCACGCGCACTTCCGAAATCGGGCCGGCAAACGGGATGTCCGAAATCGACAGGGCAGCCGAGGCAGCCAGCGCAGCCAGCGCGTCGGGCTGCACTTCTTTATCGGCCGAGATGAGGGTAATCATTACCTGCACCTCATAGTGGTAGTCTTTGGGGAACATGGGCCGCAGGATGCGGTCCACGAGGCGGCAAATGAGAATTTCGTAGTCGCTCAGACGGCCCTCGCGGCGCTGAAACGAACCCGGAATCTTGCCGGCCGAGCCGAATTTCTCCTGGTAGTCAACCGACAGCGGCAGGAAGTCAACGCCTTCGCGCTGGCTCGGGGCCGATACGACGGTGGCGAGCAGCATCGTGTCGCCGAGGCGCACTACTACGGCCCCGTCGGCAAACTTGGCCAGCTTGCCGGTTTCAATGGAAATCTGGCGGCCATCGGGCAGCGCCAGGGTTTTGGTAATCGCGTGAGGAGCGGGCATTCTTTGAGAAGTAAGTAGCTGGAAGCTAGGAGCTAAAAAATATCAATCAAAACAAACACTTGCAGGCAAACAGTTCGGGTAAAGGCAGTATCTGGAGGGGGCCGCTGACTCGCTCCTAGCTTCGGCTACTGCGCTTTACCGGCGCGGCTTGGGCACCGGCAAAAAAAAGAGTAGGGAACCTTCGATAAGAAGGCTCCCTACTCCCGAAAGCTGGGCTTACTTGCGGATACCCAGTTCCTTGATGATGGCGCGGTAGCGGTTAATCTCGCGGTGCTGGAGGTAATCCAGCATGCGGCGGCGCTTACCTACCAGCTTGAGCAGACCCAGGCGCGTGCTGTGGTCTTTTTTGTTGGTCTTCAGGTGCTCCGTGAGGTGCTGGATGCGGTGCGTGAACAGCGCAATTTGCGACTCGGCCGAACCGGTGTCGGTGGTTACTTTCTGAAGGCTGTTTTTTTCGAAGATGGCCTGCTTGGCCTCGGTCGAGAGTTTCATCGGCAGATAGGAATGACCCGTCTTGGATTAAAAAATAAGAAAATTGGCGTTGCCCCACACCGCAGGGCGGGTGCAAAGGTACGTAATTTCTTTCGGGAATCCAACTACTTACTCCGCTATCGGCGTAGCCAGTTGCCGCAGGCGCGGAAAGCGAGGCAGCCGTTGCGCCAGCCGCCGCCAGAAGTCGGTTTCGAGCAGCCCCGAGTCGTTGTAAGCCTGGTACAGAAAAAATACACCCACTGGCAACAGTATCGCATTGGAGAGCCACATGCCCAAGCCTACCGGCATTTCCAGTTCGCGGCCACCCTTCTCGCCTAAGATACTGAGGACGTAATAAATGATGAAAAACAGAATAGAAATCAGGATGGGTACCCCAATACCCCCTTTTTTAATAATTGCCCCCAGAGGTGCCCCAATCAAAAACATTAAGATAACGGCCACCGACTGCGTGTACTTTCGGTAGATTTCGATGCGAAACTCGGCCGAGTCGCGGGCAGTTTCAAACAGCCCCTGCGAAGTCGAACTCATAAACGACTCGATGTTGCGGGCCCTACTGAGGGCCTGCTCGGCCATGGCCGAATTGAGGGCGACGAGTCGTTGCGGCGGCACCTGCCAGGCAGCTACCCGCCGATAGGCTGCCTGGTTAAGGGTATCAAACCGCAGGTAGGTATAGTAGCCGCTCAGTTGCAAAGGCACCAGCCGCCGCCGGTGCGCCAGCACCTTCTGGGTAGAGTCGACGGACTTGAACAACTGCGAAATATTGAGCATCAGCCGGTTCGTCTGAAAATACTCTTCCTTCGTTTTGCTGATATTAAAGGACGACAGCGAGAATGTTACCATATTCCGCTTAAACCCCTGCCGTACAAACGACGAGGCTGAACGGTCACGCGCATCGGGCTGTTCGATGTAGTTGTGCCCACGAAATAGCTCCAGCCCTAGGTACTGCCCACCAAAGCGCGTGAACATACGGCCCGAGTCAGCCAGCATCACGGTGGCGTTGCCCGATTTCTGCGTGTGGTCATAAATCATGATACCCATCAGGATATCCTTTTCAGGGCCTACCTTTTTATCGACCTTAATGGTGTAGCCCGGAATACCGTTGTAGAATACACCCTCGCGGATATTGAGCGCGAGCTTCTTTTGCCGCACGTCCCACAAAAGACTGAATGCCTTTAGATTGGCTTTGGGCACGATACTGTTATTAAACCAGAACGCAATGCCAGCCAGCAACGCGCTCACCAGCCATACCGGCCGCAGGATGCGCGTGAGGGCGATTCCCGAGGCCTTGATGGCCGTTAGCTCGTGGTGCTCGCCTAGGCTGCCGTAGGTCATCAGCGACGACAGTAGCACGGCCAGCGGCAGCGAGATGGGCACGATGGTAACGCTAAGGAAGAACAGCAGCTTCAGAATGACTAGCGTACCCAGGTCCTTACCCACGATGTCATCAAGGTACTTAAGGAGCACCTGCGTCAGGAAAATAAACTCTACTACCGCGAAGGTGAGAAAAAACGGCCCGGCAAAGGCCTTAAGGATAAGCTTGTCGAGTTTTTTAATCATCGGTTTGAATAACGAGCCAGCTCGCCGGGCTCCCAACGCCCGGCAGCCCTTGTTAGTGCGCCACCAGATTTGCTGGCTACGCTCCCACCTGCTCGCGCAGTTTCTCCATCAGGCTGTTCCAGAGTTCAAGCTGCTCCTGCGCGCTGTCATGGTCGGAATAGTCAGTAACGCGCAAAAATAAGCTATCCGTTATTTTAGAATATTCTAAGCTAAAATCCAGGTAATTAGCATCCAGCAAGGGTTGTTTTTCCTCATCCAGAAATACGTAGCGGATAGAGCGGCCAGGCCGCTGCAACGCTATTTCGGCGTAGTGATTTTGCTTGTCCCACACCATATTAAAGCGCTGGTCGGGGTCGAGGCGCACATCGTCGCAAAACCAGCGCGATAAACCCGAGGCCGAAGCCAAGTAGGGAAACAAGAGATTGGGAGAGGCGTTTATCGGATATTCCATCTCGAAACGACGCTTGGCGTTGGCGGTAGGCACGGCCATGGTACTGAGGAGGTAAGGCCCGAGCCAGCCACTGTAGAAAGTGGCTCCGCAGGCAGGAAAGCAATATTTTTTTTATTAATGAGCTTGCAAGGTAAGCTTTTTTTGCTACCTTTGCAGTCCCAAACCGACCCCTGGCGGGGTAGCTCAGTTGGTTAGAGCACAGGATTCATAACCCTGAGGTCACGAGTTCAACTCTCGTCCCCGCTACTTTTTAAGAAACCGCATTGGCTTAGCTAGTGCGGTTTTTTTAGTTTTAAAACTTGCGCTACATACGGCGCTGTAATTGCATCTCACTTGCATGCAACTAGCTTAAAACGAAAAAGCGCTTGCCTCCAAATTGGGGGCAAGCGCTTTTTAGAGTTAGTCGACTGGCTGATGGCTACGGGGCCACCCACCTACCTTACTTCACTTTCTCAACGATGCCCGCGAAAGCGGCGGGGTGGTTCAGGGCCAAGTCGGCGAGAACTTTACGGTTGAGGTCGATGCCAGCCTTTTTGAGGCCGCCCATTAGCTGCGAGTACGACAGGCCGTGCTCACGGGCACCGGCGTTGATACGCTGAATCCAGAGGGCGCGGAATTCGCGCTTCTTCACCTTGCGGTCGCGGTAGGCATAGAGCAAGCCCTTTTCTACGGCGTTTTTTGCAACGGTCCATACATTTTTGCGCCGGCCATAGTAGCCTTTGGCGAGGCGCATTACTTTCTTGCGGCGGTGGCGCGAGGCCACGTGGTTTACACTCCTTGGCATAACCTAAGTTGTTTTTGGCAGCCGGCGCTGACTTGCTTGAGAAACCGATGTTTCAGCCGGAAGCCTGGTGATTGTTTAGAGATTCAGCATTTGAGCCACCCGGTTCATGTCGGCCGAGCTAACGAGGCCAGCATGGGTGAGGGCGCGCTTACGCTTAGTGCTCTTCTTGGTGAGGATGTGCGACTTGAAGGCGTGCTTGCGCTTCACTTTGCCGGTGCCGGTCAGCTTGAAACGCTTCTTAGCACCCGACTTGGTTTTTACTTTGGGCATGGTTGGGGTTGATTATTGATTGTTTGGTACTGACGCCGGACGGGCACTTTGCGCGTCGGCGGCAGCCATCAGCAACCGGGGTTAAGCTTATTCGGTGGCCGCGGGGGCGGCGGTGGGCTCCTTGGGAGCCTTATTTTCCTTGGGCTTCTCTGCGCCTTTGTCGGCAGCCTTGGCAGCCGGCTTGGCTACGATGGCCGCCTTAGGAGCGAGGTACAGGAACATGCGCTTGCCTTCGAGTTTGGGCAGCTGCTCTACTTTGGCCAGGTCCTCAAGGGCCTGGGCAAACTTGAGCAACAGGATTTCGCCACGCTCCTTGAAGACGATGCTCCGACCTACGAAATGCACGTAGCTCTTGATTTTAGCACCTTCTTTCAAGAATTCGCGGGCGTGCTTCAGCTTGAACTCAAAGTCGTGGTCGTCGGTGTTGGGGCCGAAGCGAATCTCCTTAATAACAACTTTGGTTTGCTTGGCTTTCAGCTCGCGGGTCTTTTTCTTCTGCTCGTACTTGAACTTCGAGTAGTCGATAACGCGGCAAACGGGCGGCGTGGCGGTGGGCGAAATCTCCACCAAGTCCAGGTTTTGCTCCTGCGCGAATTTGCGAGCCTGGTCTATCGAATAGATGCCTTGCTCGATATTATCGCCGACGAGACGAACCTCGCGGGCGGTAATTTTCTGATTGATTTTGAACGGCTCCTCCACCTGCTGGCGGGGCACGTACCGACGATTTGGGGTAGCTATGGCGAAAGTCCTCCTGCTAAAAGTGGCCGGGTATGAGTCTATTTAAGCGAAGTGCCCGGCTTTCACCAGGCATTCGGGGTGCAAATATCGGCAATTATTCCGGTATAAGCAACCTACTGTATAAAAATTAGGCGCGAATAGCCAAGCTACCCGCGCCTACTTGCATTGCTGCGCGCGGGGCACCTAGCCCATCGCCGCCGCAATCTGGTTATTTACGCTCGTGATAAAGTCAGCCAGCGGCATCGAGCCCAGGTCGCCTTCGCCGTGGCGGCGTACGCTCACGAGGCCATCCTGCGCCTCTTTCTCCCCTACTACCAGCAGGTAAGGCGTTTTGGCCAGTTCCGCATCGCGGATTTTACGGCCGATGCGCTCGTCGCGGGCATCGACGGTGCCACGCAGGTCGGCGGCTTCCAGCTTGGCTTTCACCTCGTAGGCGTAGTCGGCAAATTTATCCGAAATCGGCAGCACCGTGAACTGCTCGGGCGACAGCCAGAGCGGGAAATTACCGGCCGTGTGCTCGATGAGCACGGCCACGAAGCGCTCCAGCGAGCCAAACGGCGCGCGGTGAATCATCACTGGCCGCGCCTTGGTGTTCTCGGGCGTCACGTATTCCAAGTCGAAGCGCTCGGGCAGGTTGTAATCGACTTGAATCGTGCCCAGCTGCCAACGGCGACCCAGTGCGTCGCGCACCATAAAGTCGAGCTTGGGGCCGTAGAAGGCCGCCTCGCCCAGCTCCGTAATCGTGGCCAAGCCCTTCTCGGCGGCCGATTCCTGAATGGCGGCTTCGGCCAGCGCCCAGTTTTCGTCGGTGCCGATATACTTGGTTTTGTTTTCGGGGTCGCGCAGCGAAATCTGGGCCGTGAAGTCGGTGAAGCCGAGCGCCTTGAATACGTACAGCACCAGGTCAATCACCTTCTGAAACTCGCCCTTCACCTGGTCGGGGCGGCAAAAGATATGGGCATCGTCCTGGGTGAAGCCGCGCACGCGGGTGAGGCCGTGCAGCTCGCCGCTCTGCTCGTAGCGGTACACCGTGCCAAACTCGGCGAGGCGCACCGGCAGGTCGCGGTAGCTGCGGGGCTTGGTGCGGTAGATTTCGCAGTGGTGCGGGCAGTTCATCGGCTTGAGGAAGAACTCCTCGCCGGGGTTGGGCGTGGTGATGGGCTGGAAGGAATCGGCCCCGTATTTCTCGTAGTGGCCACTGGTCACGTACAGCTCTTTTGAGCCGATGTGCGGCGTCACAACCGGCTGGTAGCCAGCCTTTACCTGGGCTTTGCGCAGAAACTGCTCTAAGCGCTCGCGCAGGGCCGTGCCTTTGGGCAGCCACAGCGGCAGGCCCGCGCCTACCTTCTCCGAGAAAGCAAACAGCTCCAGCTCCTTGCCCAGCTTGCGGTGGTCGCGGCGCTTGGCTTCTTCGAGCTTTTCGAGGTATTCGGTGAGGTCTTTGGCCTTCGGGAAGGTGATGCCGTAGAGGCGCGTGAGCTGCTTGTTTTTCTCGTCGCCGCGCCAGTAGGCCCCGGCCACGTTCATGATTTTGGCCGCCTTAATGGTGCCCGTGTCGGGAATGTGCGGGCCGCGGCACAGGTCGGTGAAGCCGCCCTGCGTGTAGAACGTGATGTTGCCGTCTTCGAGGTTTTCGAGCAGCTCCAGCTTATAGGGGTCCTGCTTTTCGGTGAAGTAGGCGACGGCCTCAGCTTTAGGTACTTCGCGGCGCTCAAACTTGCTTTTATTCTTGGCCAGTTCGAGCATTTTCTTCTCGATGGCCGGGAAGTCGTCGCTGCTGATGGTGCGGCCTTCGCCGAGGTCCACGTCGTAGTAGAAGCCGTTTTCGATGGCCGGGCCGATGGCCAGCTTCACGCCGGGGTACAGCGCTTCGAGGGCTTCGGCCATGAGGTGGGCCGAGGAGTGCCAGTAAGCCTGCTTGCCGCCGGCGTCATTCCAAGTGAGGATTTCGAGGGCCGCGTCTTCGGTGAAGGGGCGGTGCAGGTCGCGGATTTCGCCATTGACCTTCACGGCCAAAGCGTTGCGGGCGAGGCCTTCGCTGATGCTGGCCGCGAGGTCGTAGCCAGTGGTGCCGGGCTCGACCGGGCGGACCGAGCCATCGGGGAGGGTGATGTTGAGCATAACTACTAAACTGGTGCCTGCGGTGAGCGCAAAGCAGGCGCAAGTTAGCCCGCGCCAGGTAAGATACCCGCAAAAACGCTACCTGGGGTCCACAAGCCAGCCTCAAACCCTAACGTGAGCCAATATCTTCGTGGGCACCTTCCTTCTCCGGCCGACCAAGTAGTGTGAACAGCATAACTCGATTACTACTTAGCTTACTGGCATTTGCCTGCTCCTGCGAGCCCTCGCCAAAGGCTACCCAGGCAACCCTGCCCGGAGCACGTATACCAGACAGCCACGGCTTCGCGGTAGCCGACAGTTTAGCAAAATACCACTCAGCCGATAGCCTTTTACTCGTAAGCGACGACTCGCGAGCGCTACTGCACACCGGCAAAGCAGGGGTCGCTCGCTACGCTATCTGGCTTGTAGACAGTACACTCGTCTTTTATCAGCAGCACCCTAACCAAAGCTGGCGGGCTTGTGATACAGTTGCTTACACAGCAGATTTCAGCTTTGCCCAGAGTATGGATTTAAATGCTGATGGTATCAAGGATATGCGTATTTCCACTGTCAGCGGGTCGGCAGGCAACACCGAAAACGTAGTTTTTCTATTCAATAGCAAGCAGTCCAGATTTCGGCACAACCGCTACTATGACCTACCCAATGTGGAGCTTGATAGACAACACCAATTCATAAAGTCGTGGTGGTATTCCGGCGTGGTGCATTGCCAGGATAAACGAAAATACCGGATTACCGGGGATAGCTTGACTTTTGATACCGGCGTTAGCTACTGCCCGAATGAAAAACGACAGGGCGAAACCGGCACACTCGAATTTTATGAGCTCACTGATGGCAAAAAAACTATCACTAGGAAAACTACTGGTGACGCCGATAAGCTCATGAGCACTTTTATTAAAGCACTATGGGATGCCAGCGATGAATTCTGACTTAGCCTAATTCTGGGTTGCGGCAGCTGAAGCAGGAACACGTGGCACCGCCGGCCGCCGATAGTACACCCGCGGCGCGGTGCGCAAACTATCGGGCAGCATGGCCCGCACGGCCTCGCCCGTTTTCCAGACCTTATAGGTCCAGTGCTGGTTGCCGGGGTTTTCGGCCACTAGCAGCCGGAACTGCACCAGCGCCTCGGGCAGGCGGTGCTGGGCTTCGAGGGCTTCGGCCAGCAGCTGGCGGGCCTGGGGCAGGCGCGGGTTCTGGCGCAGGGCGCGCTGCAAATGCGGAATGAGGGTGGCCGGCCGCTGCCCGTGCGCGCCAGCGGCCAGGGCCAGGCGATAGTCGGCGCGGTACACGGTGGTGTCGAGGCGCAGGGCGCGGCGGTAGTAGTAGAGCGCGCTGTCGGGGCGGCCCAGCAGCTCCAGCTGCCGGCCGTAGTCGTAGGCCAGCGCGCCCGAGGTCGAGTCGAGCCGCAAGCCCTGGCTGGCGTAAATGCGCGCTTCGTCGGGCACGCGGTAGGCGTTGAGCAGAAACGCCAGCTGGTGCAAAATCTCGGGCTGGCGCGGGTCGCGGGCGCGAGCGGCTTGCAGGTAGTCGAGCGCCTGGGCCGTATCGGCCGTAGCCGCGTAGGCCAAACCCTTGTAAAAGAGCGCCGCCGACTGGTCGGGGTCGAGCAGCAAGGTGCGGTCGAGGCTTTCGAGCGCGGCCACGTACTGGCGGGCGGCCAGGTGGGTTTCGCCTTCTAGGAGCGGTAACTCGGGCGAGTTGAAGCCATTCTGGGCGGCGCGGCGGGCAGCGGCCAGCGCCTGGGTTAGCTGCCCCAACGCCCGCAGGGCGCGGGCCTGCAAAAAATGCAACTCGCCATCGGTATCGTCGATGGCGAGGGCGGCCTCCACGTCGCGCAGGGCGGCGGTGGGCTGGCCGGCCGCCAGCCGCAGGCTGGCGCGGCGGGCCAGCAGGCCGGTGTTGTCGGGCTGCTGCCGGATGGCCCCGTCGAGCTCGTCGGCCTGCACGCGGGGGCCGCTCTGCACCGTCGAGAGGTCCACGAGCGTGTCGGGGCGCTCGGTGGGCGTGCTTTGGCAAGCCGCGAGCAATGGCAGAAATAAAAGAAGCCAACGACGCATCATAATGGGAAAGGAGCCGCAGCGCTACCGGCCCGGTGCGGGTTGCTGCGCCGCAAATTTCAGCAGGCTTTTCTGAAGAAGCGCTTCTGCCCGCGCCGGCGGCAGGTGCATGATAGCCGCAAAGTGGCTTAGAAAGGAATCGTAGGTGTTATCGCTTTCTTCCAGCACCCGAAACCCGGCTACGCCGGCTTTTTTATACACCAGCTCATAGACCAGCGCGCCGGCCGCGTAGCGGGGATTGCTGTTGGTAGCGTACTTAAACTTATTGGTATATAAATCCTTAAAAGACACCGCCGGATGATGAGCCAGCAAGTCCTGGGCCACGGCGCGCAGCGTTTGCTGGTAGGGCGTGTAGCCGTCCACGCCGCCCAGGTACGTGGCAATTCCTTCCGCCAGAAAGTAGTTTTTGACCGGGTGGTAAAGCATGTGCACAAACTCGTGCAGATGCCGCTCGCGCCCACGGCCCGACAGCGTGCGGTTGTACGCTTTTTGGGTAAAGCCCGTGTTATAAGCCAGCCAGTATTCCATATTAAAGAGCTGGCCCAGCTCTTCTTCCGAGTTCATCACGTAAAAATCAAACGGTTTGGCGGTGGTCAGGTGCAGGGCCGCCACCACCGAATCGCAAAAGGCGCTGGCTTTGGCGGCTTCGGCAGCCTTGAATTGGAAAGAAGGCGGGTAGTGAAACGTCACCCACGGCGTAGCAAATACCGGCCAGCGCGTGAGTAGGTTAGCCCACGCATTTTCCAGCTTCCACTGCCCCGCGGCATCTTGGGCCGCGTAGTAGCGCAGGATAACGGGTGGGTTCCACTGCGAGTCGCGGACCCATTTTGGCGGGTTTTCGGCGTAGAGCAGCAGCCGGACCACGTACTTCGCCCCCACCGGCTCGATGCTGAGCACCGTTGGCTGGTAGGTGGCAAACGTCTGGCGGGCCGTGATGCCCTGGAATAAAAACGGCGCGGCCAGGTCCGCATTTTCCCGCCGCTGGGTCACGTAGTAATCTCCTTCCGCCGCGTTCCAGTAGGGATTGGTGTATACACTATCCGGTCTTGCGTTCAGATAGTTAGTGAGCAGCTGATATACTGCTTTTGTGGCAGGCTGCGCGGTATCTACGCGAGCCGTTAGTTGTAGCCTTACCTGGCTGCGAGCGGGCTGATGGCTGCCCAGCAGCAACAGTCCCACTAGCCACAGCCAGTTTTTCCAACCGGTTTTCATAGAAATAGTCATCGGAATTGCTAGCCTACTGCCTGCCGGAAGGTAGCTACTTTAACGTTCAGCATTGCAGCCAGGCCCATTTCGGCTCTCGCTTACTTATCGCGCCCCTCCCCCATCCGCAGCCCGTCGTACCAGCGGGCGTGCAGGCGGTCGCGGCGGGCGGCGGCGCGCACCAGCGGCGGTAGTAGCTGCTGACACAGGCGATTGATAGTCAAATCGTCGCTGGTGTACGTGGGCAGCTTAATGGCTTCTTGCAAGATGGCCATGGCCCGCCGGCGGCGCCCCTGATACTTATAAATCCGCGCCAAATCGTAGCAGTACTGGATGCGCGCCGGGTCGAGGCGGCGGGCGGTTTCGAGGGCTTCAATGGCTTTTTGGGAGGTAGCGCCCTGCGGGTAGCCGCCCAAAAAGACGCGCGAAAACGTCTTTTCCAGCACGTTGTAATGCGCTACGCGATAGTACCAGCGGCCCAGCAGTTGCCAGCCCTCGGCCAAATCGGGGCGGCACTCGGTGGCCAGAAACACGTGGGGCCGGATTTTCTTGAAAATCCGCAGCCGGTCACGCGCGCTCAGCAAGCCCGCCTGGCTGAAGAGCGCCAGCGCCATCACGTAGTTGCTTTCGCCACCGTCGGCCTGCACGGCCAGCGCCCGACTGGCGTAGTCCTGCGCCGCGCTGAAATAGGCGCTCTTGCGCGTTTCGTCCGAGTAGCGGTTGCCGATGCTCACGCTCAGCGCGGCGGCCCGCCACAGGCTTTGGTAATGCTGCGGGTCGAGCTTGAGCGCCGCCTGGTATTCGGCCAGCGCCTCCGAGTCTTTATACTTGGCTTGCAGCGCGTTGGCGTTACGCAAATGCTGTCGCAGCCGTACCGAGTCGGGCGCTTGGGAAGCTTTCTTCTTTTGTGCGTTGGTCAGCTCACGGGGCTCGGGCGTGGCGGGCGGCGAGGGTTGCGAGGTGGTCGTTTTTTGGGCGCAGGCGGCGCGCGCGCCGCCCAGCCCGGCCAAGCCGAGCGCCAGCAGCAGCACCTTCGCGACACGAGCCATAGCGGTTTTTTTGTTGTTCGTTATTCGTTTTTTGTTGTTCGTTTTTTACAGTGCTTGTACTCAGAGTACACGAAAAACGAATAACAAAAAACGAATAACGAAACCCTAACGCCTAAAACAGCCCCAATTGTGCCTTGGGCCGCCGCTGGAGTAAGGCCTGCGACTGCGCTACCTCCTCGGCCGTGATTTCCACCGCGCCCGTGGGCTCGGCGGGGGCAGCGGCAGGCTCAGCCGGCGCTTCCTCGGGCTTGGGCGCGGCCACGCCGCGCTTTTTAGCTTCGCGGCGGGCGGGCTCGGGGCCTTCGTCGGTGAGCAGGGCCAGGCCGTTTATACGGAAGTAATTGAGCTTGTTACCCATTGCTTTCCAGCCCTTTACTTCAATAAACTGGTCGAGACGAATGGTTTCTTTTTCCTTATCGGCTTTTTTATCGCGCTGAAAGCCTACCTCTATCTCCGGCTCGGCAAAAGCAGTAGCGGCCAGCAGCTTCGAGCCTTTGGTTTCGGAAATAAAGGTAAAGCGTTTGTCGAGCGTACTGGTTTCAATCTTGAAACGCTTGACGTAGTGAGTCTTGCTTTCGCCATCCACGTACACCGCGCTGATAACCGTGTCGGGCTCCAGCTTGCGCAGTAGCACGATGTTGGGCAGGTCAAAATGCTTGTTGAGGTCAGGCGCGTTCAGCTCATACGAGCCGTCTTTGTAGACTACCAAAATGGCGTCGTCGGTGTCGAACGCGCCGAGGTAGCGGCCGTGCGCCTCGTGCTTGAGGCGCGCCACCACGCTGTCGAAAAATACGTCGCGCCCGCCCAGCGTGCTGTCGCCCACAGCTTTGCGGGTAATCTGCTTGATGGGCTGCTTGGTCACGATGTTGCCCATCGAGCCCTTACCCTTGATGGCCAGGTCGGCAAAGTCGAAGTCGAATTGCTTGACCCGCGCCTGCGCCTTGTTGGAGAGCTGCACGGTCACAATCTCGCTTTCCGAATTAGGATTAGCCGTGAGGTACAGCATCTTGGTACCCTTCGTACCCTTGGTGAGGTCGTAGGTTTTATCGCGCGTAATACCCGTGACCAGGAAGCGCTTAGCGAAGCTGATGCCGCTCGCACCGTCCACATACACCATGTTGTACACCAGCCGGTCGTCGTTCTTGTTATAAACCCCGGCGTGCAAAATGTCCTTGCCCACGAAGGTCTTTTCGGCAATCTTGGTCACCGTAAACGTGCCGTCGCGCTTAATAGCGATGATGTCGTCGAGGTCCGAGCAATCCACGATAAATTCGGCTTTTTCGTCCTTTTTAAGCCCGTAGCCCACGAAGCCATCCTGGCGGTTGACGTAGAGCTTCTGGTTGGCGATGGCAACTTTCTGAGCCGTAACTACATCGAAAGTACGAAGCTGGGTTTTGCGCTCGCGCTTGGCACCGTACTTTTTCAGCAAATTCTCGAAGTACCCGATGGCGTAGCGCGTGAGGTTGGCCAGGTGGTCGGCCACTTCGGCCAGCTCCACATCCAGCTTCTGAATGTACTCCTCGGCCTTGAAGCCGTCATATTTGGAGATGCGCTTGATGCGAATCTCGGTCAGGCGCGTGAGGTCGTCCTCATTCACCGGGCGGCGTAGCACGATACGCGAGTCGTTGACTTTCAACTTCTCCCCTTCTACCCGCACAAACTTCTTGAGGCCGGCGTCGATGGTTTCCAGAATCTGCTCCCAGGTTTCGCACTCCTCGATTTTGCGGTAAATGCGGTTTTCGATGAAAATCTTCTCCAGCGAGGCGCTATGCCACTTTTCCTGCAAGTCCTGCTGCCGAATTTCCAGCTCGCGCTCCAGCAGGCGCACGGTTTTGCCGGTGCTCAGGCGCAGCATATCCTCCACGGCTACGAAGCGCGGCTTGTCGTCGATGATGACGCAGGTGTTGGGCGAAATCGAAATCTCGCAGTCCGTGAAGGCGTAGAGCGCGTCGATGGTGAGGTCGGGGCTGATGCCGGGTGGCAGCTGCACCTGAATTTCCACGTCGGCGGCGGTATTATCCACCACCTTTTTTATCTTGATTTTGTTGGCCTCGCTCGCCTTTACAATGCTCTCCATCAGCGCCGTAGTGGTGGTGCCGTAGGGAATATCGCGAATAACGAGCAGCGTCTTATCGACCTTCTCAATCGTGGCCCGCAACCGGATTTTGCCGCCCCGTTGCCCGCTCTGGTAGTTGCTGATGTCGGCCAGGCCGCCGGTCGGGAAGTCGGGATACAGCCGGATTTCACGCTTGCGCAGCACATCGATACTGGCCTGGCACAGCTCGCGAAAGTTGTGCGGCATAATCTTGGTGCTCAGGCCTACCGCGATACCTTCCACGCCCTGCGCTAGCAGCAGCGGAAACTTGACGGGCAGCGCGATGGGCTCGCGCTTGCGGCCGTCGTAGCTCATCTGCCACTCCGTAATATCGGGGTTGAAGACGACTTCCAATGCAAACTTGCTCAGGCGCGCCTCGATGTAGCGCGGCGCGGCGGCAGAGTCGCCGGTCCGCACGTCGCCCCAGTTGCCCTGCGTTTCGATAAGCAAGTCCTTCTGGCCCAGGTTCACCATCGCGTCGCCGATGCTGGCATCGCCGTGCGGGTGGTACTGCATGGTCTGGCCGATTACGTTAGCCACCTTGTTGAAGCGGCCATCGTCCATCTCGTTCATCGCGTGCAGGATGCGGCGCTGCACCGGCTTCAGGCCATCCTCCACGGCCGGCACGGCGCGCTCCAGAATCACGTAGCTAGCGTAGTCCAGAAACCAGTTCTGGTACATGCCGCGCACGCTCGTGAGGTCGTGCACGGCCTCGCCGGGGGCGAATTTGGTATCCTCCTCGCTTTCCTCTTCCGCCGCTTCGGCGGGCGAGTCGGGCTCGGCTTCTTCGCCCTCGGTTGGCGCGTCGGCATCGGTTTCTAGCTCATTTTCTTCGCCAAAAAGCGCGGTATCTACCGCCTCCGCTACTTCGGTGTCGACCTCTCTTGCCGGGGTTTCGGCGGCGGCATCGAGCGCTTCACCGGCAGGGTGGCCTAGGTCGAAATCCAGCGAGTCGCCAGGCTGAAGATAATCGGGTTCGGAAGCGTCGGGGGCGGGAGTATCGAAAAGAGCCACGAGAGAAAACGTAAATAAGTCGGCAGTCAACCGGCAAAAGTACCTTGAAAATGGGCGAAAATCGCCTTTTTAGAAAAGCAGGTTCGCGCTGGAAAGTTCCCAATAATATTAGCTGCCATTGACACTGGGACCACTAATTTAGCTAGCACCAACTGTTTTTCTGTTCAGCATGGCCTGCAAAAAATTGTCATTGCGAGCGCAGCGAAGCAATCGCACCCAAGCGGAACCCGGCGAGCAAGCTCAACAGATGCGATTGCTTCGCTGCGCTCGCAATGACAACTACTTTTGGCATGAGCCCTACAACCAAAAAGCCCTCGCCCGGTGCGGGGCGAGGGCTTTTAAGCTAATATAGGCCGACTACTCGACCACCAGCCGCTGCCGTAGCGCGCCGCAACGCACCACGTAGAGGCCCGGCGCGAGGCCAGCCAGCGGCAGCTGAGTCGCCTGCCCGGCGACCAGCACGGAGCGGCTCAGCACCAGCTGGCCCAGCGCGTTGAGCACTTGCAGCGGCGCGGTAGTAGCGCCACTACCCAGCGCTACCGCGACGGTGCCACGGGCCGGGTTGGGGTACAGGTGCAACTCACCTGCCGCGCGGGCAGCGGCCGGCGCGGTAGCCAGCGCTACGCCCGCCGTGCCGAGCGCCGTGCTGAAGCTGTTGCCGCCCACCGAGTTGGCGGTCACGAAGTCCAGCGCCTGGTCGTTATTGATGTCGGCCACTGCCACGTGGCGGGGCTGCGCGCCCTGCGCGCTGCGGGTGATGGGGCCCGTAAACGAAGCCGTGGCGGCATTGTAGCTGAAAATATCGACCCCACCGGCATTGGAGCCCGCGCGCGGCGCAATCACGTCGATGATACCGTCGCCGTTGTAGTCGCCGGTGCTCAGGGTGTAGGCAAACACGCTGGGCGCCAGCCGGCTGAATGCGCTGAAAGTACCGTTGCCGCTCCCTATCCAGAACTGCACGGGCCGGCCGTTGGTAGCGTCGAAGGTATTGACGGAAGCCAAATCGAGGTGGCCATCGCCGGTGAGGTCGGCCGCTACCACTTGGCTGATGCCAGCGGCGGTGAGGCTGAGGCTGCCCGCGAAGGCGCCGGCCCCGTCGCCGAAGCGCACGCTCACGGTGCCGGCCGTGTTGTTGCCAGTAGCCAGGTCAAGGCGGCCATCTTCATCGAAATCAGCCAGTACGACCGACTGCGTACCGAGCTCCAGGCTATTGTACTGCGTGGTAGTGAAAGTAAAATTGCCGTTGCCGCTGGCATCCACGTTGGCCAGGCTCACGAGGGCGCGGGCCACAGTGCTGGTACCGGCCGAGGTTACCAGGTCGAGGTTGCCGTCGCCGTTGAGGTCGCCCACGGCGGTCATCGTGAGCGCGCCCTGGCCAGTGAGGCTGGTTTGCGCCGTGAAGGTACCGTTGCCGTTGCCTTTTAGCAGGTTGATGGTGCCGCTGGAGCAGGTTACGATGAGGTCGAGACTGCCGTCGTTGTCGAGGTCGGCCAGCAGGGTGTGCAGCGGCGTGGTGCCCACCGCGATGGGGCTGCCGGCGGCGGCTACGAAGCCCGTGCCCGTGCCATTATTGAGCATCACGCTCACAGTGTTGTCGGTGCGGTTCACCATCACGAGGTCCAGCGCGGGGTCGGCGTTGAGGTTACCGGCCACGATGCTTTCGGGGCGGGTGCCCACGCCGGCCGTGTAGTCGACGCTGGTGCCCACGCCGGTAGCCTGGCGGGCGCGGGTGGTAAACTGGCTGACGTAGGGCCGCGAAAGCGCGGTAGCAGCGGTGCCCGAGGTAGCGGCCGTGGTGAGGGTAGCCTGTACGACCTCGCCGGCCCGGAAACTAATGGTCGGGGCGAACACCAGCGTATTGCCGCTAACGGTGGTAGTCCCGGCCCGGCGCCCACCCGCCTGCAAGCTACTAACCTTGAGCGGGGTAGCGCCGGCCGGCGTGTTAGGCGCGGCCGTGAGGGTCGCCACGATGTTAGCGGCCTCGCTGGCCGCGCCGGTGCCCGAGGGTGGGTTCATCGCCAGCGGGCTGAAGCTGAACGAGGTCACGGTGAACACCACCGTGCTATTGCTGGGGCCGCCCGCCGTGGCCACTACTACCGGCCCGGTCGAAGCCCCGAGGGGCACGTTCAGGGTGATGGTATTGGGCTGGGTAGTGTAGTTGGTGCTGGTAAAATTGCGGCTCTGCACCCGCACGCCGTTGAAGGAAACCCAGCTGGCATTACCCAACCCGGTGCCCGTAATGGTCACGGCGCTGCCCTCGGCTCCCGAAGTCGGGCTGAGGCTGCTCACTACCGGCGTCACGCTGAAGGTGCCCGCCGTGCTGGTGCCGGCCGCCGCGCCGGTGCGCGTCACCACTACCGAGCCGGTGAGGGCGGTGGCTGGTACTGTCACCTGGATACTGCCGTTGCTAACACTGGTAATGGTACCCGCCACCGTGCCCGTGAGGCTGGCAAAGGTCACGCTGAGGTCAGCGGCCGAGGTGCCGAAATTGTCGCCGGTAATCGTGACGACCGTGCCCACCGGCCCGCTGGCGGGGCTGAGATTCAGCGCCACGGGGCCGGTAGTGATGGTGAAATTGGTATCCGAGATATCGAAGAAGTAGTTATCGGCCGCCTCCACCATGATGCGGGCGGTAGTGGTGTTCAGATTGGCCGGCACCGCGATGCTGGCCGTGCCCGTGCCATCCACGTTGGGCACGTTGGCGGCCAGCACGGTGGGGTACGTCGCGCCGCCGTCGGTGCTGAGGCGGATGTTGACCACCTGGCAGTTCACGGCCGAGGTTTTGGTGCCCACGCCGCTCCAGCTCACGGTTTGGGTCGAGCCGGCCACCCATTTCACGGCCGTGTTGGGGGCCAGCACGGCGAAGGGCGTACTGTTGGCCGCGCTCACGGTCAGGGTCACGAGGCTGCTCTCCGTCACGCCGCCCACGATGCCGCTGGCGGTGGCGCTGTAGGCCGCGCCGGTGCCGGTGTGGTAGTCGCGCACGGTGCATTTAAAGCTGAGCGTGCGGGCCACGGTGGGCAGGCGCTCGCTGGCATTGGTGCTGCCCGTGGGCGAGCCGCCGAGGTAGCTCAGGCGCGGGAAGTAGCGCGTGGCCCCGCTGGTGCTGGGCAAAATGGAGCGAAACAGTGGAAAATTATCATTGGCCACTTGCGGGTCGTTTACGTTGGCCAGCGAGCCCGTGTCCAGCTCTTCCCAGTTGTATTGCAGCACGTCGACCGCGTTCACATCGCTGCCATCGGCTACGAGCCGGAAGGGCGTGCCTTGCGGAATGGTTTTGTTGCCCGGCACCGTAATGGTAGGTGGCGTATTACCCGAACTGTACGCGGTGCCCGCCGCGTAGGAGGCCGTAATGGCTTCTACATAAGTCCGCATCTGGTCGATGGAGCCGGCGTGGTAGTAGGCATCGCCGCGGGGCTCGATGGTGGCCCCGCAGCCCACGTCGGCATACGACATGATGGTGGAGCCGCTGCCAGGCTCCCAGGCCGTATCGGCCGAGCGGTTGGCCGCGCAGCCCCCGTTGAAGGTGTGCTTGGCCGAAAACTGGTGGCCCATCTCGTGGGCAATCACGTTGGTGGCGAAGTACGAAATCGGGTTGCTACGCCCCTGGTTGCCCGACACGGCCCCGGCCTTGTAGGTGCGGTTGGGGCCCGAGGTGGGCACGGTGGGCGGCGTGGTAGTCAGGTAGGGTGAGGCCGTATTAGGGTTAGCCACTACCCCCACGTAGGCCAGGCCGCTGCCACTGGAGGCAAAGAGGTGCCCCAGGTCGAAGGAACTAGCCCCAAAGCGCGTTTCCATGTTGATACGGTTTTGCTGTATCATCTGCTGGTCGCTGGTCTGGTTGTAGTTGCCGGTTACTACCGTATTGTAAAACTTGTAGTTAACCAGCGTCATCGACACCGCCAGGTCGCGCTCCTGAATGGTGCGCACGTTATTGACCAGCGCTACTACGTTCGTCAGCACGTCGGTCGAGTCGGTGCCGTTGGCCGCGCTGTGCACGCTGGCGCTGTACTCTTTGGTAGTAGACACCACCAACCGGTACACCGTGAGCGTGGGCCCGATGGGCTGGGTGATGGCGTTGGCTTTAGCACCCGTGGCGCTGGGCCCGCCGCGCGGGCGCGCGGGCGGTGGCTGGGGCACGTCGGGCAGCGCGGTGGTGCCGCAGGTGCCGGGGCTCACCTTGCCGGGCAGCACATCCTGGGCGTAATAGCTCACGATGTGCCGGGCATCGTCCTTGCTGGCCGCTTCGAGGTACACGGCCCCGGTGGGCTGGTCGGTGAGTATCTGGGCCAGCACGCCGGCAGTGCTCACCGTCAGACTCAGACGGGCCGTGGGGTCGTCGATGCCCTGCCCGCCGTAGGTGCGGACGCTCGGGTTTTTGGCCGCCAGCGCCGGGGCCAGCAGCGGCGCTTCCCACACCGCAAAGCGCTGAGTGGTGCCATCGGGCTGCGGCAGCAGCAGGGTAATGGGCGCGCCGGCCGTGCGCAGCCGCGCCCCGGCCAAACTGCGCCGCAGGCCGGCCAGGTCGAGGGTGTAGGCGCGGTAGTGTCGCAGCTGTCCGGCCAGCGGCGCGGCAGCGGCCAGCCGCGTAGCCGCGCCATCAGCGCTGAAATACGACGCGCCGGTCTGGGCGGCGGCGGGCAGCCCGGCGGCCAGCAGCAAGCCCAGGCCCCAGTAGGCGGGCTTGGCGCGGAGTAGCTTTTTCTTCATGCGGGGTGGGGATTGGGGGATAACTGGGTTGAAAACCGGATTTTAGAGCAAGATAAAAATGTCTCTTTGAAGCTAGCATTAAAAGGTGACTATCTTGCTACTCGCCAGCACTTCGGGCTTGTGCTTACCGGCCATAACCAAGCCGCTTCAGCGCACAAAAAAGCCCCCGTCCGGCACGCGAACGGGGGCCATAGCAGGCAGTAATTTCGGCTTAGTTAAGCGCTACCTCCTCCAGCACTGGGTTCACCGGCGCGTACTGCACGTAGTCGAGCAGCTTATCGAGCAGCGCGTTAGGCAGGTGGGGCAGCGAGGGCAGCAAGAACGTAGCATCGGCCGTGCTCACGTGGCCGGTGAGCTCGGCCAGGGCCTCGGGCGTAGCGGGCCGAAACCCCATGCGCCACTCGGCAAAGCGCCGCTCGCTGAGGCGGCCATCGGCCAGCAGCGTGAGGTGGTGGTGGCGCTTGTCGCGCGAGATGTGCATAAAATACAGCTCGTGTACCTCGTCTACCTCCCCTTCCAGCACTTGCACAAAGCGCCCGTCGTTAGCATACAACAGCAAGCCGGATAAGCCATTGGCATCGTTGTGCGCACGGGCCTGCTGCAATAGTCTGGCTAGCTCAGCTTCGCTAAAAGGCTGCGTGGCTTGGCTCTCGTAAATGAGGTGGTGAAGGGGCATAAGGGGCGCTACGAAAAACGGCGGGTTTTGGTTTTGATGGTTTTTGACTACGCCAGCGCAATTTCGGGCTCGGGCAGCGTGTCGCTCGTCACCAAGTCTTTTTCCAGGCGCAGGTTGTCGATGATAAACTCTTGGCGGGCCGGCGTATTCTTGCCCATGTAGTAAGCCAGCACCTGCTGCACCGAGCGGTCGGACTGCAAAATCACCGGCTCCAGCTTGATATTCTCGCCGATAAACTTGCCAAACTCGTCGGGCGAGATTTCGCCCAGCCCTTTAAAGCGCGTCACCTCGGGGTTGCGGCCCAGCTTGCGCATGGCCTCCTGCTTCTCATTTTCTGAGTAGCAATAGATGGTTTCCTTCTTATTCCGCACCCGGAACAACGGCGTTTCTAAGATGTACACGTGGCCGTTGCGCACGAGGTCGGGGAAGAATTGCAGGAAGAACGTGAGCAGCAGCAGCCGGATGTGCATCCCGTCCACGTCGGCATCGGTGGCGATTACCACGCGGTTGTAGCGCAACCCTTCCAGCCCTTCCTCGATGTTGAGGGCGTGCTGCAAGAGGTTGAACTCCTCGTTTTCGTACACTATCTTCTTCTTGAGCCCGAAGCAGTTGAGCGGCTTGCCGCGCAAGCTGAACACGGCCTCCAGCTCCACGTTGCGGCTCTTGGTGATGCTGCCGCTGGCCGAGTCACCCTCGGTGATGAACAGGGTAGTGAGTTGCTCTTTCTCGGCGCCGTCCTTGGCGTTTTCGCCCAGGTGGTAGCGGCAGTCGCGCAGCTTGCGGTTGTGCAGGTTGGCTTTTTTGGCGCGCTGGTTGGCCAGCTTTTTCACGCCGGCCATGTCCTTGCGCTCGCGCTCACTTTGCTCGATGCGCTTTTTGAGCGCCTCGGCCACCGCCGGGTTTTTGTGCAGGTAGTTGTCGAGGTGCTCTTTTACGAAGTCGATGATGAAGCCGCGCACCGGGCGCACCGGCCCGTCGTTGCCCTCGGGCTCCATGTTGATGCTGCCGAGCTTGGTCTTGGTCTGGCTTTCAAACACCGGCTCCTGCACCCGTATCGAAATGGCCCCGATGATGCTGGCCCGGATGTCGGCCGCGTCGTACTCCTTTTTATAATGCTCGCGCACGGTTTTCACTACCGCCTCGCGGAAGGCCGCCAGGTGCGTGCCGCCCTGCGTGGTATACTGCCCGTTCACGAAGGAGTAATACTCCTCGCCGTAGTCGTTGCCGTGGGTCAGCGCCATTTCGATGTCCTCCCCTTTCAGGTGGATGATGTCGTAGCGCCGCGCCTCGGGGTCGGTTTTGTCGTTCAGCAGGTCGAAGAGGCCGTTTTTGGCTTCGTATTTCTGGCCATTGAAGTGAATGACCAGGCCCGCGTTGAGGTAGCAGTAATTGCGAATCTGGCTTTCGAGGTACTCGGGCCGGAAGACGTAATTCTTGAAAATCGTGTCGTCGGGCTGAAACGTGATGAGCGTGCCGTTGCGCTGGCTGGTTTTCTGGGGCTGCGGGTCGCTCACGAGCTGGCCCTGCGAAAACTCGGCGGCTTTGAGCTGCCCATCGCGCACGCTTTGCACCAGAAAGAAATTGCTGAGCGCGTTCACGGCCTTGGTGCCCACGCCGTTGAGGCCCACCGACTTCTGAAATACCTTCGAGTCGTACTTGCCGCCGGTGTTGATTTTGCTTACCACGTCGACCACCTTGCCCAACGGAATGCCCCGGCCGTAGTCGCGCACCTGCACCTTGCTTTCGGATATCTTAATCTCGATGGTGCGGCCGTAGCCCATCACGTGCTCGTCGATGCAGTTATCGACTACCTCCTTCACCAGCACGTAGATACCATCGTCGTAGGAGCTGCCATCGCCCAGCTTGCCGATGTACATGCCCGGCCGCAGCCGGATGTGCTCGCGCCAGTCGAGCGAGCGGATGCTGTCTTCGGTGTAGCCGTGGGCGGGGGCAAGTACTTGCTGTTCACTCATCGCAGATTCAAACGGATTTTTAGGATTTAACGGATACGCCCGGCTGCGCCGGGCTGGCTGAGCGTGGCGCTTAGCTACGCGCGCCTGAAATCCGTATGGGAGGGCAGTTATTCGGTAAAAGTAACGCTTAATGCGGCGTTAATCAACCTGCGCTTGCCAGTTTAATTAGTTTATTGGTGCCAATAGCGTTGGGTTTTCAACCCCGGTCAGCGCCGCAAGGTTCACGCGGCAGGCACAACTCATAACTCAAAACTCCTAATTCAAAACTCTACATGCTGCCCCCGCCCAACCCGTTCAACCAGCCGCGCAATCTGCCCGGCCAGTCGTTCAACCATGCCCCTACCGAGATAAAGCAGCCGGCCGTGGTGCACTATACATTTCTGCTCATTGGGGTATCGTTGCTGGTGTTCGTGCTGCACAAGCTCGACGACCTGCTGCTACCGCTCGTCTACGCCATCTTGCTGAGCCTATTGCTGATGCCGCTCGTGACCAAGCTCGAAAAGTGGCGCTGGCCCCGGATGCTGGCTATTTTCACCTCCATCCTGCTGATAGTGCTGGGGCTGGCGGGGCTGTTCACGTTTTTCGGCACCCAGATAGTAGGGCTGCGCGGCGAGCTGCCGCTCATCCAGAGCAAGCTGGTTGTACTTTTCGACCAGACGCAGCAGCAGCTGGCCCAGCGCTTCCACTTCCAGCCCATGAGCCACGACGAGGTCATCAACTCGTCGCTCACGGCCCTGCAAAAGCAGTCGAGTAAGTACCTGGGCTCCACGCTCAACACCACCCTGGGCGTGCTGAGTACCGTGACGCTAGTGCCCATATACATTTTCTGCTTCCTGTATTACCGCGACCACCTGCGGCAGTTCATGTTCCGCTTCGTGGAGCCCGACAAGCGCACCGTGGTGCTGCACACCGTCGATAATATCCAGAACGTGGTGCAGGGCTACATGTCGGGTTTGTTCACGGTTATCGTGGTCGTGTCGATTATGAATGCCATCGGGCTGCTGGCCTTACACGTCAAGTACGCCATTTTCTTCGCCGTTTTTGCCTCGGTGCTGGCCGTCATTCCCTACATCGGCATCATCGTGGGCTCCATCATTCCGGCCCTTATCACCTACGTCGAAACCGGCTCGCTCACGCACGGGGTGCTGGTTATCGTGGTATTTATGGTGGTGCAATTTATTTCGGATAACATTCTGGCTCCGCTCATTACGGCTTCTAAGGTTAGCCTGAATCCGCTCACGGCCATTATCGCCCTTATTCTGGGCGCGCAGCTGTGGGGCACGCCGGGCATGATTTTGAGCGTGCCGCTGTCGGCCGTTATCAAGGTAGTGCTCGATGCCAACAAGGCCACCGAGCCCTGGGGCTTTTTGCTGGGTGATGTGGGCAGCGGCGAGGCCACCCACAAAGACCCGAGCGATGACCGGGGCTTCGTGGCCAAGCTCTGGGACCAGGTGCGCGGCAAGCGCCCGCCGCTCGCGCCCGAGCCTAAGCTGCCGCCCATGCCGCAGCCGCGCCGCGCCTAAGCTGCACGGTACTTTAAGGCCAAAATTTTGCACGCCGCAAAGTCAGCCGCTCGCTACAAGGCCGCGTACAAGGAACACCAACGGCGCAACTGCCGCCACTCTTTTTCCTTTTAAATTTCCTTTCCAAGTCATGGCCAACGAAACCATCACCCGCGCTTTCACCGACATTCTCAACCTCAACCGCACTTCGGCCAAAGGCTACCAGGAAGCTGCCGAAGAAGTAAGCAGCCCCGAGCTGAAGTCGAAACTTAGCCAGTTTGCCCAGCAGCGCGCCGGCTTCGTGTCGGACCTCGAAGGCTACGCCAAGCAGTACGGCATTGAGGCCAAAAAAGAAACGACCATCGAAAGCGTAGCTACCGATGCCGCCGCCGCCGTGCACCGCGGCTGGATTAACATCAAGTCGGCCTTCACCGGCGGCAGCGACTCGTCGGTGCTCGAAGCCGCCGAAACCGGCGAAGCCACGGCCCTGAAGGCCTACGAAACTGCCCTCTCGGCCCAAGATATTCCGGCCGGCGCCAAAACGGTATTCCAGCAGCAGCACGACGCCGTGCTGCAAGCCAAGAACTGGCTGTCGCAGAACAAGAACAGCTAAGCAACTGCTTAAGCTTATTCGAAAAAAAGCCCGCCGGTTCGGCGGGTTTTTTTTGTGTCACTCGCCAAGCGCGGTTTACCGCGCCATGCAACCAACCCCGCCCCTAACTTTGTTAGCATAGCTCCCCGAACTCCCGCCGCCCTTGTACGCGATAATTGACCTTGAAACCACCGGTGGCCAGCCCGCCAACGACCGCATCACGGAGCTAGCCATTTTTGTGCACGACGGCCAGCAAGTGGTTGATTCCTATACTACTTTAATAAATCCGGGCCGGGCCATTCCGCCGTTTATCACCCAGCTCACGGGCATTACCAACGATATGGTGGCCGATGCGCCGCGCTTCCACGAGGTAGCGCGCAAGGTGGTGGAGATGACCGAAGGCTGCGTATTCGTGGCCCACAACGTGCGGTTTGACTACTCGTTTCTGAAAAAGGAATTTGCCGACCTCGGCTACAATTATTCGCGCAAAACGCTGTGTACCGTGCGCCTCTCGCGCTCGCTCATACCCGGCCAGCCGAGCTACAGCCTGGGCAAGCTCTGCCAGAATATCGGCATCCCGCTCAACGGCCGGCACCGCGCCGCCGGCGACGCTGAGGCTACCGCCATCCTCTTCGGCCGCCTGCTCAAAATAACCCAGGACGCCGAGAATGCCGAGGCCACCGACGCCGACGCCCTGGCCCGCGTGGATGCCCTGGCCCCCGCCGGCCGCTCGGCCACGCCCGCCACCAAAAAGCCCAGTGCCCGCCGCGTCACGACCGTGGCCGAGGCCATCAAAACGGCGCTTTTGCCCCCGCTCATCACGCCTCAGAAGGTGGCCTCGCTGCCGCAGGAAACGGGCGTGTACTACTTCCACAACGAGGCGGGGGAGGTTATCTACGTGGGCAAGAGCATCAACATTTACAAGCGCATTCAGCAGCACTTCGCGGTAGATGTGAAGTCACGCAAGAGCCTGGATTTCAAGAACTCCATCGCCGACATCACCTGGGAGCTGACCGGCTCGGAGCTGGTGGCGCTGCTCTACGAGTCGCACCTCATCAAGCAGCTGAAGCCGGCGTATAACCGGGCGCAGCGGCGCTCGGTGTTTCCGGCTGGCATCTACCTCAAAACCGACGAAAACGGCTACAAGCGCCTCTACTACGGCCGCGCCGATGCCCGCAACTCGGAGATTCCCATTATCGCGCTCGGCAACCAGTACAAGGCGCAAGGCTTTCTTTACCACAAGGTTGCGAAGTATAACCTGTGCCAGAAGCTGTGCGGCCTCTACAAAACGCAGGGCGCGTGCTTCGACTACCAGGTGCATCGCTGCCAGGGTGCGTGCGTGGGCCAGGAGGCCCCCGAAACCTACAACCTGCGCGTAGACGAGGCCATCGACAGCATCACCTACGAGCACGAGTCGTTCGTGGTAATCGGCCCCGGCCGCCGGGCCGAGGAGAAGTCGCTGGTAGTGGTTGAGAATGGCCGCTACGTGGGCTTCGGCTACGTCGATGAAACGTTTACGGCGCGCAAGCTGACTGATTTCCGTGACGCGGTGAAGCCCTACGCTGATAATAAAGACATTCAGCAGATTATCCGTCAGCACCTGCGCACCAAGCGCAAGGGCGAGCAAGTCAAGATTTTTAGTTAAGTAGCTGCCCGTGAGTTCCCTCCCACCCTACGACCAGCAGCAGCTGGCCGCCGCCCGCACCCGCCTCGCCAACGAGCGCACGCTACTGACCTATGTGCGGACCAGCCTGGCGCTGGTGGGCTTCGGGCTGGCCTTGTTGCAGCTGGAGCCGCACCGGGCGCACGCGCTGGGCTTCGGGGCGCTGGGCGCGGCGGCGGTATTTATGCTGATTGGCTGGCTGCGCTTTCGCTACCACGCCCGCCAGATAGAGCGCTGCCGCGTGCCGCAGTAGGGCGCTACACCGCGTGCAAAATGACGTAGAGCGAGGCCGCCGAAATGCTGACCCACAGCACAATACCCAGCACGTAGGGCCGCACGCCCACCGAGCGCACCACCCGGCCCGACAGCCCCGCCCCGATAAAAAAGAGCGTCACCGTGAGGCCAATTTTAGCCAGCGCCACCAGCACCGGGCCGAGCTTGGCGGCGGCCGGCACGTAGGCCGGGGCGAAGGTGTTGACCAGCATGGCCCCGATGAAGCCGAAGATGAAGTAGGGCACCGTGATTTTGACGCCTTTTTGCTTGAAAGCCAGCGCGGTGCCAAGGGCCACCGGGATAATCCAGAGCGCCCGCGCCAGCTTTACGGTGGTGGCTATTTCGAGGGCCTGGTTGCCGTAGGCCGCCGCCGCGCCCACTACCGAACTGGTGTCGTGGATGGCGATGGCGCACCACAGGCCAAACTGGTTTTGGCTCAGGTGCAGGGCATGGCCGATGGCCGGGAAGGCAAACAATGCGATGGCATTCAGCACGAACACCGTGCCCAGGCCCACCGACATTTCCTCGTCTTTGGCCCGCAGCACCGGCCCGATGGCCGCAATGGCCGAGCCCCCGCAAATAGCAGTGCCGCACGAAATAAGGTGCACTACGTGGCGGCTCAGCCCCAGCCACTTGCCCACCAGAAAGCCCAAAACCAGCGTGCCAAAAATGGACACGACCGTGAACAGAATACCTTCCTTGCCGGCCTGCACGGCGGCATGGGCATTCATGCCAAAGCCCAGGCCCACGACCGAAAGTTGCAGTAGTTTGTGAGTAAGCGCTTTGGCCTGAGTAGGAAATGGGTTGCCGACCGTTTGGGCCAGCAGCAAACCTAGCGCCAGCGCGATGGGCGGCGACGCCCAAGGCGTGAGGCAAAAGACCAGTAGCTCCCCAAATGCCACTTGGCGTAGCGTAACGACGTGCCCGAAAACCAGGCGGGGCGTATGAAAAGCGCGAAAGTAGCCGGTAGGCAGGTCGGTAGTGGGCGGGGTATTTTCGGGGAGAGTGGACATGGGAACGAGGTGTGTTTAATTGCCCCCAAAATTACGCAACATGCTATTTAATAGATAATTACTAATTATTATTCCCAATAACCAGAAGTTATAGTGACTGCGCCGCCTGCCGCTGCGCGAAGCTCAAAAACCGCTGCGCCGCCCGCGTCAGCGGCTGCCCCTGCACCCACACGGCTTCAAACTGCCGGGGCAGTTCCAGCCCTGCCACGGGCACTATTTCGAGCAGGCCAGCCGCGAGCTCGCGCTTCAGGGCCTGGCGCGACATGAAGCCTAGCGCCTCGGGGGCGGCTTCGAGGTAGCCTTTGATGGCCTCGGTGCTGTCGAGGTGAAAGGCTATTTTCAACTCTCTGAACTTGATTTTGTGCGCGCGCAGGGCAAACTCCAGCACTTCGAGCGTGCCCGAGCCGCGCTCGCGCAATACCAGCGGGTGGGTCAGCGCCTCGGCCAGCGGCAGGGGTGCGGGCGGCGGGCCGGCCAGCGTGGCGCGGCGCACGGCCACCAGCTCATCGGGCATCAGCAGCTCGTAGTGCAGGTCGCGGCTTTTGGCGCGGCCCTCCACGAAGCCTAAATCCAGCTCGCCGCGCAGCAGCGCCCCGGCAATGCGCTCGGAGTTAACGTTTAGCAGCGTCAGCTGCACCTGCGGGTAGCGCCGCTGGAAAGCGGGCAGCCAGGCCGGCAGCACGTACTGGCTGAGCGTGGTGCTGGCCCCGAGGCGCAGGCGGCCCACGGTTTCGGCGGGGTCGCGCAGGGCCAGGAGCTGGTCGTCGAGCTGCTGCTCGGCGGCGGCCACGGCCTCGGCGTGGGCTAGCAGCAGACGGCCGGCCTCGGTGAGGGACACGCGGCTGCCGTGCCGGGCCAGCAGGCGCTGGCCGTACTGTTTTTCGAGCTCGTGCAGGTGCTTGGTGGCGGCGGGCTGCGAGATAAAAAGCTCCTGGCTGGCCTTGGTAAAGCTCAGGTGCCGGGCTACGGCGGCAAACACTTGCAGGCGAAAATCGGACATGCGCGCAAAGAACGGGGCCGGAATCTTGGGGGCCGGGCTCCGCAATTATGCACGGCTTGGCGGGGCCAATTGGGCCACTTTTGCTGTTACTAAGACCAGCGCCGGGCGAATGCCTACTACTCGCCGCGCTTTTTCATGCAGCCCTTCCCTCCTAACCTAACGCCCCCCGCCGCGCCCGCGCCCGGCCCCGTCGAAACGGCGACCCTCGCCATCGAGGGCATGACCTGCGCCTCCTGCGCCAACTTCGTAGAGCGCGCCCTCAAAAAAACGCCCGGCGTGCAAAGCGCCCAGGTGAACCTGGCCACCGAAAAAGCCACCATCGCCTTTGCGCCTGGCCTCACCGACCGCGCCCGCCTGAAAGCTGCCGTGGAAGCCGCTGGCTACCAAGTAGCCGAAGCCGCCGCGCCGCCGCTTGTCGCTACCTCAGAAGCCACTACTGAGCCCCTTGAGGCAACCGAGGAAGAGCTGGACGCCCGCCGCGCGCTGGCCTACCGGCACCTCAAGCACCGCTTTTGGGTAGCGGCCGGACTGGCGGCCGTCATCATGCCGCTGAGTATGCTGATGCTGTGGCCTGCGCTGATGCACCAAGTGTCCGAGCCGGCGCTCAACTACGTTTTGCTACTGCTCACACTGCCGGTGCTGCTGTTCGGCGGGGGCGGGTTTTACGCGGCGGCCTGGCGGGGGCTGCGCCACGGCACAGCCAGCATGGATACGCTGGTGGCCGTGGGCACGGGCGCGGCGTTTGCGTTCAGCCTGGCGGCTACGCTGGCCCCCGGCTGGCTGCGCCAGCATGATATCGCACCGGCCGTGTACTACGACACTACGGCGACGATTATCGCCCTCATTTTACTAGGTAAAGTACTGGAAGAACGCGCCAAGCAGCAAACTTCGGCCGCTCTCAAGACCCTGCTGAACCTGCAACCCAAAACCGCTCGCCGGGTGCTACCCAACGGCCGCGAAGAGGACGTGCCCGTGGCCAACCTGCGACCCGGCGACCTTTTGGCCGTGCGCCCCGGCGAAAAGGTGGCTACCGATGGCGAGCTCATCGAAGGCCATTCGACCCTCGACGAAAGCATGCTCACCGGCGAAAGCCTGCCGGTGGAAAAAACCGTGGGCGCGGCTGTTTTTGGCGCAACCATTAACAAGACTGGTGCTTTTCGCTTTCGCGTGACCAAGGTGGGGGGCGATACCGTGCTGGCCCAGGTAACGCAGCTCGTGAGCGATGCCCAGGGCAGCCGCGCGCCTATTCAGCAACTGGCTGACCGGGTAAGTGGCGTGTTCGTGCCGGTAGTTATCGGGCTGGCGCTGTTGACCTTAGTAGGCTGGCTGGTGCTGGGGCCAGCAGGCTCGCGGTTGCCAATGGCGCTCACGGCTTTCGTGTCGGTGCTGATTATTGCCTGCCCATGCGCGCTGGGGCTGGCCACACCCACGGCCATCATGGTGGGCACCGGCAAGGGGGCCGAATACGGCATTTTATTTCGCAATGCCGAGGCGCTGGAAAAAGCCTACCAGGTTGATATCGTGCTACTCGACAAAACTGGCACCCTCACTAAAGGCGAGCCTGAAGTAACTGATTTCGTGCCGCTGCCCGGCTTCCTGAACGCCGACCTGCTGCCGCTGCTGGCCGCTGCAGAGCGCCAGAGTGAGCACCCGCTGGCCACCGCCGTAGTGCGCTACGCCGAAAGCCAACAGACTCCCACATGGGTGGCCACTAGCTTTCGGGCGATACCAGGCCAGGGTGCGGTGGCCACCGTGCAGGGCCGGGCCGTGCTCATCGGCAATGAGCGGCTGCTGCGTGAGGCGAGCATACTGCTGCCCACCAAGGCGCAGCAAGCCGCTGCGGCACTCCTAGCCAGTGCCCGCACGGTGCTCTATGCAGCCCTCGACGGCCAAGTGGCGGCCGTACTCGGCCTGGCCGATGAGATTCGTCCTACTTCGGCCGCCGCCGTACGAACGTTGAAGGCACAAAAAATTACTGTAATAATGCTAACCGGCGACAATGCGCAAACCGCCGAAACAGTGGCCCGCCAGGCGGGCATCAAACAGTACTTTGCCCAGACACTACCTCAGGATAAAGCCGCCAAAGTACAAGAACTGTGTGCTCAGGGCCACACCGTGGCCGTGGTGGGTGATGGTGTAAATGACGCCCCCGCCTTGGCCCTGGCCGACGTGGGTATTGCGATGGGTACGGGCACCGATGTGGCCCTGGCTGCCGCCGCCATCACCCTCATGCGGGCCGACCTGCAAGGGGTAGCTACCGCCCTTGCCCTCTCGCGGCAGACGATGAAAATCATTCGACAGAACTTATTCTTTGCTTTTGTTTACAACATCATAGGAATTCCTGTTGCAGCCGGCTTATTATACCCAGCCACAGGCTGGCTCTTGTCGCCCATGCTGGCGGCCGGGGCCATGGCGCTCAGCTCGGTGTCGGTGCTGACAAACTCACTGCGGCTGCGTCGGTTTCGGACGCTCGCCTAGAAAGCCAGTCCGTTCAGATAAGAAACTAACGCATTCGTCCCAAAATAAGGCTCCCAAATGAATAATACTTTCCCAGACAGAGACAGTTGAGCTTAACTCATGCGCAATTTCAGGTGGTTTGTAAAACTTTATTGCTAGGTAATAGCATATTTATAATAAAACCAAGTTTGGCAACGAGTTTGTAAAAGCTGGAGTGTAGCCTAATATTCTCCTCCGCTATGTACAACTCTACCTTCTTTCGTCGCTTTTTTTTCAGCGTTCTATTTGCTAGCCTTGCCGCTGGCTCCAGCATGGCTCAGAGCCAGATGCAGGCCCGCAGCTATCAGGACAACCGGACGTTCCGCACCACCTCGCCCGAGCTGGCGGTGGATGACCTGCTCGCTACCTCGGCCCAGGTAAACCCCGGCCTGGTGGGCGGGGCCGCGCTGCGCGTGACGTTTCCAACAGCCGTGCAGGCAGGCCAGCAGGGTACGCTGATTATCAAATCGAGCACTTCGCTAGCTTCGGTGCTGGGGGGCATGAGCCTGCGGACTTTCTCGACCAAGGCCCAGAACCCGGACAACCCAGTTCAAACTCTTGCCATGAGTAATCCGTCGCTCGTGCAGGTCACAGTTGCGCCCAATGACCCTAGCTCCCAACAGATTGCGTTCAAAGCCACCCAGGCGTTTGACCAAGTAGAGCTAGACGCCGGGTCGGTGCTGAACACGAATTATTCGGTAGACGTGTATGCCGTGTATGGTAGCGTAGCGCCGCTGCCCGTGCAGCTCACCGCCTTTCTGGGCAAAGCCACCAAAACCGGCGTGGCCTTGCAGTGGGAAACCGCCTCGGAGCGCAACGCCGACTACTTCGAGGTGCAGCGCGCCGAGAGCCTGGCCGATGGGTTTAGCTCGCTGGGCCAGGTGAAATGCGCGGGTAGCAGCACCCAGCGGCACGCCTACCAGTTTGCCGATGCCGCCGCGGCGGGCCGGCACTACTACCGCCTGCGCCAGGTAGACCTCGATGGTAGCGAGAGCTTTAGCCCCGTGGCAGTAGTAGAAACCGGGCTGCTGGCTGGCCTTACCGCCTACCCTACCCTGGCAACGCACACCCTGCACGTGAGCGGCCCGGCCGGTACGCACCTGTCCGTACTTGACCAGCAGGGCAAGCAGGTGCAGGCGGCCGACATCGCGGCCAGCCAGCAGCAGCAGCTCGACGTGAGCGGCCTGCCGGGCGGCGTGTATTTCCTGCGCGATGCCAGCACGGGCCTCACCGCCCGCTTCGTGAAAGCCGGCGGCGACCGCTAAGACAGTACCTTGATTAACAGTAATTAGCAGTCCTTCATCTATCTTCCTTAGCTGGTGCTTTCTTCGGTATAAGTCCTTATTATACCAGTCCGGCAATTAGCCAGCATACTAGCTGACTACCTTTCCCATTCACCTTTTTAGAAGAGACCCGGCCCGCCAGCCGGGTCTTTTTTGTGCGCCGCAACACCCCTCAGCGCGTTACTTCGTGTCGTGGCTGTTTTTCTTTCCTTTTTCTCAATGCGTCGGCGGGCGCTGACTTCTACCACGACATTCACGGCGCGCTGGCTGCTACTGGCCAGCCTGGTGGGCGCGCTGGCGGGCACGGCCTCGGCGGGCTTTCTGGTGGCGCTGGAGGAAGTGACGCGCTGGCGCGAAGCCCACACGTGGGTGCTGGCGCTACTGCCCGTGGGCGGCCTGCTAGTGGGCCTGGCCTACCACTACCTGGGCAACGGCGTGGTGAAGGGTAATAATCTCATTCTGGATGAGATACACGCCTCCAGCGCCACCATCCCGCTGCGGCTGGTGCCGCTGGTGCTGGGTGGTACGCTGCTCACGCATTTGCTGGGCGGCTCGGCCGGCCGCGAGGGCACGGCCGTGCAAATGGGCGGCGCGCTGGCCGACCAACTCGCCCGCTGGCTGCCCCGGCGCGAGCGCCGGCTGTTGCTCATCGCGGGCATGAGCGCGGGGTTTGCGTCGGTGTTCGGCACGCCGCTAGCGGGCGCGGTGTTTGGGCTGGAAGTTTTTTTACTGGGCCAAATACGCTATGAGGCCATTTTGCCCAGCTTTCTGGCGGCCGCAGTGGCCGACGTAGTCACGCGGGCCTGGGGCGTGGGGCACACGCCCTACCCCGCGCTGGCGGCGCTGCCACTCACGGCGGCCGGGCTGGGCGCTACGCTGCTGGCGGGGGCGCTGTTTGGGCTGGCGGCGCGGGCGTTTGCCGGGCTCACGCACTGGTTTACAAGCCTATTCAAGCGCATAAATTACGCACCATTGCGGCCGGTAGTAGGCGGCACGCTGGTGGCGCTGGCCATGTGGGGGCTAGGCACCATGCGCTACGCAGGCCTGGGCGTGCCGGTGATTGTGGAAGCTTTCCAGCACCAATTGGGCGGGCAGGATTTTGCGCTGAAGCTCCTGCTCACGGCCCTCACGCTGGGCGCGGGCTTCAAGGGCGGCGAGGTGACACCGCTATTTTTTATCGGGGCGGCGCTGGGCTCGGTGCTGGCGGGCGTGCTGCCGCTGCCGGTGGCCCTGCTAGCGGGCATGGGCTTTGTGGGCGTGTTTGCGGGCGCGGCCAACACGCCGCTGGCCTGCCTGCTCATGGGGCTGGAGCTGTTTGGGGCGCGGGCGGGCGTATACCTGGGGCTGGCTTGCGTGGTGGCGTATTTGTTTTCGGGGCACCACGGCATTTACAGCTCGCAGGTGGTGGGGCAGGCTAAGCATCCGCTATTCGGGCGGCAGGCTGGTCGGCGGCTGGGTGACCTTTGATGCAATCGTAGCCGAGCCTAAGCTTATTCTGACCAAAAACACTGCCGTAACGGTACTATATTAAGCCCATGCCGCGCCACGCCGCGGCTAACCGTCAATTTAGTATTAGTTCTCACTAATCTGGTGGGAGTTTTCGCCGAATGGGTCCGATACTTTTGCCTGAAAAGCATTTCTCCCCATGATTAACTGGAACGGCGTATTTCCTGCCCTCACGACCAAATTTCACCAGGATGGCAGCCTGGATTTCGACACCTTCTTCCGGAACGTGGACGCCCAGCTGGCGGCCGGCGTTGATGGCATCATTCTGGGCGGCACCCTGGGCGAGTCGAGCGTGCTAAGCACGGCTGAGAAGCAGGACCTTACGCGCCGTACCATCGAGTACGTGGCAGGCCGGGTGCCCGTGGTACTCAACATTGCCGAGGGCTCGACCCGCGAGGCGGTACAGCGTGCCCAGGAAGCCCAGGAAATCGGCGCGGCCGGCCTGATGCTGCTGCCCGCCATGCGCTACCCCACCGACCACCGCGAAACGGTGGCCTACTTCACGGCCGTGGCCCAGAGCACCCCGCTGCCCATCATGATTTACAACAATCCGGTCGATTATAAGACACTGGTAACGTTGGAGATGTTTGACGAGCTGCTCGACACCTGCCCCAACATTGAGGCGGTAAAGGAATCGACCCGCGACATCTCGAACGTGACGCGCATGGTGACGCGCTACGGTGACCGCCTGCACATTCTAGGCGGCGTCGATACCCTGGCCCTCGAAGCCCTGCTGATGGGCGCGCACGGCTGGGTAGCCGGCCTGGTCTGCGCTTTCCCCGCCGAGACGGTGGCCATTTTCCGCCTGGCTAAGGCCGGCCGTATCGAAGAAGCCCGCGCTATCTACCGCTGGTTTTTGCCCTTGCTGGAGCTCGACATTCACCCCAAGCTGGTGCAGTACATCAAGCTGGCCGAGCAGCTGGCCGGTATCGGCACCGAGTATGTGCGCGCCCCGCGCCTGACGTTGGTGGGCGAAGAGCGCGAGCGCATCACGGCCATCATTGAGCACGGCATCGCTACCCGGCCCACGCTGCCCACGTTTACTACCGAGCCCGCTACCGCCGCTGTTCATGCCGAGTAACGACGTTTTTGCGGCGGCCACTGCCGCCTTTGCTACCTACAAAACCAGCCCGGGCGACGTCCGGGCTGGTTTCCTACGGGCCATTGCCACGGCCATCGAAAACCTGGGCGATGAGCTGCTGCAAACAGCCAGCGCTGAAAGCCACCTGCCCCTGGCCCGCCTCACCGGCGAGCGGGGCCGCACGGTGGGCCAGTTGCGCCAGTTTGCCGACCTCGTAGCCGACGGCTATTGGGCCGAGGCCACCATCGACACGGCCCTGCCCGACCGCCAGCCCCTGCCCCGGCCCGACTTGCGCCGGCTGCTGCTGCCCATCGGGCCGGTAGTGGTGTTCGGGGCCAGCAATTTCCCGCTGGCCTTCTCTACGGCGGGCGGCGACACAGCCTCGGCGCTGGCGGCTGGCTGCCCGGTGGTGTACAAGGCCCACCCCGGCCACCCGCGCACTTCGGCGCTGGTAGCCAGCGCCATTGCTCAGGCGGCGGCACAATGCGGTTTGCCGGCCGGCGTGTTTCAGCACGTGGAAGGTGGGCAGGAAGTGGGCGCCGAGCTGGTGCAACACCCCGCCGCGCGGGCCGTGGCGTTCACGGGCTCGTTTGGTGGCGGCAAGGCCTTGTTCGACTTGGCGGCGCGGCGGGCGGTACCCATTCCGGTGTATGCCGAGATGGGCAGCGTTAACCCCATCATCATTCTGCCCGAACGCCTAGCGGCCGAGCCCACCGCGCTGGCCAAGCAGGCGGCGCAGTCGGTGCTGCTGGGCGTGGGGCAGTTTTGTACCAACCCCGGCCTGCTGTTCGTGCCCGAGGGCGACGCCACGGTTACCTTCATCACCGAGCTAGAAGCCGCCCTAAAGGCCGCCGCGCCCGCCGCGATGCTGAACGCCGGCTTGGCTGATAATTACTACCGCAACCTGGCGGGCGTGGTGCAGCATCCGGCCGTACAAACGCTGGTGCAGCCCACCGCGCACGAGCTGGAAGGCGGCCCCGGCCTGGCCCGCACCACCGCCGCCGAGTGGCTGCAAGATGCCGATTTGCAAAAGGAGGTCTTCGGCCCCTTCACGCTGGTCGTCACCTACCAAGACGAAGCCGAGCTGCAAGCCGCCATCGAGGCGCTGCACGGGCAGCTCACCTGCACGCTGTGGGGCACGCCCGCCGAGCTGGCGCACGCCGCGCCCCTGGCCGACGCCCTGCGCGAAAAATGCGGCCGGCTGCTGTTCGGCGGCGTGCCCACGGGCGTGGAAGTGAGCCCGGCCATGACGCACGGCGGGCCCTTCCCAGCCACTACCGATGCCCGCAGCACCTCGGTCGGCACCTACGCCATCAAGCGCTTTGCCCGGCCCGTCACCTTCCAGGATGCCCCGGCGACCCTGCTGCCCCCGGCCCTGCGCGACGAAAACCCCACGGGGTTGTGGCGGGTGGTCAACTCGGAGGTCACGCAGCGGAGTATCGCGGCTGGCTAAGGGATTTCCTGCCTAGATAACCCTAACGTGGACGCCTCACCCCCCGGCCCCCTCTCCG